>JAGTTQ010000001.1:944364-1641864 GCA_018223415.1 Eubacteriaceae bacterium Marseille-Q4139 | reverse complement strand
CGAACCCGGAGATAGCTGGTTCTCCTCGAAATAGCTTTAGGGCTAGCCTCGTATTAGTCTGATGCAGGTAGAGCACTGAATTTCCTAGGGGGCGTCAAAGCCTACCGAAGAATATCAAACTCCGAATGGCATCCAGATGATGTACGGGAGTCAGACTGCACGAGATAAGTTGGGCAGTCAAAAGGGAAAGAGCCCAGACCTACGGCTAAGGTCCCCAAGTGCGTGTTAAGTGGAAAAGGATGTGGGATTTCAAAGACAACTAGGATGTTGGCTCAGAAGCAGCCACACATTCAAAGAGTGCGTAATAGCTCACTAGTCGAGAGGTCCTGCGCCGAAAATGTCCGGGGCTAAAACACGACACCGAAGCCTAGGAATGATTTTTAATCATTGGTAGAGGAGCATTCTTAAATGGGCGAAGCAGTACCGATAAGGAGCTGTGGACGTTTAAGAAGAGAGAATGCCGGAATGAGTAGCGAGATGGAGGTGGGAATCCTCCAGGCCGAATATCTAAGGGTTCCAGGGTAAAGCTGATCTGCCCTGGGTAAGTCGGGGCCTAAGGCGAGGCTGAGAAGCGTAGCCGATGGACAACAGGTTTAGATTCCTGTACCACATGGTATCAGAACTGTGGGGACGCAGAAGGATAGGATGACCGGGGAACAGAATCTCCGGGCAAGCGGGGTAGGAGTATGGTTGGCAAATCCGCCATACAATCCGAAGACGTGACGCGGACCGAACAAAAGTAGGGAAGCATCTGATTCCGGCTGCCGAGAAAAGCCGCTATTGCGTACCATGTGCCCGTACCGTAAACCGACACAGGTGGATGAGGAGAGAATCCTAAGGCCGGCGGGAGAAGCATTGTTAAGGAACTCGGCAAAATGACCCCGTAACTTCGGGAGAAGGGGTGCCAGGGAGACCTGGCCGCAGAGAATAGGCTCAAGCAACTGTTTAGCAAAAACACAGGTCTATGCGAAACCGTAAGGTGAGGTATATGGGCTGACGCCTGCCCGGTGCTGGAAGGTTAAGAGGAGAGGTTAGCGAAAGCGAAGCTTTGAATTTAAGCCCCAGTAAACGGCGGCCGTAACTATAACGGTCCTAAGGTAGCGAAATTCCTTGTCGGGTAAGTTCCGACCCGCACGAAAGGCGTAATGATTTGAGCGCTGTCTCGACAATGCACCCGGTGAAATTGAAGTACCAGTGAAGATGCTGGTTACCTGCGCCAGGACGGAAAGACCCCATGGAGCTTTACTCCAGCTTGATACTGGGATTCGGTGATGCATGCACAGGATAGGTGGGAGGCTGTGAAGCTTGGACTCCGGTCTAAGCAGAGCCGCTGTTGGGATACCACCCTTGCGTCACTGGGTTTCTAACCTGTCACCATGACCTGGTGAGGGGACAATGTCAGGTGGGGAGTTTGACTGGGGCGGTCGCCTCCGAAAGGGTATCGGAGGCGCTCAAAGGTTCCCTCAGAATGGTTGGAAACCATTCGAAGAGTGCAAAGGCAGAAGGGAGCTTGACTGCGAGACCGACGGGTCGAGCAGGTAGGAAACTAGGACTTAGTGATCCGGTGGTATGAAAGTGGGATTGCCATCGCTCAACGGATAAAAGCTACCCTGGGGATAACAGGCTTATCACTCCCAAGAGTTCACATCGACGGAGTGGTTTGGCACCTCGATGTCGGCTCATCGCATCCTGGGGCTGAAGTAGGTCCCAAGGGTTGGGCTGTTCGCCCATTAAAGCGGTACGCGAGCTGGGTTCAGAACGTCGTGAGACAGTTCGGTCCCTATCCGGCGCAGGCGGAGGATATTTGAGAGGAGCTGTCCTTAGTACGAGAGGACCGGGATGGACGGACCGCTGGTGTACCGGTTGAGCTTCTAAGCTCATGGCCGGGTAGCCAAGTCTGGAAGGGATAAACGCTGAAGGCATCTAAGCGTGAAGCCCCCCTCAAGATGAGATATCCCATTCGAAAGAAGTAAGACCCCTTGAAGACGACGAGGTAGATAGGGCAGAGGTGGAAGTACAGTAATGTATGGAGCTGACTGTTACTAATCGGTCGAGGGCTTAACCAGAAGGTTTGTGGGTGGATGGATGTGTTCAATATGTGGTTTTGAAGGTATGTGAAAGTTCCTATCTTCAATATTCCTCGATAGCTCAGTCGGTAGAGCACGCGGCTGTTAACCGCGCTGTCGTAGGTTCAAGTCCTACTCGGGGAGTTTTTTTCATACTATCCGGTTCCATAGGGATGAGAACTGGTTGACAGAGGCAGTTAAATGTGATAGGATAGATATGCAAATTTAGGCCCCATGGTCAAGCGGTTAAGACATCGCCCTTTCACGGCGGTAACACGAGTTCGAATCTCGTTGGGGTCATTGTCAAATTGAATATGGCGACGTAGCCAAGTGGTAAGGCGCGGGTCTGCAACACCCTTATCACCGGTTCAAATCCGGTCGTCGCCTCTTTGAGGAATCACAGGAATGTGGTTCCTTTTTTCTGTGAAAAATCTAGGTTTTATGCGGGTTTGCGGGCTTTTGAGCTCGTCATGGGGGGTCTGTTCGGTGAAGGTGCGCCGCCCTGGAAATGGCCGTTTTGAGCCGTTTAAAACCGTTGGGCGGTGCAAAATAGTTCACCAATAGTTCACCAAACATGACGCTCTGGGCAACGAGCATTGTTCATTCCAAGGCCATTACGGCTGAAGCAGCGCGTCTTAAATCAGTATGCACATAGGTATCATAAGTGATTTTTACAGAAGAGTGTCCCATCAGCTGACTTACGACCTTAATGTCTACATTTGCTTTTATTAAGTTGCTGGCAAACGTATGGCGGAGGGCATGGACTGTTACAGGCTGCATACCGAGACTTCTCTGCATCTTCTGGAAAATTTGATAGAAAGAATTTTGTACGACCATTTTTCCGGAAGCAGTGGCGATCACAAAATTGGTTTGAATATTCTCCTGCAGCTGATGATCTCTCAGCATATTCAATGCGCTAAGGGCCTTACTATTAAGCGGAATCTGCCGGATGCCAGTTTGCGTTTTCGTAGACGTGATAATTTGCTGGCTGCCTTTTTGACAAGTTCCATTTTCACTACGATTTTTTATACGCGAAGCATTTTGAGAGACGGTAATCGTTTGAGCATCGAAGTCCACTTTATCCCAGGTAAGGGCCAATGCCTCCCCGGAGCGTAGCCCTGTATTGGCAATCAGGACATATGCCGGCGCATAGCGAAAACGCGGTTTCCCATTGGAGCAGGAGGAATACTGAGCATTTTCCAGCTTTTGCAGATCTTCACTATTTAAAATCTGAATCACTTTTGTCGCAATCGATAAATTTTCCTTTTTGGGAAGTCTAACGCCATCTACGGGGTTAAAACTAAGATCTCTCACTGCCACGGCATATCGCAGACAATCATTCAGGAGATTGTAAATTTTTTTCAGCGAAGAATACGATAATGTTTGGGTATAGGAATTTATCAGCATCTGAATTTCCAGCGTTGTTAAATTCCCGAGCTGACTGCGCCCGACTTGTGTATTCTTAATCTGATTTTCAAAGGTGCGCTCCAATCGGTCAAAAGAAGCAGGCTTCATGCTGGGTTTTTTGATGTTCCTTAACCAGACTTCTATGTACTCATTAACAGTCTGGCGCCGCGGAACTATTTCCTTACGCTGTGTTAATGCGTGAAATTCAGCAAGCTTCTTTTGAACCTCTTTTTCAGAGGTACCAGTGTAGTAGAATACGTCATAACCAGAAACTTTTATTTTGCCTAAATAAGTTCCATTGGATTTTTTTACAATGTTTCCTGTGCCTTTTTTGCGTCGACTAGTTTTCAATGTACTATCTGCCATTTAAATCTTCCTTTCTGATAAAAATGGCGGCTCACGAAGTAAGAATACTTCATTAGCCGCCTGGAGTCAAGAACCATCAGGACTAAAAAATAATTTCCTTACCACTATTTTCTAGAATCCATCGTTCTATGGCCTTATCATTTGTTATATATTGCCGGCCAATTTTTACCACTGGCAAAACACCTGCCTGCAAAAGCTGGCGTAATTTGGTTTTACCAAATGGGAAGATAACCAGCAAATCGGAAAATGAATAAAGTTTATTCATAACTTAATCTTCCTCCTCTTCAATCCGTGCATTCCTCGGCTAATCCACTAAACCTGATTCCAATTAAAGCAGATCTGGGATTATGATTTGTTAGATGCACTCTTTTTTGTTGGCAGCCTTCTATGTTATGGCACATCCAAGATAGAAAGCCTGTGTAGGAGAGATAATCATAGCTTTCGCATTCACAGAATTCAATATACCGTCGATATAGATCCTGCGAATAGAGCCAATCTTTCGGATCTCCCGTTGCCATGATAAATTTTTTGGAAAATTCTATTATGGATTGACTGGAATTTTCCTTACAATATCGCCAACTGGATTTCATTTCCTCAGCAGCTTTACAATATGAGAAAATGCAGTGATTCCTAAGAACTTTGTGAAAAGCCATTAAACATTTATATATGATGGCTTCCTTCTCATTCAGCAGCTTTTGGAGTATAAGCGGATCTTCCTCTTCCTTTTTTAGCGGATGCAGGAAAGGAAGAAGGATCATTCTGTCCCAAAAGGCCTCATCACTGTTGTCCGGATAGATTGAAACTGGGAAATTACTCCCGAACAGAAAACGCATTCTACTTTTAACTTCCTTCATATTTTCGTATTTCTGCTCTACTGTTATGGTATCTCCGCCAGTAATTTGTTTAATTATGGCGGTGGTGACAGGGGTAAACTTCCCATTGGGCAAGTCTGGAGCGATATCAAGAAGTTTTCCGTGGATATCCCCAAAAGTGAACCTCCCACTCATTTGGTACGGAGCCCTGCTGATAACATTTTCACTTCCTAATAATTTCCTTAACAGTTCCCCAAGTGTACTTTTTCCACTATTCGGGGTTGTTCCCATTACAAAGAAATATTTTCCTTCATTCACAGGGGATAACAGATATCCCATTACTTCCTTGATACGCTGTATGATTTCTGTATCGCCACCACTGATTTTTTCAAGAAAATTCTCGAATGTTGGTGAATGGGTGTCCTTATTCCAGAATGCATCCAATTCATAGAAAGTAAGATATTTGTGAGAATGCAATAATAATTTCATATCCCACAAATCCAGAACACCATTTTGAAACACAACGTAGTATTGAGCTTTAGTCAATCTGCTGTCCAAATCCTGTGGAACGAGAGTATCATCTGATTGCAAAAAAACTAATAAATCAGAAAATTTTCGTACACTAGTGCTTCCGAATGGGTTGTTACTAACTTGTGATCGTATGAGCCGCAGTAATTGACTTCCATTGCCTATAACGCGGTATGTTTTGCCGGTATAGTAATACAGCAAATCACCATACTTTATAATTTTTACGCAGCCCAGAACAGCTTTCGCCAGATCGTCTAACACCATTATGGGCTGTGAGCGGGAAGAACTCTGAGGGTTAGGAGCTGGAATCGAAGGAACGGGGTGGAAACATTGTCTCCCCTTAACTCGGGTAATGTCGGTTACTGATTCTGGCAAAGTATCCTGGTGTGATGGAAGTCCCTGGCTAATTGTTGAAGGTAAGAGATCTTTGGATATCGGAGGTGATTTGCTGTTCTCCCTGTTGTTGTCAGGGAGAACAGAGTTCTCGCTGTTAATGGGGAGAACTATATCCTCGTTGTTAGGAAGCGCATGTGCCCCTTGACGGATATCACGTGGACGAATCATCCCGGATTCCTTCGATAGGCCATTTGCCTTTAGGCGATGCTGCTTCTTGTGGAATTCGTTATGCTCTTTATTATTAACAGGAGAAGAGAATTCTCCGTTACTAATAAGAGGAGCCGTATCTTCCTCATCATCAGGGAGAGCTTGTGCTCCCTGACGGATATCACGTGGACGAATCATCCCGGATTCCTTCGATAGGCCATTTGCCTTTAGGCGATGCTGCTTCTTGTGGAATTCGTTATGTTCTTTATTATTAACAGGAGAAGAGAATTCTCCGTTACTAATAAGAGGAGCCGTATCTTCCTCATCATCAGGGAGAGCTTGTGCTCCCTGACGGATGTTACGTAGACGCTCCATTTTGGATTCCTTCCATAGGATATTCGCTCCTGGTATGTGCTGTTTCATTCATATCTTCCTTTCGGTCAGGTAATTCTTTTAGTGTTCTCATTATGTAGAAGAGATCGGAATCTTCACCGTCGTAGTTATCTGCGACGAGATACTGATTTTTTCTGTTTTGCCAATCAAAACAGAAAGCTAAAATGCATTTTTCCGTTTCTACCGCGCCAATGGCAAAGAGATCATGGGATGATGCTTCTTCCATATCTTTAAAGAAAAGATAGGACGGTTCCTCCGTTTCTTCCCCCACGCATACGGCTATATTCCTTATACTTTTGGCATTGAAAGAAAATGTACCTGAACATTTCAAGAGTTTAAAGTCAGAGATTTCCCATTCATGCCATATAGTGCCAGACTGTACTATGATAAAGGCGTTTTTTATTCTAAAGTGCCCATAGTCCCGTATGGCGGCCATATTTGCCTTGGGCGAAATAAGAACGCGATCATATTTCGTCGGCTTTTCCGATGCCTGCTGCCAGAGTTCCTGGAATGTTTCCGCATTTATTTGATTTTCAAGGTACATAATGTTTTCCCAACACTCGCCGGCTAAGTGCAGGTACTCCTTTCTAAAAATATTTTTAGGATATCCTGCTATAAGGATACCAGAGTTGCCAACGCGATTCAAAGCCAGGAATTTTGAAAAAATGAAAAAATGGTAATTTGACAAAAGAAATGATATATGATATAATAAAAAATTCAAATAAAGAACCAAACGATTTTATAAGTATGGTATCGTTTGGTTCTTTTATCATAAAAAATAGTATTAGTTTTTTGTTATCTAAAAGTCTTGAGCTGTGAAAGCCATTGTAAATACAGGATTTTCCGTTCATTAGGGCACTTATAAAACCAATGATTTTGCCACTTTGGTACCCAAATGGTGCCCAGATTTTCTATGACGATATAAAATGATACGGGCAGATATAAGAAAAACCATACTATACGAGAGCGAAAGCACTCGTTGCTTTCACTCTCTTGTCTGCCATATAAGCAGGGATGGACAGACCTGTCAGCGGCGGGCGAAGCCCATTCATCTCGACCGTTGGCGAGTGTGGATGGCTCTGCTATTTCGACAAATGAGGAATGTAATAGAAAAATTTATATATGGTTGCTATAATATTTCTATACAAAGCGGCAACTTTGAATTTTTATGAGGGAGATAATCGAAAATGATAATTACTAGAGATGATGCTTTTAAAGTTGTATGTGAACTAAGAACACCATTAAGTGAATCACAATATAATGTTGGCACAGGAATGTTTGTTAGTTCTTCGGTCGATGAAAATAAAATTCGAGGATGGATTCTTACTGCAAGTCATGTAGCGTGCGAAACAACAAATTTTACACAAATTATAATTGCAACAAAAGGTGGAAAGTCAGAAAATTTGCCACTTTCAATGTTTGGTAAAATAACCGATTGGAAATACCATAAAACTGCTGATATAAGCATACTTCCTATTCATTTTACAGATGAGAATATGAAGTTTATGGAAAATAGATTCTTCCCCTTAAATCATTTTAATCTTGAACATAAACCTGTTTCTAGAGATTATGAATTAACTGCAATTGGTTTTCCTCATGGTTTAGGGACGGAGGGTTCCTTTTCTCCATTTACATTTCGTTCATATGCCTCATCTGGATTTGTAACACTTAGTCGTGCTGATACACATACGTTGTCTGAATTTTTTTGCTTAGAAAACCCAAGTGTAGGAGGATATTCTGGATGCCCAGTGTTTGATTTAGGATATTCTTCAAATGGAGTAATACAAATTACTAAAGAACGCACTTGGTGTCATGGCATTATGCATGGAACAATGAGTGATAATACAGGAGGCAAAATAGCAATGGTTACACCAACTTTCTATTTAAAAGATTTGATAGAAAGTATATAAGAAGATAAATCCCAGTTAGAAAAATCCCAGTTTGGTGTGGGTTTGGGATATTCCCAACAATCAAAAATCTCTCTTTCTGTCATAGACGAAAACGAGTGATTTTTACGGAAAGGGTACCCTTTTCCTATGATTGTTTCATATTAGGAACGCTGTAAATACAAGGCTTTTCGGAGCCTGCAATCCGAAAAAAATAAAAATTGATCTATCACATTACGCGAAAGGCCGTCCAGGTGCTATCTTGGGCGGCTTTTTTGCGTGGATAGACCGGAAGGAGGCCAAAAAATAATTACAGAAATTTAAGCCCGAAAATTGTGCAACTTTCACGAAAAGGAGGTTAGTGAATGGCAGATGAAAAACTGAACACGGGGCCCGAGGCGGCAAAAACCGAGGAGGCTCCCGCGCCCGTTGCGGCTGATCCAGCCCGCAGTGAGGCCACGGCTCCCGAACACCAGCCGGAGCAGGCCGGGCCTGCCGAGCCCGGTGATGTGGTCATCTCTGCGGATCAGATTGACGCGCTCATGGCGGATAAGCGCCGGGCGGCCCGGGC
Organism: Eubacteriaceae bacterium Marseille-Q4139; assembly: GCA_018223415.1. NCBI lineage: Bacteria > Bacillati > Bacillota > Clostridia > Eubacteriales > Eubacteriaceae > Eubacteriaceae bacterium Marseille-Q4139. Next base: position 1,633,292 of record JAGTTQ010000001.1, on the reverse strand, counting down.
CGAGGTGGAAAAAGCGGAAACGCCCCCGGAACAGGAGGCCGGGGCTCCCGCGATGGAGCATCCTGCCGCTGAAAAGGGGGAGCCCGAAAAGCCGCGCCGTGGCCGTCCCCCGAAATCTGAAAAGGCGGAGCACACCGAGGCGGAGTCTGAAAAAGCACCGAAGAAGGCCGGGTCCCGCAAGGGCCGCCCGTCTAAGGCTGACAAGGCGGCCCCCGGCGAGGCCCAGCCGTCCAAACGAGACAAATTGTCCCGAAGTGGCGGGAAAGCGCCCGAGGCTCCGGCTCCTCCGGATGCCGGGAAAGGTACTCCCACAAAGGAGGCTGCTCCCCCGGAGCAGGCCCCGCAGGAGCCTGCTGTGCCGCCCCGTCCCGTTGAGGAGGGCAAGCTGGTTTATCTGAAACTTTCCGAGCTCCATCCGTTCCACACATTCCGGCCCCACCCGTTCAAGGTGCGGGACGATGCCAAAATGCAGGAAACGGTGGAGTCCATCAAGCTCAACGGCGTTATGGTTCCCGGCCTTGCCCGCCCCGAAAAGGACGGAAACGGCTATGAGATTGTGGCGGGCCATCGGCGCTGTCGCGGCAGTGAGCTGGCGGGCCTGGAGGAAATGCCCTTTATTGTCCGGGATATGACCGACCATGAGGCGGTTGAGGCCATGAAGGACAGCAATAAGCAGAGGGATCAGACGCTCCCCAGCGAGCTGGCCGCCCTTTTGGATCTGGAAGTGGAGGACATTAAGCACCAGGGCGGGCGGCTGAAAGGCGTGGCCGAAGGGGATGTAGGAAAACGCTCCGTTGAGATCGTGGGTAACGCGCATGGCATGAATTATAAGAAAGTCATGCGCTATCTGCGCCTTAACCATCTTGTCCCGGAGCTCATAAACAAGGTGGACGATAAAAAGATGGGCTTTATGCCTGCGGTGGAGCTCTCTTACATCAAGCCGAAAAACCAGCGTCTGATTGCCGTTTCCATTGACGGGGAGCAGGCGTCCCCCTCTCTGGCCCAGGCCAAACAGCTCCGGGAGCTGGATAAGGAGGGCAAGCTCAACGGCGATGTGATTGACGGCATCTTATCAGAAAAGAAAAAGGAGGATCGCGGCGTGATTATTTCGATGGCTGAACTGGAGAAATATTTTGGCAAGGAGGTTACACCCGCCAAAATGAAGGAGCAGATTATGACCTTGCTGGACGAGTGGAAAGAGAAACAGCCGCCCGAGCTGGCAAAAGCCCCGAAAAAGATGGAAAAAGACAAGTAACCTATCCACTTCGAGACAAATTGTCCCGAGGGGCCCCGCCCCTCTTGCAGAAGGCTCTGTGGTGATATATCCCCCGTCGCCGCCTATATTCCTGCACAGCCGGGAGTGGGCCGTCAAGGGTGCAACGCACCGCCGCTTGCGGCGGCTTGCCCTTGACGGTCTGCCCCGGCTGTGCTACTTAAAACGGCGCGGCGGGGGCATATATCCTCCAGAGCCGCCCCCTTTCCCATGAATGGGAAAGGGCGGGGGGATTGGGCTGAAGTATCCTTAATAAAAGATCGGAGGTTTTGACAATGAAACGCCCACTTGCTTATATTACCGCCGCATGGCTTGGCGGCGACAGTGAAAACGCGGAACAGGCGGCCCGGTATTGCCGGGCGGTGTACGAGGCGGGGTTTTCTCCCATCTGCCCTCCCCTGTATCTGCCTTTGTTTCTCAATGATGCAATTCCCGAGGAGCATAAAAGCGGCATTGATATGAGCCGCGATCTGCTCCGCCGCTCTCATGTGCTGGTGGTCTGCGGCCATACCATGACCGAGGCCATGAAAAACGACATCGCCGTTGCCCAGCGCCTGGGGATCACGGCTACTACCCTTGAAGGCATTTTGACCGTCAAGGGCCAGGGCCGCCGCTGATGGCGGCCCTTTTTGAAGCCTACATCACGAACCTGGGGAAATACAACGAGGGCGAAGTGGTAGGAGAAACGCTGAAATTCCCCACTACCACGGAGGAAGTGCAGGCGCTCCTAAAGCGCATCGGCGTGGACGGGGTGCGGTATGAGGAGTTTTTCATTACCAGCTTTGATGGCGATGTGCTGGGGCTCTATGACTATCTGACGGAATACGAAAATCTGGACGAGCTCAACCATCTTGCCTGCCTGCTCTCCGAACTGGATCAGAGCGACTTGGAAAAATTCGAGGCTGTGATTGACTGTGGCAGTCATACTTCCAGCGTGGCAGACCTGATCAACCTTACGCAAAATCTGGACTGCTACGAGTTTTATCCCGATATTGAAAACGAGGAGGATTTGGGCCGCTATTTTTCGGAGGACTTGCCGATCCCGGACGAGCTGAAAGATTATTTTGATTATGAGGCATACGGGCGGGATATTTCCATCAACAAGAGCGGCCACTTTGCCCCCGGCGGCTATATTGTCCAGACCAGCGGGGACTTTAAGGAGTTTTACCGCGATACGAAGGACATTCCCGCCGAACACCGGGTTTTCTCCTATCCGAAACTTTCCATCCGGGAGCAGATGGCGGCCTACAAAGAGATTATTGACGGCTCCTCCCTGGAGGGCTATCGGAAACTTTCTAATAAGGAGCGTGAGGAACGATAGGCGGCACTTCGAGACACTTTGTCCCGAGGTAGCCGCCGGAAAGGAGGCGGTGTAACTGATTGATGAAGATGTTTCCCGGCGCACGATTGCCGTATCTGTCCGCGCCAGCAAGCTGACGGCCCGGGGCCTTGCCTATGTGGTGGGAGCTGTGGGCCGGAAGATCCGAAAGGCCCACCGGGAGCACCAGACGCCCCACGGCAGGCAGAGCGTGAAAAAGCTCATGGCCCACGGCGCGGCCACAAACAGCATTGAGCTATCCGGGGACACGAAGGCGTTTGACCGGGTGGCCCGGAAGTGGAATGTGGACTATGCCTTTTATAAAACCGGGCCGGACAAATATCTGTTGTTTTTCAAGGCTGGGCAGGCGGATGCGATTACCGCCTGCTTTTCTGAATACTCGCGGAAGGTGCTGAATAAATCCAAGTCCCGCCGTGTTCCCATCCGGGAACAGCTTAAACAGGCGGCGGATCAGCTTGCGAAGGAGAAACCGCGCAAGCGGGAACGGGTAAAGGAGGCGGTTCGTGAGGACAGATAAAATCAAGAAATATGTACTTCCCAATATCCCCTATCTGTTCGTGCTGTGGGCCTGCCTAAAGCTGGGGACGGCCTACCGGCTGGCCGGGGGCGCGGATTTGCCCCATAAGCTCATGGGCCTGGGCCAGACCATCAGCCCGGCCTTTGCCGACTTTGCGCCGGGGCTTAATCCCCTTGACTGGCTCATCGGCATCGTGGGCGCGGCGGGCTTTCGGCTCTTGATTTACTTCAAAAGCAAGAACGCCAAAAAATACAGACGGGATGAAGAATACGGATCGGCGCGGTGGGGCGGCCCCAAAGACATCGCCCCTTTCGTCGATCCAAAGTTTGAAAACAACATCATTCTGACCGGGACGGAGTTCCTTACCATGAACACCCGCCCCAAAAATCCAGCCAACGCCCGCAACCTAAACGCCTGCGTCATCGGTTCGTCCGGCTCGGGAAAAACCCGCTTTTGGCTTACTCCCCAGCTGCTCCAGGCCAGCGCGGACAAAAAGGACGGGTGCAGCTTTGTCTGTGTCGATCCGAAAGGCGGGGTGCTCTCCCAGGTGGGAGCTTTCCTGCAACGGCGTGGGTATCGGATTAAGGTTTTCAATTCCATTGATTTCTCAAAATCCATGCACTACAATCCGCTGGCCTATATCAAGAATGAGGCGGACATCCTCAAATTTGTGGATGCGCTGATTTCCAACACCAAAGGCGAGGGCAAGGAGGGCGATCCGTTCTGGACAAAGGCGGAGACGCTCTTATACTGCGCTCTGATTGCCTATATCATTTTTGAGGGGCCCGCCGAGGATCGAAACATAAACACGCTGGTCGATATGATTTCCGGCATGGAGGTAAAGGAGGACGATGAAAATTTCCTAAACGCTGTGGACTATATGTTCAAGGGGCTGGAGAAACGCAAGCCGGACTGCTTTGCGGTCAAGCAATACCGCAAATATAAGTTAAGTAGCGGCAAAACTGCCAAGTCGATCTTGATTTCCTGCGGTGCGCGTCTGGCCCCCTTTGACATCCCCCAACTCCGGGAGATTATGAGCTATGACGAGATGGAGCTTGACCGCATCGGGGATCGGAAAACGGCGGTGTTCTTTATCATTTCGGACACCACGCAGACCTATAACTTTCTTGTGGCCCTGGCCTTTTCGCAGATGTTCAATCTGCTGTGCGAAAGGGCCGACAATGTTCACGGGGGCCGCCTGCCCCACCATGTACGGGTGCTGTGGGACGAGGCGGCAAACACGGGACAAGTGCCCCAGCTCGAAAAAATCTGCGCCGTGATCCGCTCCCGCGAGGTATCGCTGACACTCTTTTACCAGCAGTTGGCGCAGTGCAAGGCCATTTACGATAAACACGCGGAGACAATCCTCGGAAATATGGACAGCGTGGTATTCCTGGGAGGCCGCGAGGCCAGCACCATCAAGGAAATATCGGAAAACTGGCTGGGGAAGGCAACCATCTATATGCAGACCGATGGCCGTTCGAAGGGGCAGTCGGAAAGCTACAATCTGAACACCCAGCGGCTGGGCCGGGAGCTGATGACGCCCAGCGAGCTGGCAACCATGCCCGGGGACAAGTGCATTTTACAGCTTAGGGGCCTGCCCCCGTTCTACTCCCCGAAGTATGACCTAAAAAAGCACCCGAATTATAAATACACGGCTGAGGCCGACAAAATCAAAAACGCTTTTGACCTCGATAAGCTCATTAACCGCCGCAGGCGGCCCGGGCTTAACGAGGCGTGTGAGATGTATGAGGTGGCTGTGCCGGACGATGCGCTCACGGAAGAGGACGAGGACATCCTCAACTATGACGACATCGACGATCCAGACGCCTTTGCATAAATGGACTTTGGGACAAAGTGTCCCGAAGTTGTAACCTGCCGCCAGTAATGGCGGCTTTTTTCATGGCCGGGGAACACCCGGAGAAATGGAGGCTCTATGCAGTTCTTTTCTTCCGCTATTGATACTTTACAGACCCTTGTTGTGGCTCTCGGCGCTGGCCTGGGCGTGTGGGGCGTAGTCAATCTCCTGGAGGGCTACGGATCGGACAACCCTGGCTCCAATGCTCATGTGCCATAAAGTAACATAAAAAATTAAAAGATAGACAACCCACTATTCCAAAATACAAAAACAACAATAGATAAAACCGTATCTTTAATGTATAATAAATAGCAAATTCGCTGATATCGTTAATGGTAAATACTTCCTAAATGTATATGGGGTGTTCCACCTTTAACTACTATATATTGTATGTAAAAGAATTTTGACAAGAATATTTAGTTGATGTAAAGCAATTTTGATAGACAATCAATTCAAAAAATGTGATAGTGTTTACGAAAGGAGGAAAAGTGTTATGGAGATAGGCGTCAAGCTAAAACAGGCAAGAGTAAAGGCGGGATTAACTCAAGAGTGTGTGGCGGAGAAAATACAAGTTTCCCGTCAAACCATATCAAACTGGGAAAACGAAAAATCATTTCCTGATATTGTGAGTGTAATCAAACTGAGTAACTTGTATGATATTAGCCTTGACAGACTTTTGAAGGAGGATACAGAAATGATAGAACATTTGGAGAAAAGCACAAACACTGTAAAGAGTAATCAAAAACTGATTTTAGCAATCGCCATAAATATTTTGATTCTCATTTTGTTTACATTGTTTAATGGACTAATAGTAAAAAATAACTATTTGATTATGGGAGGTTCATCTCTCAGTATTATCTCGACTTGTATGGTATTTTATCAGATAATAAAAAAACTTTAGGAGGAATTAGTAATGATAGTTTTAGCAACTACTTTTGTATTTATGGTTTTATTAGGTGCATTTACTTTTATTTATCAACTTTTCAGATTAGTAGCTCTTGATGCAGAAAGCAGAGGATTGAAACACCCTAATTTTTGGGGCATTTTTTCACTTAGTGGAAATGGCGGTGGTGGTCTTTTATTATACCTAATCGGTAGAAATAAGTATCCCTCTAATATGACGGATAGTTCAAGAAGAGAATTTGACTCTCGAAAAAAAAGAGTCGGTTTGGCGTTAAGTTTCATTGCCATAGGAACAATCGGATTGATTTATATTTCCCTATTTGGTAATCTTTAAAATCAAATTGCGCGGAAAAGATTAGTGAATATTATATAGCAAAGCCAGCCGAGCCAGCCAACGGTCAAGATGAACGCCGCGTACCGCGCCGCCGTTGACAGCCCCGCCCGTCTTTGCAGGAGGGTAATCAAGGGGCGACAGCAAAGAGTGCTGCCGCCCCCTGTTTATCATAAATGCAGCCCGTCAACCATGCACAAGCCTTTGAGGAAAGGGGGAATTTCCATGACCTGTACGGAAGAATACAAAGAGCATATCGAGTACACGTTCCACGCTTTTTGTAAAGTCGTTATCCGCAACGCTATGTGTACTGCTGTCAGAACAAGGAACCGCAAATACAAAAGAGAAATATCCCTTGAATACCTCACAGAAGAAAAATATCACCCTTTAGGCACGAACGATAAATGTTTTCAAGCCCCGGAGCCGGACGAGGAATACATACTGAACCTTTGCGGCGATACGGTTATCTTGAACAACGGCCTGCTGGTACAAGCTCTCTCCCGTCTGCCGGTAGAAGAACAGGAAATGCTTTACCTATCCTTTTACCGCCGCATTTCACAGGAGAAAATCGGCAAGCTGTACGGGCGCAGCCGCAGCGCGACCGGCCGCCATATCCGCAAGTCCATACGGCGGCTTTATGAGGAAATGGAGGGAATGGCGCATGAGGAATAACCGACTTCTCCCATACGAAATAATCATCAAAGCCACCAGCGGCGAGCCGGAGGCGGTCAACACTGTTTTACAGCATTACCGGGGACTTATCTGTTATTACTCTCTTGTTGATGGACGGGTAGACCAGGACACAGAGGACTACATCACAGAAAAGCTATTGACCGCAATTTTTAAATATGAGTTTGGCAGATAACGCCGCATACAGCTATACTTATGTGACGAAATAGAGTATAATAAAGCCAGTGACAAATTGGAAGTTGTGGAGGAAATATATGAATACTTTAATTATATATGGCAGTCAGTATGGCACAACAAAGCGATATGCAGAAAAATTTGCAGAAATGACGGATTTTCCAGTTATCAGCTATGAGGATATAAAAACCTTAACTGATTATGAGCGAATAATCTATTTTGGTGGTTTATATGCAGGTGGCATTAAAGGGTTAAAGAATACAGTTAAAAAATTATCTTCAAATACAAAGCTGGTTATCGTGACAGTTGGATTAGCAGATGTGTGTGATAAGGCAAATATAAGCAATATCAGAAATTCCATAAGAAAACAAGTGCCAGAGCATTTATTAAAAGATTCATCTGTTTTTCATTTAAGAGGTGGGATTGATTACCAAAAGTTGACTTTTAAGCATAAAACAATGATGACACTTTTATATAACAAGGCAAAAAAATTGCCAGAAGAAAAGAAAACTGCTGAGATTAAAGCTATGATAGAAACTTTTAACTCAAAAGTTGACTTTGTTGATTTCAATTCCTTAAACCATATAGCAGAAATTATCTCATAAAATCCCAGTTTATAGAGCTGAAAAAATTAGCAGTCAAGTTAGAGGAACAAATTTATGATACGACCTTTAGCAGAGAAAGATTATAATATAGCGATTGATATAGTGAATACAAATTGGAAAAAGACATATTCAGATTATGTAAATCCACTTTTGCTAAATGAAGATGGTTGTAAAAAACGCGCAGAGGAACTAAGGCATGACTTCCAATCAAGACGGCTATTGGAATATGTTTGGGAAGAACAAGGCCAGATATTAGCGCTATTATCAATAGGCGATACAGCAGATATGGATAAAAAAGGAGCTTTTGAGATTTGGCGTATTTATGTAAGACCGGAAGCACAAGGACATAATATCGGCAGCCAATGTATTTCTTTTTCTGAACGAGAAGCTAAAAAGCGAGGTTATCAAGAAATCGTTATATGGGCATTTCAGGAAAATACGGCCGCTATATCGTTTTATCAAAAGAATGGCTATGTAATTGAAGAAAACGAATATTTGGGTGAGCCGTATTTAACCATTGGAACACGTTTAACAAAAACCCTGGTTTAACTTTTACATTATCAAGAAATGAGCGCAACAGAAAAAATCAACAAATCCCAGTTTGTAAAACTAATTGAATAATCTACCGCCACCGGCGGCAGCGAAAAGCAGTAAGTCTGAAAAGATTTGCTGCTTTTTTTGTCGTCCATTTGGCATTTTGAAAAGTTGTCCGTCTTTAGGTACAAAGAGAAAAATTTTATGAAATCTCCGTCATTTTCCCTTTTTCATGGTTTGTAGGGAATAGGGAGAACTTTTCATTCCATTTGGCATTTTTCATCTTTTTTGGGGAGTTGGGATTGAGCGGAGGAAATCTGCCCCACCTTTGGCATTTCCCACGCCGCCGGAACTATAAGAAACGAGAGAAAATTTGTAAAAATTCCCGAACAGCGGGCAGAAAAGCCCTCTCCAAGTGTATCTTTAGCGGAAAGGAAGAACAGCGGGTAAAAACCGCCGTCCCATTCGCTTTATGAGCGGCAAAAGGAAACGGCACACCGCAGCCCCATCCCCGCCGCAACTGGATATTTCCCGCCGGTATCAGCTTTCCCCACCCCCGCGCCGGGGGCTATGTGCCGGATAGGGGGAAGTCTGCGGCTTACTAAGAGCAAGTTTCTACCACAGTACCAAAATTCGCTTACCGCTCATTTTGCCCCTGCGGGAAACTTGTTGGGGAGTGCCTTCCCCAAACCCTGCTATGGCGGCTTGCGCCGCTTATCCCCGCCGCGCTCATGCGGCAAAGAAAGGAGGTCACGACCATGCGAAAGAAATACAACACGCCCCACCGCAGCCGCGTTGTGAAAACCCGGCTGTCCGAGGAAGAATACGCCGACTTCACAGAGCGGCTTGCCCCTTACGGTATCAGCCAGTCCGAATTTCTCCGGCAGGCCATACGGCGGGCAACCATACGCCCCGTTGTCCATGTGTCGGCGGTCAATGATGAATTGCTGGCCGCTGTCGGGAAGTTAGCCGCCGAGTACGGGCGGATCGGCGGCAACCTAAACCAGATAGCCCGGTATCTCAACGAGTACGGCGCACCCTACAACGCCCTGTCCGGCGAGGTACGCGCCGCCGTTTCCGACCTTGCCGCCCTCAAATACGAGGTCTTACAGAAAGTAGGTGACGCTGTTGGCAACACTCAAGCATATCAACTCTAAAAACGCCGACTACGGAGCCGCCGAGCGTTACCTCATGTTCGAGCATGACGAGTTTACCATGAAACCCGTCCTTGATGAAAACGGGCGGCTCATTCCCCGCGAGGGCTACCGGCTGTCTACATTGAACTGCGGCGGCGAGGATTTTGCCGTTGCCTGTATGCGTTCCAATCTCCGCTATGGGAAAAACCAGCGGCGGGAGGACGTAAAGAGCCACCACTATATCATCAGCTTTGACCCCCGCGACGCGCCGGACAACGGCTTGACCGCAGACCGGGCGCAGGAATTAGGGGAACAGTTTTGCCGGGAACATTTCCCCGGACACCAAGCCCTTGTATGCACCCACCCGGACGGGCATAACCACAGCGGCAACATTCATGTGCATATCGTCATTAACAGTCTGCGAGTTGAGGAAGTACCGTTCCTGCCCTACATGGACAGACCGGCGGACACAAAGGACGGCTGTAAGCACCGCTGTACCGACGCTGCTATGCGCTACTTCAAAGCCGAAGTCATGGAGATGTGTCACCGGGAGGGGCTTTACCAGATAGACCTTTTGAACGGCAGCAAAAACCGCGTCACAGACCGGGAATACTGGGCGCGGAAGAAAGGGCAGCTTGCCCTTGATAAGAAGAACGCGCCCATGATTGCGGACGGTATCACGCCCCGGCAGACCAAGTTTGAAACGGACAAGGACAAGCTGCGGCAGACCATAGGGAAAGCCCTTGCCACCGCCACCAGCTATGACGAATTTTCCGCGCTGCTTTTGCGGGAGGGCGTGACCGTCAAGGAGAGCCGGGGGCGGCTTAGCTACCTCACGCCGGACAGGGCAAAGCCCATTACCGCCCGGAAGTTAGGCGACGGTTTTGACCGCGCCGCCGTCCTTGCGAAATTAGAGCAGAACGCCGTCAGAGCCGCAGAAAAGACCGCCGCCATGTCCGAATATCCCCGGCAGGAGAAAACCAGCGTACAGCGCGAAAAAGCCACGCAGACCGCCCCGAAACAGGACGGCGTACAGCGGCTTATCGACATTCAAAAGAAACTGTCCGAGGGCAAGGGGCGCGGATATGAGAAATGGGCGACCATGCACAACCTCAAACAAATGGCGGCGACGCTGAACGCCTACCAGGAGTACGGCTTTACTTCCCCGGAAGAACTGGAAACTGCCCTTGCCGCCGCCCATGAGGGATTGCGCCAGACCACCGGCGAGCTGAAAGCACTGGAAAAGAAGCTGTCCGGGAAAAAGGAATTGCAGCGGCAGGTACTTGCCTACGCCAAGACCAAGCCTGTCCGGGACGGGCTGAAAGCCCAGAAGTCCGAGAAAGCCCGCGCAGCTTACCGGCAGGCGCACGAAAGCGAGTTTATTATAGCCGACGCAGCCGCCCACTATTTCCGGGAGCATGGTATTTCCAAGCTGCCCGCCCGGAAAGCGTTGCAGGCCGAGATTGAGGAACTTATCGTCCAGAAAGACGGGCTGTATCACGACTACCGGGAGCAGAAAGAGCGCGTCCGTCACCTTCAGACCGTCAAGGGCAATATCGACCAGATGTTACGCCGGAATGAGCCGCAGCGCGGCAGGCGGCAAGATTTAGACCGATAAAAACCGCCCCGGACTGATACCGAGAACCTACAAAACAGACTGCCGGTACTTCCCCTATCCGCAATACCATCCGGATTTTTCAAGGGGCGTACAGGGCAGAAAAACCTTGAAAATGACACCGAAACGATACACAAAACGCCGCCTATCCCATTATCCCGATAGGAACGGCAGAAAGGAGCCGCTATGCCGAGAATGAGTAAGAAACGCAAGCAGGAATGGGCGTTTTTCCTCAATGAGCGCAACTGTATCACATACAATCCCCTTTGCCGCAAGTGCCGCCGCACCTGTAAGCAGAGTTTCCGGGCGACCATTATCGACTGTCCGCCTTTTGTTTCCAAGAGGGCAAAGCCGCCCGCCGGGAAAGGAGGCGACCCTTATCGCTGAATATATCACAGCCGAAACAAAGCTGCCGCCCTACCTGCCTTATCCCCGTTTCCTGCTGAAAATGGACATCTCCCAGACCGCCAAGCTGCTGTATGCGCTGCTGTTAGACCGTTCCACCCTGTCGCAGAAGAACGGCTGGCAGGACGACGAGGGCAGGATTTATGTGTTCTATCCCGTAGCAGAGATAGCGGAAATGCTGGACAAGGGCTGTACCGCTGTCAAAGGGGCATTGAACGAACTGGACGCTGCGGGGCTTTTAGAACGGGAACGGAGGGGATTTTCCGCGCCCAACCGGATTTATGTAAAAGTGCCGCCTATCCCAGTAGTACAGTTTTCCGACCCTATGACGGTCGGAAAAGCGACCCTCATAAGTACGGAAAAGCGACCTTATGACGGTCGGAAACCCGACCCTATGATGGTCGGAAATCCGACCCCTAACAAAACTAATATAAACAACCTTACAGAGAGCCAAACAATGGGAGTGAGTGGGGAGCCGCCCGCCCCCGCCTATGGCCGCTATGGAAATATCTATCTGTCAGAAACCGAGTACGCCGAGTTGCAGGCCGACTTCCCGGACAGGCTGGAGCGGCTTATCGAGGAAATGAGCCGCTACCTTGCCGCCAATGGGAAAACCTATCAGAACTACGCCGCCGCCCTGCGGATATGGGCGGACAATGACAAAAAGGGAGCCGAAACCGGCCTGCCGGACTACTCATGCGAGGAAGGAGAGAGCCTATGAACACCATGTTTTCAAATATGACCGCCGCCCCGGAGCCGGAGGACTACACCGGCGAGGACGGTTTACTGTACTGCGGCAAGTGCCGCAAGCCCAAAGAATCCTATTTCCCGGAGGGAAAGACGCTGTTCGGGCGTGACCGCCACCCGGCAGAGTGCGACTGCCAGCGGAAAATCCGGGAGGAACGGCAGGCCGCCGAGGAACGCCGCCGCCACCTTGACGCCGTAGAGGAATTAAAACGCCGGGGCTTTCCCGACCAGACCATGCGGGGCTGGACATTCGAGAATGACAACGGCCAGAACCCGCAGACTGCCACCGCCCGCCGCTATGTGGAGGAATGGGAACAGGAATACGCGGAAAATCTGGGCTGTCTGTTCTGGGGGAGCGTCGGCACCGGCAAAAGCTACCTTGCGGGCTGTATCGCCAACGCCCTCATGGAGAAAGAAATCCCCGTCTACATGACGAACTTTGCCGCTATCCTAAACGACCTTGCCGCCAGCTTTGAGGGCAGGAACGAGTACATTTCCCGCCTTTGCCGCTATCCCCTGCTTATCATTGACGATTTTGGCATGGAGCGCGGGACGGAATACGGCTTAGAGCAGGTTTACAACGTCATAGACAGCCGCTACCGCAGCGGCAAGCCCCTAATCGTTACCACCAATTTGACCTTGCAGGAATTACAGCACCCAAAGGACACCGCCCACGCCCGGATTTATGACCGGCTGATTGAGATGTGTCCGCCCGTCCGCTTTACCGGCGGGAACTTCCGCAAGGGGAAAGCGCAGAGCAAGCTGGAACGATTGAAAACGCTGTTAGCCGGAGGAAAGGAGAACTGCCTATGATAGAACGAAAAGCAGACCGCGCCGCCCGCCGCCCGGACTGCGTGACGGAAATCCGCATGGGGAACACCGTCCTTGTTGTGTCCGGCTTTTTCAAGGAGAGCAGCACCGAAACCGCCGCCGACAAAATGGAAAAAGTGCTGAAAGCCGAAACCGCTACACAACAACCGTCAATTTGACAAATCATAAAGAATCAACTTTGACGATTTTACCGCTATACAGACAGCCCTGTTCCGTGGTACAATCAAGCTACGGAATAGTGGGGCTGGCTGTCGGAAACGGAGGAATTTATGTTAAGACGAGCCACCCAAAACCTCATCACCGCCCTTTATCCGAGATTGTCCCATGAGGACGAGTTGCAAGGCGAGAGCAATTCCATATCCAACCAAAAGCGGATTTTGGAAACCTACGCCAAGCAGAACGGCTTTACAAACCTGCGCTGGTACACCGACGACGGCTTTTCCGGCGCGAACTTTGACCGCCCCGGTTTTCAGTCCATGCTTGCGGACATAGAGGCCGGGAAAGTCGGCACCGTCATCGTCAAGGACATGAGCCGGTTAGGGCGAAACTACTTGCAAGTGGGATTTTATACGGAAATGCTGTTCCCCCAAAAGGGCGTGCGGTTTATCGCTGTCAATGACAACGTGGACAGCGAAAACGGCGGCATGGACAACGATTTTACCCCGCTGCGAAATCTGTTCAATGAATGGCTGGTGAGAGATACGAGCAAGAAAATCAAGGCTGTCAAAAGAGCCAAAGGCATGAGCGGAAAGCCCATTACCAGTAAGCCGGTATATGGCTACCTCATGGACGAGGACGAGAATTACATCATGGACGAGGAAACCGCCCCGGTCGTACAGAAGATTTACCAGCTTTGCCTTGCGGGGAACGGCCCGACCAAGATTGCCCGTATGCTTACGGAGCAGCAAATCCCCACGCCGGGAACACTGGAATACCGCAGGACGGGCAGCACCCGCCGCTACCACCCCGGCTATGAATGTAAGTGGGCGACCAATACCGTCGTGCATATCCTTGAAAACCGGGAGTACACCGGCTGTCTGGTAAACTTCAAGACGGAAAAGCCCTCTTACAAGACCAAGCACAGCGTAGAGAACCCCATTGAAAAGCAGGCGATTTTCCCCGGCCACCATGAGCCGATTATCGACGCGGAAACATGGGAGCGTGTGCAGGAGTTACGCAAGCAGCGCAAACGCCCTAACCGCTATGATGAAGTGGGCTTGTTCTCCGGTATGCTGTTCTGCGCCGACTGCGGCAGCGTCCTCTATCAGCAGAGATACCAGACGGAAAAGCGGAAACAGGACTGCTACATCTGCGGCAGCTACAAAAAGCGCACCCGCGACTGTACGGCGCACTTTATCCGCACCGACCTTTTGACCGCCGGTGTCCTCTCCAATCTCCGGCAAGTGACGGAATACGCCGCCAAGCATGAGAGCCGCTTTGTCAAGCTGCTTATCCAGCAGAACGAAATCGGCGGCAAGAGAAAGACCGCCGCAGCCACCAAGCAGCTTGAACAGGTACAGGAGCGCATTTCCGAAATCAGCCGCATTATCAAGCGTCTGTATGAGGACAACGTAAGCGGGAAAATCAGCGACGAGCGTTTCATGGAACTGTCCGCAGACTACGAGCAGGAACAGCGGGAACTGAAAGACCGCGCCGCCGGTTTGCAGGAAGAACTGGACAAGTCGCAGGCCGCCACCGTCAACGCGGAGAAATTCATGGGGATTGTGAGAAAACACCTTGCCTTTGAGGAACTTACCCCCACCCTCTTGCGGGAAATGATTGAGAAAATCGTTGTCCATGAATCGGAATCCCTTGACGGGAAACGTCGGGGAAAACTCCGCAGACAGGAAATCGAAATCTATTATTCTTTTGTCGGCAAGATTGACTTGCCGGAATAACCGCCCGACCTATCCGACGTAATCGCGAAACGCCGGATAGGAACGGCAAAATTTTTTACACTTCTATTACTTCTTTATCGCACATCAGCAAAAAGCCAGGGCATGAAACAGCTCATGGCGGGCGGCGGCATCATCCTGCTCGGCACTACGCTGATCCCTCTGCTGTCCGGCCTGTTTTAAGGTAGCGGCTTATGGGATTTCTCACCGACTGGCTGACCGACTGGCTCAAAAGCCTGCTCATTGAAGGCATTTTAGGCAATCTGAGCGGCCTGTTTGATACGGTAAATGCCCGAGTCGGGGAGATTGCGGGGGAGGTGGGAACAACTCCGGCGGCGTGGAACGCCGGAGTTTTCTCCCTCATCCGCCAGATTTCCGAGACGGTAATTTTACCGATTGCCGGGTTAGTCCTAACCTATGTGGCAGTCTATGAGCTCATTCAAATGCTGATAGACCGCAACAACTTACATGACATCGACACCTGGATGTTTTTCAAGTGGATTTTCAAGACGGCGGCGGCCATCCTCATCCTCTCCAACACCTTCAATATCGTCAATGCGATTTTTGATGTGTCGCAGAGCGTGATTGCAAGCTCGGCGGGGGTGATCCAGGGCTCCACGGACATATCGCCGGATATGCTGGCGGATTTGGAGGCCACGCTGGAGACAATGGGGCTTGGCTCCCTTTTGGGCCTGTGGCTCCAGTCTATCTTTATCGGCTTTACCATGACCGCGCTGAATATCGTGATTTTCGTTCTGATCTATGGCCGTATGCTGGAAATTTATATGCTGACCAGTTTAGCGCCCATCCCGGTGGCTACTTTGTCCAACCGGGAAATGGGGAGCATGGGGCAGAATTATCTGAAGTCCTTGTTCGCCATCGGTTTCCAGGGGCTGTTGATCCTGCTGTGCGTGGGCATCTATGCGGTGCTCATTCAAGAGATCGCCACAAGCGGCGATCCCATCGGCGCGATATGGGGAGCCGTGGGCTATACGGTTTTGCTCTGCTTTATGCTGTTCAAGACCGGGACGATTGCAAAAAGTATCTTTGGCGCGCATTGAGAAAGAGAGGTTGAACTATGGCGAAAACGCAGGAGGCGGCGGGCCGGGGAGCCCCCGCTGTGGATATGGCGCAGGAGGATTTCCGGCGCTTATTGTTTGAGGCTCCGATTGCGGAGCTGGCAGAAAACCAGGGCATCAGCATTGATGAGGCGGTAAGGCTCCGGGTAGAGCAGGCGGTGGCGGAGGCCACTACGCCCCAGGTAACGGTGCGGCCCATTGAACCCCAGGGCAAGCTGATCGGCTTTGCCAGCGTAAACATCGGGGGCGTGGTGGTGGATGATTTTAAGGTGGTGGACGGGAAAAACGGGGTATTCCTGGGCGCTCCCAGCAAGCCCGATCCCACCAGCAGGACGGGCTACCGCACTACGGCGCGGGTAACAAACCGCGACTTGCAGGCCCAGCTTGACCGGGCGGCGGCCCAGGGCTACAACCAGGCGGTGGAAAAGCTGCTGGCCCGGGCCGAGGCGGTACGGCCCGCGTCAATCCGGGAACAGATGGCGCAGGCCGCAAAGGAGGCCGGAAAGGAAAACGCCGCCCGGTCCGCCCCGGCAAAGGGCAAGGAGGCAAGGGATGACCGATAAGGCGGCTTTGGGACAAAGTGTCCCGAAGTTGCAGGAACCTATGGAGGGGCTGTTTTTATTGGATGGCATCGAGGGCCTGCGCTCCCTCCCCCGTCATTCGGTGGATATGCTCCTTACCGATCCGCCCTATGGCACTACCCGGAACTTTTGGGATGTGCCCCTGCCGCTCCCCGAGCTGTGGGAGGCTGTGAAATGGGCCGTCAAGCCGGAGGGCGCGGTGCTGTTCTTTGCACAGTGCCCCTATGACAAGGTGCTGGGGGCCTCCAACCTTTCCATGCTCCGCTATGAGTGGATCTGGTACAAGGAGCGCGGGACGGGATTTCTCAACGCAAACCGGGCCCCACTGAAAAAATCCGAGAATATCTTGGTATTTTATCAGAAGGCCCCCATCTACAATCCGCAGTTTACTTACGGCAAGCCGTACAGCCGCGTCCATGCCCGCAGCGGAACCAGCCCGAACTATGGGAAATTTGAGCGGCAGAGCTCCCAGTCCAGCGATGGGCGGCGCTATCCGGGGAATGTGCTCTTTGTCCCCACAGTAACGGGCGGCATCCATCCCACGCAAAAGCCCGTGGAGCTGTGCGAGTATTTCATCAAGACCTACACCTGGCCCGGCGAGCTGGTAGCGGACATCTGCGCGGGCTCCGGCACAACCGCCGTTGCCGCCCTCAATGCGGGCCGCCGCTTTATCTGCTTTGAAACAGCCCCGGCCTTTTACGCCCCGGCCACGGAGCGCATCCGTATGGCGCGGGCGGCGGTGGAGGCCGGGGAGAAAGGAGTCTGACTATCGGAGATTATTCTATTATTTACGCCGATCCGCCCTGGCGCTACGCGCAGAAGGGCCTGCAAGGGGCGGCGGAGCATCATTATCCCACAATGGGAATAGACGAGTTATGTGCGCTCCCGGTGGCGGAACTGGCCGCCCCGGACAGCGCGCTTTTTTTATGGGCGACTTTCCCCCAGCTCCCCGAGGCCCTGCGGCTCATTAAGGCGTGGGGCTTTCAGTATAAGTCCGTGGCTTTTGTCTGGCTGAAGAAAAATCGAAAAGCTGATAGCTGGTTTTATGGCCTGGGCTTTTGGACGAGGGGAAATGCGGAGGTCTGCCTGCTGGCGACCAGGGGACACCCCAAACGGCAGGCGGCGAATGTCCACCAGTTTATCATTTCCCCCATTGAGGCCCACAGCAAAAAGCCGGACGAGACCCGGGAAAAGATCGTTGCCCTTATGGGCGATCTTCCACGGGTGGAGCTGTTTGCAAGGCAGACGCCGCCCGGCTGGGATGTGTGGGGAAACGAGGTGGAAAGCACCGTCCCGGACTTTGGGACAAATTGTCCCGAAGTCAAAGGGCCGAAAGGAGGTTTTTCATGCCCTATGTGAATGTCCCGAACGACTTATCCAAAATCAAAACAAAGATGGCCTTTAACCTTACAAAACGCCAGCTTATCTGCTTTGGCGGCGCGGCGGCCATCGGTATCCCGTCCTATCTGCTGGCCCGGGAGCCCCTGGGAAATACCGGGGCCATGTTCCTTATGCTGGCGGTCATGCTCCCGGCGTTCCTGCTGGCGATGTATGAAAAAGACGGGCTCCCCTTTGAAAAGGTGGTAAAAAATATCCTCCGGGCCAAGTTCCTGCGGCCCGGGGTACGGCACTATCAGACGGAAAACTTGTATGCCCCGTTTACCGGGCGGGGCGCTGTGAGAAAGGAGGATGCGATTGCGAAAGGCAAACAAGAAAAGCAAAAACGGCCCCGGAAGGGCTAACAGCCGGGCGGCCCTGTCCGTCCAGCAGACGATCCCCTATCTGGCGATGCACCCGGACGGGGTGTGCAAGCTCCCCGGCGGGCTCTACACGAAAACCGTGGAATACGAGGACATCAATTATTCCGTGGCAAGCACCGAGGATCAGACGGCGATTTTCGGCGGCTGGAGCTCATTCCTCAATTACTTTGACAGCTCCCTGCCGTTCCAGCTTTCCTTTATCAACCGCCGCTCCCATTCCCGGAGCCGCTACAAGGTCAACATCCCCCAGGCGGACGATGCCTTTAACAGCGTCCGGGAGGAATTTACCGGGATGCTGAAAAATCAGATTGCCAAAAGCAACAACGGCATTGAGCGTTCAAAATACATCACTTTCGGCATACCCGCCGAGGGGATCGCGGAGGCCCGTCCCCGCCTGGAGCGTGTGGAGGCCGATGTGATGGGAAACTTCAAGCGGCTGGGCGTTCCCTCCGAGCCGATGGACGGGCGGGCGCGGCTGGCCCTGCTCTATGGGCAGATGCACCCGGGGAGCCGGGATCCGTTCCGCTTTTCGTGGAAGGACATCCCGCAGACGGGTCTGGGGACGAAGGACTTTATCGCCCCGGACAGCTTTGACTTCCGGCAGTCCCGCTCTTTCCGTATCGGCCAGTATTGGGGCGCGGTGTCCTACTTACAGATTTTAGCGTCCGAGCTCTCGGATAAGCTCCTTGCGGAGATTTTGGAGCTGGATGCGGAAATGACGGTCACGCTCCATATTCAGACGGTGGATCAGCTAAAGGCCATCAAGACCATTAAGGGGAAAATCTCCGACATTGGGAAAATGAAGGTGGAGGAACAGCGAAAAGCTGTCCGGGCCGGGTACGATCCCGACATCCTCCCGCCTGACCTCATTACATTCAGCAAGGACGCGGCGGAGCTTTTGGCTGACCTGCAGTCCCGCAACGAGCGGATGTTTCTTCTCACTTTCACGGTGGTAAACCTTGCCCCTACCCGCCAGCGGCTGGAAAACGATGTATTCACGGTGGGCGGTATCGCGCAGAAATACAACTGCTCCTTAAAGCGGCTGGACTGGCAACAGGAACAGGGCTTTGTGTCCTCGCTGGCCCTCGGCTACAACGAAGTGGAAATTCAGCGCGGCATGACAACCAGCTCCACGGCGATTTTCATTCCCTTTATGACCAGGGAGCTGCGGATGGGCGGGCAGGCCCTCTACTACGGGATGAACGCCCTTTCCCACAATGTCATCATGGCTGACCGCAAAAAGCTGAAGTCGGCCAACGGCTTGTATCTTGGCTCTACGGGCTCCGGAAAATCCTTTGCGGCGAAACGGGAGCTCTTAAATGTATTCCTTGCCACGAATGACCGCATTGTGATTGTCGATCCGATGGGCGAATATGTCCCACTGGCCCGCAGGCTGGGCGACCAGGCCCAGGTGATCGAAATTTCCCCGGACAGCCCCCATCACTTAAACCCGATGGATGTGGAGCTCAATATGGCCGCCGGGGAGAGCCCGCTTTCCATGAAGGCGGATTTTTTGTTGTCCCTGTGCGAGCTGGTGGTGGGCGGCAAGGAGGGCTTACAGCCCATTGAAAAAACCGTCATTGACCGCTGTGTGCGGCTGGTCTACCGGGAGCAGGCCCTGGGGATTGCCACGGAACGGACGCCGCTTTTACAGGATTTGTACGAGGAGCTTTTGCACCAGCCGGAGCCGGAGGCCCGCCGTGTGGCAACGGCCCTGGAGCTCTACTGTACCGGCTCCCTCAATCTCTTTAACCATCCGACCAATGTGAAAACCGACAAGCGGGTGGTGTGCATCGTGTTAAAGAACATGGGAGAAAATCTCCGCAAGATTGCCATGCACATCACAAACGAGTTTGTCTCCCAGGCGGTGGATGCCAACTTCCGGGAGGGCGTGGCGACCTGGTGCTACTTTGATGAGTTCCATGTCCTGCTCCGCGATCCGCTGACGGCCAGCTACTTTGTGGCGGTCTGGAAGATGCTCCGCAAAAAAGGCTGTGTCCCCAGCGCACTTACGCAGAATGTGAAAGACCTCTTGGCCAGCCGGGAGATTGAGAACATTCTGGACAACACGGACTTTATGATCCTTTTGTCCCAGGCCCAGAGTGACCGGACGATTTTGGCGAAACAGCTCGGCATATCCGAGCATCAGCTTTCCTACATTACCCACTCTAATTCCGGCGAGGGCCTGCTGTTCTATGGGAATGTGACCATCCCCTTTGTGGATCGGTTCCCTCGCGGGGAGATCTATGACCTGCTGACTACCCGCCCGGAGGATATGAAAAATGAAACGAAAACCGAATAACGGCGCGGGAAACGCCGGGGGCACTTCGGGACAAAGTGTCCCAAAGTCCCCGAAATCAAAATTCCGGCAGAAAAGCCAGCAGGAACAGGCGGCGGCGTCCAAGCTCCGCATGGAAAAGCGCGGGGAAAAGCTGGAGGCCGCCAAAGAAAAGCTGGCGAAACAGAAACCGCCGAAAAAGCCGGGCCCGGTCAAGCGTGTGGGCCGGGTGGCCAGCGGCTCCGTCCACGGCTTTGTGCATGGCAAGATTTATGAAAACGAGCACGAAAATGTGGGTATCGAAGGGGCCCACCGCTCCGAGCTTGTGGGCGAGGCCGTCCTGCGGCATGGCTCCCGGTATGTGAGACGAAAAATCCGGGAGCACCCGGCAAAGGCTGTCCGGCGGGCCGAGTCCAAATATATCAAGGCCACGGCGGACTATCACTTCCACACCGCCGCCCAGGAGCACCCGGAGCTTTCTAAAAACGCCCTGTCCCGCTACTGGCAGAAACGGCGGCTCCGCAGGCGGTATCAAAAGCAGGCAAAGGAGGCCGCCAAACAAGGGGCGCGGGCCGCTGAAAAAACGGCTGTTACCACGGAAAAGCTGGCGGCCCGGGCGGTGGGCTTTGTGAAACGCCATCCCGTGGGCTGTCTGCTGGCTCTGGCCTGCGTCCTGCTTGTGCTGGTGATGCAGTCCTGCTCGTCCTCCCTTGTCACACTGGGGAACAGCACCATCGGCGCGGTGGGGGCCAGCACCTACCCTTGCGAGGATGGGGATATGCTGGGGGCGGAGGCCGCCTACTGTGACTTGGAGGCGGAGCTTTCCGGCTATCTGGACAGCTACGAAAGCACCCACGATTATGACGAGTACCATTTTGACCTGGACGAGATTGAACACGATCCCTATGTGCTGCTGTCCCTTTTGTGTTCGCTCCATGAGGGACAGTGGACGCTTGACCAGGTGGAGGGCTCCCTGCAAATGCTCTTTGACCGCCAGTACATTCTGACCGAGGATGTGGTGGTGGAGGTACGCTACCGGACGGAAACCCGCACCGACAGCGAGGGCAACGATTACGATGTGGAAGTCCCCTACAATTACTACATCTGCTATGTGACGCTGGAAAACAAAAACCTGTCCCATCTGCCCGTCTATGTGTTGAGCGAGGATCAGATGTCCCGGTACGCCATCTACATGGCAACGCTGGGAAACCGCCCCGACCTGTTCCCCGGCTCTGAGTATGTGGGAAAGTACACCGAAACGCCGGACGGCTACGAAGTGCCCGGGGAATATCTGGACGATGAAACCTTTGCCGCCATGCTCTCCGAGGCGCAGAAATACATCGGCTATCCCTATGTGTGGGGCGGCTCCAGCCCGTCCACTTCCTTTGACTGCTCCGGCTATGTGTCCTGGGTGATCAATCACTCCGGCTGGAATGTGGGCCGCCTGGGGGCCCAGGGGCTCTATAACATCTGTACGCCGACCAGCAGTCCGAAACCCGGCGATCTGGTCTTTTTCAAAGGCACTTATGACACGCCGGGCGTGAGCCACTGTGGGATTTATGTGGGGGACGGACGGATGCTCCACTGCGGAGATCCCATCGGCTACGCAAATCTAAATACAAGCTACTGGCAGTCTCATTTCTACGCCTACGGGCGTTTACCATGATTGGAGGTTATCTATGGCAACGGCAAAAAGCGCGAAAATCCAGGCTGAGATTGATAAGGTCAAGGCCAAAATCAGCGAACAGCAGGCCCGGCTCAAGGAGCTGGAGCAGAAAAAGCTGGAGGCGGAAAACAGCGAGATCGTGGATATTGTGCGGGGCATGAGCATCCCCCTGGCAGAGCTCCCGCTCCTGTTTGAAAAGCTGAAAGGCGATGGGACTTTGGGACAAATTGTCCCGAAGTCCGGGGACGATAAAAAGGAGGAAAACTGAATATGAGACGATGGAGGTCTATGGCGGCGGCGCTTTGTGCCGCCGTTCTTTTATGCGGCTTTTCGGCTGTTCCGGCTTTTGCTTATGCGGACGGCGGCGAGGGCGAGAACTACGGCGATCCCACTATGACCGAGGAAACCACGGCCCCGGAGCCGGAGCCCACTATCGAACCGGGCGAGGGCTTTTCGGAGGAAGGCAACCTTGTTACCCGCGATCTGCTCTATGACGAGCACACCAACAAGCAGTTTATCACGGTGCAGACCAGCGGCGGGAACACCTTTTATATCGTCATTGACTATGACAAACCCGTGGACGAGGAAGGCGAACAGTATGAAACCTACTTTCTGAATATGGTGGACGAGGCAGATCTGTTGGCGGCTGCCGAGGCCGCCGGGGTGGAGCTGGCCGCCTGCTCCTGCGCGGAAAAATGCGCGGCGGGGGCTGTCAATACGGATTGCCCGATCTGCGCGGTCAATATGACCGAGTGCGCGGGTGCGGAGCCGGAGCCTGCGGAAACGGAGGAAACCGGGGAGCCCGCCCCGGAGGAGGAAAAGCCGGAAACGGGCGGCAATCCGGGGATGCTCCTTTTGGTGCTGGCCGTGGCGGTGATCGGCGGCGGGGCTGGCTGGTACTTTAAGATTTACCGCCCGAAACATGAAAAGGCCGCCGAGCCCGAGGAGGACTACGGCGGGGAGCTCCAGGACTATGACGGGCCGGAGGTCTACGGAGACGAGGAGGACGGGCCGCCCTGGGACGAGGAGGACGATGACGGAGAGGGGGCGGACGAATGAACTTTACCAACAGTCCCTTTGAGAAAATGATGAAACGGCCCCCGCGCCCGCAGTCCCCCTCCGCCGCAAAACCGCCCAGGGGCTCCCGGTGCTCCGGGTGTCCCTACTGGCGGGGCATCGGCTGTGTCTCCTGCTACCGGGAACTTCTGAAGGCCCCGGCTGGCGGGAGGTGAGGCCATGTCCCGCGAGCTTACCCGGGAGGAAAAGGCGGCCATCCGCGCCCTGGTGGTAAAGTGGTGCGCCAACTATGACCGGGAGTGCGGGTGTCTGCCGCTGGACGGTGAGTGCTATATGTTCGGGAAATGTTATACAGGTGCGTTCTGCCGCTACTTCCGTGAGGCCGTCCTGCCCCTTGCCCCGGCGCTGGAGGCGTCCCTTTTAACCGAGGGGCCCAGGCCGGATTTCAAGTCTTGCCCCATCTGCGGCGGCCCCGTTCCCCCAGATCGGCGGCAGGCGTACTGTTCGGCGGCCTGTGCAAAGAAGGCCCACCGCCGCCAGCAGAGGGAATATATGCGGAAAAAGCGGGGCTGGTCTGTTGACAATTAGGCTCCTAAAAACCCGCTTGTAGCAAGGCTTTCCGGGGCCCGTTTGGGGGTGGGCCGTATCAGACTATGGCCTGCCCCGTTTTGGCCCGGATGCTGTCAACATTTACGCTGTGGGACTTTGGGACAATTTGTCCCGAAGTACCCGCTTTTTAAGGAGGTGCTGTTTTGGAAGAAAATCAAGGCTATGTGATCCGGCAGTCCGTTTTGTTTGACAATGGCCGGGGCTTTGCGATGGGGGAAAACTTCAAGGCCCCTAATCCCTTTGTGACCTGGCAGTTTACCCAGGAGGACGGGAAACGGGACTACTACTGGGGCCATTACTTCAATGAGGAATGTGAGGCCATCGGGGACTACAACCGCCGTGTGTTCAGCCATGAAAAGCAGTATGGCGTTTCCCGGCTGGAGACTTCCGGCCCGGATTTTTTCAAGTATTACTCTACCCAGCGGCCCGTGGATATAGCCACCTATCCCCGCCCGAAGGACAACCTGCCTGTGGCCCATCTCAACTACAACGCCCGCCAGCCGGTGGAGGGCGAGTCATTCCGGGCATGGGGCGAGCTGTGGTATCTCCACCCGCTGACGGAAAAACAGATGGCTGATTATGAGTTAAAGCCCGCCCATGACAATCCCGTGGGCCGTGAGCCTGTGCCGGAGCGGGGCGCGGCAAAGAAACCGCCGATTGCCCGGCAGATGAAAGAGGCTGGACGCAAGGCCCGGGAACACCGGGCCCCGGATGCGCCGGATAAGAAAAGCCCCAGCCGGGGCGACAGATAGGAGGACTGCGCGATGGAGAAAAAACGGGAACAGGAACTTGCTGACCAGGAGGCCCTGCGGCTGTACCGGGAATTTCACGCCCCGATCCCGAAAAGGCCCCCGGAACGGGAAAAGCCGGTGGACAAGGTAAAGGAGCCGCCCCGGGCCAGCCGGAGCCTGGAACGGGAGGAACGATGACAAAGAAACGCCGCCGTCCCGTCCATCTTCATGTGATGGTATCGGAGGAGGAGCAGGCGCTCATACGGGAGCGCATGGCCGAGGCGGGCATCCGCAACATGGGAGCCTATATGCGAAAAATGGCCCTAAACGGCTATGTGCTCCATGTTGACCTGTCCCCCGTCCGGGAACTGGTATCGCTCCAGCGGCGGTGCTCCAACAACCTAAATCAAGTGGCAATCCAGGCCAACACCTACGGCGGCATTTATCCCGAGGAGATCAAAGGGCTGCAACGGGACTATGAAAAGCTGTGGGGGCCCTTGTCCGATCTTTTGAAAAAGCTGTCTGCGATTGTGGAGTGTTAGCCCTGCCGGGGAGCGGTTTAGCCGTTCCCCGGCTTTCACTACTTCGGGACAATTTGTCCCGAGGTGCCAGTAGACTGTTGCGGATTAATTATGATATACTTTATATTATGTAACTAATCTGAGAGCTGATTGCTAATTTGAAAGAAGGGAATTTTATGGATAGCTTTAACGACAATGAATATACAATTTTAATAGGGAATTTGTTACATGATACTCAATACATTGAAGTATCTAATATGGGGAAAATGGCTGGACTTAGGAAACACGCAGAAGTGATGGTTAGAAAAATTTTGAACATTGGCAGTAGTAAACCGTTAATGTTAGGGCAAATAAAAAAACAATCTAATAATCCTGCTGTAAAAAGTGGAATGGATTGTTTGGGAGATGAGTTAAGCGATAGATTGATTAGTATAGTAGGCAAAATCAATCCTCCAGGTAGAGATGGAACTCATACTCAGCATACGGATGATTTTTCTGATGCAGAAGTAGAATATGTTCAGGATGCCATATTTGACTTGTATGCCCTTATTTTTATTAAGTATTTTTTAGATATTCAAGTGAGTATATATTCCGCTCCACAAATATTGCGTGAATTTTCAATTTTACCACCGATTATTAGATATAAGACATGGAAGTTCCTATACGAAAAAGATAAAAATAATATACAAGTAGTGGATAGATTGTGTTTGTCTATAATAAAATTATTTGACAAACCAACCGCTTATAAATGGCTGGAAGATAATCGTATAGCAATTAAAAACATACCATACCCAACAAAAAGTGAAGTGGAAAAATATGATCGGATTAATACTGTTGAGGTAGCACCTGGCAAATATGGAGTAATTGTGACGTTGAATTTTGATCAATATAGTAATATGTATGATTTGCTGTATAGTAAGATCAACGATGACAGAACATCAATTAACGAGTCTGGAAAAATGTACAGGAGTTTTGAAGATGCTATTGTACACTATAGAAAGTATAAAAGTAGTATAGCTCAAAATGGTTCAGAAGAAATAGAGAAACTTCACTCTTTAATGGATTTCGTATATTTGGGAAGAAAGTCAAAAAACGAAATATAAAAATTATAACTTCAATAAATAATCTGAAAATTATAAGTAAAATGGCGGAGGGTAATTTCCCTTCCGCCATTTTTCTTGAAAAGGAGGTGCGGACACGGCTACAACTTACATCCGGCCCTACAAGGTGGCGGCGGGAAAAAACGCCGTTCAGACGATGGAGGAGCGGTTTGCCTATGGGCTCAATCCGAAAAAGCTGGGGGCCGTGTCCGCCTATCTCTGCGATCCGGCATCGGCCCCCGCCGAGTTTCTTCTGACAAAAAGCCAGTACCAGGCGGAGACGGGCCGAGCCGTGGAGCGCGGGGCCCTGTTCTTTCAGATCCGGCAGGCGTTTCCGCCCGGTGAGGTCACGCCGGAGGAGGCAAACAAAATCGGCTATGAAACGGCCATGCGCTGGACAAAGGGAAAGTACCAGTTCTTCGTCTGTACCCACATTGACAAGGGCCATCTGCATAACCATATTTATTTCAATTCCACGGCCTTTGACTGCTCCCGGAAGTTTCATAACTTTATCGGCTCGTCCTTTGCTCTGCGGCGGCTCTCTGACCGGGTGTGCATTGAGCATGATCTATCGGTTATTCAAAATCCGAAACAGCACAGCAAGGGCCGTTTCCTCCACTATGGCCAGTGGATCGGGGAAAAACCACTATCCGCGCAACAGCGGGTACGGCTGGCCGTAGTGGAGGCTCTGGAAAAAAAGCCCGCTGACTTTGCGGCCTTTCTGCGGCTCATGGAGGAGGCTGGCTTTGCGGTAAAGCATGGGCGCGGCGGTGCTCTCTCGTTCCTGGCTCCGGGGCAGGATAAGTACACCCGCCTGCGGGCATCCACC
Source organism: Eubacteriaceae bacterium Marseille-Q4139 (assembly GCA_018223415.1). NCBI lineage: Bacteria > Bacillati > Bacillota > Clostridia > Eubacteriales > Eubacteriaceae > Eubacteriaceae bacterium Marseille-Q4139. Next base: position 1,606,268 of record JAGTTQ010000001.1, on the reverse strand, counting down.
CTGGGGGCCGGCTTTGATCCCGAGGACATCCGGGCGGTAATCGCCGGGGAGCGGCCCATCCCGGAGCTCCCGGAGGACAGTCCGGCCCCGCCCCGGCGCGTCAATCTGATGATTGATATTCAACAGCGCATGGCCCAGGGCAAAGGCCCGGCCTATGAGCGGTGGGCGAAGATTTACAATCTGAAACAAATGGCCGCCGCGCTCCAGTATCTCCAGGAGCATAACCTTACGGACTATGACGAGCTGGCGGCAAGTACCGAGGCGGCGGTGGATCGTTTTCATACTTTGGCCGGGGAGCTGCGGGACACGGAGGCGGCGCTCTCACAGACTGCCCGGCTCATGGGGGCTACGGTGGACTATGCAAAGACGCGGCCGGTATTTAACGGCTACAAGGCGGCCCGGTACAGCAAAAAGTATTTAGCGGAACACGAGGCGGAGCTGGCTACCTACCGGGCGGCAAAGGCGGCGATGAATGAGATATTAGGCGGGGCAAAACTCCCGAAAATGGACGCGCTGAAAAAGGAGCGCCGGGAGCTCTCCGAAAAGAAAACGGCCCTTTATGCTGAGTACCGCAAGGCCCAGGCGGATATGCGGCAGGCTGTGGCGGTCAAGGCGAACATTGACTATCTGCTCGGCCACACGGACGGGCGGGAAAATAAGGCCCAGGAGCGTTAGCCCGGGCCGTAGGCAACAGGCGCATCGCGCCGGGACTTTGGGACAATTTGTCCCGAAGTCCAGCGGGTTTGGGGAGCTCCCCAACAAGCATTTTTGCGGGCCTTGTGCCTGCAAAAATTTCGGAGTGTGGCCACACCCGAATTGCTTGCCGAAACCGCGCAACCCGCAACATGGCGCAAAAAAACGAAGGCCGCGCTTTTCTTACGCATCCTCCGTTTCTTTGGCCTGTTTCATCGCTTGGATGGTGGCCTCCACGATTTTCAATTCTTTTTCGTCCAGGGAGCCCAGCATGGCGTCAATTCGTTTCCTGCACTCGCTCCCTCCATTTTGGGACGGATAGAAATACTGATCCACCGATATATCGAACATCGTAACCATCTGATAAAAGGTGTTGAGGCTCGGGTGCTGGCCGTCATTCTCGTTATACATGATGGTGCGCGGAGAACGGTCAACAATATAGGCCAGTTGCTCCTGCGTCATCCCGCTGGCCTCTCTTGCCCGCTTGATGGCGAGCCCTATATCGTGAAAATCAAATCGTCTTTCATCTCGCTCAAACTTCATAACATCACCCAATGTCATTTTACATTTCGGGTATTAGTATTTGAACGATTGTATATTTCATTCCACTGACTATTTATTTTCGCGTTCCGCGCAATTTCAAACGGTTTTGCTGACTTGACAACAGAGGAAAAACTGATTACAATGAACTTAATATGACTATGCAAGAGGTGAGTACGATGTTGTTCGGAAAATTTTGTATTGACTTCGGCTCCACACAAGTTTATACCACGAAACATTGTGCGGAGCCTTTTCGGAAAGTTGATCTATAAAGTGGAAAGGCCAAGGCAGAAATAGGACTGTCTTTGGTTTTTATACCCTTTTTATCAGATCAACGATAGATAATTGACTGTTTAGGCCACAGACAATGTTTTGTTTGTGGCCTTTTGTTATGCTAATTGTTAAGTGACTATGCAAAGGGCGCACGATGTAGTGTGCCCTTTTTCTTTTTGGAGGAAATAGATATGAGTGAAGAACATAGTTTGTTGACCGGAAATGTGCCGAAAAAACTGGCTATTTTCGCTTTCCCGTTGCTTTTAGCAAATATACTGCAATCGTTTTACAATGTAGTAGATATGCTTGTAGTCGGCCAAATTGTAGGCGATACGGGACTTGCGGCCATTGGTAACGCTTCTAAATTGTGCTATATCATCAATTCGATTTGTATTGGTATGACGATGGGCGGAGCCGTGTTGATTGCTCAATATAAGGGGGCTGACAATAAAAAGGGGCAGGCGGAGTCTTTTCAAATGCTGGCCTTGCTTTCGCTGGTATCTTCTATGCTTGTGACTATTGTGAGTCTGGCGACCTACCAGCCGTTATTCAAGATGTTAAATGTTCCAGCAGACGCATATCAAGATGCCTGCGACTATATGAAAATTATTTGTTGTGGAACTGTGTTCGTCTTTGGATATAATGCTGTTTGCTCTGTGCTCAAGGGGCTGGGGGATTCTAAATCTCCCCTCTATTTTGTGGGAATTGCTACCGTCATCAATGTCATTTTAGATATTATCTTGGTGGGCCCATTAGGAATGGGAACGGCAGGGGCGGCTTACGCAACGATTACCGCGCAGGGAATTTCCTTTGTGATTTCTCTATTCTATTTGAAGAGGCACAAAATATTTTTCTCTATGCAAAATCACAAAAAGTTTACACCTCAATGGGATAAGCTGGCCGCTATCGTAAAAGTCGGACTGCCCACGGCGATCCAAATGGTAGTAGTCAACACGGCCTATCTGCTCGTGGCGGGGATGCTCAATCAGTTTGGTACTGCTGTATCTGCTGCCTCGAATGTGGGTTTGCAAATCAACACCTTTGCTGGTATGCCCTGCTGGGCTATTGGACAGGCAGTGACAGCGATGGTCGGCCAGTGCATGGGAGCTGGACAAATTGAGCGTGCCCGGAAAGTAGTAAAAATCAGTTTAGTGATGAATGTTGCTGTAACACTCGTTGTCGTAATTGGAGTACAGCTTTTTGCCGAACCGTTGATTTTGCTTTTTGGTAGCACCAACCCGGAAGTAGTCAACGATGGAGTTTACTATCTGCGTGTCTGTTGCAGTATAAATAGTTTGATTTATGCCGTTATGTACACTTTGGATTCCTTTGCTATTGGTGTCGGTGCGGCAAATCTCGCTATGATTAACGCTTTATTGGACGCAGTTATTGTGCGTTTGCCTATGAGCTGGCTCTTGGCCTTTATACTTAGTATGGGCTTTTCCGGAATTTATTACGGCCAGGCGCTTTCTCCAGTCCTACCTGCTATTGTAGGCTTACTCTATTTCACAAGTAGAAAATGGGAACACAAGACGCTTATTCAATCAAGTCACAAGGGGGAAAGTCTATGATGGATCGAATGGTATGGCTTTTATGCCCCGTATGTGGGAACAAGACCAGACTTAAAGTGCGTCAAGATACAGAACTTATCAATTTTCCACTGTATTGCCCGAAATGCAAACAGGAAACTTTGGTAAATGTCAAAAAATCAAAACTATCTGTCATCCGTATGGCTGACTTGATTTCTAAGGAGGATAACAAATTATGATGGACAAACAAAAAATTTATCCCCGGTCAAAAGATCGGGAAACTATATATTTAAAAAATGTCGCTACTGATCCCAGCATCATTGTGGGCGACTACACCATGTATAACGACTTTGTAAATGATCCTGTTGATTTTCAAAAGAATAATGTTCTTTATCATTATCCAATTAACCATGACAAGCTGATTATCGGCAAATTTTGCTCTATCGCCTGTGGCGCTCGTTTTTTGTTCAACAGTGCCAACCACAGCATGACTTCACTTGCGACCTATCCATTTCCTATCTTCTTCGAGGAATGGGGGCTTGATGTTAGCCACATAATCGAGGCATGGGACAACAAAGGCGATATTGTTATTGGGAGTGATGTTTGGATTGGGTATGAGGCCGTGATCTTCGCTGGAGTTACCATAGGGGATGGTGCCATTATTGGCACCAGGGCTGTTGTAACAAAAGATGTCCCGCCTTATACCATTGTGGGTGGTGTTCCGGCTAAAACTATCCGAAAACGCTTTTCTGATGAAACTATTTCGGCGTTGTTGACAGAAAGGTGGTGGGATTGGCCAGAGGAAAGAATTGCTCGTAATCTTGCGGCAATTCAATCGGGCCGTGTCGATCAATTTGAGTAAATATTGAAAAGAGCCAGACGCACAGACGCAGAGCCATCACAACGAAACCGTTGTTGAATGGCCTGCGGTGCAAGAAAAACGGCGGTTTTGAGTCTATCAAGCCGCCGTTTCTTTATGATCATATAATCTAACGGAGTGCGGCGGTCGCCTTGGAGGTGTCGCTGTGCTCTCGCTCATTTTTCATCCCCCTAACCTGTTGTCAAAAAAAGCCCACCCGCCCAGCAGGATCAGTCCGGCGGTGGATGCGAAATTTGGCAGTACATAGATGAATTTGTAATTTCATGCGCTTGCGTGGCTTTATGCTGTGCAGGCGCTTTTCTTTTATCCCGGCCCCACTTCGAGACAAAGTGTCCCGAGGTACGGAGCGGCTCCCCAGGATGCCGCTCCCCGCCGGGCCCCGTTTCGGTCACTCATCCACCCAACACCGAAACGGAGGTTTATTTATGACTACGATCAATCTGAAAGATTTTTATTATTGGTACACCCAGGATCAGCTCATCGAGGTTTCCGACGAAGTGGCGGAGGTCTTTCTTGCGGATGCCCGTTATGAAATGGCCTATCAGCGGCGGCTCTCCCGGCACAAGGCGCAGTATTCTCTGGACTGCGAGGACGGGATCGAATACTCGGCCTGCCTGCATGAGCCCACGCCCCAGGAGCTCTTGGAACGCATGGAGCTCTTTATCCGTCTTTGGAACGCGCTCAACTCTCTGCCGGAAATCCAGGGCCGGAGGATTGACGCGCACATCATTCTTGGCAAAAGCATAAAAGCGATTGCCGAGGCCGAAGGCGTACATGAGGAGTCTGTCCGCCAGTCCATCAAAAGAGGGCTGGAACGCATGAAAAAAATCTTTTAATTTTTCCGTTTCCCCCACTTGGAAATGATGAAAAAATGTCTCGGTTTATGAGAGGAGGTTTTCTTTTCTCCGCAGACGAACAAGGGCGGCCCCGAGCATGATCCGGGGAGCCGGGCGGCGGGTGCGCGGTGACTTCCCCTAAACGGGAATGAGCGAACAACACCAACGCCGCAAGTGGGACGGGCCATCTCACGGCCACGATCCGGCAGTGGACAGGCTGGCCGCCTGCCCCTCCGGGCCGCCCTCTCGCCTGCGAGGGAGCGTCGCGCCGAGTATAGTTGTCTTTGGACAGGTCAAGGAAATAGGCGCGGCGTTCCCTAAATTTTATCAAAGGGGGAATGAAAAATGAAGTACGATCCTGCATTGGCCGCTATGCTGGCCGAGCCGTGGAGCAATAACGCCTGCCGGGGATATGTGATGTATGCGATGGAAAACTGCGGTTTTTCCCCCGAGGACATCCGGCGCGTTGTTCGGGAGCTCCATTATGTGTTTGACTTCAAGTCTTTAGACGAGGCCCAGCGTCATTACGAAAACGGGCCGTATTAACTTCGAGACATTGTATCCCGATGTGAGGACAGGCCAAAGGGCGGCACTTTTGCGGTGCCGCTTTTTTGCGTTTCCCCACAGGACAGCGGGAGGCGTTTAACAATTTGAAAGAAGGAGGTTTTACCGTGAGATTATCCGCAAAGGAACTGGAACAAATGAAAAGCGTTGACATTGGCGCAGTTGCCCCCGAGACTCTACCCGATGTGAGCGGTATGACCTTTGACAACGCCCTTTCCCGCAAAGAGCGCATAACAAGGTTTTTACAGATTGCCAAAAATCCGTACTGCTTTTGCATCGGTGGCATCGGCGTTCAAATCGAATTTTCAGAGAACGGGCCGTCCCTCCAGGACACTTTAACGGACTATTTGATCCGACAGAAAAGCGGGCTGTAACTTAGGCTGCGGCCCGTCCTACTTCGAGACAAAGTGTCCCGAGGCGGAGCCATCCTTGTTGTCCCTATGGGACAGAGTTATAATATAAGTGTAATGTGATAGGGAAGGAGGAACAATGTCACGAACAAAAAACAGAGGGTTTCAGCAGAGTTTCTCTCCCTCTTATACAATTCGGCGCTGGCGGCTGGGGAAATATATCCGGCTATCCAAAGAGGACTTGAAAAAGGGCAAGGACGATAGCAACAGCGTAAAAAACCAGCGCGATCTGCTCAATGATTTTTACCACAAGCACATAGACGAATTTGAGAGCACTTCCGAATATGTGGACGATGGACATACGGGAACGGATGCCAACCGCGAAAATTTCCAGCGGCTCCTGGCCGATGTAATGAGCGGAAAAATCAACTGTGTTGTGGTAAAAGACCTTTCCCGTTTCGCCCGGAATTACAGCGATGCGGGAAGTCTGATTGATAACCTGTTTGTGCAGATGGGCGTCCGTTTTATCAGCCTTGCGGAAAATGTGGACAGCTTTGCAAACCCAGACAGCGTTTCCAGCATTATCGTCCCCATTACGAATGTAATGAACGATCAATACTGCTATCAGACTTCAAAGAAAATCCGGCAGGTATTTGATTACAAACGGCGCAACGGATAGTACATTGGCTCTTTTGCCCCCTACGGCTATATAAAAGATCCGAAAGACAAGCACCAGTTGATTGTTGATCCCGAGGCCGCCGAGATTGTAAAGCTCATTTATAACATGACTTTGCAAGGGGAAACAAGACGGGCCATCGTCTACCACTTGAATGACCACGGCATCCCCAGCCCGACAACCTACCGGAAAAACAAAGGTCTGCCGTATTCCTGCTCTGTATCTGACAATCCCATGTGGGGAGATCGGGTGCTGAAAAACATTCTCACAAATCCCATTTATACCGGGGATTTAGTCCAGGGCCGCCGCCGTGTAAAAAGCTACAAGGTACATGAGATTGAGGCGGTGCCGGAGGAAGAATGGGTGCGGGTGGCTGATACCCACGAGGCAATCATAGACCAGAAAACCTTTGATAAGGTGCAGGCCCTTTTGAAACGGGACACCCGGACGGCCCCACGGAAAAAGGAGCTCCATCTGTTCAGCGGCTTTCTCCGCTGTGCGGATTGCGGAAAATCCATAACACGGAGCCAGAGCGGGAAAAATGTATATTATGCCTGCTCTACTTACAAATACCGCTCCCGAGCCGCCTGCTCCATGCACTCAATCAAGCATGAGCGGCTGGAAACCGCCGTCCTATTCGGTATTCAGTACCAAGTGCATTTGGCCGTTTCCTATTCCGAGGCGATTGCCCGTATCAATTCGGCCCCTATCAAAAAAAGCCAGTCTTTCCGACTGGACGATCTGATTACCGCAAAGGAGCGGGAACTGGCAAAAATTACCCGTTATAAACAGTCCCTTTATCAAGACTGGAAAGACGGGGAAATTACCCAGCAGGACTACCGGGACATGAAAGCCGACTATGAACGGCAGGCCGCCGCCCTTTCCGATGTGCTGGAGCGGCTGACAACGGAACGGGCAGAACTGGCAAACGGTGTTGACAATGAACATCCCGCGCTGGTGGCATTTATGAAATATCAGAACATCGAAACACTCAACCGGGAAATCCTCATTGAGCTTGTGGATCACATAAAGGTCTACGAAAACGGCAATATCAAGATTAAATTCAAGTTTGCTGACGAGCTCCGCAAAATTGCCGAATACATTGAAATTAATACTTCTGAAATTCCCGCCGTGGCGGGCTGACGCTCGCCACATCCTTTCTGGCAGTGTGTTTTCCTAATATGAAACATTCATATGCTTGCTACGGAACTTTTCACAAAAGAATGGAAGGAAAAAGATAATCTGAACAGGTTGCAACTTGCTTTGAAATGTTACGCAGTTAAAGAGCGTTTTTGAGAGAAAAGATATAAACAGATTACCCTATCAGTTTTAGTGCTTGTAATGCCTTTCCTATAAGGATTATTAAAACTCTAATGCGTAACATAAAAGTGTAAAACGATGTTGTCCTAAATTGCCTTTGTAGGTACGATAACATCACCTTATGCTTCTGTGTATCGCCTTATTTGTGGTGCTAAAATGGTGCCCAACTCTACAAAACCAACTTATACGGCGATATGAGAAGATACAAGCAAAAATGGGGAAAACGTTGATAATACAGGCTTTTTCCTCGATTCAATAAACACTTGCAAGAAGTCATAATACGATTTCTGTCTATAAAATTAATAAAAAATTATTTGCCATTATAAATAGCCCATCTACCACGGGATTTAGGAACGATAGATGTGGCGTCTATGGTTTGTTCAGTAATATCAACTGGAGTATCGAGAACATCCATATGATTTTTCAGTAGACATCTTAAGAGTCTGGAAGCTATTTGAATCTCTTCGTATATAGAGTCCTCTATTTCGCTATAACTTTTCTGATTAGATTCCTGATCCTCATCTTGCTTATTGTTATCTTTATTATTAGGTTGCGCTGAGAGAAGATAGTCTATCTGTTCAGATAAGTCTGGAATATTATTTTCGGTGGGGTATGATTTCTCATAATACTTTTTAATTCCAGCGGTGAGAGACTTGTATTGAAAGGCGTCACCAGTTTCGCTATTTCCTTTCTTTTTCTTACGAAGAGGAAGTATGTTGTTTAGATAGTCCGTCCATACAGGATCACTTATAGATTTATCATATAGACATATAATGATTTTTGCTTCTTTTAATGTGAATTTTTTTGCTCGCGTATCACTAAATAGACGATTAAAATTTTTGAGGCCAAACCTGTTTAAGAATTTTTTCCATTCACGTTTAAATGCACTCATTGAATCTTTGAAGTCATCGTTAATGGAAGGACAATCATCAGAATTGTCATGATAGAATACTTTATCTTTGTCCTCTATTTCTTCATCCACTGTCCACTTCTTATAGGTATCTTCATATTCAAATCTGCTCCAATACACGTTTTTCGTTGTTAGTTTTAGGTATGTAAATAGTATGAAACCTAAAGAATATTTTTCCACAGCCATCTCCATTCCGCCACCTTTCAGCTGGAGGCACAAATAATAATGAAAGTCTTTTAACTTCTATATGGGAACAATAATTTCTTTCAAATCTTCTAATTATCTAGCAATGTCTCATAAGATACACCTAACACTCTTGAGATTACCTTTAATTCGATATCCGTTACAAACCTTTCACCGCTCTCGATACGTTGGACAGCATTTTTATCCAAATCGAGTCCTGCGAGCTGAAGCATATCTGCTAGTTGGCGTTGAGATGTCCTAGTAGGCATACTAGTACGGAGTTCTTTTAACTTGCTTCCACAAATATTATTCCGATTGTCACTTGCTTTATTTTTATACATGTTCTTCAACTCCCTGAACTGTTTGACATTTACTGATTGTCATTTTGGCTATTATATGATATATTTTTATAGGATATGACAATCAGTAAATGTCAAATGGGGTGAAGGAAAAAAACATATGAGGAATATTATTGAAAAATTATATGAGGGAGATATCCGGCCGATAGAGGAATATTGGTCGATTCAAGAAATGGATGAAAATCATAGACTCCGCATTGCCGAATGTGACCAGTTCACAAAAGACTTGAATGAAATTGACGCTGATTTAATGCGACGTTTTACGGCTTGTATGGATCATCAGGCCGAGCGATTGTCAGCGGAACCAGCGGCTGCTTTTTCTTATGGCTTTCGTTTAGGGGCGAAAATGATGCTGGAAATTTTGTATGACGAGAAAGAGAAATAGAACAAGTGGCCGGGTTCCTCCGAAATAGAGGGAGTCAGCCACATTTTCTGTTGTCAATTCTTCTGTAAAAAAATGTGCCAATGTGCCAGCGACTATGTATATTCTTTTACAATTATCTGTGCATAATTTTGTTATGATATGAAAAGATAGCTATAAAAAAATAGTTATAATATAGGTAAAAAGGTTACAAACCTACTGGCACATTGGCACATAGTGTAGATGGTTATTAAAGTTTTATGTAAAACCATAGTTTTATCTATGCTCACTTGTATTAAAGTGCAATGTACTGACAAGCTCAATTACTAAGGCCTGGCTTTTAGCAGGCAATGATCGGAATTGCTGGATAAGAAGGCTTTCGCTAGGAGATAATTGTCTTTCTGTAATCAAATCTGCCTTTTCAGGCGTATCAGAATTCCCAACCAAATAGTCGATAGAGACATTGAAGTAATTTGCCAGACGCGTTAATGTGGAAATATCTGGCTCAGTAATTCCGTTCTCGTATTTCCAAATAGACTGCTGGCTGGTATGAAATTCTTCTGCTAATTTTTGTTGACTAAGATTACGGGACTGTCGTAATTTTTTGAGCTGCTCCATGATGAATGCCCTCCTGTAACTAATAATAACAGCAAAGAAAAAACATATAAAAAACTGAAAAGTAGTTGATAATAACACTTAAAAGGTTTATGATGGAAATAAATAAAATATGAGAAAAAGATAAACTCGTTGCTTTATAAGAAAACCAATTGGATGCTTGAGATCGGAGCAAAGCAAAGATTAAAAGCTTATTGAAATTTTTCTTATATCGGAAACTACGGGATAATGGGGAGATACTATGTCACAGATTTGCGCTAAATGTGGGAAAAAGGTAAATATGTTTACAGGATTTAAGTGTAAAGATGGTAATTTCTGTAATGATTGCGTTAGTAGCTTAAGTCCATTTATTTTAGGGAATCTAACATATTTTGCTAAAGCCGAAATTTTAGATTTGTTATATTTAAAAGAGAGAGACGATGATCTGGTTAAAGACGATACGCTGGAAAAACTTTTAGGGAAAAAAATTTATTGGGAGAAAGAAGTAAATCAATCGAAGAAAGATTGGGATGAAAATGAGAGATATCGTGAAACGGAGAGAAAGAAAGAACTGAGGTATAAAGAAAAATCTTTAAAAGAATTAGATAGAAAAGCTGGTTCACAGAGCCTTTTCAGGCAAGGGATCATAGAAACATATAATGCAAACATTGCGGATATTGAATCAGTGTATCAGGCCAATAAGGCTGACCTAACAGAATTGTATGATGAAGCTAAGTCGGGGATCGAAGAGGCCACAAATAATTTCAATGACTTCTTAACCTTAATAGCAAATCGAGCCCAAGAATTACGAGGGATTGAAAAACAGGTAAAGGATGATGCTGAAGCTGCGATTCAAGGGGAATTAGAAGATATAAAAAAGAAAGCGCAGGAAAAAGCGTTAACGGAAGCCAGAGAGAAAGCAAAAATAGAAGCAGAGCGTTTGGCACAAAAAGAAGCGGAAGAATGTATCAGACGGGAAAAGGAAGAACGTGCTCAAATTGAATTGGAACGAAAAAAGGCGCAGCAAGAAATTGAGCGTAGAGCCCATGAAGAAGCAAAAGAAAAATTAAAGGGGGAATTAGAGGAGATACGAGTAGAAGCGGAAAGAAAAGCTTTGGACGAAGCAAGAGAAAAAGCCATGCGTCATGAAAAAGAAAAAATTGCAAAAGATTTACAAAGAGAAGAGCGGAAGAAAAATCCAACGCACTTGGCAATTATAAGTCTTGTTTGTTCGATTTTGTCATGGGTTACTGTTATGACGGTTTTACCGCCGTTTATATTGGCAGTTATTGGCTTAATTACAGGAATAAAAGCATTAAAATCGTCAAGAAGAAAAATGGCGATAGCAGGCATTATTGTTAGTGCCGCTCTCATTATTTTTATAGCGGTGATCGGTTTCTTGGTAGCTTTAGAATAGAAATGTATTACAAGGAGAGGACAGGATAAGATGAATATTTTTATTATTATACTTTTTATTATTTCTCTGATAATAACAAGCAAAATATGCAAGATTATTTTTAGAAATACAATTGGAACGGTAGTGTCAAGTATTTTTCGCAAAATGGTTTGCAGGGTCTGGCATGAGTGAAGTCAGCCAGCAATGGAGGCATCTTCAAGGGCTGCCTCCAGGTGCTTCATGTTCATGTACTTCTTGTTGCCCCACTGGGTGCCGGCCACATGGCGCAGCCGGGCACAGACCAGCATAAGGGCGGAATTGCCGTCCGGGAAACTGCCCACCACACGGGTACGGCGGCGGATCTCCCGGTTGAGTCGTTCAATAACGTTATTGGTACGGATGCGAGTCCAGTGCTCGCTGGGAAAATCGCAGTAGGTCAGCGTCTCCTCAATGCCATCCTCTACCTTCTTGGCCGCCTCTTTCAGTTTCATGGAGCGCAGTTCTTCCACCACAGCTTTGGCCTTTTCCCGGGCTGCTTTCTTGCTTTCCTGGGCGTGGACCGCCTTGAGCATCTTTGCCACCAGCTTCACCTTGGAGCGAGGCGTGACCGAGAATACATTGCGGTAAAAGTGGACGGTACAGCGCTGGTACTTGGCTTCGGGGAATACTTCTCCCACGGCCTCCAGCATACCAAGGCACTTGTCTCCAACAATGAGTTTCACACCGTCCAGACCTCGGCCACGCAGCCACTGGAAGAAGCTGACCCAGCTGGACTTGTCCTCCTTCATGCCCTCGGCGGCACCCAGAACCTCACGGTATCCGTCCTCATTGACCGCAATTGCCACAAGAATGGCTACGTTTTCAAATTCGCCGCCCCAGTTACGGCGCAGATAGATCCCATCCACATAGACATACGGATATCGTCCGCCTTGCAGAGGACGGTTCCGCCAATCCTCGATGTGGACATACGCTTTCTTGTTTAACTCACTTATAGTGGAGGGAGAGACTTTGCTACCCCAGAGGGCCTCGGTAATATCCTCCACACGCCGAACGGATACGCCTGCCAGGTACATCTCAATGAGGGCTTCTTCCACGCTGCTCTCCCGGCGGCGATACCGCTCAATGATGGCGGTTTCAAAAGAGATTCCCTTGAGTTTGGGAACCTTGAGAGTGACGTCCCCGGAAGTGGTGGTGAGGTTACGGTTGTAGTGGCCGCTGCGATAGCCCTGACGCTGCTCATTGCGCTCGTACCGGGCCGCCTGGGTCAGCTTCTCCGCCTCGGCCTCCAGCAGTTCGTTGAGGGTTTCCTCTACGCTGCCTCGTACCAGTTCTTTGATTTGACCCTTGATTACTTCCTCGTTAAGCTGTACAATCTTTTCGGACATGGTTTGTTGTCTCCTTTCAGAATGGTGTGTCGTGACTTCATTCTACCAGAGGGCTGCAAACCATGTCTCTTTTTAACTACTTTTCAATTTGCGAAACTTATTGTACCTTATCATTGGAACAGGCATGGCGTACATGACAAGGGCATTTATTGTTTGGATGTTTGTTATGGGAATATTAGCGGCTATATGTAATTCTGTTGGAATTATTTAATCATGAAGCAGATCAGGAGCTTGAAGGGGGAAACGAAATGTTACGAAACGGAATGGGATTACTTTATATACTTATAGGAATTCTGCTTTTTCCCAATATTTCATATGCGGAAAGCAGCAATAATGGATATGAATACATAGGATCGTCCTACACAATTCAAACTTTTCCATATCAGTATAAAAAGAGTACAAAAATATTGGATGTATATGAGGAAATGCAAGGTCTTGATGAATCTGATTTGATTGTATTAAAAGAAGAATCAAAAATGTTTAGCTCGCAAAAGTATTTGATTAAAACGGTCGATTGGATTTTGGATAGATTTTATTATTATGGAGATATCAAGGACGGGAGACCGAATGGGAAGGGTGTTTTACTGAAATTGTATGGAGAGGAGTATGCTCCTATATATATTGGTGAATTTTCAAATGGATATCGATCAGGACACGGCATTGAATATCAGTATGCACGTGAGTTAGATGAGCCAGAGCCATTTTATCAGGTTATTTATGAAGGCGAGTTTAAAGATGGCATGAGAAACGGAGAGGGATGCGAATACTACACAGTAGAAAATGCAATGAATAGAATACTTGATAGAGCCTTTGTTTTTGGATTGTATCAGGAAGATGTAACTGAATATGTAGAGAACTTAACTGAAACAACGAATATGGTAGGGAAAGCAAATTCGGTATATGTTGGCAACTTAAATAGAAGTAATTATTTTTCGCAGTACCCTTTGGTTTATATTTCAAAAAAAATGGAGGGAGAGTGGAAAAAAGGAAAATTGGAAGGGAAAGCGACAGAGTATGAGGTCGGCAATTATGTTTATGTAGAGGGAAAATATAAAGCGGGAGCACCAAATGGAGAAATTAAATTATATTATCCCTATTCAAATCAAGTTCAGTATGAAGGAAAGGCTCAAAAAGGTGAATATAGCGGAAAGGGAACTTCATATTATATAACTGGGCAGGTACAATACAAAGGGAGCTTTAAGAATGGAGAATACTCAGGGAGCGGTACGTTATATGAAAAGGATGGAACCATCATACATAAAGGAAAATTTAAAAATGGAGATGTGGCGTCGTAAATTGAAGGAATGATTTCAGATGATAATATATGGAAGAGCACAATGAATATTCCGCAGAAGAGGCCTCGCCTGAAGAAATAGAAGGGGAAGGAAGTTCATTGGATGACGAAACATACAGCAGAGTTCTGGCAGAAGACATACTAAATACGGAATGGGCTATGACTCCCGATGAGGAATATTCTTTTCAAGTGACAGGGACTGAAGACCGTATGGAATTTGTATTATTTGAATCAGGGAATCCAGAAAATGTCTGTTATAGAGGATATTCTAAAATAATCAGTGCCACGGAAACGTGCGATTTATATATTACGTTTGGGGGTGGAGAGGCGGAAGAAGTTGCAGTTATTTGGTATAGTCGGGAAGCTATTGATTATCCATCGCTTGAAGCAATCAATTCTGTATTTGAGGAATATGCCGGTGATTACCATTTTTCAAAGAACGTAAATTAAATAAAGGAGAATTATGTAGTGCATTAAAGGGAGATGTCGTATCACAAACGACATCTCTCTTGTATTTTTCCCCTGCAATTAACCCCTCTTTTGGGTATGATATGCTCCCTTCTAGGTAGACAGTTGAAATAATAAAACTGTTTATCAAGGAGGGAGCATTTCTTATGCGTAAATATTCTGCTGAAGATAAATTACGAATGGTAAAGCTTATTTTGGAAGCTAAACATAGTATTACATCTGTATCAACAGGCGAAGGAATTCATCCTACTACTTTAGAAGAATGGATTCGTAATTATCAGTCTATGGGTTCAGAAACCTTTTACAACAAAGGATGGACCAAAAGAACTTCTGCCGAGAAAGAGATTGCCGTACAAGAGTATCTTTCTGGTCTTGGTTCACTACGTGATATTTGTAAAAAATATAAAATTTCCAGTACTCGTACACTCAGGCAATGGATTGCGCTGTATAATGGTCATAAGGAACTGAAGGCTTCCAGAACAGGAGGATGTAGTCTTATGACCAAAGGAAGAAAAACAACGTTTGAAGAAAGAGTGGAAATTGCATCCTACTGCATTTCCCATGGCCATAACTATGCTGAAACATCAGAAAACTTTAAGGTGTCCTATCAGCAGGCACGAAATTACACTATCAAATACGAAACAGGCGGAGTTCCTGCATTACAGGATAACCGCGGCAAAAGAAAATCGGAAGATTCTCTTACAGAGGTGGAAAAGCTTCAAGCGGAGTTGAAACTGGAAAAAGCCAAACGGCAACGTGCAGAAATGGAGTTATCATTCTTAAAAAAATTAGAGGAAATCGAAAGGAGGCGGGGCTGAGCCTGATCCGCCACGAGCATATCTATCAGGCTGTCAAAGAAGAACAGAAAGAACACGATTATCCGATACAGGCGCTTTGTAAGATTGGCGGTGTTTCAAGGGCGGCTTATTACAAATGGCTGAACCATGAAATGTCAGAGAATGAACAGGAAAACCGAAAAATTGCGGAACTGATAGAAAAAATCCACATAGAATCACCTGATAAGGGTTATCGCAGAATCCGTGATGAGTTGGAGCGTTACCATGACATTGATGTAAATGATAAACGTGTTTTGCGCATCTGCCGGAAACTTGGTATCAAATCCACCATTAAATATGCAAACGATAGCTGTACAAGACAGGCTGCAAATCCACAGTACATAGCCGAAAATATCCTGAATCGTGAATTTACGGCAGAAGCTCCGAATGAAAAGTGGTTGACCGATGTAACGGAATTTCATTACTATATCGGAAATGAAAAGCACAAGGTATATTTAAGTGCAATTCTTGACCTGTATGACCGAAGAATCGTATCCTACCGTATTGGAGACAGTAATAGTAATGCATTAGTGTTTGATACCTTTGATGATGCAGTCAAAGATAATCCTGATGCACATCCGATGTTTCACAGTGACAGAGGCTTTCAATACACCAATAGAGCCTTTCATGCAAAACTTGAAGCAGCAGGGATGATGCAGAGCATGTCCAGAGTAGCAAAGTGTATCGATAATGGACCAATGGAAGGATTCTGGGGAATTCTAAAACGGGAGCGTTATTATGGTAAACGATTTATGGACAGAGAATCACTGGTGGTCATGATAGAGAAATATATCAATTACTATAACAACAGACGTTTGCAGAGGAAGCTTGGTATAGTAACACCAATGGAGAAACACGAAAAATATTTACAGGCAGCGTAAAAATCTGCCAGCAGGTGATACCTACTGGCAGAAAAAAATTATATTTTTTTGATTGTCTACTTGACGGGAAGCAGTTCAGTACTGTCTAATAGGGTGTCAATATTTATTCCGAATAAACTCCAATACCACCTCTTTAGGAATCTTCCACCGATTCCCAATCTTAAATGCATCGAGCTCTCCTTGATGAATTAAATTGAGCAATGTATTTTTCCCAACTTTTAATAGATTTTGGCATTCTTTAAAGGTCAAAATATCTGGTATGTATTCAAACATAGAAATCTCCTCTCTTTCAAAATTAGTTCTGTATGGTTTTTTATAGATTATATTATTGTTTTCAGGTTTAGGCGGGAAGCTCGGCGTATTTTTATGGCTTTCTATTATATATTATTCTTCTATAAATTAAAAAGGAGAGTGATATAGATGCAGAAAGGGCTAAAAATGGTGAAGCTTCTTGTGCGAATAGCAGGAGCGGCAGCGGTATATGTACTTGGCTGTCTGGAAATTCGTTGGAAGAAGTAATCTTGAAGCAGCAATGGAGCATAGAAGTTATGTTCCTACATCAGAAAAGGAGGACAGAGTATGTCAGCAAATAGTGAGAATATGTTTTACGCCAGGAGGGCTCCGTGGTATGGACTGGGAACCAGTGTTGAGGAGGCCATGAGCTCCAGGGAGGCATTGGATGCCGCTGGATTAAACTGGAAAGTGCTCCAGAAGGAGTTGATAACAGAAGACGGGCGGCTTGTGAGAGGCTTTAAGGCGAATATCCGGGAGACTGACGGGCAGATCCTGGGAGTGGTGACAAAACGCTATAAAGTCGTGCAGAATGAAGAGGCCTTCGCCTTCACGGATGAATTATTAGGTGAAGGGGTAACATATGAAACAGCGGGTTCCATACAGAATGGCAGGCGTACATGGATTCTGGCCCGACTCCCACAGAGGTATATTATAAGTGGGGATGAGATCATGCCGTATTTAGTTTTTATAAACAGCCATGATGGTACAGGCGCTATTAAAGCCCTTAATTGTAATCCGAGATTCCATACCCTCTATCTCGGATGGGTGTAAAAAGTGAATTATTATTGATGTAAAAGAAAGGTATGGATTTTCTTTTACAAACAGAAGGAGACGGACTGGATCGTTGGTCTCTTTTCTGTTATGCTTTGATTTCTGGCGGCGGGAAAGGAGCCACCATGTCAAAGTTTTTATCCTATGAAGATCGGATCATCCTTGCACAGCGCCTTCAGGAGAATGCCTCCTTTGGTGCAATCGGAAAAGAACTGGGTAAGGACCGTACAACGATTGCCAAGGAGATTAAAAAGTATTCCCATGACAAGAAAAGCGGACGGCCCGGATATCCTTATAATCCTTGTAAATTCCGCATTTCATGCAAAGCAAAAAAACTGTGCGGAACGAGCTGTACGCATCCATCCGCATACAAATGCAGTTTATGCCCGGAGTGCACGCTTCACTGTCCGGATTTTATAGAGGACGTTTGTTCTGTCAAAAATAAACCGCCTTATGTTTGTAATGGATGCGGTCAGCTTCCGAAATGCACGCTGCTGAAGCGTATTTATGATCCGGCAGATGCACATGAAAGGGCTCATCATGCAATCTCGGAAGCCCGGACAGGAATTCTATCCAATGAAGGGGATATCGCCAGGATCAATCGGATCATCAGTCCTCTGGTCAAAAACGGGCAGTCACTCCATCAGATCTATCTGGATCACGTTGATGAACTGATGTGCAGCGAGAAGACCTTGTATAACTATGTGGATGCCCAGCTTTTTGACATCAGGAACATTGATCTGCCACGTAAAGTTAAATATCGTCCCCGTTATAAGCAGCCCGAATTCAAAGTGGACAGGGGCTGCCGCATCGGGCGTAGTTATACGGATTTCCAGAAGTTTCTGGAGAATAATCCGGAAACTGCCATTGTGCAGATGGACACGGTGATCGGCCGTGCCGGAGGCAAATGTCTGCTTACCATACACTTTGTTGAAACCAGCTTGATGCTGGCGTTTCTGCGGGATGCGAATACGTCTGCCTCTGTGATACGGATTATAAAGCTGTTGGATAAAGTTCTCGGCCCAGAGCTGTTCAGCCGTTTGTTTCCGGTTATCCTGACAGACAACGGGAGTGAGTTCTCAAATCCAAAAGAAATGGAGCGGCGTGACACTGTTCCCTGTAACCGAACGAACGGATTTTATTGTGATCCCAGTGCGCCATATCAAAAAGGGGCCTGTGAAGTAAACCACGAACTGATACGGCGTATTCTGCCCAAGGGAAGCAGTTTCGATGATCTGACACAGTCCGATATTTACCGGATGATGGATCATATCAATTCGTACAAAAGAAAAAAGCTGAACAACCGCAGCCCATACGAAACGTTCAGCTTTTATTACGGAGAAGATGTGCTCAAGAAACTTGGATGTTCACCGGTTGCCGCCGAGAATATCATCCTGAAGCCCAAACTTCTCAAAAAGTAACAAATAAATTTGCGAAAGAGCCGCCAGAAAAGAACAATCATATCCAGCTAAAGCAGGGATGGATTCTCCGAATACAAAAATTTCGAGAGGGGATTGATCTCTGGTTGTTGTGCGCAAATTTACTGCTGAATGTATTATACCATATCTATGTGCGAATGAAAATCCGGGAATCTCGCTTACAAAACGGGAGTTTCATTTACAAAATGGGAATCTCACTTACAAAACAGGATTTTAAATTACAAAAAGAGACTCTTGGATTACAAACGGGACTCTCAGATTGCTATTTACCCATACGAAACGTTCAGCTTTTATTACGGAGAAGATGTGCTCAAGAAACTTGGATGTTCACCGGTTGCCGCCGAGAATATCATCCTGAAGCCCAAACTTCTCAAAAAGTAACAAATAAATTTGCGAAAGAGCCGCCAGAAAAGAACAATCATATCCAGCTAAAGCAGGGATGGATTCTCCGAATACAAAAATTTCGAGAGGGGATTGATCTCTGGTTGTTGTGCGCAAATTTACTGCTGAATGTATTATACCATATCTATGTGCGAATGAAAATCCGGGAATCTCGCTTACAAAACGGGAGTTTCATTTACAAAATGGGAATCTCACTTACAAAACAGGATTTTAAATTACAAAAAGAGACTCTTGGATTACAAACGGGACTCTCAGATTGCTATTTACCGGCGCTATTAAAGCAGCCATGACACCGATAAGAGTTGTATGCCAGAATACCCTGAATCTGGCATTATCAGCGGCTAAAAGAAGCTGGTCAGCAAACCATGTGGGTGATATTCAAGGGAAACTGGAGGATGCAAGGAGGACTCTTTTCTTTGCAGAAAATTATATGACGGAATTAGGGAAAACGATTGATGTATTAAATCACAAAAAGCTTTCAGACCAGCAGATATATGCATATACGGATACATTGTTTCCTATGGCGGAGAATGCTACGCCGCAGCAGAGAAAGAACATTCTTCGGCTAAGGGAAGAAGTAAAATCCCGTTATTTTGAAGCACCAGATTTAAAGGGGATTGGAAGGAATGGGTACCGCTTCATCAATGCAGTATCGGATTTCGCCACTCATGCAAAGCCTTTAAAGGAGCGATCAAATTACAGAGAGAGTCTCTTTGCCAAAACAGTAGAGGGAAACCTGTTAATCGATCAGGCCTATCAGCTCGTTCAGGCAGCGTAATGCCTGCGGCACAAGAAGTATGGTTGAGACCTGCAGAAATGTGGGTCTCTTTTATTATGCAGGAGGAATAAAAGATGGGAATCAGAGAGTATCTGCTTATGGAAATTTTAGAGTGCAGCCGGTCAGACCTCGCTATAATAGATGGGTTCAATTACGACCTCGGAGAGATTGTTGATGATTTGAAGAGAAATGGGGTAGAAATCACCCTATATACAATTACCGACAAAGTCTTTCTAATGGTGCAGTCAGAATTAAGAGATGTTATAAAAGATGCCATCAAAGAGAGGGAAGAAAGAAAACACGAAACAGATACTACGGAAGAAGGAGAAAAAGAACGCTGCAAAATTCAAAAAGAAATTGATGAATTGAGGCGTCTTAATCCGTTAGAGGATATGAAATGGGTATGCGACTATACGGATATATCATGCCGGCTTTCAGATTGCGATGGTATTTACCGGAAGTATCTGGCGGTAGATATCGAGAATCTTGAGAGTGATATGGGATTTAAATTTAATGAGGCGCGATAAGTTTTGGCAGAACCGCCCTCGATAGGACGGGACGGAAATCTCTTACATCAACGGGAATTTGATGCCGCTGTGCAGCGGGGAATGAAAGAAGAAAGCTATGAAAAAGATGAAAGTGGAGAAAAGTCAAGATGAAGGAGGAAATGCAGAATGATTCGGATATCAACAAAGGGAATGTCCAGAGAAGAATGGCTTAAGCTTCGGAAAACAGGCATAGGTGGATCTGATGCTGGGGCGATCTGCGGTTTAAATCCTTACAGCAGTCCAATGAAAGTTTATCAGGAAAAGACGACGGAAGAGGACGAAGACTTGGATTGCGAAGCCATGCGGCAGGGAAGAGATCTGGAAGAGTATGTGGCAAGACGTTTTACAGAAACGACCGGCTTAAAAGTACGTCGGTCGGGCCAGTTGTATCGAAATGATGAATTTCCGTTTATGCTGGCTAATGTAGATCGTCTGATTGTGGGACAGGATGCCGGGTTGGAATGCAAGACTGCCAGTGTATATAATGCAGATAAATGGGAGGATGGGCAGATTCCATCCCATTACCTTATCCAGTGCCTTCATTATATGGCAGTAACCGGCAAACGGACATGGTATCTTGCGGTAGTAATTTTGGGAAAAGATTTCCAATATCGCAAAATCACATGGGACGAGGAAATCATACAAAAACTGATCGCTGTGGAGCAGGCATTCTGGACGCAGTATGTGCTCCCTAGAATCATACCGGAACCAGATGGCTCTAAAGCCTGCGATGAGGTTTTAACAAACTATTATCACACAGCAAATAGAGGAAGCGAAATCCGGCTGGTGGGCTTTGATGGAAAGCTTGATCGGAGAGAGGATTTGATCCGGCAGATTGATGTGCTCAAGCAGGAGCAGATGCAGATTGAGCAGGAAATAAAATTATACCTGAAAGATAATGAGAAAGCAGTCAGCGAACGGTACCAAGTAACCTGGAAAAATGTGGAGAAGACTATGTTGGATACAAAACGAATCCAGGAGGTACTGCCGGGGCTATACCAGAAATTTACGAAAGAGTCTCATTACAGACAATTTAGAGTTCGCGCGGCATAGGAGAGGCTTATTATAGACTGATAAGATGGGAGGGAATACAGTTGAATTTCAAAATAAGACTTCTGCGCACGGAGGAGATTGAGTGCCGTGCTGGAGCAGTTAATGAAAAAGGCATGAGCATCCTGCTGTTTAAGGATGCAAGAGTAGACCAGAAAATCCTGGATGAGGTACTTACCCCTTTTGGCTGGAAAAGGAGCCATCAGATTTTAGATGGAAACCTGTATTGTACCGTAGAAATTTGGGATCCGGAAAAACAGCAATGGGTAGCAAAGCAGGATGTAGGAACTATGAGCTATGCCGAAAAGGAGAAAGGGCAGGCATCAGACAGCTTTAAACGTGCCTGTTTTAATTGGGGAATTGGAAGGGAGCTTTACACAGCTCCCTTCATTTGGATTCCAGCAGAAAAAGCGAAAATTAGACAGAAAGGAGGCAAATGGTACAGCGAGGAGCGATTTCAGGTACAGAACATCGGATACAATGAGGATCGCATAATTGACCGGCTTTGTATTGCAAATGGTGTGGGGCAGACCGTTTATCAATGGGAGCTGAAAAGACGGATGGCGGTTGTACCGGCGGACAGTTTTCAAATGGGGGCCCTGGAACAGGAGATGGAAAGAACAGGTGTCAGCCTTGAACGGATATTGAACCGGTATCAAATATCTTCCTTAGAAGAAATGACAGATTCTATTTATTCCTGCGTTATGAGGGATTTAAGAAAATCGAAGGACAGAAAAAGCGCGTGAAAAAGAATGTATTAAGTAAGTACAAAGGAGGCAGCTATGAAAAATTTATCAGAAAAAATATATAGGATGCTGGAAGAAGGTAAGGTTGATAAAAGCAGAATTGTCTATCACATAGAAGGAATTGGGGGAAATCAGGATTTGTTGGAGAAAAGTGTAAAAAAGTCTGTCTGGGGGAACCTGACTGCTGTATTGGCTTTGGACTTATCAGATGATTCTCCTCAGAAAGAACAGGTAGAAATGAGGCTTACTAAAGATTGGCTGCGGTGGATGAAAATAAAGGAGGAGGAGTTCTGGAAACTGGCTGATCAAAATACGCCGCGATGCCGGCCGGCAGTTCTGCGGCCACTGGAATTAGTTTTAAGAGAAATGATCGGGAAGATGGCAGTAGCAAGCGGTAATGAAGAATTGAAAAAAGAGATTCTTGCTGATAGCATGATGCATCATAGAGGCTACATAATGTATGTTTTAACTAATCGGTCGGGTGTTCATGGCGCTGCTGCGGTACTGTATCCAGGTATTTTGAAGCTTGCCGCAGAGCGGATTGGCGGTGATCTGTTAGTCCTTCCTTCTAGTGTTCATGAGGTAATTCTCTTGAAATGGGAAGAGGAAATCCAGCTAAGAAGGGCTGCGGAACTGGTGAGATCTATCAATCGAACAATTATGCAGCAAAAAGATGTATTGGCAGATTCTGCATATATCTATCGGAGAGCCAGCGAGAGGATTGAAGGCATGAATGCAGATGGAGAGATGATATTCTGATGTAATGAGGAGTGGCTTTAAAACAGCCACTTCTTTTTTTCTTAAAGTAACTCTAGTATATGGAGAAAACAATCAAAAAAGAAAATGTCTGAAAAAAATTATCGCATATGATGAAAATGTCCGGGATATCGTGTATAATAATTAAAAGAGACAGGAATCACCGTGAAGGAGGTGCCGGAATGGAACAGACTGCCTTAAAGGAATTTGTAGATGGTGTTGTGCCGATGATGGGAGAAAAGCTGGAGCAAATTATTTTATATGGCTCTGTGGCCCGTGGAACCAGCACGGAGGAATCTGATGTGGATATTGCGTTGCTGATTCATGGAACAATAGATGAGAATCTGGAAGATCATCTTTTGGATTTTATTGTAGATATGAACTTGAAGTACAATCGAGTGTTTTCTGTCATTGATATTGATTATGAAACCTTCCGGAAGTGGGAAAATGTACTTCCATTTTACAGCAATGTACGGAGAGAGGGTGTGACATTATGGAAGGCGGCATAAATAGAGACCTGTCAAAGTACAGATATGAAAAAGCAATGGAAGATTTGGAGATGGCTCAGGTTATGCTTGAAAAGGGTGGATATAAAGCGTCTGTCAATCGCTCCTATTATGCCATTTTTCATGGATTAAGAGCCGTTACAATTATGAGTGCATTCGATTCATCAAAGCATTCTGGAGTGATCGCTTTTTTTAACCAGCATTATGTAAAAGAGGGGATTTTTGATCGGGAAGTATCAAAGATTATAACGTTGGCTTACAGGCTGAGAGAAAAAGCGGACTATGAGGATTTCGCCATTGTTTCTAAAAGGGAAGCAGAAGAGTAGTATGAGAAGGCGGAGATGGTTCTGGAAAAGATAAGGGAATATCTCAGCAGTAAGTGGTGATATATGCTCTAAGTGACTTTTTAATCATGGCTTTTGTCATGGTTAGTGAAGGGAACACTTAGGGCATTTTCATTTCAGGAGATACAGCCATGAGAAACGAAAAAATCACCCCTCTGTACGAGTGTTTGATCCGCGATGATGAATTGCAGGGCGAGAGTAACAGTATATAGTACCGTAAAATCCTCTACAACAACTATGTGCTGGAGGGAACTCTGTTCAAGTATCTGTTCGAGATCGACCAAGCCTGTAACAAGCGCATGGAAATCATCGTTCCCGCTATGGCAAAGCAGGAGGGCGGAACCGAAGCACTCAAAGCGGCTGACCAAATAGAATGGGTGCGCCGCATGAACAGTATCCGCAACCGTGCGGAGGAAATTATTCGAACTTGTATATACTTAAACGAAAGGAGCCGTTGCAAAATAGATGAGTAATCATCTATGGAGCAGCGGCTCCTTTTTTATGCCCTGAAAACAGAAAACGGACCCTGAAGAGCCCGTAATCCATGGTATAATAAGATATGACCAGTAAATTAAAATACCATAAAAATTATACCGAATTCGGTGAGCCTTATCAACTGGTTTTGCCATTAAATTTGGAAGGTTTGGTTCCTGATGATGATTCTGTTCGACTGCTGAGCCACGAATTGGAGGATTTAGATTACAGCTTGCTGTATCAGGCTTACTCTGCCAAAGGCAGAAATCCGGCAGTGGACCCAAAGACCATGTTCAAGATCCTGACTTATGCCTATTCCCAGAACATCTATTCATCCAGAAAAATTGAAACCGCATGCAGACGCGACATCAACTTTATGTGGCTGCTTGCCGGACAAAAAGCACCGGATCACAGCACCATTGCCCGTTTCCGAACCGGTTTTCTGGCAGATGCCTGTGAAAATCTGTTCTACCAGATGGTCTGCCGCCTGGAAGCAAGCGGAGAATTATCAAAAGAAACCGTATTTATTGATGGGACAAAACTGGAAGCCTGTGCCAATAAATATACCTTCGTCTGGAAGAAATCGGTGGGGAAATGGGAAGCAAAGATGTACGAACGGATTCAGGAGGCAGTCTGTCTTCTGAACCAGGATTATATCTGCGGGTTCCATGTGGGAGAGGAAAGCCGTACCCAGGATCTTCAGGAAATCTGCCGGTTTCTGGAAGAACGGTGCCGTCTGGATGGGACGGTTTTGGTACATGGAAGAGGAAAACGCAAAAGCCGGAATCAAAAATATCTGGAACTGTTCCGCCGGTTTCTGGAACGCCAGACGATCTATGACTGGCATACAGCTAGTTTCCAGGGCCGGAATAACTACTGCAAGACGGATCCGGATGCCACTTTTATGCACATGAAGGATGATCATATGAGGAATGCCCAGCTGAAACCTGGATATAACGTCCAGATCGCAGTGGACAGCGAATACATTGTGGCAGCTGGGATTTTTCAGGATCGGAATGATGTATGGACACTGGTGCCGTTTCTGAAAAACATGGAAGTGAACCTGGGATTTCGATATCCCAGTGTGACTGCGGATTCGGGGTATGAAAGCGAAGAGGCTTATGAATATCTGAAAAGCCAGGGTCAGATCCCTTACATCAAACCGCAGACCTACGAAAAATGGAAAAAGAGAAGTTTTAAGAAAGACATCAGTAAACGGGAAAATATGGCGTATAAGGAAGAGACAGACACCTACACCTGTCATGCAGGAAAAACACTGAGAGAAGTGTTTAAAAAGAAGCAGAAAAGCAAAAGCGGCTATCAGTCCGAGGTAACAGTATATGAATGTGAGGATTGCGGCGGATGTCCGTATAAGAAAAAATGTACGAGGGCAAAGGGAAATAAGAGGCTGTATCTTTCCAAAAACTTTTTGAAAAAGCGTCGGGAATCTTATGAGAACATCATAAGCGAAAAAGGGATCCAGTATCGGACAAACCGTTCGATTCAAGTAGAAGGAGCCTTTGGGGTGTTGAAAAACGATTATGAATTCCAGAGATTTCTGCTGAGAGGGAAAACGAAGGTAAAACTGGAGATCCTACTGCTGTGCCTGGGGTATAATCTGAATAAATTGCATGCTAAGATCCAAAATGGCCGGACAGGAAGCCATCTGTTTGAAGTAAAAACTGCATAGAAAAATCATAAAACCGAAAGGTTTTATTAAAGTACGGCAAAAATCCGGCGATCTGCTCTGAAACCATAGGGAGCGCCGGATTTTTTGCTGTAACAAGCAGAAGTGCCGCTCAATCATCTATTTTGATGATTTTGCGACACTCCCTTTTCTCAGGTGGATTTACTCTTCGAGAACCTGGATTTCCAGGTAATCGAAATCTATGGTTTCAATAAAGCTGTCATTTGTAAAGCGCGTTTTGGACCGGAGCTGGAAGTCTTTGATGTTGGGTTCCAGCCAGATCGGACGCTCTAAATCGAACGTATGGCAGATCTCATCCAAAGTCTGAAATACCATCTGGGTTCTGGACATTGTGTAGTCGCCGCAGCAGGCAACGGTGTCTTTTACCAGATGATTGTCTTTCCATAATTTTCCCCACATTCGGAACATTGAGCCTCTCCTTTTCCTTAAAAGTCTTGCGGTTCTCACATTCTCATTTCCCGCATGTTCTTCGCTTATGCGGCTATTATAAGATAAAACCAGGGATTGCGAAAGGTTTTTTTGAGAATTCTCCCTTGTGTGCATGAAAAAAGTGTAGTAATCTATTAGTAGATATTTTTGACTGGTACAGACAATTTCATGATCCAGGAGGACGAAAGATGGCACAGGCGATTACCAACTATACGGCTTTTTTCACCGGTGCAAAAGAGGCGGTAAAGAAGCTGGAGGAATTAAGGCAGAAGGAACGCGAACTGGAGGACAAGGAAAAAAAGCTGGAACGGTCGCTGAAAACAGAACAAAAGATGGCGGCGGATGCGGTGGCCGCAACAGTAAAACAGAGGGAAGAGGAAATTACAGGCAGCTATGATGCCGAGATTGACAAAGCACGTGAGCGGCTGAAAAAAGTCCGCCAGAAAAGGGAAAAGGCGAAAAGTCAGGGGATCAAAGAGCGGATTGAAGAGGACACGTCAAGCCTGGTACGGGAAAATAAGGAAATAAAGGGGCAGATGAAGACGCTTTTTCAGGCAAACCATGTGCCGGGATATTGCAGAAGCGGCTTTTACTATGCGCTGTACTTTACCCGCGGGCTGCGGGAGGCCGGCGTACTGATGCTGATGCTTTTAGTCTGCTTTCTGGCAGTTCCCTGCGGCGTATATTTTCTGATACCGAACCGGAACTCCTTTTATCTGTTTGGAATTTATCTGGCTGCGATTCTTCTGTTCGGAGGAATTTATGTGATGATCGGAAACCGGACGAAGATGCACCATATGGAGGTTTTGAAGGAAGGGCGGGTTCTTCGGAACCGTATCCGGGAAAATGAGAGGAAAATCCGGGCGATTGCCAGAACGATTCGGAAGGACAAAAACGAGTCCAGCTATAATCTGGAAAAGTTTGATGATGAGATTGCACATTTGGATCAGGATATTTCCCAGATTGTCAGGAAGAAAAACGAAGCACTGAATACCTTTGAGACTGTCACCAAGTCCATCATTTCCGATGAAATTTTTGGGAACCGGAAAAAAGAACTGGATCGTCTGGCGGAGGAATTGGAAAGTACGGGAAGTGAGCTGAAGCTGGTTCAGGGCCAGATCAAAGAGCAGTCCCTGACAGCAGCCGACGAATATGGAATTTACGTTGGGAAAGATTTTCTGACGGTGGAACGGCTGGAAGCCCTGGAAAAGCTCATAGCAGGCGGCAATGCGGCTAACATCAGTGAGGCAATTACGGTTTACAAAAGCAGGACATACCAACGGGCGGAAGGAATGGGCGGCACAGGCGCCATCGAAGGCCCGGCGCAGGACGCTCCTATGGAACGGGGGCCCGGCGGAGAAATTTAAAAACAGGAAGACAGCATCCAGAAGGCATATTGCCGGGCGGGTGCTGTTTTTGTTTTGTAGAAAGTCGAACCATAGAGTTTTTGCAGCTGTATGTCTGTTCGGAGGCGTATCGGGCATACACTTTTGGCTGTGAGTGCACAAATGAAGATAGATGTGGACCATCTGCTTGAAAAGAAATGAATCGGGATTCTTTTGGGCTGATGCAATGTTTAACAGAATGAATTTGAGGTGCAATATTCCGAAGAATGATCAAATTAGCATATGTTTTGTAATAAGTGTTAAAAAATATAGGAAATATTTGTATAAAAAGCGAATGGATGAACTTGCTTTTTCGTGTTAAACTTTTAATTAGATATCTTTTAGGATTCTATGCAAAATGTTTTTGGATATCTTTTGCATCAAAAGCGAAACCCATAGAACGGAAAGGAGATTATTATGACGAAGAAAGAACGTGTAATGTATGCAATAAAAGGGCTTGAACCAGATGCAGTTCCTGTGAGTTTTTCCATACATTTTCCGCGAGAAAAAAGGAACGGAGAAGATATGGTAAAAGAACATCTGCGTTTCTTCAGAGAGACAGATACAGATATCTTGAAGCTAATGAATGAGAATCTCGTTCCGGATATGGGGCCGATTCAGACACCAGAGGACTGGAAACAGGTACGGTGCATGACGATGGAAGATGAATTTATGCGAGATCAAATGGAACTGACAAAACGAGTTTTGGATAAAAGTGACCCAGATGCATTTCGGATAGGGACGCTCCATGGAATTTGCGCTTCTACGATTCATCCGATTGAACACAGATATGGATATACAGAGGTGCGTCAGATGCTTTGCAGCCATTTGCGCCAGAACAAAGCACCAGTGTTGGATGCAATGAAAAAAGTTGCTGAAGTACAGTGTAATCTTGCAAGAGCTTATGTGGAGGCAGGGATGGACGGTGTTTACTATGCGTCTCTCGGCGGAGAAAAGAGATTTTTTACGGATGAAGAATTCGCGGAGTACATAGAGCCTTTCGACAAACAGATCATGACAGAGATCAGAGCGGCCGGTGGAATTGTGATTCTCCATATATGTAAGGATGGGTTGAACATGAAACGCTATGAATCCTATGGGCCATATGCAGATGTAGTGAACTGGGGTGTATATGAGGGACCGTATTCATTGGAGAAGGGAAAAGCATTATTTAAAAATTGTGCAGTTTTAGGTGGACTGGCTCATGACAGGAACAGTGTGGTTTATAAAGGAACACAGGAAGAAATATGGAAGGCGGTGAAAAAACTGATAGAAGAAAATGGGAAAAAGAAGTTTCTGATTGGAGCTGACTGCACGATGCCAGGAGACATTTCTTACGAAAAGCTTCGCATGGTTGCGGAAGCAGCGAGAGATGTGAGCGGAAATTGACGTTCTCTTGCCCGCCCCTGCATAAATCCCCCCGCATCTGCCTATAATAGCATATAGAATTCTAGGGAAAATGGAGGCAGGGATGAAATTCTGGGAGAAAACATCCGGGCTTTATAAGCGGGAAATTTATTATTATGACACAAGACCGGAGTTTGAATCAGAAAAATTTGCCGGCCGCCTGCTTCTTTTGATGATGGAGGAGATGAAGGCGCGCGGGAAATCGGAGGTCGTTTTTTTATGCATCGGGACAGACCGTTCCACAGGCGACAGCCTTGGGCCGTTGATCGGATATAAGCTAAGGGAGCGCAGGGTGAAGAATGCGATGGTTCTCGGCACACTGGACAACCCGGTTCATGCAATGAATCTCGAGGAATGTATCGTGGGACTTAAGAAAAAATTCCCTCACGCGCTGGTGGTGGCTGTCGATGCCTCCGTCG
This sequence comes from Eubacteriaceae bacterium Marseille-Q4139, assembly GCA_018223415.1. Classification (NCBI taxonomy): domain Bacteria; kingdom Bacillati; phylum Bacillota; class Clostridia; order Eubacteriales; family Eubacteriaceae; species Eubacteriaceae bacterium Marseille-Q4139. Next base: position 1,576,484 of record JAGTTQ010000001.1, on the reverse strand, counting down.
GGAACGCAGAGCATGTGGGTTGCGTGACGCTTGGGCGCGGGCCATTAAAGCCGGGGCTCGGTGTGAAAAAGGAGCTGGAGGCCGTGGGGGATATTTTTATCACCGGGATTGTCGGCAGCTCCAGAAGCGGAGACCCGCTGATGCTTCAGAGTATCCGTCTGTCAGTTGTCATGCGGCTGGCGGACTGCATCAGCCGCAGCATCTGTTTGGGGATGAACCTGATCGGAGGCCGTGTCGAAACATTTTCCTGAAAGCTGTCCCTGTTTTGACAGGTTTTGCAGGAGCACCGTGCTATACTGCTTGCTGAATGAAAGGCGAAGAAATATAGCGAGGTGAAAGCATGGGAGAATTGTATAATCCTTTTCCAAAACTGCCAAAAAATGTACGCCAGATTGGAGAAGGCGACACGGTGGTCAGGCTGTATCTGGAGGACTATGTCAACACATATCTGAAGCGGCTTTATCCGGTTGGAAAACAGACGCTGCGGGTGGGGCTTCTTTTAGGCAGTACGGAACAGCATGATGGGACGCCGTATATTTTCGTGGACGGCGCCATAGAGATGGAAGATGTGGAAACAGACGGAGAGAAGCTGATTTTTTCGGAAAGCTCCTGGAAAAAGGCGTATCAGGGGATAGAAGAGTCGTTTCCGAAGCGAACCATCCAGGGGTGGTTCCTCTGCGCCGGACCGGGAAGCCAGTTAAGCCCTTTGAACTACTGGAAACAGCACAATCAGTATTTTGCAGGCAAAAACCAGGTCATGTACCTGAATCAGGGGCTGGATGGAGACGAATCCATTTACATAACTTCGGAAGACGGCTTTTACCGGCTGCGCGGCCATTACATTTATTATGAAAGAAACCAGATGATGCAGGATTATATGATTACCCGGAAGGACGTTAGGAGAATCGAGACGGGAAGTCATGAACAGGTCATCCGGGATTTCAGGCAGAGAATGGTAAGCCGCAAGGAACAGGCAAATCTCAATAAAGGGACAGCGAACGCCCTGGGCATGCTGTGCGGTGTCCTTTCCGTCGCCGTGCTGGCCGGCGGCGTTGTGCTGCTCAACAATTACCACAAAATGCAGCAGATGGAGAGTGTGCTGGCATCGGTGCTGCCGGCCGGCGTGGCAGACTGGGACGAGTACCAGAAACAGCAGGCGGAGGAACCGGATTTTATCATAGAAGAAATGCCGGGAGACGTGTATCCGACGGAGACCATGTCAGGCGAGACCGGCGAATTTTTTGAGGCCGGCTCGGGGAATGCATCGGATGAAACAGAAAGCACAGACGGGACTGCCGCAGCAGAGACAGAAACGGCCGGACAGGAGGCGGAATCGGCAAATGCCGGCGGTGAACATGCGGTGCCAGAGACGGAAACGGGCGGCCAGGGTGACGCTGCCGAAGAGGTGGAGGAAGCCGTTCCTATGACGGGAAGCGGCAGTGCGGGCACGTCTGAAATCATGGAACAGCAGCGGCTCGTAGGTATGGGAAAGACTGGCGGGGAAGGCGACGAGGGCCTTGAAGAAGACGCAGCCCTGCCCATCGACTACGAGGCGGCAGAAGCAAACGGATACGAGATTTATGAAATTGGGGAAGGCGAAACGCTTTATGGAATCTGCTGGAAGGTCTATGGGGATCTGAGCCGCCTGTCAGAAATTTGCAGGCTGAACCATCTGACCGATGAAAACCGGATTTTAGCCGGACAGAAGCTGATTCTTCCATAAAAAAACAGTCATACCGCAGACGGCAGCAAAAAAGAAAAATAATATAATGCGAATCTCCCGGAAATGGTGTATAATTAAACATATATCGGCCTTTTCCGGGAGATTTTGTTTATGAGTGATATGCGCTATATGGACAGAGAAAACAAAAAAAGACAGCTGCGGAACAATATCGTCCAGCTTCCAAAGCCGGAACAGAACTGGCAGGAGAACGACGAGGACAGCGAGGAGATTGTTCGGCAGGTACATAATAAAAGAAGAAACCGCAGGTTTTTAATTTTTGCAGTGACAGCGCTGTTTCTTGCTGCCTTGGGCTATTGCTGGTACCGGTACCAGCAGGAGTACCAATATACGGAGTACACGGTGAACTGGGAGAAGTCCATGCGGTATGCCGACGGGGCCGGCACGTCTGGTGAAGACGGGGAAACGGCTGTCAGCGAAAGCAGCTTTGTAAATTTTGAGCTGTTCGGCGACAACATGATAAAATATACGAAAGACGGCGCGTCCTATATTGACGCCAGCGGGAAAACCGTATGGACCCAGGGCTATGAAATGAAGACGCCGATTATCAGCATCAACGGAAGCTGCGCGGCCATCGCCGACCAGCAGGGGAACGATATCTACATCTTTAATAAAGAAGGAACCACCGGAATTGCAAAGACGCAGCTTCCAATCTCCAAAGTGGCGGTCTCCGGCCATGGGGTGACGGCTGCAATCGTCGAGGACAGCACGGCGGCTTACGTCATGTACTACAAAAAAGACGGCTCCGACCTTCAGATCAGCATAAAAATGCTGCTCCAGGGCGACGGCTATCCGGTCGATCTGGCGCTGTCTCCCGATGGAAGGCAGATTGTCATGTCCGTCATGTATCTGGAAAACGGCGTCATGAAAAACAAAGTCGTGTTTTATGACTTCTCGGAAATCGGGAAAAACGTGGACAACCGTTTTATCGGAGGCTTCGAGGATGAATTTGAGGATAAAATGGCAGCCCGGGTGCGCTATCTCAACGACGAAACGGTCTGCGTGTTTACGGATAAGGGGATTTCGTTTATTTCAGTAAAAAATGTGATCCCGGATCCTGAAATTGTCACGGTAAACGTGGAAGAGGAAATCGAAAGCATCTGCTATTCCGACCGCTATGCCGGCGTGATCGTGGACAGCACCTCAGGGAACCCGTACCGTCTGGATATTTACAGAACGGACGGCACAAAAGCAGGGAGTGCGGAATTTGATTACTCTTACAGCGGCGTAAAAATTGACGGCGACCTGGTTATCCTGTATAATGATGAATCATGCATGGCATTTAATGTTTCCGGGGACAAAAAGTTCGAGGGACAGTTTGACTTCCCGGTGGCCTGCGTGAGAAAAGGGAAAAATCGCATGACCTCCCTGATTGTGGCCGGGAGTGAAGTGATGAAGGAAATAAAACTAAAGTAACACAACCGACGAAGAGACAAAAAGAAAAGGGAGGCGCTAGTATGAAACCTATTGACACACTGTCCATCAACTCCATACGAATTCTGTCTGCGGACGCTATCCAGAAGGCAAATTCGGGGCATCCGGGACTTCCGCTGGGCTGCGCGCCGATGGCGTATGAGCTTTGGAGCCATCACATGAACCACAACCCGGCAAATCCGGACTGGGCGAACCGCGACCGGTTTATTTTATCCGGCGGACACGGCTCCATGCTGCTGTATTCGCTGCTCCACCTGTTTGGCTACGGCCTGACAAAGGAAGACCTGATGAATTTCCGTCAGGTTGGTTCCCTGACGCCGGGTCATCCGGAGTATGGCCACACCGTAGGCGTGGAGGCGACGACAGGGCCGCTCGGCGCCGGCATGGCAATGGCAGTCGGCATGGCGATGGCAGAAAAGCATCTGGCGTCTGTGTTTAACAGGGAAAATTACCCTGTTGTCGATCATTATACTTATGTGCTCGGCGGCGACGGCTGCATGATGGAGGGAATCTCTTCCGAGGCCTTTTCCCTTGCGGGAACCCTTGGCCTTGGGAAGCTGATTGTGCTTTATGATTCCAACCGTATTTCGATTGAGGGCAGCACTGACATTGCATTCCGCGAGAATGTGGAAGAGCGCATGAAAGCGTTCGGCTTCCAGACGATCACCGTGGAAGACGGAACAAACATTGACGCCATCGGAATGGCAATCCAGGCGGCGAAGATGGATACGGCACGTCCGTCCTTTATCACCATCAAGACGGAAATCGGCTATGGCTGTCCGGCAAAACAGGGCAAGGCAAGTGCCCACGGCGAGCCCCTGGGCGCAGAAAATGTGAAGGCCATGAGAGAAAACCTCGGCTGGCCGTATGAGGAGCCGTTTTTTGTGCCGGAGGAGGTGTACAGCCATTTTGCCGCCATGGCAGAGGAAAAGGCTGAGACGGAAGCCGCATGGAATGTGATGTTTACCGCATACTGCGGGGAATATCCGGAGATGGAGGCGCTCTGGGATACCTACCATAAAGAAATTGACGCGGAGTCTGTGATCGGAAACGAGGCTTTCTGGCTTCCGAAGGAAAAAGCAGAGGCGACACGTTCCCTGTCCGGAAAGATGATTAACCTGTTTAAAGATGAATTCCCGAACATGGTCGGCGGTTCCGCAGACCTGGCGCCTTCCAATAAGACGGAAATGAAAGGCGCAGGCGACTTTTCGGCCGAGAACCCGGCAGGCAGAAACCTGCATTTCGGAGTCCGGGAGCTGGCGATGGCCGCCATCGGAAACGGCATTATGCTTCATGGCGGACTGCGCGCTTATGTTGCGACCTTCTTCGTGTTCAGCGATTATGTGAAGCCGATGGCCAGACTGTCGGCGCTGATGGGCGTGCCGCTCACCTATGTCCTGACCCATGACAGCATTGGTGTCGGCGAGGATGGGCCGACCCACGAGCCGATTGAACAGCTTGCCATGCTGCGGGCAATGCCTAACTTCCATGTATTCCGGCCCTGTGATGCCGTGGAGACATCGGCAGCATGGATCAGCGCAGTTACTTCCAAAAAGACGCCGACGGCGCTGGTACTTTCCCGTCAGAACCTGGAGCCGGTTGCCGGAAGCAGCAGAGAGGCATTAAAAGGCGGCTATATTCTTGATGACTGTGAAGGCACGCCGGAGGCAATCCTGATTGCCAGCGGTTCCGAAGTGGAGCTGGCGGTTAAGGCAAAGGCCGTGCTTGCAGAGGAGGGCAGAAAAATCCGCGTGGTTTCCATGCCTTCTATGGATGTCTTTGAAGAACAGAGCGCAGAATATAAAGAATCCGTGCTTCCGCGCCAGGTCAGAAAGAGAGTGGCCATCGAGGCGCTTTCTGATTTCGGATGGAGCAGATATGTGGGACTCGACGGAGCCTGTGTGACGATGAAGGGCTTCGGTGCCAGCGGCCCGGCGGCAAAATTATTTGAGAAATTTGGATTTACCGTGGAGAACGTGGTAAATACTGTAAAAGCGCTGTAAGCGGAAAACAGAGAAGAGGAAATGGAAATGAGCCGAAAATGCATCGGAATTGATATTGGCGGAACTTCCGTGAAAATGGGAATTTTCGAGACAGACGGGACACTTCTGGAAAAGTGGGAGATTCCCACACGGAAAGAGGAGAACGGCGCTCACATCCTGGAGGATGTGGCTGCTTCCATAAAGAAAAAGGCAGCAGGAATGAGAATTTCCATGGAGGACTTTGCCGGAGCAGGCCTGGGACTTCCCGGCCCTGTCCTGGCAGACGGCCATGTGGAGTTCTGTGTGAATCTTGGATGGAAAAAAGCTTCTAATCCGCAGAAAATTCTTAGCGGCCTTTTGGGCGGCTTACCAGTAAAAAGCGGAAATGACGCCAATGTGGCAGCCCTTGGGGAAATGTGGCAGGGCGGCGGCAGAGGTTACAGGAATCTTGTCATGATTACACTGGGAACCGGTGTCGGCGGCGGCATTATCCTGGATGGAAAAATCCTTACGGGAACCCAGGGCGTCGGCGGTGAAATTGGCCATATCCATGTCCGGGACGGAGAACCGGAGGCGTGCAACTGCGGCGGCCATGGCTGCCTGGAACAGGTGGCTTCGGCTACGGGAATCGCCAGGGAAGCCGGACGGATCTTAACAAAGAGCGATAAACCATCTGTCCTTCGGAAAAAAACAGGGCGCCTGACGGCGAAAGATGTGCTGGATGCAGCAAAAGCAGGGGACGAGTTGGCGCTGGAGGCCGTGGATACGGCCTGCCATTATCTGAGCCTTGTGCTTGGACAGCTTACCATGATCCTGGATCCGCAGATTTACGTGGTCGGCGGAGGTGTTTCCAGGGCAGGAACCTTCCTGACGGAAAAGCTTCAGAAGTATCATGACGAGCTGACGCCGTTTGCGCGGAAGAAGGCGAAAATTGTCCTGGCAGAGCTTGGGAACGATGCCGGGATTTATGGGGCGGCCAGAATGATTCTGGAATAAAAAGGGGGACTGTGCCGGGATATGAAATTCCGGCACGGTCCTTTGTGGCGTAAAGCAGATGGACAGATGCCGGAAAAGCCCTGTAACATGAGGAGACCCCAGTCATTACAACTGGGGTAATTATGAAAAAATCTATGTGCAATTTGTCCAATTAGGAAACGGTACAAATGGTTTTTCTGTAAAAATAGTATAAAAAACCTTTGTGAATAAAATATGAATAATATGTAAACAAAGCATGAAAGATTGAGAAAAAATAAACAAAGAGAGGAGATGTCTATGATCAATCAGGAGAAGCAGAATACGCTGGTTATCGGCCACAGGAATCCGGATACCGATTCCATTTGTTCTGCAATCTGTTACTCGAGATTAAAGCACCAGCTTACGGGAAGGGGATATGAACCGTGCCGTGCCGGAAATGTGAACTCGGAAACGCAGTTTGTGCTGGATTATTTTAAGGCACCGGCGCCGAGGCTGGTGGAGAGCGTCAAAACGCAGGTAAAGGATATCGAAATCCGCCATACCAAGGGAGTGAACCGGGGAATTTCTCTCAAATGTGCGTGGAGCCTGATGCAGGAGGACAACGTGGTGACGCTTCCATGCGTGACGGAGGACGGTGTCCTGGAAGGCGTCATTACCATCGGGGACATCACCATGTCCTACATGAATCTTTATGACAGCAGCATCATCTCCAAGGCTCACACAAAGTATGCCAACATCCTTGACACCCTGGAAGGCACAATGGTGATCGGTGACCCGGAAGAGTATTTCTCCCAGGGAAAGGTCCTGATTGCGGCGGCTAACCCGGATCTGATGGAGAACTATATTGAAAAGCATGATCTGGTGATCCTTGGGAACCGGTATGAGTCGCAGCTCTGCGCCATCGAGATGGAGGCCGGCTGTATTATCGTCTGCGAGGGCGCCGGCGTTTCGCTCACGATCCGGAAGCTGGCGCAGGAACGGGGATGCACCGTGATTACGACGCCGTACGACACCTACACGACGGCGCGTCTGATTAACCAGTCCATGCCCATCAGCTATTTCATGAAAACGGAAAATATCATTGCGTTTTCCGATGAAGATTATCTGGACGATATCCGGGACATTATGGCAAGCAAGAGGCACCGGGATTTCCCGATTCTCGATGGGGACGGAAAATATATCGGCATGATATCCAGACGGAATCTTCTCGGCGCCAAGGGAAAGCGGCTCATTCTCGTGGATCACAATGAGAAAACACAGGCCGTAGAGGGCATGGAAAATGCGGATATCCAGGAAATTATCGACCATCACCGTCTGGGAACGGTAGAAACCATGTCGCCGGTCTTCTTCAGGAACCAGCCTCTTGGCTGTACGGCAACGATTATTTACCAGATTTACCAGGAGAATGGGATCGAGATTGATACCCAGACGGCAGGGCTTTTGTGCAGCGCCATCATCTCCGATACGCTGCTGTTCCGTTCGCCGACCTGCACGTCCGTGGATAAAAGGGCAGCTCTGGAGCTGGCGGAAATTGCAGGCATTGACGCTGAGGAATATGCGAAAAAAATGTTTGCCGCCGGAAGCAACCTGAAGGGAAAATCCGACGAAGATATTTTCTATCAGGACTTTAAGCGGTTTACCGTCGGCAGTGCAGTGTTCGGAATCGGCCAGATCACGTCCCTCAACGCAGAGGAGTTGGAGGAACTGAAGCCGCGGATGTTAAGATACGCGGAAAAAGCGAGAGAACATCACAATGTGGATATGATGTTTTTCATGCTTACCAATATTCTGACAGAATCCACGGATCTGATCTGCATCGGCCAGGGGGCGGAACAGCTTGTCTCCGGCGCTTTCCACATTCATGACGAGGATGGGGAAATGGAGATTCTGGACGGCATCGTCAATCTGCCGGGCGTGGTTTCCAGAAAGAAACAGCTTGCTCCGGTGATTATGATGGCCTTGCAGCAGTAGACGGCAGGCGAAACAGAGAGAAGGAAGGTGGCGTGTATCGGAAACGAGAATGCAAAGAGCCGGACGGTTCATAAAAAGACAGCGTTTAAGCCGGGAAATATGCTGTATCCGGTTCCGGCGGTCATGGTGACTGTGGCTGACCGTGAGGGAAATTCCAATATTCTGACGATTGCCTGGGCTGGAACCATTTGTTCCAGTCCTCCGATGGTATCCATCAGCGTAAGGCCGGAACGGTATTCCTATGAAATGATAAAGGAAACCGGAGAGTTCGTCATCAACCTGACGACAGAAAAGCTGGCCTGGGCAACGGATTTCTGCGGAGTCCGTTCCGGGAGGGATACGGATAAATGGAAGGAGACGGGTTTGACGCCGGAGAAAGCGCAGGCCGTTTCCGTTCCGCTCATCAAGGAGAGCCCCGTAAACCTGGAATGCCGGGTGATAAAAGCAGAGCAGCTCGGGAGCCATGACATGTTTCTGGCAGAGGTGGTGGCAGTGGATGTGGACGAGGCGTATATGAATGAGGCGGGTACCTTCCTGCTTTCGTCTGCAAAACCGCTGGCCTACTCCCACGGGAGGTATTATGGCCTTGGAGAATGCCTCGGCACCTTTGGATACAGTGTTCGGAAAAAGAAGGAAACCGGAGGCAGAAAAAGGAGAGCAGGACAAAAACGGAAATAGAGGGCACAGACATGGACAGCAGAAAAACAAACATTGTTTTGATCGGCATGCCGAGCGCCGGAAAGAGTACGGTAGGGGTTCTTCTGGCGAAACGGCTTGGGTATTCTTTTGTGGATGTGGATCTCGTAATTCAAGAGCAGGAGGGAAAGCTTTTGAAGGAGATCATAGCAGAGCGGGGAATGGAAGGGTTCCTTCAGATTGAAGATCAGGTAAATGCAGGGCTCGACAGAGAAAAGACGGTAATTGCTCCAGGCGGGAGCGTTATTTATGGAAAAAACGCCATGAACCATTTAAAATCTATCGGAACTGTGATATACTTAAAGCTAGGATACGAAGAGATAGAAAAACGTCTGGGCAATTTGACGGACAGAGGTGTTGCCCTCAGAGATGGAATGACGTTAAGGGACCTTTATGAGGAACGTACCCCTTATTATGAGAGGTATGCGGACATTACACTGGATGGCTCCGGAAAAGATTTCGGAGAAGTTGTTGACGAACTGCGTTCTTACTTTGAAGGGAGATGAAGAACAATGGGAAGAATTTGCGGCAATGCAGAAGAATTGATCGGCAATACTCCTCTTGTGGAACTGAAAGGAATGGAAGACCAGCATGAAATCAATGCACGGCTGTTTGCCAAGCTGGAGTATCTAAATCCGTTTGGAAGCTCCAAGGACCGTGTAGCGAAAAAAATGCTGGATACGGCAGAAGAGCAGGGGATGGTTAAGCGCGGTGTTACTACGATAATCGAGCCTACCAGCGGAAACACAGGGGTTGCCCTTGCTGCACTTGGAGAGCACCGCGGTTACAGGACGATGCTCGTTATGCCGGAAGATGTCAGCGAGGAGCGCCGGCTGCTTCTCAGAGCCCGTGGAGCAGAGATTGTTCTGACCGAAGCGGAAAAAGGAATAAAAGGTGCTGCTGAAAAGGCTCAGGAGCTGGCAAAGGAAGAAGGAAACACATGGATGCCCGGCGAGTTTACAAATCCGGCAGGCGTACAGGCTCATTATGAGACGACTGGCCCTGAAATCTGGGAGGCCATGGACGGCAAAGTGGACATTTTTGTATGTGCTGTCGGCACCGGCGGGATGATTACCGGAGTTGGCCGGTATCTGAAAGAGAAAAATCCCAATATCCGGGTTGTCGCGGTAGAGCCCAGCAAGAGTGCGGTACTGTCCGGCGGTGAACCTGGAAAGCATGAAATCCAGGGCATCGGGCCGGGGTTCGTTCCTGAAATTTTGGACCGCTCCGTATATGATGAAGTGCTTACGGTTGCTGCTGAAGAATGCTATATGATGTGCCATGATCTTGCCGGAAGGGAAGGTATTTTGGCTGGAATTTCTTCCGGAGCCGTTTTGGAGGCGGCAGTTACCGTTGCGGAGAGGCCGGAATCCCAGGGCAAGAATATCGTAGTGGTTCTTCCGGACGGAGGGGACTGGTATCTGACGACGCCGCTGTTCGCCTAGGAATACCATACAACAATATTTAAAGCAGAACCTGGGCTGCGGGCAAGAAGCAACAGCTTTGGTTTGGTGACCGGCTCCGGAAACGGATCTCTCAGGATGAGAATCTGATATTGGAACCGGTTGTGGAAAAGGTATTGACAGAGAGGAAGGCTGCCTGCTGGAAAACAGCCTTCAGACAAAAGAACGGATGAGATAAGGGGAAGCGAACAGGCTTCCGGCGAAGGGATGAAAATATTCGCCGGAAGCCTGTTCTGCGTTCCGGAAATGGTCAGACGCACACTTTATTTGCAGTAATCCAGCGTGATACTTCCATCTTCATTATAAATGACAGCATCCTTATCCATGCATAACTTATCAATAGCGGCAAGGAATTCCTCCTTGGAGCCAAAGCGGGGATGCGCTTCTGCGATAACTTTTTTGGCGGCAGCAGCATCGTCGCGCAGAAGGAGATCTGCCGCGACAGCCAGGCACTGAGCCGGTACGAGGCATGCCAGTTTTTTATCAGCGATATAGTAATCGCAGCCGTGGCCGGTTCCGATGGTGCCGCTTGCATGCGGATGAATGGCTGGCATGATTGCAGACACATCTCCCATATCAGTGCTTCCGCAGCCCCAATGGTCGTTTACGGCAACGCTTCCGGGGCCGGACACAGCCTCCATGGCTTCCGCAAAGATGGCGGTCAGGTTTTCGTCATTGTTGAGCGGGAAGTAGCCGGGGTGGTCATCCAGCTCTACGTTGCAGCCGATACATGCGGCGGCACCTGCCAGAGCGCGGTTTACTTTTTTATTGTATTCATAAATGCTGTCGAAGGAAGCGCCGCGGACGTAGCTTTCGATCACAGCCGTTTCCGGGATGGCGTTGACGGCCATGCCGGCCTGGGTAATGATTGGATGGAAACGAATGTGCTCGTTGTCGAGGAACGTCTCACGAAGGGCGTTTACGGCGTTCAGGCCGCAGGTGGCAGCATAGAGTGCATTTTTTCCCTTGTCCGGAGAACCGCCGGCATGAGAGGAAACTCCTTTATAGATGATATTCTTTGTAAGGCAGCCGTTGCTTCCTTTTCCGATGGATAAAGTCTGGCCTTCAGGCAGCTTGCCGGAGTGGATCATCATGGCCATATCGACTCCGTCGAAATATCCTCTTGCAATAAACTCGGTTTTTCCGCCGAAATAACGGATAATTCCTTTTTTCCGAAGACTTTCGCGGTATGCGAGCTCAATCAGTTCCTCGGCAGGAACGGAAATGAAGCGGATGGAGCCGCACATACCGTCCAGGGCACCCGGTTCTTTAAATGCGGCGGCAACGCCGATCAGATTGGCGCACTGTGCATTATGGCCGCAGGCATGAACCGCAGACGTTTTCGGATCTGCGTCCGGGTGGTTTCCTACGATCAGGGAGTCAAGCTCCCCGAGGATTGCGATTTTAGGGCCAGGTCTTCCAGTATCCAGATCTGTATAGAAACCAGGGATATTGCCGGCCTTTACCAGGGTATAGCCAAGTTTTTCAAACTGCTGTTCCATATAAGCGGAAGTGTTCCACTCGCGGTAGCCGGTCTCCGGATGTTTCCAGATATAGTCGGCGGTCTCGTAAATAAGGTCTTCGTGCTTTGCCGTCATTGCGATCAGTTGTTCTGCTCTTGTCATTCCATGTAACCCCTTTCATGAAATAAATAATTATGTAGCGGTAAGCGGACAGCAATTTCTGCCTGTCCTGCGGCGTCTATATCATGTCAGCTTTCCGGATATGAGCCTTCCGCGGATTTCAGTGCGGTTTCCGCGGTATTATGAGGAAAACGGAATGTGCCATGACATGATAATCACGCTGCGATGATTATATCATAAAACATTTCCGAAAAAAAGATATTGCAGAAAATATTGCGGATAATCACAGAAAATATTTCTAAATTTTTCTGGTTTTAGCGGATAGTAAAGATAAGTTGTCGAGTTTAAAAGAATTGCAAGATTCGTATGAGCCAAGTGTAGCATAAAAAAAAGAGAAAGTCAAGAACATATGTTCTAAAAATGTTCTTGACTTTCCGAATGAGATGCTCTATAATAAAACCACAAAAGAACACACGTTCTAAAAAAACTTAGATTAGTTTCATCTTCCTGCCAGCCTTAAAAATAGTCCGTCCCATAGGCATTTCTTTCAGTTCCTCTTCACTGACGACCCGCAGCCTTAAAATCAGCAGCCCGTAAATACAGACGGCTCCTAAGACAGCCGCCGCAACACAGACCGTATTGGAGGCGATTGCCAGATGAATTCCATAATATATGAGGGCGGCGAATACCGCCATCACGGCAGAACATAAAATAGGAAGCAGAAAAGTTGTTTTTACCTCCTGCCTGTAATTCAGATACCGTCCGATTGCACGCCAGTTCAGGATGCAGACAACGAGGGCGAAGGTGACATTTCCGATTACAAGGCCATATACGCCCCATTCCAGCAGGCTGAGCATGAGCCAGACAAGAACGGCATGGAGCAGGAGCGATATGGCGGAATGCGTCACGGATTTCCGCATCAGGTCAATACCCTGAAGGACCGAGTTCGTTACGGTGGAAAGCGAAAAGAAGATGACAGAGCTGGATCCCAGCATCAGGAGCTCTTTTGTCAGTTCTCTTCCGTCTCCGAAGACAAGGCGCATAATAGGAGAAGCCAGCGCAAACATGCCGAAAGCGCAGGGGATTGCTAAAAGCATATTGAATTTTATAGTAATGTAAATTTTATGCTTGACCTCTTCTTTGCGGCCGGCGCCCCGGGAGACAACGATGCTTGGAATCATGGAAGCGCCCAGGGAAGATGCAATGGCAACGGGGACATTTGTCAGGAGCCTGTATTTGCCGCCGTATATACCGAGAAGGGACAGCCGCTCTTTCTCTGTAAAGCCTTTTCCGTCCATGATAACACCGAACAGGGCGTTGTCCACAGTACCGCTGAGCTGATACACAAACTGGCTTAAAATAATGGGAGTAAAGGTCAGAAGCAGGAGCTTCATGATCTGAGCGTCAGTGGAAACCTCCTCCTGGCTGCGGGAAAGGGCGTGGCCATCCGTCTGCCGTTTTTGACGGAGCATCATAACAGACAGAACGAAGAAGGCGGCCAGGGCGCCGACCAGGGTGCCGAGAGTACCGCCGGCGGCCCCGTAAGATACCGGATTGTCCCGGTCTGCGAACCGCCTTAAAAAATCATAGGAAGCCCAGATGCTTATGAGCGCGTGGACAACCTGCTCAATAATCTGAGAGATTGAAGTTGGAACCATATTGCCGTGTCCCTGGAAAAAACCGCGGAACACGCCCATGACGGCAAAAACAAGGATCGTCGGCGCCATGACGCGAAGCGGCAGGGCACTGCCGGAGCTTTTAAAAATCACGGAAGCGATGAAGTCGGAACCGCAGAGGAGCAGGACGGTCATCAGGCCGCCTGTGAATACGCCAAGGGCAATTCCGCAGCGGAAAACCTTCCTGGAGTCTTCATACCGCTTTTTCACCTGTTTCTGGGCAATCAGCTTGGAAACAGCGAGCGGAAGGCTGTACGAGGAGAGGATCAGGCCGATATTATAGATCTCATAGGCCGTATTGTAATAACCGATCCCCTCATCGCCGAGAATGCGTGTCATGGGTATTTTATAAAGGAGTCCGATCAGGCGGACAATGATGCCGGCGGCCGCCAGGATCGTCCCCTGCATCAGGAAATTGGATTCATAAGCTTTCTTCTTCTGTGGCATGGCAAGATCCCTCCGATCATCTGCCTGTCCAAACAGGCAGAAACTAGCTCTATTTTACTATATATTTCAGCATTGGTATATATTTATTTTTCATTCTGGGAAAATCTGCCGGAAGGAAAAGGGAAAGCAGAGAAGATTTTATAGAAATATTATAAAAAAACACTTTGCCAATTTAAATTGACGTTGTAAAATGGGAACAGAAACAAAACAGACGGCGGAAAGAGCCGCCAATCAGGAAGAGAGGAAAAGTCTAATGGGAAAACAGGAGATTCAGGCGATTGCAGACAAGTGGGAAGAGAAGCTGAAGGAGATCCGGCATTATCTTCATGAAAATCCGGAACTGTCCTTTGAAGAATACAAAACGGCGGAGTATATCCGGGAACACCTGAAAAAATCCGGAGTCAAAATTTTAGAGGGATTTGAAGGGACAAGCACAGTCGCTGTCTTAGAGGGAAGCGAGCCGGGGCCGTGCATCGCTTTCCGTGCAGATATTGATGCGCTTCCGGTGACAGAGGAAAATGATTTGCCGTACCGCTCCAAAGTGCCGGGCGTCATGCATGCCTGCGGACATGACACGCACACGGCATGCCTTCTCTGTCTTGCAGATATTTTTGCGGAACATCCGGAGTTTATAAAAGGAAAGATCAAATTTATTTTCCAGGCAGCGGAGGAAAAGCTTCCGGGCGGTGCCATTGGGCTCTGTGAGGCGGGAGTTATGGATGACGTTGATATGATATTCGGTTTCCACTGTACGTCGGCGGCGCCTGTGGGGACGGTGACGGTTTCGCCGGGCGCAGATTCCGCGGCCATTGGCATTTATGAAGTAAAGGTAAAGGGCTATGGCGGACATGGAAGTGCGCCGCATAAAGCGAAAAATCCGGTTCCGGCAGCCTGTATGGTAGCTTCGGCGCTGAATCAGATTCTGGCAGAGAAAAAGGATCCGACGGCGTGCGGTGTCTTTACCGTATCCTATATTAACGGAGGAAAGTATCCGAATATTATCCCGGAAGAGGTGACTTTGGGGGGCAATATCAGGACCCTTGACAATGAGCTGATCCTGAAAATTTTTGACCATGTGAAATCTATCAGCAAGGGAATCTGCGAGGGGATGGAATGTACCTGTGAGGTGTCCACCAGTGTGGGCTATCAGGCTACGATCAATGTGCCGGAATACGTGGACATTGTGAAAGAGGCCATTGGGGAAATGGGATATAAGCATGAGGAGAAGCCAGTCAGCCTTGGCGGAGAGGATTTCAGCTATTACCTGCTTAAGAAGCCAGGTGCATATTTCCATGTGGGAATGGCGGATCCCGAGAATCCTGTGACGTTTTCGCCTCATCACAATGGCTGTTTCCTGTTGGATGAGCGCGGGTTGAGGATTGGGCTGGAACTGGAGCTTGCCGTTTACCAGAAGGCGGTTGAGCGGTTTGCGCATGCTGACAAATAAGCTCAGATGTGACAGCATCCATAATTTTTTCTTCCGCAAAGATGATTTTTCATGTATAATAGAAAAAAATCTTTGCGGAAGGAAGGAAACGGAGATTACATGGCCAGGAAATATTCTTTGACCAGAAAGCAAAAGTTCGGACTTTTGTGTTTAATACCGGTATATTTTATCATTGCAGGGCTTTGCCTTCAGCCGATCCGGGAAATCGGGCCGGGCCTTATGGCGATCATAAGGGAACCAGACTTTTTGATTACAGACTACATGATTATTGGAGGGATCGGGGCGGCTCTCGTAAACGCAGGTCTTTTAGGACTTGTGGCACTGGGGATTCCCTACTTCCTGGATATGGAAATGGACGGACATACGATCACATCTTTCTGTCTGATGTTCGGGTTTTCATTGTTCGGAAAAAATCTTTTAAATATCTGGACGATCCTGTTTGGTATTTTTCTTTATGCCAAATACCATAAAATGCCGTTATCCAAATATGTCTACATAGGACTTTATGGAACCAGTCTGTCTCCGATCATTACGCAGATCATGTACATTGCAGATCTGAATTTTTTCAGCCGGCTGATATTAAGCTGTTTTACGGGAATGGCAATCGGATTTGTGCTCCCGCCGCTTTCGACGCATGTTCACTATGCCCATAAGGGATATTCTCTTTACAATGTGGGGTTTGCTTCGGGAATTATTGCGACGGTTATCGTTTCACTTCTGAAATCCTTTGGTGTCACGACGGAGTCACGTCTGATCTGGTCGACCGGAAACAATATCCTGTTTTCCCGTCTTCTCTGCGGGTTGTTTGCTGCGATGGCAGTCGGCGCGTTCCTGTGGGGAGGCAAAGATGTGCTGGCCGCATATAAGCGGATTCTGAAGACGGATGGAATCTCCGGTACGGATTATCTGCGTGACGAGGGCGGTGCAGCCACGGTTCTCAACATGGCAGTAAACGGGATTTTTGCGACGGTTTTCGTTTTTGCGGTTGGCGGCGACATCAATGGGCCGACTATCGGCGGCATTTTTACGATAGTAGGGTTCAGCTCTACGGGAAAACATATCAGGAATATTGCACCGATTATGCTCGGCGTCTGCCTTGGAAGTTTGACAAAGGACTGGAATATCTATGAGCCGTCGCCGATGCTGGCTCTGTTATTTTCCACGACGCTGGCTCCTGTGGCCGGAAAATTCGGTGTCCTGGTAGGCTTGCTGGCAGGATACCTGCATTCTTCAGTGGCACTGAATGTAGGGCTTTTGTACGGCGGAATGAATCTTTACAACAATGGTTTTGCCGGCGGTATTGTGGCAATCTTCATGGTGCCGGTGATCCAGTCTGTCATGGACAGGAGAGCGAGAGCGAGAGGCGAGCTGTCCCTGTAAGGGACAGGGCGGCGTCCGCTTCGGAGGGCAGAGCCTGCCTGGCGTCCGCTGGCGTTCTTGCATGGAACCTGATGCCTCCTGCCTGCCCGGAGCCTACTCGCTCCGTTTGTCCGGCGTTTGCCTGGCCTGTCGGCCCGTCGGTTCTCTTGCTTGAAGCCTGCGGCACACTTCTGTCCTGTTGGCCCAGCGCCTGCTCGTCCCATCTGTACCCGGCGCTTCCGTCTCGCCATAGGTACACCGCCCGGCTGGTATCAAACGGCTGTCAGCGGTTTGGCTGCGGTTGTTAATTATCCGCAAAGAAAATGAAAAACTGTTGACAAATCGAAAATAGTGACTAGAATATGTTATTAAATTAACATTCAAATGTGATGAACAGGACAGGACTTCCCGACAGGGAGCACTTTCAGAGAGCCGCCGTTTGGTGTGAGGCGGCAGTGCGGGAGGGAAGCCATCCCCTGCCAGCAGTCCGTGCGAAAGGAATTTTGAGTAGTGCGGGCCGGAGGCCCACCGTTACAGGGGCGCGCATTCATCTCCATATCCGGGGAGATGCGGCAGAGGGGCCGGAGCAATCCGGCAAGAGGAGTGGCAACGCGGAGAAATATCTTTCGTCTTCTCGCAGATAGTTCTGCATGGGGACGGAGGATTTTTATTTTTGCGAAAAACTTTTCTCTGATAAAACATAAATGCTTTGCCGCATCAGCAGAATGATAGTTTCCCGATGAGGGCCAGCTTCTTTTGGTGCCAGGAGTTTCTCAGCTCTGGCCGGAATGGAAAGAACGCGGCTTTTACCGGCAGGGAATATCGCCTGGTTCGCTGCATTTGAGGAAAGTAAAGGAGCAAAAAAGTATGAACACTCTTGTTATCGTTTTAATCGCGGCCGTGTGCCTGTTTGCAGGCTATACGTTTTATGGCCGCTGGCTTGCAAATAAGTGGGGAATTGACCCGAAGGCCAAAACGCCTGCCCAGATGAAAGAGGACGGCCAGGATTATGTGCCGACAGAGGGCTGGATTGTGTTTTCTCACCAGTTTTCTTCCATCGCAGGCGCCGGCCCTGTGACGGGCGCCATCCAGGCGGCTGCTTTCGGCTGGCTGCCGGTCTTCCTTTGGATTCTTGTCGGCGGCATTTTCTTTGGAGCCGTCACGGATTTCGGCGCGCTCTATGCCAGCGTGAAAAACGAGGGAAAATCCATGGGGCTTTTGATCGAGAAATACATAGGAAAGACCGGACGGAAGCTGTTTCTCCTGTTCTGTTGGCTGTTTACGCTTCTTGTAATCGCGGCATTCGCAGACATGGTTGCAGGTACCTTTAACGCTTATACGGTTGTGGACGGCGCCAGCGTGCTTGCCGATGCGGCAAAAGTCAACGGCGCTGCCGGTACGATTTCCGTACTCTTTATTGTCCTGGCGATGGTGTTTGGGCTGATTCAGAAAAAATTTGGCCTGACAGGCTGGAAAGAGGCCGCGGCCGGCCTTGCCTGCACCTTTGCGGCGCTGGCTGCCGGCATGGCGTACCCGCTGATCGGCGGAAAAGACGCGTGGATTTTCTTCACGTTCGGCTACATTTTCCTTGCCTCCGTCCTTCCGATGTGGCTTTTAAAGCAGCCGCGTGACTATATGACGACGTTTATGTTTGCAGGAATGATCGTTGGGGCGGTTGTCGGCATTGTGGTGGCCCATCCGGCCATGAATCTTCCGGCGTTTACCGGCTTCCACAACGATGGGCTTGGAGATCTGTTCCCGATCCTGTTCGTGACGGTGGCCTGCGGAGCTGTTTCCGGTTTCCACAGCCTGGTTTCCTCCGGAACCTCATCTAAGACGGTTTCCAATGAAAAAGATATGCTGAAGGTCGGCTACGGCGCCATGGTACTGGAGAGCCTGCTGGCAGTCCTTGCACTCTGCATCGCGGGTGCAGCCGCCGCTTCTGACGGCACTGCCGCAGTGGGAACGCCGTTCCAGATTTTCTCCACCGGCGTAGCAGGGCTTTTAGAGATGTTCGGAATCCCGGTCTATGTGGCCCAGTGTTTCATGACCATGTGCGTATCGGCTCTGGCGCTCACGAGCCTGGACGCCGTTGCAAGAATCGGCCGCATGTCCTTCCAGGAGCTGTTCAGTGTGGATGACATGGAGAGCGCCGAGGGCTGGAGAAAAGTCTTCTGCAACAAGTATTTTGCAACTATCATTACCCTGGCCGTCGGATATATTCTCACGAGAATCGGATATTCCAATATCTGGCCGCTGTTTGGAAGTGCGAACCAGCTTTTAAGCGCCCTCGTCCTGATTACGCTCTGCGTATTCCTTAAGGTGACGGGACGTGAGAACAGGACGCTGTTCCCGCCGCTTGCCATCATGCTTTGCGTTACGTTTACAGCCCTTGTCCAGAGAACCATCGGACTTGTAAAGGCCTTTGGAGCCGGCACTGCCGTGTTTATGGCGGAAGGGCTTCAGCTCATCATCGCCATTCTCCTGATGGTGCTTGGAGTGATTATTGTGGTAAATTCCGGCAGGAGGCTGGTTAAGAATAAAGCCGGCGCAGAAGGGAAATCCCATCCGGTGCATGCATAAGAATTCAGGAATCCCGCAGTTCGGATCCCGCCTTTTCCCGGCCGGAGAGACAGGCATCGCCGCCGTGTTTCCCCGGCCTTTTTCTGCCCCTTTATTCTTACGGAATTATGAATATTTTTTGAAGGAAATGCTACCAGTTTTCGACGTTTTATGATACAATCGACCTATCAGTATTTATACGAATCAGGGGGAAAACTTATGGCAAAAGAAATGGTAGCAATGCTTCTTGCCGGCGGTCAGGGCTCGCGTCTGTATGCGCTGACCCAAAGCCTGGCGAAGCCCGCAGTTCCTTTTGGCGGAAAGTACAGGATCATCGACTTTCCGCTGTCAAACTGTGTTAATTCCGGCATTGATACGGTGGGGATCCTGACGCAGTATCAGCCTTTGGTGCTGAATGAATACATCGGCAACGGCCAGCCGTGGGATCTGGACCGGCTGCACGGCGGCGTACATATCCTGCCTCCGTACCAGCAGGCCAGCGGCTCCGACTGGTATAAGGGGACGGCAAACGCAATTTATCAGAATATTTCATTCATTGAGCGGTACAGCCCGCAGTATGTCATCATTCTTTCGGGTGATCAGATCTGCAAGCAGGATTACAGCGACTTCCTGAAGTTCCATAAGGAAAAGGGTGCGGAGTTCAGCGTCGCTGTCATGGAGGTGCCGTGGGAGGAGGCGTCCCGGTTTGGCCTCATGGTGGCTGACGGAGATGACAGGATCACGGAATTCCAGGAGAAGCCGAAGAATCCGAAGTCGAACCTGGCTTCCATGGGTATTTACATTTTCAACTGGGATATCCTCAGACAGTACCTGATTGAGGACGAGGCAGACCCGAATTCGGAGAATGATTTCGGAAACAACATCATTCCGAACCTTTTAAGAGACGGAAGAAAGATGTATGCATACCATTTCAACGGCTACTGGAAGGATGTGGGAACGATTTCGTCCCTCTGGGAGGCCAATATGGAGGTTCTGGATCCGGAGCACAGCGGGATCAACCTGTTTGATGAGAACTGGAAGATTTACAGCCGGAACAGCTACATGACCGGTCATAAAATCAGCAGCACGGCGACGGTGGAGAACTCCATGATTACCGATGGATGCCGCGTGGATGGCAGCGTGAAGCATTCCATCCTGTTTGCAGGCGTGAAGGTTGAGCCGGGCGCCAAGGTCGAGGACGCCGTCGTTATGGGCGGTACGGTGATTAAGGCGGGTGCAGTCGTGAAGCACTGCATCGTGGCTGAAAACGTGGTAATCGGTGAAAAGGCAGTTGTCGGCGCCATGCCGGCGAAGGGCGAGCAGGGAGTTGCGACAGTCGGCTCCGGCGTGGTGATCGGAAAGAACGCGAAGATCGGCCCCAATGCCATGGTAAGAGAAAATGTAAAGGACGGTGAAGAACAATGGTAAATTCCAACGCAGATGCACTGGGCATCATTTTCCCAAACAGCTATGACAGCCTGGTTCCCGAGCTGGTAGGCGAGCGGCTCATGGCATCCATCCCGTTTGCCAGCCGTTACCGCATGGTAGACTTCATTCTGTCCAGCATGGCGAACTGCGGCATCGACAATATTTCCCTCATTGTCCGCAAGAATTATCATTCCCTGATGGATCATCTCGGATCCGGCCGTGAATGGGATCTTGTCCGCAAAAACGGCGGCCTGAACATTGTCCCGCCTTTTGCAGAGAAAACCGTCAAGCTTTACACCGGCCGCGTGGAAGCGCTTGCCAGCATCCTGCCGTTCCTTCGTTCCCAGAAGGAGAAGTACGTGGTGATGTCGGATCCCAACATTGCAGTCAATTTTGACTTCAATGCCCTGATTGATGCACACGTGGAGAGCGGCGCCGATGTGACCATCGTGTATGCGGAAGAAGAACTTCCGAAGAGTCTGACGGAGTCCAACATCGTGAGCGAGGATCTTTACTATACGCTGAAGGTGGAAGACGGCCGCGTAAAGAAGATCTACATGAATTCCAAGGAAGAGGGTATCCAGAACTTCTCCATGAATATCTATATTCTGGAGAGAGAGCTTTTAATCGACCTGATTAACACGGCTTATGTCCGCGGATATCTGTATTTTGAGCGGGATATCCTGGCGCCGCAGCTCGATAAGCTGAATGTGCAGGCGTACCGGTACGACGGATACAAGGCGCGCATCAGCGACATCCGCAGCTATTTTGAGGAGAACATGAAGCTTCTTGAAGATGAGAACCTGGATGCACTGTTTTCCGGAAGCTCGATTTACACCAAGATCCGTGACGATAACCCCACCAGATACATTAAAGGCGCGAAGGTGAAAAACATTATGGCTGCCGATGGCTGTGTCCTGGAAGGGCAGGTCGAGGACAGCGTCCTGTTCCGCGGCGTCAAGGTTGCAAAGGGCGCCAAGGTGAAGAACTGCGTGCTGATGCAGGGAACGGTTATCGAAGAAGGCGCCAGAGTGGAAAATGTCATCACGGATAAAAACGTGACGATTACGGTCGGGAAAGAAGTAAAGGGAACGGACACCTTCCCGGTCTACGTGGCAAAAAATCAGACGGTGTAATTGAGACAGATTTTTGCCGCACATATGGGGCAGGCGATAGCCAGACAACCGAATAGAAACAGCAAAATCCCCGGACATGATGATATGCTCCCTTCTAGGTAGACAGTTGAAATAATAAAACTGTTTATCAAGGAGGGAGCATTTCTTATGCGTAAATATTCTGCTGAAGATAAATTACGAATGGTAAAGCTTATTTTGGAAGCTAAACATAGTATTACATCTGTATCAACAGGCGAAGGAATTCATCCTACTACTTTAGAAGAATGGATTCGTAATTATCAGTCTATGGGTTCAGAAACCTTTTACAACAAAGGATGGACCAAAAGAACTTCTGCCGAGAAAGAGATTGCCGTACAAGAGTATCTTTCTGGTCTTGGTTCACTACGTGATATTTGTAAAAAATATAAAATTTCCAGTACTCGTACACTCAGGCAATGGATTGCGCTGTATAATGGTCATAAGGAACTGAAGGCTTCCAGAACAGGAGGATGTAGTCTTATGACCAAAGGAAGAAAAACAACGTTTGAAGAAAGAGTGGAAATTGCATCCTACTGCATTTCCCATGGCCATAACTATGCTGAAACATCAGAAAACTTTAAGGTGTCCTATCAGCAGGCACGAAATTACACTATCAAATACGAAACAGGCGGAGTTCCTGCATTACAGGATAACCGCGGCAAAAGAAAATCGGAAGATTCTCTTACAGAGGAGGAGAAGCTTAAAGCGGAGTTGAAACTGGAAAAAGCCAAACGGCAAGGTGCAGAATTGGTGTTATCATTCTTAAAAAAATAAGAAGAAATCAAAAGGAGGCGGGGATGAGCCTGATCCGCCACGAGCATATCTATCAGGCTGTCAAAGAAGAACAGAAAGAACACGATTATCCGATACAGGCGCTTTGTAAGATTGGCGGTGTTTCAAGGGCGGCTTATTACAAATGGCTGAACCATGAAATGTCAGAGAATGAACAGGAAAACCGAAAAATTGCGGAACTGATAGAAAAAATCCACATAGAATCACCTGATAAGGGTTATCGCAGAATCCGTGATGAGTTGGAGCGTTACCATGACATTGATGTAAATGATAAACGTGTTTTGCGCATCTGCCGGAAACTTGGTATCAAATCCACCATTAAATATGCAAACGATAGCTGTACAAGACAGGCTGCAAATCCACAGTACATAGCCGAAAATATCCTGAATCGTGAATTTACGGCAGAAGCTCCGAATGAAAAGTGGTTGACCGATGTAACGGAATTTCATTACTATATCGGAAATGAAAAGCACAAGGTATATTTAAGTGCAATTCTTGACCTGTATGACCGAAGAATCGTATCCTACCGTATTGGAGACAGTAATAGTAATGCATTAGTGTTTGATACCTTTGATGATGCAGTCAAAGATAATCCTGATGCACATCCGATGTTTCACAGTGACAGAGGCTTTCAATACACCAATAGAGCCTTTCATGCAAAACTTGAAGCAGCAGGGATGATGCAGAGCATGTCCAGAGTAGCAAAGTGTATCGATAATGGACCAATGGAAGGATTCTGGGGAATTCTAAAACGGGAGCGTTATTATGGTAAACGATTTATGGACAGAGAATCACTGGTGGTCATGATAGAGAAATATATCAATTACTATAACAACAGACGTTTGCAGAGGAAGCTTGGTATAGTAACACCAATGGAGAAACACGAAAAATATTTACAGGCAGCGTAAAAATCTGCCAGCAGGTGATACCTACTGGCAGAAAAAAATTATATTTTTTTGATTGTCTACTTGACGGGAAGCAGTTCAGATGCTCGGGGATTTTTTGCATGCCTGAAAGTGTCAGCCCGTCATGCCTCAGGGCTCAGGAGACGGAAAATTTCTTCATAGTAGGGGCCGAATACGCTTCCTTTCCGCCATAAAAACGTAAAATCATGGGTCAGAGAACAGTCGGACAGAGGGATTTCCCGGAGCGTCCCGGCGGCCAGTTCTGCCTGAACCACAGGTTCGTAAAAAAAGGAAATCCCCAATCCGGCCAGGACAAGGGCTTTGATGGCATTCAGGCTTCCGAGTTCCGTAATAGCCATAAAATCGCTGACGGCCAGGTTCCGCTCCTCCAGGGCCCGCTCGAGAACCTCCCTCGTTCCGGAGCCGGGTTCACGGATGAGGAGTCGCTCGCCTAACAGGTCTTCCAGGACGGAAACCGGCTGGCGGAAGGAATAGTTTCCGGCGCAGACCGGGAGGTACCGCTCGCGGCGGTAAATGCGGCTTTCGTAGGCCTGTTTGGAGAAAAAGCCCTCGACAATGGCAAAGTCAATTTCCCCGGCATCCAGAAGGCGCAGGAGCTCGGCCGTGTTGGCCGCCTGCATCCGGATCTGCGCCTCGGGCTCTTTCCTTAGAAGCTTCGTGAGCGGTTTTGGCATGATGTATTCGCCAACCGTGAGGGTGGTACCGAAATCCAGGCGCCGGCTGGACTTCAGACGTCTGATGCTGTCGTAAAGGTGCACGGCGTCGTGGCGCATGGTGACGGCGCTCTGAAAAAACAGGCGGCCGGCCTCGGTGAGGGAAAGCTGTTTGCCCTCGTACCGGAAGAGCTTTGCCCCGCACTGATGCTCGAGGGCATGGATATGCTGGGAGACAGCCGGCTGCGTAATATGGAGAAGTTCTGCGGCTTTTGTATAGTTCATGGTCTGGCATACGGCCAGGAAGGTTTCCACACGGAAATCCAGCATCGGAATCACCTCGCTTGGCTTGGATACTAAGTATCATAACATAATTTTATCATAAAATAAAGAATGATAATTTTACACAATGGAATGGCGGGGGTATAATGGCAGTAACGGAAAATTCTGCATAAGATGCGAGGAGGAGCTTTGAATATGGAAAAAGCGAAGAAACTGGCGCCGGGCGTCCTGTTATGTCTGGCGATTGCGGTGCCATGCTGGTTTTTGGGAAAGGCATTCCCGATTATCGGCGGGCCGGTTTTTGCGATTCTGGCCGGCATGGTCATTACGCTGTTTTACCAGGAAAAAGGAGCGGCGAAAGCCGGGATCACTTACACATCGAAAAAAATTCTTCAGTATGCCGTGATTCTTCTCGGCTTTGGACTGAACCTTTCGGAGATTGCCAGGGTGGGTACGACCTCCCTTCCGATCATTGTGTCGACGATCTCCACGTCGCTCATCGTATCGTTTGTCCTGCACCGGCTCATGCACATGCCGGGAAATATTTCGACGTTAGTTGGCGTCGGTTCCTCCATCTGCGGCGGCTCGGCCATCGCGGCCACGGCGCCGGTCATCGGGGCGGACGACGAAGAAATTGCCCAGGCGATTTCTGTTATCTTCCTGTTTAATGTGATTGCAG
Source organism: Eubacteriaceae bacterium Marseille-Q4139 (assembly GCA_018223415.1). Taxonomy (NCBI): domain Bacteria; kingdom Bacillati; phylum Bacillota; class Clostridia; order Eubacteriales; family Eubacteriaceae; species Eubacteriaceae bacterium Marseille-Q4139. The sequence goes on along the minus strand of JAGTTQ010000001.1, from coordinate 1,551,234 downwards.
CCCTGATTTTCCCGACGCTTGGCGGCATTCTTGGGCTTTCCAACGAGGGCTTCGGCCTGTTTGCAGGAACGGCGGTCAACGATACGTCGTCCGTGACGGCCACGGCGGCCGCCTGGGACGGCATGCATCCGGGCGCCAATACGCTGGACGCCGCGACCATCGTCAAGCTGACCCGCACGCTGGCGATCATCCCGATTACGCTGGCACTGGCTTTCTGGCGGACGGCTCAGGCGAAAAAGGCGGGCGGGAGCCAGAAAAATGAATTCAGCTTAAAGAAGGTGTTCCCGTTTTTCATTGTGTTTTTCGTCCTGGCATCGGTGATTACGACGGCGGCCACGACGGCCGGAGCCAGCTCGGCTGTTTTCGCGCCGTTTAAGGATCTGTCGAAATTTTTTATCATCATGGCGATGGCGGCCATCGGCCTCAACACCAACCTGGTGCAGCTTGTGAAGACTGGCGGGAAGCCGATTTTCATGGGACTCTGCTGCTGGGTGTCCATCGCAGCCGTGAGCCTTCTGATGCAGCAGGTCATGGGAATTTTATAGAGCTTGAACTTTCGGCGCCGGCATGCTAAAATACGGGCATTGAAGTTTCTTATGGAAATGAGGTGGATCCCGATGGAACATGGCAGAAAGCAGTTCCTTGTGTGGCTTCCGGCGCTTTTAATCGCCTGTCTGATTTTTTATTTTTCGGCGCAGCCGGCGGATATTTCCACGGAAATGAGCGATGGCGTCAGCCGTCTGCTTCTTTCCATCGGCCGCCTGTTCGGCTTTTTTGAGGGGCCGGAAGAGAATTATTATGAAATCATCGAGCGCATGAGCTTCCCGGTGAGGAAAGGGGCTCATGTGACCGAATACCTTTGCCTGTATTTTGCGGTTCTATTTGCGCTGCACCGATGGGATGTGCGGGGAAAGCGGCTTTTCTGGACGGCGTTTGCCATGACAATGGCGTATGCCTGCACCGATGAGTTCCATCAGCTTTTCGTGCCGGGGCGTTCCGGCCAGTTCACCGATGTGCTGGTGGACAGCAGCGGGGCCTTTGTCATGTCGGTTTTCGCTTCCTGGCGGCAGCGGGCGAAAAAAATTGCCGGCGTCTGAATTCAGACGGCCGGCTTTTTCTTTTGGCCAAACCCGGGAAACGGCGTTTTGACGGGTACGGGACGGATCAGCCGCCAAGCAGCTCCTTTAAGTCTGCTTCCGGTGTCGTAACCGGTGCGATCCCGTAAGTCTCAGCCAGAAGCTTTAATACATTCGGCGACAGGAACGCCGGGAGCGTCGGGCCAAGGCGGATGTTTTTGATGCCGAGGGAGAGCAGCGTCAAAAGGATGCAGACGGCTTTCTGTTCATACCAGGAGAGCACCATGGAAAGCGGGAGTTCATTTACGCCGCAGCCGAAGGCGTCAGCCAGAGCCTGGGCGATGCGGATGGCACTGTAAGCGTCGTTGCACTGGCCTATGTCCATGAGCCGCGGGAGACCGCCTATGGTTCCTAGATCCAGGTCGTTGAAACGGTATTTTCCGCAGGCCAGAGTCAGGATTACGGTGTCCTTCGGCGCCTGCTTAACAAATTCCGTAAAATAATTGCGTCCCGGCCTGGCGCCGTCGCAGCCGCCCACCAGGAAGAAATGGCGGATGGCGCCGGACTTTACGGCGTCGATGACCTTGTCAGAGACACGGAGGACGGCGTCATGGCCGAAGCCGGTCATGACAGTTTTGCCGCCGTTGATACCGGAAAAGTCCTGATTTTCGCCGTAGCCGCCCAGCTCCAGGGCCTTTTCGATGACTGGCGTGAAATCTTTTTCCGGGCCGATGTGCGGCGTTTCCGGGAAAGAGACCATGTTTGTGGTGAAGACCCGGTCGGCATAGCCCGGTTTTGGCGGCATCAGGCAGTTGGTGGTAAAGAGGACAGGCGCCGGGAGACCGTCGAACTCCTTTTGCTGGTTCTGCCATGCGGTGCCGAAATTGCCCTTTAGGTGGCTGTATTTTTTGAGCTCCGGATAGGCATGGGCCGGCAGCATTTCGCCGTGGGTGTAGATATGGATGCCTTTTCCTTCGGTCTGCTTAAGAAGGAGCTTTAAATCATGGAGATCATGGCCGGTGACGACGATGAAGGGGCCTTTTTCCATGGCAAGGGAAACGGCGGTGGGCTCGGGCGAGCCGTAGGTTTCCGTGTTGGCGCGGTCTAAAAGCTCCATGCATGCAAGGTTATACCTGCCGGTTTCCATGACGATGGGAAGAAGCTCGTCCATGCCCCAGTCCTCGCCCAGGGCGAAGAGTGCCTTGCAGAAGAAGCGGCCAAGCTCCGGATCCGTATAACCCAAAACCATGGCATGCCATGCGTAGGCGGCCATGCCGCGGATGCCGAAGAGGATCAGGGATTTTAAGGAACGGATGTCTTCCGGGGCATTCCAGAGCTGTTCCATGTCGTAATCGGCATTGTGGCCGCAGGGGCTTGCGCAGAACTGGCAGTCGGGAACCAGCCTGTTTTTCTCGTCATGCACCCGGCTGATCAGCCCGCGAAGCCGGTCATCGTCGAAGCTTACGTTGGTGACGGCCGCAAAAAGGCTTTCTAAAATCAGGCTGTCCATGGAAGGCGTGTAGTCAGGATTCTGGTCGGCGGCACGGGCCAGGCCGATCAGGGCGCCGGTCAGCTCATCCTGGAGCTTTGCGGTGCCGGCAGTTTTCCCGCAGACACCGGCCTTTCCGACGCAGCCGGTGCACCCGGCCGTCTGTTCACACTGGAAGCAGAACATTTCATGATTCATATCGGCTTATTCCCTTTCTATTCTAAGATTCTCCCGTCAGTGGAAATGGTGACGACCTGCCACGGGATCATTTTTTTGCTGTTTTGCAGGGCTGTTTTTACGGCATGCTCTAAGCCGCCGCAGCATGGCACCTCCATGCGGACGATGAGGACGCTTTTGATGTCGTTGGCTTTTAAAATTTCCGTCAGTTTTTCCGAATAGTCGACGGTGTCGAGTTTTGGACAGCCTACCAGGGTGATGCGCCCTTTGATGAAATCTTCGTGGAAGGCGGCGTAGGCGTAGGCCGTGCAGTCGGCGGCCACCAGAAGCTTTGCGCCGTCAAAGTACGGGGCATGGATCGGCGCCAGCTTGATCTGCACCGGCCACTGGGAAAGACGGCTTATTACGTTATCGGCCGTACCGGACGGGGCATTTGGGGTCTGGGCGCTCCCGGCGGCAGGTTCCCTGCGGACAATGGATCTCGACTGGGAGCCGGGGCAGCCGCAGGCAAGGGGTGCCTTTTTCGCCTGGACAGCCTGTTCGTCGTAGGGAGCGGCCTCCCGCTCTAAGATGGAAATGGCGCCGGTGGGACATGCCGGCAGACAGTCGCCGAGGCCGTCGCAGTAATCGTCGCGGATCAGGTAAGCTTTCCCGTCCCGCATTTCGATGGCGCCTTCATGGCAGGCGTCTGCACATGCGCCGCAGCCGTTGCATTTTTCTTCGTCGATGGACACAATTTTCCGTTTCATCAGAATCAACCTCTCTCTTGTTTTTCTGAGGAGATTGTACTATGATAAATTCGATATGTCTGTTGAAAATTCAACGAATGGAGAGAAGAGATGAAAGATTTTATCCATACAGCGCGCGGGTCGCTGCTGTTTTTGGGCATTGCGGAGACGGAAATCCGGGAAATGCTCGGCTGTCTCGACGCGAAGGTGAGGGAATTTCGCCGGGAGGAGTTTATTTTCCGGGAGGGAGACGCGACGGAGTCGATGGGGCTCCTGCTTTCCGGGAAGGCGTTTGTGATCCAGGAGGACTTCTGGGGGAACCGGAACATTGTATCCACGGTCACGGAGGGACAGACGTTTGCGGAGACGTTCGCCTGCGCACCGGGGGCGGTTATGACAGTGAGCGTCATGGCGGAGGAGGACTGTACCGTGCTGTTTTTGAATGTGAAACGGATTCTCACCACATGTTCTTCGGCCTGCGCCCACCACAGCCGGATCATCCGGAACCTTCTCTCAGATCTGGCTGCAAAGAATCTGGCTTATAATGAAAAACTGACGCATATCACGCAGCGGACGACAAGGGCCAAGCTGCTTTCCTATTTTTCCGCCGCCGCCAGGAAGAGCGGGAGCGTGGAATTTGACATCCCTTTTTCCCGCCAGCAGATGGCCGACTACCTTTCCGTGGAGCGAAGCGGGCTTTCGCTGGAGCTTTCCAGGATGCGGAAAGAGGGGCTGATTGACTTCCATAAAAACCATTTTGTGCTGAAGAGAGACAGGATGTGAGGCCATTTTCAAATAGCTCTTGCTATTTGAGAATGAAGATGCTATACTGAGACGGTTAAAACGCCGCCGGAGCGGGGACGTCAATGGGAAACGGCGTCCAGCCTGGCCGCGGTAAAAACAAAAATAAGGTCAGAAATCTCCTGTAAATGCAGGGAATTTCGCATCTATGACCGGTGTGTTCGAGACCTTCCACACCTAAAACAAAACTTTGAAAGCAGTACATTTACCATAGTTTATCATAGTTTAAGAAAGCCCGGAAACATCGCGTTTCTAGGCTTTTCTTTTTATCGTGGTTTAATATTGTTTATGCAAAGTGGTACTAAAGTGGTACTGTCTTAAAAGGTATTCACTCGGCTCTGCTACAACATAAGCATTAATACTTATTTGGTATTAACTATGTTTGTACCTAGAGCGGATTTCTGCCCTTTCTTTTTCGTACATATCTTCTACAATTTCTACAAAATGTTTTTGGGCGTCCCATAAAGCTAAAGGCTGGGAAGTATCTAACTCCTTTACTAATGCTCGCTCAAGGGAACAAATTAAATCATAGCGTTCCTTATCCTTTTCCGTATAATTCTTATAATTTGTATGAAAGTCTGCCATTTCTAGATCTATCCTGTTTAATATTTTTATGCAATGAAGCAAACTTTTTCTATATTTTTTTATTCTATCAATAGTTTCGTATTCAAATTCTTTAGAGCAAAGGAGGCGATCTATAATTTCTAAATCTTCACTATGACGTTTGAATTTTTTTAGATTATTTATCGCTGCTTCTGATAGCCCTGTTACTTCTGCTATGTCTGCATTAAGCCTTGTTTTATAATCATACTCACAAAGAAGATAACCAAGATCACACTGAAACGGAACGCAGAGGGTGCATAGTACATCAAGTGGTGGCATTTCTTCTCCCTTTTCCCATTTAGCAATAGTTTGTCTTTTTATTCCTCTATAATTATGCTCCCTAATATAGTCGCTTAATGCGTCCATGCTCTTAAAGCCGGCTAGTTTTCTTTCTTTTTTCAGACGGTTTCCAATCGCTTTAATATTGTACCTCAAAATTAACAAAAATCCTCCATTAAAATTGTTTTGATTAAATTATGGTGGCATACAATATCATTTTAACATGATACCATTTAAACATCAAGGGAACACAATAAATTACAACAAACAAATGAAGGGAGAATTTTAATGCTGGAAAATAACAAAACAAGGCTTGTAGATTTAGCGGCGTGGATGGCATACACAGGGTTGGGAAGAAATACGGCGATGAAATTCGGAGAAAGTCTTGGCTGCCGAGTACGAATTGGACGCCGGGTGCTGTATGACCTTGCTGTCGCAGATAGAGAGATTGATAAGTTGCATGAGGCCAGACAATGAGCGAGATTTTCAAGGCAGTAAATGAAAGCCTGTCAATGGTAGATGTGGCCCGCCATTTTGGATATGCGCCGAACAGAGCCGGGTTTATCAAGTCACCCTTCAAGGAGGAACGAACAGCCTCTTGCAAACTCTATCCCCGGTCATTCTATGATTTTTCATCGGGCATGGGCGGCGATATTATCCGTTTTGCCTCTGCCGTTCTGGGTTTGAACAACTGGGAGGCTTGCCGTTATCTTATCGAAGCGTTTTCCCTTCCCTTCTCTTTATCAGGTTCAGCAGATAACAGAGAGCAGATACAGCGGAGGCAGCGGGAACGGCAGAAGCAACAGGAGAAAGAACAGAGATTTAGAACGGCGTGGGTGGCAGAGGTGGACAGGCTTAAGACCTGGGAGAGCATTTACCAGCGGGCCATTGAAGGAAAGATATTCCCGCCTTTGTCCGATCTGCAGGCGTTCACGGTCGGAGAACTGCAGAAGGTGTCTTATAAGCTGGATGTGCTTTGTATATATGGCGGCAGGCGGGAGCAGGAAGAACTTTTGACGGAAAGCGGGTGGACATTATAAAGCGCAGGGTATCAAGTGACCTGATAGAGAAAGCGGCTAAATTGCAGCCGGAGCAGTACGAATTGAGCGACAAAGGAAACGCCCGCCTTTTCGCTGATATGTACCGGGATTGTTTGCGGTATAACTCAACCGCCAGAGAATGGTTTTATTACAACGGGCAAAGGTGGCAGCAGGACGCAGGGGGAATGATTGCGGAAAATAAAGCGAAAGAGTTATCGGACATTCTATGCGCTTATGTGAACCGGATTGAAGATGAAGCGGTCAGAACAGGCTATATGAAGCACATAGCGAAGCTGGGGAGCCGCCGGGTGCGTAAAACTATGATAGATGATAGCAGGGACTTGAATTTCATTACAAATGCCGATATGGACAAGGACTTGTATTTGCTTAACTGTCAAAATGGTGTTCTGGATTTGAGAACATTTGAATTTAAACCCCACTCCCCGGATTTTCTTATGGCGAAAATGGCACAGGTGACATACAACCCTGCTGCCGATAGCGTAGAATGGGAGAAATTCATCAATGCAGTTTTGCAGGATAATAAGCCCAAAATACGCTATGTGCAAAAATTATTCGGATATTCATTGACAGGCGGAACGAATGAGGAATGCTGTTATCTGTTTTATGGGGCCAGTACCAGAAACGGGAAAAGTACCGCCGTGGAAACTTATGCCTATATGTTGGGGAATACAGACGGCTATGCCTTGAATATGAGGCCGGAGACGCTTGCACAGAAGCAGAATACAGACAGTCGGCAGGCGTCCGGGGATATTGCAAGGCTGGACGGGTGCCGTTTCTTAAATGCCAGTGAGCCGCCAAAAAGAATGATTTTCGATGTGGCATTATTGAAAACCCTGCTAGGCCGGGACAGCATAACAGCCAGACATTTACATCAATCGGAATTTCAATTTGTGCCAGTCTTTAAACTGTTTATCAATACGAATTATTTGCCCCTGATAACGGATGATACTCTATTCACTTCCGGGCGGCTGAATGTGATTACTTTTGACAGACATTTCAAGCCGGAGGAGCAGGACAAGGGCCTGAAAGACAGACTGAAAGAGCCGGATAATTTAAGTGGCCTGCTGAACTGGTGCATTGAGGGGCTGAAAGCGTACTATGCAGAGGGAGCAATACCCCCGGAATGCGTGACTGCTGCCACGGCTGAATATCGGGCAAACAGTGACAAGATAGGGAATTTCATTGCTGAATGTCTGGAAGAATCGACAGAGAACAGCACAATAAAAGAGGTCTATGAGGAATACATAACATGGTGTAAAGACAATGGATTTGGATCAGAAAATAAGAGCAATTTTATGGCAGAGATGAAAGGCAAGGGATTATATGCGGCCAGGGGGACAGTAAGAGGAACTACATGCAGAAATATTGTCTTGAGGCATACTGTAGCAGCACATGACTTTGAACCGGTTGGGAAGCAGGATAAAGAACTCCCATTCAGATAGCTAGACGGAGGAAATGTGCATTTTGTGCATTTTTTATGTAAGCCTCTTATAGAAGTGTTTTTTAAGAAGTCTCATAAATTTTACACATTTTGCACATTACCTCAAAGAAAGCCAGTAAAATCACGGGTTTCAGGGAATATGAATTTTCCTTCTTATCAGGTCTATCAAGAAATTTCAGGAGCCAAAACAGAAAGGAAGGTGCGGAGGTGGCGGCAACAAATAAGGAGATGTCCACGGAGTTTCAGTATTTCGGGGATGTCTGGACATTCTTCAAGAAATATTATCATGTGCGCCCGGATGATGATTATTGGGAGGCGGTCGTGGAAGAAAGCAGCGCCATTGTGCAGAAATACAATAATTTGCCATTGTGTAAAGATTTGGTTCTGGCGGTCATTGGCGAGTTAGAGCGTAAGGAAAAGGCTATGAGGGGGCAGAGGACGTGAAGCGGTACAGATTTTCGGTTGAGGACATAAAGAAGCTGCTGAAAAGTATGGTTGTACTGGTAGACAGCCGGGAAAAGAAGAACGGCCATATTCTGGAGTATTTCGCAAAGCAGGGCATAGCCTATCAGGAAACGAAGCTGGACTATGGAGATTACAGCTTTTATATTCCGGCAGAGGCAGCAGGCGAGGACATATATTTTCATCGGGATATTGTGATAGAGCGAAAGGGCAGTTTGGAAGAATTATCCGGCAATCTGGCGCAGGAGCGGGAGCGGTTTGAAAAGGAATTTTTAAAGGCCGGGAATGACGGTTGCAAGGTTTATCTGCTCATAGAGGCCCCCGGCGGCTACTCTGATATTATCGGGCATAGATACCACACAGAGATGAAGCCTGCTGCCTTTGCGGCCTCTTTGAAAACATGGGAACATCGTTTCGGGGCGAATGTGCAGTTTATTGATAGGCAGTATAGCGGCTACCTCATAGCCTCTACATTTCAGTATTACGCACGAGAAACATTAAAATAGCCCCTCTGCCGGGAGCAGGCGAACTCAACAGCAGCAGGGGCGGCGATCTGGCCTATTTCGATTATACGGGATAGGAGAACGGGACGCAATGCAGGAAATCATATTGGAGCATAGAAAATATGCAAAGGGGAAATATCTGCGGATTGAATTTGTCACGGTGGAATGGGACAGGGGGCGCAGGGCCTTTTCTGCTATGGTTATGTTTCATCGGACACGGGATAGACAGGACAATAAGCCGCTGGGAAGTATCTTATATGCGAATAATGCGGAAACGCTGGCGAAAATGCTTCAGGAATATAATTTGCTCTATCCCGTCCGGGAAGAAACGGTGATAGGAATACCAGAGCCAGGGGAGGAAATAAGGTGCATTTCACATACTGGTTATGCTCATGCCCGTGTGGAGGACTTACGGAAACCTACGGATTGCCCCTAAATATCCCTAAAGCAGCAGGAAACGGGCCGGGGGAACCTGAAAAAACCTAAGATATTTCCGGGGTAGAACGTGGAAAAACGGGGGAATTTGGATATATAGAACCTGTCAAAACCTGCCTTTTCTGGGTATGAGAACCTTACAAAACCTTACATATTCTGCAAATAGGCCGGGAACTTAGTAAAACTTAGATGTTTAGTAAAATTTAGTACGGGGTTAGTGGCAAATAGTTGCAATGGCGGCAAGATAGGCCCTTTACAGCATGGCTTCTTCTATCAGGTAGGTCCTTTATTGCAGCAGGAAACGGAGCGGATCAGGAGTTTATGGACACGATACGCGCGGGAGAAAATGCGCAGAATTGCACACAAAAACGAATTAGTTTACACGATACGGGCGCAGGGAATGAACCCGGAGCGAACGCCGAGAAAAAGGAGATTTTGAGCATGGGAAAATATCATCAATCAAAGTATGAACAGGAAGTAACCATAGGCTTTAATGCGGCAGAGGGTACAGCGGAGATTTACACGGCAGACCCTGTATGGATTCGTAAAATGGACAAGCTGGTGCAGCAGAACCCGGAGCAATTCAGGCCGGGGAAGGTGGAAACCTATCAAGGGGAGATTGTGGCGAAGCGGTACACATTCCCTAAAAGGCTTATCTCTATCAGGTCAAAGGAAAGACGGTTGACGGAGGAACAGCGGGCAGAACTGGCGGCAAGGTTCAATAGAGGGGAGCGGGACGGCGTTTAAGCTGAAAAATCCCCTGTGGAATGGGGAGCGGAGACATTGAAAATAATTCAATGGAGAATTTATAGGACAGAGGGATAAAAGCGGTATTTGCCAGCACAGACAGGGAAAACAGAATAATGTGATTGAGAAGCCGGAAAGAGTGTGCTATACTGGCAATACGGAAAGTCAGAGCACATAAAGGCGGCCTACCCTCCCATTTCGGAGGGGCTAACCCTCCAGACGAAAGAAAGGAGGGCAAGCCAATGTATGTTACATATCAGGACTTGGTTCAGATTGGAATATTCATTGTAGCCCTTGTAAGTCTGCTTTATCAGATATTCAAGGGAAGAAAATAGCCGCCCACTACTCGCAATAGTGAACGGCTGTGAAAAACAGTTGTCGTAATTATTTGAGGGTAGGCCGTGTGTCTCTGGCTTTCCCCTTTTCTATTATCAATATAGCACATCTGGCGGCGGGGTGCAAGAGAAAAGCCCGATTTTGAGACACCAATATGAAATTTTGAACAGTCAGGCCCCGCCTCTGTCCTCTCCTACCTGATAAGGGACACCCACACTGGATAATCCGATATTGGACAGCCCGGCGGCTCGTCATGCGGGAGAGTTCGCCATGTGTGGCGAGTAACCACAGCAGCAGGACATATTTTCCCATATCTGGAAAGAACTTTCCCAACAAGTGGGGAATATATGACGCTTTTCCGGGGTGCTATTCCTTATTAGGTTATCCCTTGGTTATGGTTTGGTTATCCTTTGGTTTCCAGAAAAAGCAATAGGTTATTGGATAAAGCAAAATAAGCAAATGGTTTCTGTTTGTCGCTTGCCTGTCACCTGATAGAGAGGAAAGGGCGGGAAAGCCGCTTAATTGCTGGCGTTGCACTGTGTCGCTCCTGTGTCGATTGAGTGCCGGGGTTATTCCTTATCAGGTATATACTCCATTAAGTCTCCCGGCTGGCAGTTTAGATATTCGCACAAATTACTGATTGTACGTGTGTCAATAATTCCATAGCCTTGTTGCAACTTTTTTATGGTTTCAGTGCCTACAATTTTATCTTTTCGCAGACTATAAAAAGTTTTCCCCCGTTCTGTGAGCAGATTTTCTAATTTATGGAAACTAATTCCCATTTACACACCTTCTTTCTTTTGGATAATGGGGGCGGCTCAATAAAGAGTCTCCTTCTCCACCTTACACTGATATTATAGCATTTGTCACGTACTAAGTCTAGTGTGATTATGCACAAAGATAGTGCGTCACATACGTACTAACTTTAGTGAAATAGTCAATAGACACGTACTAGAGTTAGTGCTATAATATAATCACAAGGTAAGGGAAAACAAAATAAAACAGCGAAGGTGGACGGGAGTACCGAAAGGGAAAGCAAGAGTACCACATAACACAGGGAAACAGGATAAGAGAGATTGAGATGCCGCAGAAGCCGCTAGATGTTTAAAGCCTGCCTGGGCTGTTGAGAACCCTACCGGGAAAGGAGTTTAAGAAGCATGAAGTACAATTTGAGCAAAATCATGTTGAGAGCATGGAAGATTTACCGGGAGAGCAAGGAACTTTCTTTCGGGGAGTGCTTACATCGGGCATGGCTTTCCGCAAAGGCAGAGGAAGTCAACGCAAAGAGGATTGAGGCGGCAAAGGCCACGGCGGGGGTTGAGGAAGAAACCAATACATGGAGCGGTTGGAAGAAGCTGGGCTATGAGGTTATCCACGGGAGCAAGGCCCTGTTTGGTGCTGATCTGATATGGGGCAGCCGGGGAGACGGAGCCATTTATAAGGCCCGGTTCTTTGGACGGTCACAGGTTCAGGAGTTGGCAACGGCATAAAGAAAAGGCCCTTACAGAGCGGCAACTCTGACAGGGGCCAGTAACCCGACAACCTAGCAAATTGGGGGTATGAGGCTAGTATAGCATGGCCTCTGCCCCTTGTAAAGAAAGAGGTAAATAAATTGCATAGTCAAATAGAACTTCATGGAGCCATGAGAGAGGCTATCCGTTTAGGAGAGTATGCTAATTATGAGGAATACACGTTCTGCCGAAGAATGGCTGATGTTTACGGCTGCATTCCGTTGCAAACAAACGGAGATAATCTGTATAAATTTCTTTCAACGCTTTACCATTATGGCAAAGTGCAGGGAATACGACAGGAGCGGGCCAGAAAACAAAGACGGCAGAAGGTGAACCATGAAGTTGAAGAAATAGCCTGGGAGCTGGCGGGCAATCCTCTGCTTTATCAGGTCATGAAAACAGCGGCAGGGCTTAATTCTGTGGAACCGCTGATACAGGCGGCGAACTTCTTGAAAGGGGCAAAGAAGAATGAAGATTGACGATATTAAGATTTTTTCATGCTTTGAGGCACACCCGCCGAAGCAGGAGAAAATGGAGAGCAAGGAGCAGTATTTCAGGGAAACGGGATGTTTACAGTCTGAAATCATTTTGGACGGGGCCGGGAACCTGATAGACGGATATACAAGCTATTTACTGGCAAAGGCCCACGGGCTGGTTTCTGTCCCTGTCAGGTATGGCCGCAGGCAGATTATAAGGGCTTCTCACAGGAGAGGCGGCAAGATGTACGCCTGGGAGTTACCGGGGCTTCTGGTGGGCCGTGTGAGTGTCGGGGAAAAGCTGATTGTAGGGACTTCCAGAGGGCTTAGAACGGTTACAGTGGCAGCGGTTGAAGAATATGCCGGACAGGAGCCGGAACCGCTTAGAATGGCGATTAGAAAGCCCAGAGCCAGAAGGGAGGCGGCATAATGGCAGCGGGAGGCAGACACGGGAGCCTTGCAACGGACTGTATAGCAGAGGCCGGACGGGAAATAAGACAGCTTAGAAAGCTGCTATTCCTGTCACTGGTGGTAAATGTGGCCCTGTCCGGGGCGGTAATTGTGGCAATCGTGTTGAGGTAGAGTAAAGACGGCGGCGGCCCTTATGGGACTGCTGCCTGCTCCCATACATGGAAAAGGCGGTAAAGATGATTGATAAGAACGGCTTTATAATATGCCCTATATGTAAGGGCAAAACGAGGCAGAAGGCCACACAAGAAACGTATCTGAAGAATTTCCCGCTGTTCTGCCCGAAGTGCAAGTGCCAGAGCATAATAGACCTGATAGAAGGAGAAGTCACGGTCAAGGAAACAGCATATAGGCAGACAAAGGAATAGAAAGGCGTGATTTTATGGCGATAGATAAGCGAGGAAGAAAACTCCCCAAAGGAATACAACAGCGGTATGATAAGTTTGAGGGGCGCTTTCAGTATCAAGGGAAAAGGTATCTCGTACATGGCGATACGGTCACGGAAACCCAAAAGGCCATGAATGAACTGCGGTACAAGCTGGAACACGGCGCATTTGTGGAAAAGAAAAAGGTGGTTCTGTCTGAATGGTTCACAACTTGGATGGAGCAATATAAGAAAAACAGGGTAAAGGCCGGGACATACTACAATTACAAGAAGTATTTCGACAGCATGATAAAGGGACGGCTGGGAGATAAAAAAGTTTCGGATATACGAGGCGAACATATTCAGCGGTTTTACAATGATTTGGAGAAGGAAGGCTATGCGCTTTCTAGTATCAAAATTGTATCCGCTATCCTTAATGGGTGTATGCAGCAGGCCGTTAGAAATGGGCTGATTGAACGGAACCCGGTCAAGCTGGCGGAACTGCCGAGGCAGAAAGAGAAAGGAGCAAGGCAGGCTATGACGAAAGAACAGCAGGCGCTTTTCATGGAATATGCAAAGGACAGCTATTTGTACAATCTGTTTGCTGTTATGCTGCGAACCGGCATGAGAAACGGGGAAATAAGAGGCTTAAAGTATTCGGACGTAGACAAGAAAAAGAATGTGATTCATGTACAACGCACACTGAAATACATAGAGGGCCGGGGATATTTTGAGGATACTCCTAAAACTCGAACATCCAAAAGGGATATACCATTGACTGCTGACTTGGTGGCGCTACTGGACGCACAGCGCAATTACTGGGGCTTTAAAGTGGAACGGCTAGACCGTTACCTATTTTGTAACGAGAAGGGGGAACCTTTAAGCCGGGACAGGCTACAGGCAGAAATAAACCGGATTGTGAAGCGCATTCAGGCAGAGGGACACGACTTCCCACGGATTACGCCCCACATCTTCCGGCACACATTCGCCACACGGGCCATAGAGGCAGGAATGCCGCCCCAGGTATTAAAAACAATCCTAGGCCATAGCTCCCTTGCTATGACGATGGACTTATACAGTCATGTACTGCCAGACACGAAAGCGGCAGAAATGGAGAAGATTGCAGGAGCATTTTAAGAGGGGCGGCGGCCTCTCTTTTTTGCGCTCTGATACCTGATAAATGGCAAAGTGGTACTTTTCTGGTACTTGCTTGACAATTTACCTTTCCCATGCTATTCTATGCCATGTTGAAAAGCCCGCTAAAAATAAGGTCTATAGGGCTTGCCGCCGATTCCCGGCGTAAAATGAATCGAGTGTTCGAGACCTTCCACTCGTAAAACAAAACTAAAGGAGACAACGAAACATGAAAACCAACAAGTCAGACAGAAACCCACTGTACCTGATGGTATATGGTGCTGCCATTGCAGCCATTTATATCATCCTGTTTATGCTCTTTGAGCCAATCGGCTCCGGCGTCATCCAGTTTCGGATTTCCGAGCTGCTCTGCGTCATGCCGTACTTCACGCCGGCGGCGATTCCGGGCCTGTTTATCGGATGCCTGATCTCTAACCTGCTTGGCGGCGGCGTTCCGATGGATATCATTGGAGGAAGCCTTGCGACGTTAATCGGTGCCGTCGGTTCGTATCTGTTAAGGAAGAACCGCTATCTCGTATCGGTGCCGCCGATTGTGTCCAACATGCTGATTATTCCGTGGGTGTTAAAATACGGCTACGGAAGCGATGCGATGATCTGGTTTTCCACGATCACCATCGGAATCGGGGAATTCCTTGCTATCGGCGTTCTGGGGCAGATTCTTCTCGGTGTCCTTGAAAAATATAAGGGCGTTCTTTTCGACAGCCGGGTGCTGGCAAGATAAAACATATATGCGGACGGGAAACCTGCAAAAAAGCGGGTGCCCGTTCGTTTTTTATGTGTTTGAGTCTGTTCCCGGAAAAAATATTCCGGGATAGACAAATATTATATTCCATCAGAAATTTCTTCCCTCACACACCTTCTTCTATTATAATAGAAAGGACTGGGAGGAAGAAAAGTGAATCTTGAAAGCTATAAATATTTCATTGCAGCAGCGGAAGAATTAAATTTTACGAAAGCCGCGAAACGTCTTTACATGACGCAGCAGGCCTTAAGCAAACAGATCGACAAATTGGAGAAATGTTACAATGCCCGTCTGTTTAACCGGGAGCCACCCATGAGTCTGACTCCAGCGGGAGAGTGCCTATACCGTCACATGTGCCGGATTTTGGATGATGAAAGGCAGATGCGGAGCGAACTAGACAGTATCTTAAAAATCAGCCGCCTTCGGCTTATCATTGGCGTTTCCTACTACCGAAGCAGCGTTCTGCTCCCAGAACTTTTGGCGGAATATCATCAACAGTGGCCGGAGGTAATGGTGGAGATCCGGGAGAATAGCCTATCAAAAACTGTGGAGGCATTAAAGCTTGGAAAAGTGGATCTGATGTTTGGCTATGAAGAGCCAGAGGATCCGACGCTTGTATCGATACCGGTTCTAAAAGAGTCGGTGGTGTTTGTGCTGCCGAAGGTTCTGGCGTCCCAGTACTTTTCCGGAAATGAGCTGGATGAAATGAAGAATCGTGAATCTGTATCTTTAAAACAGTTTGCAAAATGTCCATTTGTGCGGCTGGTTTCTAATTCCTGGCTTGGAATGCTGTTTGATAAATGCTGTGAAGAGGAGGGCATTGCGCCCCACATCGTTCTGGATTCCAGCAGTATTTTTACAATGCTTTCCTGTTGTGTCCAGGGCATCGGCGCTGCGCTTGTACCGAGGCTATATTTAAAAAATTTGACGGAGGAACAGAGAAAGAGCGTCCATGTATTCCGTTGGGATTATCCGGCTGCCAGCAGCAGTGGGGCTATTTTATATTTAAAGAGCAGCTATCTTTCAGATGCGGCCAGGGAATTCGTCGAGACAGCCAGAAAAGCATGTCAGACTATGAGCCGGCCGGCAGAGGATTGCGGAAAAAAGAATATTGTATAAAATGCATGAAAAAACGGTTGTACGGTGCGATAAAAATGTTGTTTGTGCCTGTAAAAGATTGCATGTATAGTTATATAGGAAGATTTCATGGCAGTTCTGACCGGACGGCCATGAAATACAGAATACGCCCCGGCAGTCGGGAATGGGCGTTCCTTTGCCGGAGGCAAGCAGTCTAAAGGAGAAAAGAAATGAAGGAAGAAACAGCAAAAAAGAAAAAAGCACCGATGAGCATGTGGAAAATTATTCTTATTGTCATCGCTGCCGTCTACATCATGTCGTTTTTGATCCCCTCCGGTTCCTATGAACGTGATGGAACTATGGCGATTCCCGGTACTTACCAGCAGACAGACAAAATATACTTAAACCCGGCCGAAGTCATCCTGGCTGTCGGAGATTTGACCTACACCACTTTTGGCAAGTTATTTGTAACTCTCATCATCATGGGAGGCATGATGGGAATTGTAAATTCCACGGGTGTTCTTGATCGTGCCCTTGGGAATATGATTCATCGACTGCGGGATAAAGCTCTCGTTATTATTCCGATTTACATTTTTGCAACGGCGCTCTTGGGCTGTGTCGGTTCTATGATTTCGACGGTTGTTTTGTTTGTGCCTTTAGGAATCACCATTGCAAGGCAGTTAAAAGCCGACCGTATTTTTGCCGTCGGGCTTGTCATTCTGGGTTCTTTTACTGGTTTCATGACGTCACCGATTAACCCGTTAACAGGCGTCCTTGGTCAGGAAATCGCAGGCCTCGCGCCATATTCAGGAGCAGGTCTCCGCACGATTGTAACCATTGTAAATCTTGCCGTTGTCTCCGCATACCTGATCTTCTGGGTAAAGCGCTGCCAGAAAAATCCTGATGTTTATGAGAAGAACTTCGGAGACGGCAGCGATGCAGCAGAGGAAGCCGCTGTTCCAGGCGCAGAAAACTACCGTCCTATGACGGCCCGTGAGATTGCCATCCTTGTAATTTTCTTTGGTGCCTTCATCTTTTTCGCGGCAGGCGGCCCGACTCTGGGACTCGGAATGACCGAGCTTGGCTCCATCATGCTGCCAGTAGCATTCATCGAGGGAATCCTGGCCCATTATGATATCGACGAAACCATGAAACGGTTCGTCCGTGGAACGCAGGACATGTGCGGCGTGATGGTATTCATGGTATTAGCGTGTGTGATGAGTGTCATTCTGAATAATTCCGGGATTCTTGACACGATTGTTTACTATATTTCCATACCGCTGGGCCATTTAAGCAGCTCCTTTGCGGCAGTCGGCATGTTTATTGCCAATGCGCTCATTAACTTTTTCATCAACTCCGGTTCCGGTCAAACGGCGGTCATGATGCCGATCATGGCTCCACTGTCCGATGTTATCGGTGTAACACGTCAGATGGCAGTACTGACACTTCAGTATGGCGACGGATTTACAAACCTGTTTGCGCCGACGAGCGTAAACCTGATGGCCTGCCTTGCCATGGCAAAGGTAGACTTAAAGAGTTGGTACAAATTCCTCACGCCTTGTTATGCAATTTTGTTCGTTATCATGGTGATTTCAATTTTTGCCGGTACGGCAATCGGATTCCACTAGGAGGTAATGACTATGAACATTTCACAAAAGGTCCGGCTTCTGTCGGACGAGCTGGAGCAGCACACCTTGTCGCTCCGGCACGAGATCCACGAAAACCCGGAGCTCTCTTTCCACGAGTTCAAAACGAGTGCCCTCGTGAAGCGAGAGCTGGAGCGCATCGGCGTTCCCTATGAGGAAAGCCCCGTAAAGCCCGGGATCATTGCAACCATTGACAGCGGAAAGCCCGGGAAATTCCTGCTTCTCCGTGCGGACATGGACGCTCTGCCGATTCAGGAGAACACAGGCCTTTCTTTTGAATCGAAAGTTCCAAACGTCATGCATGCCTGCGGCCATGACATCCACACGTCCAATCTGCTGGCTGTGGCGGAGATTTTAAACCGCACGAAGGACGAATGGAGCGGTAAGGTGCGCCTCGTCTTCCAGCCGGCGGAAGAAAACGGCGGAGGCGGCCGCGAAATGATAAAGGCCGGGCTCATGGACGAGCTGCCGGACGCCTGCTTTGCGCTTCATGTGGAAAACGGCGCAGCCGGAAAACTCATGGTGGGAAAGCGTTATCTGACGGCGTATTCCGATGGCTATACCATCACCGTACATGGAAAAGCGGCCCATTCCTCGACACCGGAGGAAGGCGTGGATGCCGTGTACATTGCGGCATCTATCGTGACAGCGCTCCATGGGCTTGTTTCCCGGAACTTGTCCCCGATGGCGCGGGCAACCTTAAACATCGGCGTCATTCACGGCGGGACAGCCCCCAATATCATCGCGGACGAGGTGACGCTTAAACTTATGATGCGGAACCTTTCCAAGGAGTCCAGGGAGGCCATGATTGAAAAGATCGAGAAAATTTCCGTGGGAACCGCAGAAGCCCTGGGCGGAAGCTGCGACCTGGAGTTCCATGCCGGCTATTCGGCTGTCTATAATGACGAGAATTTTTCGGATTTCGTGGCCGATACCTTCCGGAAATATTCCGATGGCATTTACGAGGAGCTTGGCGGCGGCCGTCCGGAGGACTGGCTCGTGACAGGCGAGAACCCGCTTCTCGGGGCCGAGGACTTCGGATTTTATTCGGAGAAAGCGCCGTCCTGTTTAATCTGGGTCGGTGTGGGCGGAGACGCGCCGAAGCACAGCCCATGTTTCCATGTGGATGAGCGGTACATCAAGCTTTGCACGCGCGCCATGGCCACAGTGGCATTGGAATACCTGACAAGATAGGGAACGCCCCAAAAGCAGAGAATCTATGGATTTTCTGCTTTTTTTGTGTTATCATTAACAGGAAATCCAAAGGCATTTTGACTGCTTGCAGGCGGGAAACGAAGGTTTTCTGCCCCTATGAGAGGAGAACAGTATGTATCATATAGATTTTAATAAGCCGTGCCGCGTTCATTTTATCGGTATCGGCGGCATCAGTATGAGCGGGCTTGCGGAAGTCCTGCTGGAGCGGGGATTTTCTGTCAGCGGTTCGGACGCGAAGGCGTCGGAGCTTACGGAAATGTTAAAGGAGCACGGGGCAGAAATTTTCATCGGACAGCGGGCGGAAAACATTGGAAGCGGTATCGACGCTGTTGTCTACACGGCCGCCGTCCATGCCGACAACCCGGAGTTTGCCGAGGCAGAGCGTCAGGGGCTCCCGATTTTAACGCGGGCAGAGCTTCTCGGCCAGATCATGAAAAATTACAGGACGGCCATCGCAGTTTCCGGAACCCACGGAAAGACGACGACCACGTCCATGCTGACGGAAATCCTCCTGGATGCCGGAATGGATCCGACGATTTCCGTGGGCGGGATTTTAGACTCCATCGGCGGCAACATCCGCGTGGGCGGCCAGGAGCTTTTCGTGACGGAGGCCTGCGAGTACACAAACAGCTTTCTTTCGTTTTACCCGACCATGGGGATTATTTTAAACGTGGAGGCCGACCATCTCGATTTCTTTAAGGACATCGACGACATCCGGCACTCGTTTTGCCGTTTTGCCGGCCTGCTCCCGGAAGACGGAACGCTAATCATAAACAGCGACATCAAAGACTATGAAAAGCTCTGCGAAGGCCTGTCCTGCAAGGTGATTACCGTGGGCCAGGATCCGGAAAAGAGCCGGTACAGCGCAGACGAAATCACCTTCGACGAACATGCCTGCGTCTCCTACCGTCTTTTAGAAAACGGCGTTCCCCAGGGTGAAGTGGCGCTTGGCGTCCCCGGCATGCATAATGTGTACAATTCCCTGGCGGCCATCGCCGCCGCAAGGGAGCTTGGCGTTTCCATGGAAGCCATAAAGCGCGGCCTTCTTAAATTTTCCGGCCCCCACAGGCGGTTCGAGAAAAAGGGCGAGATCGGCGGCGTGACGGTTATCGACGACTATGCCCACCATCCGCAGGAAATCTCAGCCACGCTTTCTGCGGCCGGGCATTACCCCCACCGGGAGCTGTGGTGCGTGTTCCAGCCCCACACTTACACGAGGACGAAGGCGCTCATGGATGAATTTGTGCAGGCGCTCTCTGCGGCCGACCATGTGGTTCTGGCGGAGATTTATGCGGCCAGGGAGACGGACACTCTGGGAATCAGCTCCGAAAATCTGGCGGAAAAGCTGCGCGCCATGGGAACGGATGCCCATTGCTTCCCGACTTTTGACGATATCGAAACATTTCTTTTAAAAAATTGTGTCAACGGCGATTTGTTGATAACTATGGGTGCCGGAGACATAGTAAAAGTGGGCGAAAGACTGCTTGGACAATAAGTTATCCACATTATCCACATAGTTTTCAACAATCTGTCGCGGAAAGCTATGTGGATTTTTTGATTTACATAACAGAAACCGGCATGTATGCCAAAACGCTGGAAAAATAAGGGTTTCGACATAATTTGCGTTTTTTCCCGCTGTTATGTCACATAGTTATCCACATTATCCACCATGTCCACAATCGAAATTGTGGATTATTCCGGCTATTTCCTTTTCGCGGAACCTGTGTTATGATGGAAGCGGAAGGAAATACAGAGGGTGAAACAGAGATGGGCTTAGGGCTTAAAAACGGCCTTGCCGTACATGTGACGGCGGTGCCGGATGAATTTATAGATGAATATATGGCGGCGGCAAACGGGGAGTATGTGAAGGTGTATCTGTATCTTCTGCGCCATGGTGCGGAAGAACTTGAGATCTCCCGGATTGCAGATGCCTTGAACCACACGGAAGCCGATGTGAGGCGGGCCCTGGCTTACTGGCAGCGGGCCGGTGTTTTGGCGGCGGATGACGGCGGCGGAAAGAGAAACGCGGAAGCCGAAAACGGGCTTCCGGCAAAGGACAGGGCATCGGAAGATGTCCGGTGGGCCGGCAGCGCGGATAAGGCAGATGCGGCAGCGGCGGAGAGCGCGGCGGCGGACTTTGGCGCACCGCTTTCCGATATGCCCCAGATCCCGGCTGTGCCGGCAGACCAGGCCAAGCGGCTGGAGCGGCTTTCCGGGGATGAAGAGTTTTCCACGCTTTTATACGTGGCGCAGCAGTATCTCGGGAAAATGTTTACACCGGTGGAATGTGAGAAGTTTGCATATTTTTATGATATATTAAAGCTTCCTGCCGAACTTCTGGAATATCTGGCGGAATACTGTGCCCAGAACGGCCATACCAGCATCCGCTATATTGAGAAAGTGGCCTTAAACTGGTACCAGACCGGCATCCGCACCAGGCAGGCGGCCGAGGACTACACCACGCGGTTTTCCAGGGACATCTCCTCAGTCATGAAGGCGTTCGGCTTAAGCAGCAGGAACCCGGGCACAATGGAAAAGGATATCATGAAAAAATGGTTTTACACCTACGGCTTCGACCGGCCGCTTGTGCTTGAGGCCTGCAACCGCACCATCAAGGCGACCCAGACGCCGAGCTTCCAGTACGCGGACAAGATACTCACCGGCTGGAAGGAGAATGGCGTCAGAACCATGGGCGACGTGGAAGAGCTTGACAAAAAGCGTCAGCTTTCCAGGACAGCGGACAGGGAAAAGGCCGCCGGGAAGGCATCCGGCGCGAGGACACAGACGGCGCGTCCGGCGTCCGGCAACCGGTTCCACAATTTTGAGGGGCGCAATTATAATTACGATGAAGCAATCTGGGCCGATATAAGAAAGCGGCATAAGAAAGGAGAGCCGGGCGATGGCACTGAGTAATTCGCAGTACAATGCAGTCATGAGAATTTATAACCAGCGCCAGTTCTTAAACAAGCGGGAACAGGACGCCAGGCTTTCGGAGGTTTACGGGAAAATCCCGCAGATCGAGGCCCTGACCGATGAGATTGCTGCGGATATGGCGGAGGCCGGGCGCTGCCTGATAAAGGGCGACCGGGCCGGCGCAGAGCGGCTTAAAAATGAGGCTGCGAGGTTAAAAGAGCAGAAGCTTCTCTATCTGAGGCGAAACGGCTACCCGGACGACTACCTGGACATGCACTACCGCTGCCCGGACTGCCGGGATACCGGCTACGCTGACGGGAAAAAGTGCCATTGTTTCCGCAAAATGGAAATTGACATTCTCTACGACCAGTCCAATATCCGGGAGGTTTTGGAGCGTGAGAATTTTGATACTCTGACCATGGAATACTATGACAGGGAGCGGATTGACGAAAAGACGGGCATGACAGTCTACGATTACATGTCCGAGGTGATCCGGGAGTGCAGGGAGTATGTGGAGCGGTTTTCCGAAGAAAAAGGCAGCATCCTGTTTACCGGGGATACGGGCTGCGGGAAGACTTTTTTAAGCAACTGCATTGCCAGGGAGCTGATTCTGCGGTGTTTTTCCGTTGTCTACCTGACTGCCACGGATCTTTTCGATATTCTTTCGGAAAGCCGGTTTTCCAGGCGGGAGGAGCAGGAAAGCTCTGACCGGGCCGCATACATCCTGGAATGTGACCTGCTTATTATTGACGATTTGGGGACAGAGCTGATCAATACGTTCACGTCGTCCCAGTTATTTTACTGTATCAATGAAAGGCTGAACCGGAAAAAGGGGACGATTATTTCCACAAATCTGACGCCGGGCCGCCTCCAGGATGAATTTACGGAGCGTGTGGCGTCGAGAATTTTAAACCAGTATAAGATCCTGCCTCTTCTGGGGGATGATGTGAGAGCCTTGCGCCGCGGATATCGTTTAGGTTGACATATTCCGGCGTTGGTGATATAAATATTCCTGCCGCAAGGGGCGAAGGCGCCTCGGGGGGAATGGCAGGGCGGCGGCGCTGTCCTGTATGTAGCGAATGTGTGACACAAGATGGAGGAAACAAGGATGCTGTACGAAGAAAAACAGATCGAGACGATCCCGGTGGGGCCTTTGGGGCTGATCCCATTAAAGAGCTGTGAATCGCTGGGAAAGAAAGTGGACGCCTATCTGGCGGAATGGAGGAAGGAGCGGGAAAGCGAGCATAAAGCAACCATCGCTTTTGCCGGCTACCAGAGAGATTCTTACATCATCGGAGTGAAAACCCCGCGGTTTGGTTCCGGCGAGGCAAAGGGAGAGCTTTTGGAGTCTGTCCGCGGCGATGACCTTTATCTGATGGTGGATGTGTGCAATTACAGCCTGACCTATTCCCTCTGCGGGATGCAGAACCACATGTCCCCCGACGACCATTTCCAGGATTTAAAGAGAGTGATTGCGGCTGCGGGCGGCAAGGCGAAGAGAATTAACGTCATCATGCCGTTCTTATATGAGAGCCGCCAGCATAAGAGAACCGGCCGTGAGTCCCTGGACTGTGCATGGGCGCTCCGCGAGCTGGTGGACATGGGAGTTGAAAACATCATCACCTTTGATGCCCATGACCCGCGTGTGCAGAACGCGATTCCGTTAAAAGGCTTTGAGACCGTACAGCCGATTTATCAGTTTATCAAACATCTTTTAAAGCATGAGAAGGAACTTCAGATTGACAGCGAGCACATGATGGTAATCAGCCCCGATGAAGGCGGCATGAACCGTGCCGTGTTCTTTGCCAACGTCCTGGGGCTTGACCTGGGCATGTTCTATAAGCGCCGTGACTACACGAAAATCGTCAATGGCCGCAACCCGATTGTGGCCCATGAATTTTTGGGAACGAGCGTTGAGGGGAAGGATGTCATCATCGTGGACGACATGATTTCCTCCGGCGAGAGCCTTCTGGATGTGGCGAAGGAGTTAAAGAGAAGAAAGGCGAGAAAGGTCTTCGCATGTGCGACCTTCGGCCTGTTTACGAACGGGCTGGATAAGTTCGATGAGTATTATGAAAACGGCCTGATCGACCGCGTCCTGACCACCAACCTGGTGTACCAGACGCCGGAGCTTCTCTCCCGTCCGTACTACATCGACGTGGACATGAGCAAGTACATCGCCCTGATTATCGACAACCTGAATCATGATTCTTCCTTAAGTGAGCTTTTAAACCCGACCAAGAGGATCAACCGCCTGCTGGATCGGTATCGCGCAGGGGAGAGGTAGGAAATAGAAGAATGTTTGTAAGAAAAGGCGCCATGGCAGTGTTTTAGCTGCCGGGGCGCCTTTTTATGAAGCTTGTTTACACCTAGCTGAATTTTTCCCTGTATTCAAGAATCAGTTCCTCGGCAAGATATGCATCGCTCATACAATGCATATCGGCTACCCCTTCACGGATCAAAACATATACTTCAGACCGGTAGAAGAAGTCAAGTGCTGCGGATAGGGACAAATGTTGTTTTTCTGCAAACAATTCGATAATTCGAGTATATTTTTTCTGCAAAAGGATCGGATTGGCAGTCATAGCTGTTCACTCCCCTCGTAACGAAGATAGCGTTCCAAAGCGATTGGCGTTCGAAAACAGATTTGTAAATTTGGTTTTTCATAACGCAGACGATGGATGGCTTCTGATTTATCAATTAGATTATCGAAGTAAAGCTCAACCGTATTAAAAACTTTATCGTTAGCGACGCCGCCAATTACAATATCATAATCGGTGGTATCGTTGTTTCTCCTGCAATTCAGAATAAAATCAAGCCATTCTTCCGAGTAGGAAGCGAGATTGAGAATTTTCAGCTCCTGGTATGCCCTCTCATCAAACTCATACCGGGAAATAATGGCATCTTTACCGCGGCGTTTGAACTTTTGACACCACTTTTTTGCCTGTTCATAAAGTGGAGTCGTATAGAAGCCGCGTCCGAAATCCACATTTGCGCGGGAATGCAGAAGATCAGGCTTTGGAATTTCCTGATAGGAGCCGTGATAAACGATCATAATTCAACCCCTCTCTCCGTCATTAGGTCAAGAATGTCTTCAACAATATAGTCTTTACTCTGTGTATGAAGTGTTTCATATTCTGGAATGATGTAGCCGTTTAAAATATCACTTTGTTCGGTGAGCGCCTTGTAGACCTGTTCGGCGTTCTTACCGAGTTTGATTGCCACATTCTCAATACAGAAAACGGCAAATTCCAATTCATCCTTGTTTCTAATGTTTTCAGTAACCAATAGAGACACCTCCAGTTCCCTGTAAAAAGGAATGATCCGATCAAATTTCTTTTATTTTAACGCCGTGACGCAGCACTGTCAAATACAGAGAGAATGAAATGATATTTGGACGTTTTCCTACCGCGCAATCCTCACCGCCGTCTCTTCCGCCAGGAATCCGGGAATCTGGTAGAGGACGAGTGCATCCGTGATGGCCTGCTCTTCCATGAAATCGCTGATTTTTCCATTGTAATAGCGCAGGTCGACCATGTAAACCTCCTCGAAATGCAGGGAGGCAAAGGGCGCAAAGGAATGGGCATAGGAATCCTTGATGATAAGGAGCCGCCTGCCCTCGGGCGCCGTGCGGTTCACGATTTTTGTCAGGCCGTGGTTGCCGTCAAGGAAGACGCGGTATTTGTCCTTGGTTTTTAAGGCTTCCGGGGAGTAAAGGCTGTGGGACGGCTCTGTGCTGCCGTCGTAAAAGACCTCATATTCCTGCGCATTCTTTGGGAGATAAAGCTCAATGGAGTCCGGCGAGGCGGCCAGGTTAAGCCGGGAGTGGATAGTTCCGAAAAAATCCGTGTCCACGGTCTGAACCTCAAAATCCTCCGGACGGTACGGTAAAAGCCCCATGGAAGCGGCCCATGCCTGATAAGCCGTGTAAGCACCATAGGACGTCCAATGATGATCGGTTTTATAGTAGAGCTCTTTCCCGCTTTTTTCGGAATAGGCCTGTATGAAGGCGTCTTTGACAGGAACCAGAAGAGTCACGTCCGGAAGGCGGGATAACAAATCGTCAGTGATGGTGCTCTCGCCAAAGGGCGCTGCGGAGGACGGAAGGCGGTCGGTAAAGATCTGGCTGGCAGAGGGTGCGAGAAGAATCCGCACATGCTCTTCTCCGAGAGATCCGCTGGCCGCTTTAGCGAATGCAGACAGAGCGTCAAGATTTTTCTCTAAGAGCGTCCGGTTGATGTCCTCGGGATAGAGGGCGTTCATGAGAAAACCGTCTTTTCCCACGAAGACGCCGCCGATTTCCCTCTTAAACTGAGCAAGCTCCGCCGCAGTCTTCATGCGGATCCAGCCGTCCCGGAAGGGGAACTGGTCACTTAAATACTCCTCATACTGCCTTCCGAAGCGCCCGTCCGTCAGGGTATCCAGGCGGAAGTCCGGCTTCTGCGCCAGGTAACGGTTTTCCGTATCGGAAAAGACGGTTTTTGGCAGAAGCAGGGAGAGAAGGAAAAAGACCCCGATCATGGCGCAGAACGCCGCAGTAATCAGAATGGAAGAAATATTATCATTTTTCATAGCGCTCATCTCCTGTCAGAACCGGAAGTACAGAAACGGGTTATAGGTGGCGTCTACCAGGTAAGCCGTCGCTAACAGGAACAGGACGGCCAGAAAGAGAAGTTCCAGGACGGCAGGAAGCAGCCGCAGCGCGCCGGAGACACCGCCGGCGCAGGCGGAAACCGTCTGTTGGCCGGCGGTTTTCGCGCATTCCGGAGAAGACGTGTCTCCAGCAAGCTTCCGAAACAGCCTGGAGGCCGCGGCTGCCGGAAGCGGCGTCGAGCCGATCAGGCAGGCGGCCAGAAGGACAGCGTTTCCCTTAAAAAGAAATACTGTCCGGGAATTGGAGAGGGAAAGCCCTGCCTGCCCGGTCATTTGAGCCAGATAGGCCGCGCCCTCGCCCATGTCTTCAAAGACGAATAAAACCCATCCGAACAGCACCAGAAGGAAGGTGACGGCCTGACGGAATGTCCTGGGAAGCCGTTTGGTGAAGCTGTCGGGCAGAAATTTCTCGATTAAAAGTAAGAAGCCAAAGTACATGCCCCAGAAGAGGAAATTTAAGCTGGCGCCGTGCCAGATTCCCGTCAGGAGCCAGACAATCAGGATATTCCGCACAGAAGCGGCGCGGCCTCTCCGGCTTCCGCCGAGAGGAATGTAAACATACTCCTTAAACCAGGTGCCGAGGGAAATATGCCAGCGGCGCCAGAATTCCGTGATGCTTTTGGAAATATAAGGGTAGTTAAAATTTTCCGGAAAGGAAAAGCCGAGCATGTGTCCCATGCCGACGGCCATGTCGGAATAGCCGGAAAAATCAAAATAAATCTGGAAGGCAAAGGCCAAAATCCCCATCCATGCCATTCCCACGCTCCGCTCGTCTGGCAAAATGCCGCAGATTTCCGTCCAGAGGGCGCCGGCCTGGTTGGCGAGAAGGACTTTTTTGGAAAGCCCGATGAGAAAGCGGCGCACGCCGAGGGCAAAACGATCTATGGTTTCCGTCCGGCAGGTCAGCTCCGCCGCAATGGTCTGGTAGCGGACGATAGGCCCGGCGATGAGCTGCGGGAACATGGACACATAGGCGCCGAAGGCGATCAAATCCTTCTGAACCGGCGCCTGGCCGCGGTACACGTCGATGGTGTAGGACATGGTCTGAAACGTGTAAAAGGAAATCCCGATGGGCAGGGCAAGGCCAAGAAGGGGAAGTTCACTTCCCATGAGGCCGCCCAAGGTACGGATAAAAAAGTCCGTGTACTTAAACAGGGTCAAAAGCCCCAGATTTATGACAGCAGAAGAAACCACGGCGCATTTCGCGGCGCGGTTTCTGCCTTCCTCTTTAAAACGTCCGACAAGCCGCCCGTGGAAAAAGTCCACGAGGGTGGAAAATAAAAGAAGCGAGATATAGACCGGTTCGCCCCACCCGTAAAAAATCAGGCTTGCGAAAAACAGAACCGCGTTGCGGTACCGTTTCGGCGCCAAAAAATAGGCGGCCAGAAAGAGCGGGAGGAACCGGAATAAAAATAACAGGCTGCTGAAAACCATGGCTATTCAAAGTTGGCGTTGATGATGTCGATGGCGATCTGGTTGTTTTCCACTGCGGATTCCAGGGCTGCCTCGTCGCCTTCCTCAAGGGATGCGTCGTCAGGGGCACCGAGCATGACAAAGAACACAAAGTTGTCGTGGCGGACGACCTGGGAAGCCTGGATTTTCGGCAGGTTCATCGGATACTGGAGGGAATTTTCCAAAAGCCCGTCGCGGTAAGCGTTTAAAGCCGTCTCCACGTCGTCGGCCGCGCCGTCTGCGGCCTCGATGCCGATGAAGGTTTCCACAAAGGTGCTGATTAAGGGCATTTCGGCCGCATAGCCTAGATACTGGTCAGGCGTGATGCCGGTGATGTCTTTAAGCATCTGAGGATCCAGCTCCATGTTCGGCATATAGGTTTCGCCGTAGGCTTCCTTGATTTCGCCTAAAATCGTGTCAATGGTTTCCGAGGAGACGGCGCTTTCTGTTTCAGAGGCAGGCTCCGATTCCTGGGAGCTGCTTTCCTCCATGCTTTCTGTTTCCGGCACCGTGGCTTCCTGCGTGGTTTGGCTTTCAGCGACCGTGGTTTCTTTATTTTCAGCGGAACAGCCGGATACCGAGGAGGTGATCAGGGCCGCTGTTAATCCGAGTGCAATAAGATTTCTTTTCATCATGATGTCATTCTCCTTGTCTTAAACTATTGAAGTCTCGATGTTTCTATATTATAATGGACAGCAGTGCGAAAAGCAATTTACGAAACCTTAATGATAATTTACGATTTTGGAGGAACACCATGGCATTTGAGTTCAAGAGCCTTCTGCCGAGCCCGGAGGAAATCAAGGCAGAATTTCCGCTGGCGCCGGAGGCAGTCAGACTGAAGGCTGAGAAAGATAAAGAGATTGCAAAGGTATTTACCGGCGAAAGCGATAAGTTTCTCGTCATCATCGGGCCGTGTTCGGCAGACAGGGAGGACGCTGTCTGTGAGTATGTGACGCGTCTCGCAAAAGTACAGGAGAAGGTAAAGGACCGCCTGATTTTAATTCCGCGCGTCTACACCAATAAGCCGAGGACGACGGGCGGCGGCTACAAGGGCATGCTGCATCAGCCGGATCCGGAGAAGAAGCCCAACATGTACGAGGGACTTGTGGCAATCCGGCGCCTTCATATGAAGGTGATTCAGGAGACAGGCTTTACAACGGCTGATGAAATGCTGTACCCGGAGAACCTCAGCTATCTGTCCGATGTGCTGTCTTACATTGCCATCGGCGCCCGTTCGGTGGAGAATCAGCAGCACCGTCTGGCCTCCAGCGGCGTCGATGTGCCGGTCGGCATGAAAAACCCGACCAGCGGCGCGTTGAACGTCATGCTGAATGCGGTTTATGCGGCGCAGCATGGCCATGATTTCATTTTCCGTACCTGGGAAGTACAGACGACAGGAAACCCGCTGACCCACTGTATCCTGCGGGGCGCCGTCAACAAGCATGACCAGTGCATCCCGAATTACCACTATGAGGATCTGGAGCTGCTATTCCGGCTGTATTCCGAGCGGGATCTGAAGAATCCGGCTTGCATCGTGGATGCCAACCACTCCAACTCCAACAAGCGGTATGAGGAACAGGTGCGGATTGTGAAAGAAGTGCTTCACAGCCGCCGCCACTCCGCGGATATCCGGAATTTTGTCAAGGGCGTCATGGTGGAGAGCTATCTGGAGCCGGGAAGCCAGAAGATTGGCGAGCACATTTATGGGAAGTCGATCACGGATCCGTGTCTTGGATGGGACGAGTCAGAGCAGTTAATTTATGATATTGCGGAAAGTGTAATATAGAAGCGTTGGAGCGATACAGGGGAACGGCAGAAATGCGGCTGTTCCCCTGTTTGCGGCCGCAGATTTTTATGGTTTAAAATAATGGATACGGCTCTCGTCGAAGCGGTCGGCGGGCGTCTTTTCCTCGGCCGGATAGCCGCAGGCGATGACCGCAAAGGCCCGCAGGGAGTCCGGAAGCTTTAAAATCGTTCCGACGCGCTCCATGCGGCCGGCTTCCGGCGCGATCCCGAGCCATACGGCGCCAAGCCCTAAGGCAGAGGCCTCAAGAAGCAGATTTTCCACGGCGGCGCTCATATCGATGTCGGCATAGGCAGGCGCCGGAAGCTCGCGCCTGGCGCAGGGAATGATGGCGAGAGGCGCATGCTTTACACAGCCGGCATATGGGCTGCACTCGGAAAGCTTTGCCAAAGTTTCTTTGTCGTCTGCAATGAAAAACTCCCAGGGCTGCTGGTTGCAGGCGGAGGGAGCCGCCATGGCGGCCTGTAACAGCAGACGGATTTTTTCCGGCTCCACGGGCCGGGCTTCGTAGGAGCGGATGCTGGTGCGAAGGAAAATGGGATTCATGGTCAGGTCTCCTTTCTTATGATTCGATCACTTCATACGGCCAGATATTTTCTGCCAGAAAGGCGCAGAATTCTTTGATATCTCCCGACATCAGGTCAGATTTCTGGAGCAGGGCGGCGCTTCCGCTGTAAACGAGAAGAAGCAGGTCGGCAGTCTCCACAGCGCACTCGAAACGGTCATAAGGTACGCAGTCACCGTCGGTACCGCCGGAAGAGATTGTCATTCCGGCCTCGGAAAAGGTCACGGTGATCGGCGAATCGGCCGGCATGGAATCTTTGCCCTTTAAAAGCAGGCCTGCGGATTTTTCAAAGCGTTTTGACGCCAGTCTGCTGGTTCGGTAAAGGCCGCCGATGCCAGATACGGCAGAGACGGCGCCGATGATCATGGAAATGGACGGTTCGCCGGAAGAAGAGAGTCCTGAAACCACGAGAAAAGCGCCAAGCGCCAGCAGGGCAATGCTCGTGACCCTGGTGCGGAGCGTGCTCTGCGTCTTTCCTCCCGATGCGGCGCGGCAGGCGTCCGTAACCCTCCATAAGCCGGGAAGGCGCTTTCTGGAAACGAGCTCCGTCCGTTTTTCAAGCGCCCTTCCGGCCTGGGGAATCAGTGCATTTATGTCATAGGAATGAAGTTCAAACAGGTAATCCTTGCCGTTCATTGGTACACCTCCGTTGTCTGATTGTTCTATCATACAATATTTGGAGGCGGGGTGCAAGAGATGCCTGTTTTCAGATCTTGACAACCTCTCCCCCCTCTGCTATGATAAATCCCGGACAGACCAAGAAAAATACGGAGGTATGGAATGATTATTACAATTTCTTGCTAACAAAAACCAGGCATGTTGATGGAAGCGGCGGGGGAATCCCCGGTTCTTTTGACGTGCCGGCCAGCAGGAAATTGTGTCATCTTTGCCCATGCCAGAATAAGATACCGCCGCGTGCCGGTGCCGTACCGCGCCGCATGCATGACGGGCGTATCGAGAGGCCGCAGGAGAACGCATTCCTGCGGCCTTTTAGTATGAAAAAGATACCCTGTCAAAGGAGGTATGAGCATGTCTTTTATCAATGTTGCAGATCTTACATTTGCCTATGAAGGCAGCTATGACAATATTTTTGAGCATGTGTCGTTCCGGCTGGATACGGACTGGCGGCTCGGCTTTACCGGGCGGAATGGGCGCGGGAAAACCACGTTCCTGCGGCTTCTCATGGATTTGAACCGGAAGGAACGGCAGTACGAATACACCGGGAGCATCACGGCGCCGGTGGAATTTGAATATTTTCCCTATGAAGCGGCGGATCCCTCGGCCATGGGGATTGAAAACGCGGAAAAGATTCTTCCGGGCTGTACGGAGCCGGGGGAAATCTGGCGGCTTTTTAAGGAGCTTTCCCTCATGGACATGGAGCCGGAAATTTTGTACCGGCCCTTTGAGACCTTAAGCCAGGGGGAACAGACGAAGCTTTTGCTGGCCCTTTTGTTCCTGAGGGAAAACAGCTTTCTCTTAATCGACGAGCCCACGAACCACCTGGATGCCGAGGCCAGGGAGCTTCTTGGGCAGTATTTGAAAAAGAAGTCCGGCTTTCTTTTAGTCTCCCATGACCGGCATCTTCTCGATCTTTGTACCGATCATACGCTTGCCATAAACAGGACGGGAATCGACATCCAGAAGGGGAATTTTTCTTCCTGGTGGGAAAATAAAAGACGGCAGGATATGCATGAAACGGCAGAAAATGAGAGGCTGAAAAAGGATATTTCAAGGCTTAAGGCCGCGGCGGGACAGACGAAGGCCTGGGCCGATACGGTGGAGGCCGGGAAAATCGGCCACCGACGCGAGGTGAAAGAGGCCACCATAAAGGATGTGGCAAACCGGGATTACATCGGGGAGAAGTCGAGGCGGATGCAGATGAGGCGAAAGAACCTGGAACGGCGTCAGGAGCGTGCCATTGAGGAAAAATCCGGACTCCTTAAAAACATCGAGGAGGCAGAGGAACTGAAGCTCTATCCGATGGAGTACCGCGCGGAGCGGCTTCTGGCCTTTGACCGTGTCTCGGCAGCCTACGGCGGGAAGACCGTGTTTGAAAACCTGAGCTTTGAGCTTTGCCGCGGCGACCGGGCAGCCCTTTCAGGGAAAAACGGCAGCGGAAAGAGCAGTGTGATCCGGCTCATCCTTGGGGAAGAGGAAATTTCCCACACAGGGACGATTCACATGGGAAGCGGTCTGGTGATTTCCCATGTGCCCCAGAGTGCAGACTTCCTCTCCGGCAGTCTTTCCGATTACGCCAGGGAGCGGGGGCTGGATGCAGGGCTTCTTATGACGCTTTTGAGAAAACTGGATTTTTCCAGGACACAGCTTGAAAAGCCGATGGAGGATTACAGCGAGGGGCAGAAAAAGAAGGTGCTTTTGGCGGCAAGCCTGATTACAAAGGCCCATCTCTATATCTGGGATGAGCCCTTAAACTACATTGACGTGTTTTCCAGGATGCAGATCGAAGACCTGATCTTAAAATACCGTCCGGCGCTTCTGTTTGTCGAGCATGACCGGGCGTTTGCAGAGCGGATTGCCACGAAGACTATCGCCCTTTAATCCGGCTGGCTTACGGCCTTCGGCAGCGTGAAGATGAATTCCGAACCGACACCTACGGTGCTGACAACGTCGATGTTTTCGCCGTGGGCCTGGATGATTTCCTTTACGATGGCGAGGCCGAGGCCCGTCCCCTTTTTGTCCTTTCCGCGGGAGGTGTCGGATTTATAGAAACGATCCCAGATTTTTTTGATATTGGCTTTCGGGATGCCGACGCCGGTGTCCTTGACGGAGACGAAGACCTTTTCATAGCGGGAGAGAGTCTGGATGTAGATGACCGAGTCCTCATGGCTGAATTTGATGGCGTTGTCGATCAGGTTGTAGAGCACCTGCTGGATTTTCCCGAGATCGGCGTAAACCATCTGGCTGTCGTCGGTGAAGGTCAGATCGAGAACGATGTCTTTGGCGTTGCAGATGCCCTCGAAGGCAGCGGCCGTGTCCTTGATAACCCGGTTGATGTCGAAGTTGCTCCTGTTTAGAAAGCCCTTGCTGTCCAGGGAGTTTAAGGTCAGCATGCCCTGGGTCAGCTTGTTGAGCCGCTCCGTCTCGGAAATGACGATGTTGAAGTATTTTTCGTGGAGTTCCGGCGGGATCGTGCCGTCTAAGATGGCTTCCAGGTACCCTTTTATGGAGGTTAAGGGCGAGCGGAAGTCATGGGAGACGTTGGCGATGAAGGATTTCTGGTATTCCTCCATTTTGTTAAGCTCGCTGGACATGTAATTTAACGTGTTGGCAAGGTAGCCCATCTCGTCGGTGGTGTCCACTTTGATGGCATGGGTCAGGTTCCCGGCGGCGTACTCGTTGGCGCCGGCCGTGATTTTTTTCAGAGGAAAGTAGACGGTTTTGGTGAAGACGAGAAGAATAATCAGCGAGAGCAGAAAAATGAATGCAGCCGTCACGTAGACGATGTTTAAAAACTGGTTTTTTCCCTGTTCGGCCAGGCGGATGGGCATGTGGATTGCCACGTAGCCGTAGGTGTTGAAATTGCCGGTAATGGGCGCGATGACCGACAGCATGTTTTCGTCAAAGGTACCGAAAAAGTCTCCGATCACATAGGAGTGGTTGCCGGCGGCCGTGGGGTCAAAGCCTTCGATGGAGCTTCCCACATGGGAGGCCGGCGAGGTTTCCGCCACGACGGCGCCTGTGCGGTCGAGAACGAAAACCTGGGCGCGCAGAAACGTGGCCACCGCCTCAAGCTGAGGGTTGGCCGTGGAGAGGTCGATATTTTTTCCCTGATAGATATCGCTGTATGCATCGGCCAGGAGGTTGGCTTCATCGTACAGGGCGTCGGCCTTTTCGCCCACAAGGTACCGGTAGGTGAGCTGTGAGGAAAAGGTGGCGATGAGGATGAAGCCAAGGAGGCCGAACAGGAGATAGCCCAGGATAAATTTGGTGTAAAGGGAATGGGTCATCGTTTTACCTCAAACTTATAGCCGATGCCCCACACAGTTGTGAGGGCCCAGTTCTCGTGATCTTTGATTTTTTCGCGCAGCCGCTTGATGTGGACGTCCACGGTTCTCGTGTCGCCCACATATTCATAGCCCCAGATGTGATCCAAAAGCTGTTCCCTTGTAAACACCTGGTTGGGAGAGGACGCCAGGAAGTAGAGGAGTTCCAGCTCCTTCGGCGGCATCTCCACCGAATGTCCCTTATAGAGGACGGAATAATTCGTCAGGTTCACAACGAGATCAGGATATTCCACATATTCGCCCTGCTGCTTTTCGGCGGCAGCCGCAGCGGCTGCGGCGGGGCCGGCCTGATAGCGGCGGAGAACTGCTTTCACGCGGGCCACCAGCTCTTTGGAATCGAAGGGCTTTATGATATAGTCGTCGGCGCCCAGCTCCAGCCCAAGGACTTTGTCGAAGATTTCGCCCTTTGCGGACAGCATGATGATGGGCACCTGGGAGCTGGTCCGAAGCTCCCGGCAGACCTGGTAGCCGTCCATGCCGGGAAGCATCAGGTCGAGAAGGATCAGGTTGGGTTTAAAAGAATGAAATTCCCTGAGAGCCGCCTCTCCGTCCCCTACGATTTTTGTGTCATAGCATTCTTTCATCAGGTACAGAGAGATCAGTTCAGCAATATTCGCATCGTCGTCTACAATTAAGATTCTCTGTTTGTCAGCCATGGATAAACCTCCTGTCTTTGCCGGCTGTTATTTGAAGGTTACGATTGTTACACCAGTGTCGCCTTCGCCGAAGTCGCCGAGGCGGAATTCCTGGACATATTTGAGTTTCTTTAAATGCCTGTGGACGCCGGCCTTTAAGGCGCCGGTGCCGCGGCCGTGGACAACACGGACTTTGGGCAGGTGCGCCAGGTAGGCGTCGTCCAGGTACTTGTCGAGAACCGGGATGGCCTCGTCCACGGTCATGCCGATCAGGTTGATTTCCGGCGATACGGAGAAGGACTTGGACATCTTGATTTTTCCGCTTCCCGTGTTCTTCTTGGCGGAATCCAGGCCCGGGCCGGAAACAGACGGCTCGTCCAAAAGCTCCAGATCCTTGATATTTACGAGGGAGCGCAGGATTCCCATCTGTACATAGAGATCGCCCTTGGCGTTGGGAAGTGTGCTGACCGTTCCCTTTAAGTTCATGGAGAGCACTTTCACGCCGTCCCCGATTTTGATCTTTTTCGGGGAAATCATTTTTTTCGGGCCTTTTTCGTTTTTGATGCTTAAATTTTTGTCGACTTTATCAAGCTTTTCCCGAAGCTTGCTGCGTTCTGCCTCCAGTTCTTTTCCGACACCGGAGGACTGTGCTAACTTGTTGATGTTCCGGATGGTCTGGTCGGCCGTTTCCTTCGCTTCCCGGAGAATGCGCTGTGCTTCCTCGTTGGCGTTTCTTAAGAGCTTTTCCTTCCGCTCATCCAGCCGCTCTTCTTTCTGTTCCAGCCGCTTTTTTAAGCCGTTGATCTCTGCTTTATACCGCTCGATTTCCGCCCGCTCGTTTTCAATGGTGACGCGGCTCTGTTCCAGGTTGGCCAAGAGATCCTCGAAGGCCTCATCGTTGGTCTCCAGATGGGTTCTGGCGTCGTCGATGATGTAGTCGGGAAGGCCGAGCTTTTTGGAAATGGCAAAGGCGTTGCTCTTTCCCGGGATGCCGATCAAAAGCCGGTAGGTGGGGCGGAGCGTCTCCACGCTGAACTCACAGCAGGCGTTTTCCACGCCTTCCGTCGTCAGGGCAAAGACCTTTAATTCGCTGTAATGGGTCGTCGCCATGGTACGGCATTTCATGTTGTGCAAAAACGACAGGATGGCGATGGCAAGGGCCGCGCCTTCCGTCGGGTCCGTGCCGGCGCCCAGCTCGTCGAAGAGGCAGAGGGAGCGGCTGTCAGCCTTTTCCAGGATGGAGACGATGTTCGTCATGTGGGCGGAAAAGGTACTGAGGCTCTGCTCGATGCTCTGTTCGTCACCGATGTCGGCAAAAACCTCTTCAAAAACGGCTAACTCCGACCCGTCAAAGGCCGGGATATGGAGGCCGGACTGCCCCATGAGGGTAAACAGGCCGACAGTCTTTAAGGACACGGTCTTTCCGCCGGTGTTGGGGCCGGTGACGATTAGAAGGTCAAAATCCTTTCCAAGGTAGATGTTAATGGGCACCACGGTTTTCGGGTCAAGAAGCGGATGGCGCCCGTCCTTGATGTTGATATAGCCGCGGTTGTTGAACTTCGGGGCGGTGCAGTTATAATGCCTCGAAAGGGCAGCCTTGGCGAAAATAAAGTCTAATTTTGTCAGGACTTCCTGGTTCGTTGCCAGCGGTTCGATATACGGCACCAGCTCCATGCTTAAAGCAGCTAACACCATCTCGATTTCCTTCTGTTCACGGATTTCCAGTTCCCGCAGTTCGTTGTTCAGTTTCACCACGGCCATGGGCTCGATGAACAGCGTGGAGCCGGTGGAGGACTGGTCGTGAACCATGCCGGGGAACTGCCCTTTGTGCTCAGACTTTACCGGCAGGCAGTAGCGGCCGTCGCGCATGGTGATGACGGCGTCCTGAAGGAGCGTGCGGCTGGAATTTAAAATGGCGTTTAACTGGCTGTGGACGCGGTCGGCCGTCAGCTTCATCTGGCGTCTCACATGGCGAAGACCGGGGCTTGCGTCGTCGGCCACCTCGTCCTCGGAGAGGATGCAGCGGGTGATTTCCGCGTTGACGTTTGTGAGGGGCTCTAACATCCGGAACATGCCGTCTAAGGAGTCATCCGGCAGCTCCGATTCGGGATGGCGGCCGTAGTTTTTGGCCCTGGCCGCGCAGGTCAAAAGGCCGCTTACGGAAAGCAGCTCATGGATACTGAGGGAGCTTCCGACCTCCAGCCGTTTTAAGGAATCGCGGATGTCGCGGACACCGGCGAAGGAGAGGCTGCCCTTCTGGCGGACGCGGGTCGCGGCGTCGGAGGTTTCCTGGAGGTTTTCCCGGATCTCGTGCAGGTCGCAGGACGGTACAAGTTCGCGGCACATCTGCTTTCCCGGCTCCGAATGGGCGTATTCCGTAAGTTTCTCAATAATTTTATAAAATTCAAGTGTTTTCAGCACTTTCTGATTCATGCAAATATCCTTTCTGAAAATCCAAAAGTTCCGGCATGCTTGAAGTATAACACATTCCGCAGGAATATCATAGCCATATTTTTGTTGCATAATAGCGGTGGAAACTTTATAATAAAGGATAGTTACCGGCTCCGCCGGTAACTATCCGCTACGCAAACGAAGCGAAGCGGAGTTCGCGGTTCCCGTGGCGTAGCAAACGAAGCGAAGCGGAGTTCGCGTTTCCCGTGGCGCAGCAAACGGAGCGGTGAGGGGTTCGCGTTTCCCGTGGCGGAGCAAACGGAGCGGGAGCGGAGTCCGCCGTTTACGCGGCCGGCCGTGCAGGAAGCCTGCACCGGAAACGCCGTACAGAAAACGAGTGATATGTCCCTGCAAAGGAGAAGCAGTATGACGGATTCACCCAATGAAAAGAAATTTATGAGGGAAAAAATCGTAAAGCCGCCGACGAATTGGCGCAGGATCGCAAGACGGATTCTGGGCCTGGTTCTCATTGCCGCTATTTTCGGCGCAGTGGCGGCGGCGAGTTTTGTGTTTTCCAGGCCCTTTGCGGAGAAGTTTCTCGGAAAAGAGCCGCAGGAAACGAGTATCCCGATTACCATAGAAAAAGACAACGAACCAACGGCCCCGCCTCCCACGGAGACCATGGAGGTCACGACGGAGGCGCCCTCCCAGTCCGCAGCAGAGCGGGAGGAGGTCGAGGAGATTGTTGAGAATGCCATGGCGAAGTTTGCATGGACGCCGGAGAATATCGGAAGACTGAACCAGGCGCTCCGGGAGATCGGCCAGAATGCCGACAAATGCATTGTCACAGTGTCGCCGGTGAAAACACAGGTGGACTGGTTCGACAATCCCGTGGAGACGGCCGGTCAGTATGCCGGCGTCATTTTAGCAGTGAATCCCGGCGAGATTACGATTTTAACCGGGACGGCCGCCCTTGACGAAGCAGATTCCATCCGGGTTATTTTCGGGGACGGAAATGTGGCTGACGGGCAGGTAAAGCAGAGGGACACGGTGGCTGACATGGCGACCATAAGCGTCGCTGCGTCGGGGCTTTCGGAATCCACGAAAAACTGGATCTGCGCCGTGGAACTTGGAAATTCCTATTCGGTCAAGACCGGGGACATGGTGATTGCCGTCGGCTGTCCGGCCGGGCGCGTCCATTCGGTGAAGTACGGTTTCGTTTCTTATGTGGCGAAGGGCGTCCAGGTGGCTGACGGCCTGACGAGGATTCTCTGCGCGGATATTGACTGCAACGCCGGGCAGGGGACATTCCTTTTGAATCTTTCCGGCCAGCTGATCGGATGGGCAACCGAGGAATTTGAGAGCGATGAGAGCCCGGGAACTGCCATGATTGTGCCGATTTCCGAATACAAGGGGACGCTCCAGAAGTTAAGCAACGGGATTTCCATGCCGTATTTTGGAATCATGGGCCAGGATGTCAATGAAACCATGCAGGAAGAGGGACTTCCCGAGGGAATTTACATTACCGAATCCATCGCAGAGGGGCCGGCGTACCGGGCCGGGATCCAGAACGGCGATATCCTTACGAAAATACAGGGAGAAGAGATCGGCTCCATGCAGGCGTTCCAGACATGTTTGGAAGGTCTGGAGAGCGGTGAGACGGTCTCGGTTGTGATCCAGAGAAAAGGGATCGAAGAATATAAAGAAATTGAATATCAGGTTGTCATTGGGGCCAGGTAGCATGCCTGGCTCGGGCCTTGAAGGGAGAATAGTATGAAATTTATTGAAACACTCCGCGAGGGGATGCATGTGTCCGGCGTCTATCTCTGCAAAACAAGACAGATTGCGCTGACGAAGACGGGAAAGGAATACGGTTCCCTGACGCTTCAGGATAAAACGGGAACGGCGGATGCAAAGATATGGGAGCTTGGTTCTCCGGGAATCAGCGATTTTAACGCCATGGACTACGTGTTTGTGGATGCCGACGTTACCGTGTTTCAGGGAAATATCCAGCTCAATGTAAAGCGGATCCGCAGGGCCGACGAGGGGGAATATGTCCCGGCCGATTATCTGCCGGTGACAGGCAAGGACATTAAGCAGATGTACCATGAGCTTAACCAGTACATTACGACGATCCGGAATGAACATCTTAGAAAGCTGGCGGCCGGATTTTTTGTCCAGGACGCGGCGTTTGCCAAGGTGTTTGCCAGCCATTCGGCAGCCAAAAGTGTCCATCACAGCTTTGTGGGCGGGCTTTTGGAGCATACTTTAAGCGTGGTGAAGCTCTGTGACTTTTTCTGTAAGCAGTATCCGCTTTTAAACCGTGATCTGCTTCTTGTGGCGGCCATGTTTCATGACATTGGAAAGACGAAGGAGCTGTCGGTATTTCCGGAAAACGACTATACGGACGAGGGACAGCTCATCGGACATATCATCATCGGCGCCCAGATGGTGCAGGAGAAAATAAACGCCATGCCCGGCTTCCCGAAAAAGCTGGAAAATGAGCTGATCCACTGCATCCTGGCCCATCACGGGGAGCTGGAATACGGCTCGCCGAAGAAGCCGGCCCTCATCGAGGCGCTGGCACTCAATCTGGCGGACAATGCAGACGCGAAGATGGAGACTATGACGGAAATTTTGAAAGGCGCCGGGGACAACGGCGGCTGGCTCGGGTATAACCGGTTTATGGAGAGCAATGTGAGGAAAACCGGGGAATAGAAGCTGAAATAAGGATACGGCAGTTCTTTTTTGGAGAGCGTCGTGTCCTTAAATTTTAGGGAGCGTTTTTTGCGACGGGAAAGTGATGGGAGAACCGGAGAAAAGGGGGATGAAGGATGGAGAAAAAGGAGAAGAGCACATATATCAAGGGCGCCGGTGCATGCATCGTTACAAAATCCATTCTTGACGGGACTTCAAGGCTAAAGTGGATGTTCCGGGAAGACAATGGCATCGGGAACGGCTGGTGTGCCCTCGGTGATTCGGATTCGCAGGCGTATGTGGATGACGCAAAAAATCTTGCGGTTGTGGATTTCAATACGCTTGCCGGGATTGAGCCGGTCGTTTGGGATATCTATTTTATGCCGTATGGAGCCGATCTGGAATTCCGTTCGGATGCGGGCGGCAAATATTTTGTCGATGTGAAGACCGGGGCGGAAATCCGGGAGCCGGTGAAGCATCCGATGGAAGCGGCGTTTGAGAAGAATCTGAAGTTCCTCAATCAAAAGGAGTATCCGCCGGAGTTTTTTACGGGACTGTTCCGGGAAAACGGACGGCTCAGGACGGTGGCCGCGGGTGAGGCTGATTTCCCGTCGGGAACGGTGGTTCTTGCGGATCCGTTGGCGTATCTGGGGACGAAATACCAGACGGTGCTGAAGCGCCGGATCCCTGCCGGAAGTTATCCGGTGGTTCTTTCTGTGATGGAGTCGGAAATTGCAGGCTCCCGGGTGGCCGCAGCGAAGTTTAGGATCAGCGGCAGGGATGTGAAGGCATATGAGATTGCCGAGGCGGAAGGTGTGCCTGGAAAAGCCGCATATACATTTTTCGGCGTAGATACCGGGACGGCCTGCTTTGCGGATGAGGCGGCGTCAGAGGAATTTTGCCGCTTTCTTGAGAAATGGCGTGGGGAAAATCCGGGAAAGAACCTTTATGCGGATTATTTTGAGGAACGGTTCCGGGAGAGACGAGAGGACAAGCCGGGGGATGCGCTAAGAAGATGGGATTTGCTGTGCTGGGCGATCCCGGAAAGCGGGAGACGGCTCGTGATGTTTTCCAGCGGCGTTGGCGATGGCATTTACAGCGGATACTGGGGTTTAGACGCTGATGGGGAACCGGCGGAGCTGATTGTGCCGTTTTTGAATCCGGAGTATTTTTAGCAGGCGGGATGGCATGGAAGAGGGAAGCCGGTGCGTTTGACTTGGCGGCGGCGGACTGTTATACTGGTAAAAAATCGGGCCTGGCCCGGAACATGGAGATTGGTATGGAAATCAGGAAAAACGATAGATTTACGCTGGAAATTGAAGACATGAGCGAGGACGGCGCGGGAATAGGAAAGCTTGACGGGTATATCTGGTTTGTGAAGGACGCGCTGATCGGCGATGTGATCGAGGCATCGGCGATGAAAATGAAGAAAAACTATGGATTTGCCAGGCTTATTAAGGTTTTGAAGGCGGCGCCGGGGCGTGTTCCGGCGCGCTGTGCCGTGGCGAGGCAGTGCGGCGGCTGTCAGCTTCAGGAGCTTTCTTATGAAGAACAGCTTAAATTTAAGGAGCGGAAGGTGTACAACCATTTAAAGCGGATTGGCGGGCTGTCTAATCTGTTTCTGCCGGAAGAGGCGGAAGCGGCAAAAGACGTGCCGGGGGCCGTTTTGATGGAGCCGATCATCGGCATGGAAAATCCGTGGAGATACCGGAATAAAGCCCAGTATCCCATCGGCTATGACAAAAACGGCGAGCTTACGGCAGGATTTTATGCGGGCCGGACGCATACGCTGATTCCCGTGCCGGACTGTGACTGCCTGTTGGGATGCGAGGAAAACCAGGGGCTTTTGCGGGCGATTCTGGATTTCATGAAGGAATATGGGATTTTGGCGTATGATGAGACGTCCCACAGCGGGTTGGTGCGCCATGTGCTTTTGAGAAAGGGCTTTGCCAGCGGGGAGCTGATGGTCTGCATCGTCATCAACGGGGAGCGGCTGCCCCATGCCGAGGCGCTTGTAAAGTGGCTTTCTGCCATGGGCGTGCAGAGTATCTCCTGCTCGGTGAACCGGGAGAAGACGAATGTTATCATGGGAACGCGGATTCTTAACCTGTACGGGCCGGGCTATATTACGGATTCCATCGGGAACGTGAGTTATCGGATCTCGCCGCTTTCTTTTTATCAGGTGAATCCCGTGCAGACGGAGCGGCTTTACGGGACGGCGTTGGAGTTTGCGGGGCTTACGGGCGAGGAGACGGTCTGGGATCTTTACTGCGGCATCGGGACGATTTCATCGTTCCTGGCGCAGAAGGCAAAGAAGGTTTACGGGGTGGAGATCATTCCGCAGGCCATCGAGGACGCCAGGGAGAACGCGAAGCGGAACGGGCTTTCCAATGTGGAATTTTTTGTGGGAAAGGCCGAGGAGGTTCTGCCGGAGCAGTATGAGAAGAACCATATTTACGCCGATGTGATCGTGGTGGATCCGCCGAGAAAGGGCTGCGATTCTGTCTGCCTGGATACGATTGTGAAAATGGCGCCGAAGCGGGTGGTGTATGTGAGCTGCGACTCGGCGACGTTGGCGCGGGATTTGAAGTATTTGGGGGAGAGAGGGTATGAGGTGAGGAGAGTTCGGGCGGTGGATATGTTTCCGGGGACCGGGCATTGCGAGGCCTGTGTCGAAATTCACCGAGCTTAGGAAATGAAAGACAGGGAGCCGGGCAAACTGCGAATGCGTCTGCAAAAAGGGGACAAAAGATGGAATACAGGTATTCACAACTGGACAATGATAACAAAAAATGGTTTCAATCTGATTATTCGGCCAGAAGCTTAGTCGAAATTTACCTGCAAAGCGGCAGTCTGAGAGGGTTATATCCTTTTCAGATAGAATTTGAATATCCTATTTCAGCGATCCTGGGGAAAAATGGGTCAGGGAAATCAACGCTGCTGGCGATGGCATGCTGTGCATATCATAATGGAAAAAACGGCTATACGCCCAGTGACAGGAACAAAAATTATTATACATTCAGTGATTTCTTCATACAGACGGCAGACGAAGTAAAAGTCGAGGGGCTTAATATCTATTACAAAATCTGTCATGAAAGATGGAGAGATCCAGAAAAGAAAACTTTATATGCTGGTATGGGATACCAGCGGAGGTATAAAAACAAAGGAGGGAAGTGGAATAAATATGAAAAAAGAGTTTCGAGAAATGTCGTATTTCTCGGAATCCAGAGAATTGTGCCGCCAAGTGAAAGAAAAACGGAAAAGAACTATTCGGGGAGATTTCAATCTGTAAATTTTCCGCAGGAGACAAAAGAAAAAATTTTGAAAATTGCAAGTACAATTTTGGGAAAAACTTATACCTCCCTGGATATTAGAACCGTGGACAAAAGAAGGCTGTTCGTCGTAGACAGGAAAAATAAGCATTACTCAGGATTTAACATGGGCGCAGGCGAAAATGCGATTTTTTCTTTGCTGATTGAACTATTTGCAGCCGGGAAAAACGCCCTCATTGTCGTTGATGAAATTGAACTGGGTCTGCATGAAGAAGCGCAGAGAAAATTTATATTGGAGCTAAAGAAGCTGTGCAAAGAACTGCACTGCCAGATTATTTGTTCTACACATTCTGGAGCAATATTGGATTTGGTTCCCCCGGAAGGAAGATTTTATATCGAAACGCATGATGAAAAAACAGAGATATATAAAGGGATCTCGACCGGCTTTGCAATGAACCGATTAAGCGGTGGTATGCGGAAAGAGGCGACGGTTTATACGGAAGACCCTGTGGGTCAGGCGGTGCTTGAAGGATGCCTGCCGCAGTCGCTCAGGGAAAGGATCAGCATTCTTCCAATCGGCTCGGATCAAGCTGTTTTAAAGCAGTTAAGCGCGCAGTATCGGGAAAAGAACCATAAATGCATTGCATTTCTTGACGGCGACAAGCGAGTCCTGGATGCTCAGGCGAAGAAACAGGTAATCAATCATTTGGAAGCGAGGGTTGGTTCCGACTTTGATGAGTGGATCAGCAAGAGGCTTTGCTATCTACCGGGAAAGGTCTGGCCGGAAAAGTATTTGTTAGAACTGGCGCTCAATAACACCACTGCCGAGCTGCAAAAGATATGGAAGCTTGGCGATGAATCAGAAGTTGTCGAACAGATTGAACGTGCGCTGCTGGCGGGAAAGCATGAAGAGTTTTTCAGCTTATCAACAGGAATCTCACAAGATATTAACGCCGTGAGACTGGATATCATACGATGTCTGGCTGATAAATGTGAGAATATTTTTCAGTATATCTCTGACAGCATATCGCAGATATTGGATCCATAGGA
Source organism: Eubacteriaceae bacterium Marseille-Q4139 (assembly GCA_018223415.1). Classification (NCBI taxonomy): domain Bacteria; kingdom Bacillati; phylum Bacillota; class Clostridia; order Eubacteriales; family Eubacteriaceae; species Eubacteriaceae bacterium Marseille-Q4139. The sequence continues at coordinate 1,506,985 of JAGTTQ010000001.1, read as the reverse complement.
AGATTGAAATAAAAAGGAGGGGCATCTTTTATTCCATAGCCGCTCGATTTAGGGGAAATAAAAAGGCAGCGGGAACGGCGTTTCACCCCAGAAAACCTACCGCATCAAGCGCATCGACAGCGACTATTTTTCTGAAAATTAAAACGGTATTGCTTGGTATTCCAATTTCATAGGTGCTAAAATAAAGGCGGAAACCGAAATAAAAGCAGATTGTCTCATAGGAATTCTCTCCGTTCTCCTTCAAAAGGAAAAGGTAACGGCGCCGTAGCAGGCAGAGAGATTTGAAGTTATTATGAAGGCGGTGTGAGAGAAGTAGTTCCTAGCAAATTGAAAGAGCTTACAATCCCTTATCAAAAAATAGATGTAGATGATATTGGCATACTAAAAATGGCTGTTTTATGAAAAAGCGCCCACAGAAACGGCTGTGCAAAATAGTCAAGCGATCAAGCAGAGCCTTTCTGAAGGAGAAATTCACGAATTTGCATGTATTCGTGTAAAACCGGCGAAACGAAGGGGAATATAACCCGGAAACATTTCGACTAATCGAAACTAGAGGAAAAACTTCAAAGCCAAAGGAGGCCCATATGAAAGGAATACCCATCACAAACTTTGAAAACCTAAAAATAGGAAGCACAGAAAACACCAAGGCGGGAACGGGCTGCACGGTATTTATCTTTGAAAAAGGAGCGGCCGTGGGTCTTGACGTGAGAGGGGGTGGCCCGGCGTCAGTGGAAAGCGAGCTTTTAAAGCCCATGGCGGCGGCTGAGAAGATTCATGCAATTCTTCTCTCAGGAGGAAGCGCCTTCGGCCTTGAAGCGTCCTGCGGCGTCAGAGAGTACCTGGAAGAAAGGGGCATAGGCTTTGACGTAGGGGTCACAAAGGTTCCCCTTGTGTGCCAGTCCTGTCTGTTTGACCTTGCCGTGGGGGAGATCGGTACGCGCCCTGATAAGGCCATGGGCTATGAGGCATGTAAAAATGCGGAAACAGGCAACTATAAGGACGGCAGCTACGGGGCGGGCACAGGAGCTACCGTAGGGAAAGTGAAAGGAATGGATTTCTGCATGAAATCAGGCATAGGAAGCTATGCCGTAAAGACAGGCGAACTGATGGTGGGAGCCGTGGTTGCGGTAAACGCCCTGGGAGATATCTTCGATTGGAAGACAGGAAAGAAGGCGGCAGGGCTCTTAGGAGAGGACAGAAAGACCTTCTTAGATTCCGAGGAGGAGATGCTTAAGATAAACCAGGTGATTGAGAATAAGTTTGCAGGAAACACAACCATCGGGGCAGTCTTTACAAATGCAGAGTTTAACAAGACAAAGCTCTGCAAGATTGCGGGCATGGCCCATGACGGATACGCCCGCTCCATACGCCCCGTTCACACCAGCGCCGATGGGGATAGTATTTACGCGGTATCCCTGGGAGATGTAAAAGCCGATCAGGATATGGTGGGAACTTTGGCGGCAAGAGTAGTTTCTCAGGCGATCTTAAGAGCGGTGGAGCATGCGGAAAGTGCTTATGGCTTTCCGGCGGCAAAGGAATTAAAAAAGGCCCTGGACGAAAAGCAGGCATGAACCCAAAACAGCATGGGGCCGTCCTGAAAACGGAATATACACAGTATGCTTTTCCGGGAACAGTGATCCGTTGAACCAATGGCGAGGGCATGCCAGGGATAGGGCTGGAGCTGCTATCGAATTTTCAAATCTTAGTGTACGGTCTTTTAGAGCCATTTATGTGTGCCGCCAACTAAAAGGCGGCAGAATGGAGATTAACATGAGCTTACCAAAATACTACGAACTATACATTCCGTTTTTATCTGCCATAAGCGACGGAAAAACTTATTCCCTAAAGGAAATAAAGGAATCCATCACCAGTCAGCTTAAACTCGGGGAAACGGAGCTTTTAGAGCGGCTTCCAAGCGGAAACCAGACAGTTTACGATAACCGAATCGGATGGGCGAGGACGTATTTGAAGAAAGCAGGGTTGATTCAGGCGCCGTCGCGGGCTCATTTTCAGATTACGGAGGAAGGGAAAAAGCTGTTTGAAAGCGGCGCCGTCATCACGGACAAGCTTCTGGCAGAGAAATACCCATCCTTTGCAGAATTCAGGGGAAACAAAAAGACAGCGGGATCGGTTTCTGACGATACAGAACAGGATACGGCCGAAACGCCGCAGGAGACCTTTGAGCGGGTGTATCAAAGCATTAACGGGCAGCTGGCCGATGAACTGCTGACAGAAATCATGGGTCAGTCTCCTGTATTTTTTGAAAATCTCGTGGTAGATTTGATGAAGTCCATGGGATACGGGGACGGATTTGTGACAAAAGCCAGCGGGGACGGCGGCATCGACGGCGTTATCCACGAGGATAAGCTTGGGTTTAACCTGATTTACATACAGGCAAAGCGATGGGATCCCAGCACAACGGTTGGAAAACCGGATATCCAAAAGTTTGCAGGGGCGATGATGGGGCCGCCAAGAGTAGAGAAAGGCCTGTTCATCACAACCGCAAAATATTCCCAGGGAGCGAAAGACTTTGCAGATGCCCAGCATATCATCCTCGTCGACGGCCAGAAGCTTACGGAGCTTATGATCGAATATGGGATCGGTGTATCGACTCAGAAAACCTATCGCATCAAGCGCATCGACAGTGACTATTTTTCCGAAAATTAAAGCCGCATTTCCTGGCCTTCCAACTTCACCTATGCTAAAATAAACATGACACACTGCTGTCATGTTTATTTTGTTATGATAAAGGCGGAAACCGAAATGAAAACAGACCGACTGATAGGAATTCTCTCCGTTCTTCTTCAGAAGGAGAAGATAACGGCGCCGGAGCTGGCGGAGAGATTTGAAGTATCGCGCAGAACCATAAACCGGGACATTGACGCGCTTTGCAGGGCGGGGATCCCAATCTGCACGGCACAGGGTGCAGGAGGCGGAATCCGTATCATGGAGGGCTACCGGATGGATCGGACGCTTCTCACTTCAAAGGAGATGCAGATGATTCTGGCAGGCCTCCGCAGCCTCGACAGCGTAAACGGGAGCCGGTACTGCGAACGGCTGATGGAAAAACTGAAGCCGGGGGCGTCGGAATTAGTATGCGGCAGGGACTCGATCCTGATCGACCTGTCTTCCTGGTATAAGGAGTCTCTGGCGCCCAAGATCGCCCTGATTCAGGAAGCCGTAGAAGAACGGAAACATCTGTCCTTTCACTATTATGCCCCGGGCGGCGACAGCGTGCGGAACATAGAGCCGTATTATCTGGTGTTCAAGTGGTCGAGCTGGTACGTGTGGGGCTGGTGCCTTAAGAGGGAGGACTTCCGCCTGTTTAAGCTGAACCGGATGGACATGCCAAAGAAAGAGGAGAGCGGTTTTGAACCGAGGCAGGTTCCCATGCCGGATCTCTCCAACGAACGGATTTTTCCGGCCAATATCCGTGTGAAGGCGCTGTTTGAGCCGGAGATGAAGTGGCGGCTTATGGAGGAGTTTGGCCCGGGCTGCTTTGAAGTGCAGAAGGACGGGCGTCTTTTGTTCCGGATGGACTATGCAGACGAAGACGCGCTGACGGGGTGGCTTCTAACCTTCGGAGACAGGGCAGAGGTTTTGGAGCCGGTTTCCGTGAAGAAACGGCTTCTGGAAACGGCAAAACGGCTGGTTTCGGTTTACTCGGAATAAAGGAAGGGAGGAATCTATATGGCCCAGAAGGAATTGGCAAAGTATGTGGCAGAGCAGTTGGCACCGTTAGGGGATATCCGGTACATCCCTATGATGGGCGGCTGGCTGTTTTATTATCAGGACAAGCTGATCGGCGGAATATATGGAGACGGCTTTGCCGTGAAAGATACGGCTGCATCCAGGCGGTTCATGCCGGACTGCCGGGAAGAGGTGTGGGAACATACGCCGCCTGCGCTGCTGCCATGTACGATTTTGGAGGACAGGGAGAAACTCTGCGAGATGGTGGCGGCCATGTATCCGGAGCTTCCGGAGCAAAAGAAAAAGAGGAGAAAAAAAGATGGCATTTGATTACAAAAAGGAATACAAGGAGTTTTATCTTCCGGAGAAGACGCCGCAGCTTGTACGAATTCCGAAGATGAATTTTATTGCCGTGAGGGGAGATGGCGATCCCAACGAGGCGGACGGCGACTATAAAAAGGCCATCGGGCTTTTATACGGCATTGCTTTTACCATTAAAATGAGCAGGAAGTCCGGACGTGAAATCCAGGGCTTTTTTGATTATGTGGTTCCTCCGTTAGAGGGTTTTTGGAGCAATATGAATACAGCCCTTATACGAAAGGAAGATTTTCGCTGGATTTCCGTGATCCGGCTTCCGGATTTTGTGGAAAAAGAAGACTTTGAATGGGCGGTTTTAGAGGCATCCAGGAAGAAAAAACAGGATTTTTCCGGGGTGGAATTTCTGACGATAGAAGAGGGGCTTTGTGTCCAGTGCATGCATATCGGGCCCTTTGATATGGAGCCGGAAACGATAGAACGGATGAATCAGTTTATACGGGAACATGGATATGAACCGGATTTTTCAGAAGAACGGATGCACCATGAGATTTACCTCTCGGATGTCAGGCGCGTGCCAAAAGAACGGTGGCGGACGGTGATACGGCATCCGGTAAAAGAAGCAGGAAAAAGATAAAAGAACGCCTCCGGCGCCAGCACATGCCGCATCACACACCCTTTTGTCCATAAAATTCCCGAAAAAAATCCTTGCATCTTCGCTAAGACAGTGCTAAAATCCTAACTGTTTTTATAAAAATTTTATAAACTAAGTATCCCGCATACGGAATTTTCCACGTGGAAGCATACTGCGCAGGCAGCCTTTTTTGCCGCACAAGCCCGGCAAGCGGCACCATGCCTGCATGAAGTGCCAGTTTCCGCCGCAGTGCAATTCTGTCCTGAGGGATTACAGGTTCATAGAACGCTCTTACTTTAACGCGTTAATTCGCCGAGCGCTTTTCTATGGAATTAAGAAATTTATGAGGAACAGGAGGGATCCGCATGGATCAGGCGAGGAACCGCAGCGAACTTTTGGAACGCCTGTTAAAAGGCTACGAGACGTATTTCGACACGGAACGGTTCCCGGCCAGGGAAGACGGCCTGCCGCTTGCGGCGCGGTGCAGCTTCCATGTGCATTCCGAAAAATATGTGCTGGTGAAAAAAGCGCAGCTCTGGGCCGCGGACAGCAATGAATACGTCTTCATTTTTTCCGTGCCGGTCTTAACGGAGGAGATCTTCTCCCGGTGCCTGGACTTTGCTGTCCGGGAGGGCATGAAGGAGATCCACCCGGGCCCGGGCCATATGTACAGCTGCATCAGCCCTGTGTTCCTTTGTGACTCCTCGGAAAAAGAGGGGGAAAAGGCACTGAAACGGTGCCGGATCTACAAAAGCTTTCGTTTTTCGTGGTATGGATGGATGAATGTCCATACGGCCGCCCTGATCCGGGAAGGGAACAGGGTCATTACCAACCGAATGGGCCGCGGCAGCGCGAAGTTTATGAAAGATATATTAAAGTCATAACTCTCAAAGGAGGACATAAGAAAATGAATGCAGTCGTAATTCTTGTAGTTGGAATCGCTGTGCTGGCGCTTGGCTACATTTTCTACGGAAAATGGCTTTCCGAGCAGTGGGGCGTCGATCCGAAGCGGACGACACCGGCTCACGAGCTGGAGGACGGCAACGATTATGTGCCGGCCAAAGCCCCGGTGCTCATGGGACACCATTTTTCATCCATCGCAGGCGCAGGCCCCATCAACGGCCCGATCCAGGCAGCCGTATTCGGATGGGTTCCGGTCATGCTCTGGGTTTTAATTGGAGGAATCTTCTTCGGTGCCGTCCATGACTACGGCGCCCTGTTTGCTTCCATCCGCAACAAAGGCCAGTCCATCGGCGAAGTTATTGCCGAGAGTATCGGCTCCCGGGCAAAGAAGCTGTTTTTAACCTTTTCCTACCTGACCCTGATCCTGGTTGTGGCAGCCTTTGCTTCCATCGTAGCCAACACCTTTAAGGCAACCTACGACGCAAACGGCGCCGTTGATCTGGCAGCCAGCTCTGCCAATGCCACCACGGCCATGATTTCCATCCTGTTTATCGTGATCGCCATCATCTTCGGCATCATGGTTTACCGCAGGAACGCCTCTCTGGTGGTTTCCACCGTCCTGGGCGTTGCAGCCATCATCCTCTGCATGGTGATCGGCTACAACTGGCACCCGCTGTATCTAGACGGAACCGTATGGATGATTATCGTGGGCATTTATATTGCGGTGGCTTCCGTAACACCGGTCTGGATCCTGCTCCAGCCGAGGGATTATTTGAGCTCCTTCCTGCTTTACGGCATGATGATCGTAGCCGTCGTCGGTATTCTGGGCGCACATCCGACCCTGGAAATCCCGGCCTTCACGTCCTTTGTGGACACGGCTGAGTACGGCTCCGGCGTATCCCTCGGAAGCATGTTCCCGGCCCTGTTCGTCACCATCGCCTGCGGTGCAATCTCCGGCTTCCACTCCCTGGTGGGCTCCGGTACGACGGCGAAGCAGCTTGACAAAGAGGCAGACGCCCGCCCCATCGCATACGGCGGCATGCTGATCGAGTGTGTGCTGGCGTTAATTTCCCTCTGCGCCGTCGGATACATCTGGAGCGATTACGTTCCCACAGGAATCAACACGCCTACGGCCGTGTTCGCAACGGGAATTTCCCGCATGTGTGCGACGATCCCGTTCTTAGCCGGTGCAGAAAACGTCATTTACTCCATGTTAATTCTGGCAGTATCCGCCTTTTGCCTGACATCCCTGGATACGGCGACCCGTCTGGCCCGCTACATGTTCCAGGAGTTCTGGCTGGAGCCGGGACAGACCTATAAGGACGCATCCGGCTTCAAAGCCGTACTGACAAACCCCTATGTCTCCACTGGCATTACAGTGGTTCTCGGAATCGCCCTGGGCATGACCGGATACGCAAAAATCTGGGCTTTGTTCGGCGCTGCAAACCAGCTTCTGGCCGCCCTGGGCCTTTTGGCTGTCGCCGCATGGCTCGGCTGCATGGGAAAGAACAACAAAATGTTCCTGTTCCCCATGGCGTTCATGCTGGTTGTCACCATCGTGTCCCTGTGCCAGACCATCATGACAAACTTCGGTGCCATCACCTCCGGCACCATGACCGACGCGGCCATCTGGTACTGGATCCGCTCCGGCCTTGGCCTGCTTCTGGTGATCCTTTCCATCGTGCTTGCGGTGGAGGGCGTCCGCACCATCATGGGACAGAAAAAGACCGCAAAATAAAAAAGAATGGCAAAAACACTGCCGCCGCCGGAACCCGGGCATATCCCGGAAGCCGGCGGCGGCATTTTATATTCTATATGGCATGCAGATAATACCACGGCAGGAACAGCCGGCCGATCCATCCCGCCTCCGGAAAGAACCTCGCCGCATCGGCAAAGACCGGACAGAACAGGAGACTGCCCATCAGGAAAAACGGAAGCAGAGAACCGATCAGGCCAGGCCGTCTGAAAATCAGGCAGAGGAGCCAGGAAAAAAGAAGGACGGCAGCCGCGTAAAACGCCATGGAGAAAATCTCCTCTGCCGGATTCTCCAACTCCCCGCCGGCTGCCAAGGAAAAAAGCCCGGAAAGCGCCGCGAGAACCACAGGCGCCGCCATGGAAGCAATCCGGCATGCCGCGCGGTTCTGCCAGGGAACCGGGACAAAAAGGCCGCGCTTTTGATCGGAAGCCCCGACGGCGGCCGCGTAAATCCCCGTGACATAGACAAAAACGGCCGCCAGCCCTCGGACAGGGAACACGCCGGAACCGGCGTCTGGCGTGACGACCTCGGCATCCACCGTTTCATAGGAAAACCGGAAGGTGCTGCCGTTTTCTGCCCACCTGTCATAAAGCCCGGCCGCTTCTTTGGCCAGCGCCTTCCGTTCCTCACTTCCCGGCTCTCCGGCGAAGTCATAGGCGCTCCCGGATTCCACGTACTGCGAAAAAAGCTCCGGGTCATAGAGGGAGATCAGTTCGGCAAACACCACCTCCTGCGAAAGCTCGGCCGTCACGGTCGTGGGGGCTGAAAACACCCGGATGGCACGCTTATAATCTTTTTTCTCCATTCGCTCCCCCAGGTCAGCCGCGATGACATAGCCGCATTCCGCCCGTCTGGAGGCCACGTCTTCTTTCACCTGCTTTGCGTCCTCACAGGCATAAAACGAAAACATGCCTTCCGCGTCCGTGAGCGCCGCAAGAAGCCGGAAGGAGAGCGCTGTCTGCGCGGATCCGGCCGGCTCCGTGCAGACGGCAATCCGGATCCGATTATCGCCGCTTTTGTCTGCAAGATTTAAGAGAAAAGCCGCCGCCGGAAGAGCCAGAAGAACCGCCAGAAAAGAAAGCCGCTTTAAGTACCTGCGGCAGGAAAGAAAAAACCAGGACACAGCCTGTCTCATCGGTTCCTCACCTCCATCAGCCGGCATCCGCCAAAAAGGATCACCCCAAGGAAAAAGAGCCTGACTAAGACACCCCAGTCCCAGGCGCCCGTTAGAAACACCTTCCCCGCGTCCATCCAGACGGCAGACGGCATATATGGCGCCGCCTTCCGCAGGGCCTCCGGGAGAAAAATCACAGGAAGGAATCCGCCCGCCAGAATATGCTGGCCGATTCCCGCCAGAAAAAGGAGCATGACGCCGCCTAAAAGCGTCCCGGCAAATTCAAATAAAAACACGGCAAATGCCGCCGCCGTCCAGCAGAAGAGCAGGAACAGAAGGAGCGCGGCCGCCGCCGAAAAAAACGTACTGCCGCCAAAATCCGAAAGTGCGGCAAACGGCCCCGCCTGCATGCCGCCTGCCGCGCGGCCAAAATCTCCAAAGTCCGCCGGGAACGGCCGCCCCGCCCACAGGAAGTACGCAGCCCACGAAAGACCGACGACGGCCATATAAAGGCTCCCAAGCCCCAAAATTCTTCCGGCGCAGCGGGCAGACGGCCCGATGCCCGTCCGGGAGAGCTGCTGCTTCATGGCCCGCCCCCATGGAAGCAGGAAGTCGGCCGCCGGAATCGCCAGAAGAAGAAGCGCCAGCACGAACATGCTGATCCCGTAATAAGCGGCAAGCCCCACCTCCCCGGTGGCCGTCACCTCCTGGGAAAAGAAATAGTCCTCCCGCGGCAGGCTGTAAGACAAAAAGATCTCGTTCAGATCCCGCTCCAGCGCCGAAACGGCCTCACGGCGGGCTTCCTCAGAGATCCCGACCGCCTCTCCGGCCGTCCGTATCAGCTCATCCCCCGCGTAAATCCCAGCCTGGGCGGCCCCCAGGGTTTTTGCTCCGGCATCGGTCAGTTCCTTAAAAATCAGGCTTTCCGTCCCGGAATTTTCCGGAAAAATCACCCGGACGGGGATGTTGCTGCCGTCCATGATGCCTTCCACCATCCCCTCAGGGATTTCCATGACGGCAAACAAATTCCCTGCCTCCAGCTCGTTTATGGCATCCTCCCGCTCCATGTAGTGAAAGTCGCAGAGGCTTTTTACGTTGTCGAGGGAAGTAATCATGGAGAGTACCTGTTTGGCAAACGCGTCCCCCTCCGGCATGACGGCGCCGATTTGGATCCGCCTGCTGACAGCGTCCCCATAGAGAAGCTTTCCGAAAAGAAAACCGGCCGTGCCCGCCAGAAAAAGAAGCAGGAGGGCGCCGAAAAGAAGGCGCCCGGCCCGCTTCCAGGCCCGTTTGATTTCCAGAATCCAGAATGTCCCGCAGGGTTTCATGTCTGTCTCAGTCCTTTGCTGTTAAGATAAGTCCGCAGTGCCCACGATCAGGGAGATGAACTTGAAGTAAAGGGATACGAGCAGATTGTTCCAGTCGTCCTCGGTGGCCGCCAGCACATCCATCGTCTCGCCTGCCGGTGCCGTGACTTCCGAAGTGAGCGGGCCGTATGCGAAGTCGCCGCTCACGGTGACGCTCTCTTCCCCGGCGTTCAGAGTCAGCTCGTCAAAGACGCATGTGATCGAAGTCCCTTTTTCGAGCTCTGTGACAATGCCCTTTCCGGCGATGGAAACGGGTGCATCTTCGGGGGATTCCAGCGCAAAATTCAGGTCAAAGTCCCCGGAAGAAGAATCATAGGAGCCGCTCCATACAATCTGAAGGGCGGCGGTGCCTGCCTCCTCAACCTTTAAGACGGATTCGGAAGCCGCCAGAGAGCCGTCATAGCTTCCTGTTTTTTGGAACGTGATGGCCACAGACTCGCCAGCCTGGGAAATCAAAAGCTCCCCGTTCCAGTTTTCCATTAGATAGCTTCCGCCTTCTGCTGTCACACGGAAGGAAAGGTCAGAATTTGCCTCTCCGGACTCCGGCTCCGGAAGAATTGTCGTGGTGCCTTCAAACTGTGCAAGGCGTCCTTTGGAGTCCACATAAACGGTCATATCCACATCCGTGAGCTGGCTGTCGAAAAGCGCGATGAGCTCGTCAACCTCAGCCCTGACGTCGCCGTAATCCTCTTCCAAAAGTTCCTCAGCCGTGAGCACTTCCCCAAGGCTTGAGTCAAGCGTTTCTTCCATTAAAAGGGCGCTCAGCCGGAGCTGTTCCAGATACTGACTGCGGAATTCCTCGTCGTTTAAGAAAAAGTCGGCGGAAGTCCGAAGAAATTCGATCATGGAATCCTTGCTCACATGTACCTGGTAGCCGTCGCAGGACACCTCCTGCCCATCCAGGGTAAACGTGCCTTTTTCGCCCCGTTCCACGGTCAGAGCTGCTTTAAAGCTCTCCTGGGCCTTGCAGCCCGCCTGATACCGCTCGATCAGAGCAGCAAAATCCAACGGGTTCTGGGACACCTGTTCCGCCTGGTCGAAAAATTGATCCACCTGTGCGGCAACTTCTTCGGCATCCTGCCCCTGTTCCGCAAGCATCGGCCCGATGGTCGGGGACGCCGCCAGGCGGTCAGCCAGCCCCTCGCCCAGATCCAGATAAAGCACCGGATCTATTAACTCCGGCGACGCAAACATCAGCTCCCGGCCGCCGAAGTAAAGATTCATGCCAAGAAAATCCATGCCGCCGTAAACGGCCGTCAGATCCATGCCAAGCTTCTGGTTTTCCAAATCAGACTTTGTCTCCAGCCGGAGGGCAGCGCCATTGATGGCGGATGTGTCGATGCCGGTGGAGCCGTCCATCCGGAGCGTCATGCTGGTCTCCGAGTTTTTTGTGCCAAGCTCATTGGCAAACTGGCGGAAACCAAAAATTTTCTCCGACGGGCTTTCCTCACCGGCGTTCATCCACTGGGAAAAGGCCGCAATCACCGTCTCTTTCGGATCCTTTCTGGACGATATCACGGCCGCAGCCGCGCAGACGGCGATGACAGCGACGGCAATCATCGCCAAAAGGATGGTTTTCTTCTTTTTGCCGCCGCCGTCCTGTTCGGGCGTCTCCGGCTCTTTCACCGTCACAGACAGCCCGCAGTTTGGACAAGTCCGTTCCTGATCGTTAAATTCTGTTCCGCATCTCTCACATTTCATCCGCAATTCCTCCCTTTCGTCTCAGATTTTGCTTTTGTAAGCCAATAGAACCGTTCTCTAAAAACAGGAAATCAGCCGTTCCTCCGAAATCCCGGGGTCTTCCCGGTTCAGGATCCCGTCTCTCAGAATAAATAACTTCGTACAGAGTGCCAGCTCTTCCATATCATGAGAGGTCAGGATCACCGTGCCGCCGCCCGCCAGATAGTGCTTTAAATACGCGCGGATATCGGCGCGGCACTTCAAATCCAGGGCGGCCCCCGGCTCGTCGAGAATCAAAACGGGCGCCTGGTTGGAGAGGGCACAGGCGATGCTCAGGCGCTTTTTCATGCCGCCGGAAAGCTTTCCCGCCTGCTTTTTTGCCATGGCATCGACGCCAAGCATGACGGCCGCATCGGACTTCATGGCCGCCTTTAGGCTCCCATGGCCGCCGCGGTACCAGAGGCGAAAATTGTCGCGCACCGTCAGCTCCTCGATGAGCGGATTTTCCTGAGGCACATAGGCCGCACTGTCCGCAAAGACCTTCGGATGGCCGACGGCCTCTTTTCCGTCAAAGCGGATGCTGCCGCCGTCTGCCCTCAAAGCACCGGCCAACACCGATAAAAGCGTGGTTTTCCCGCAGCCGTTCCCGCCGGCAATGCCCACGCATTCGCCGGGTTCGGCCGTAAACGAAATATCCTTTAAAATCCTGGCCCGTCCATAGGATTTTTTGATGCCCTGTACCTCCAGCATACGCACGTCCTCCTGCGTTCCGTTTCCTGTTCCTAACCCTACTATACCGTTTTTATGGAGCGGACGCAAGCGCAGGAGACAAAAAAGTGCGTTTCCCTGCGCGGAGCGGATTTCCGTCTCGGACAGCCTGAAAGGCAATAAAAAAGACGGCCTTCTTTAAGAAGAAAGCCGCCTGCTTTTCAGGGCCCGCTCAAACACGCCGCAGAGCAGTCCGCCGAGGACGATTCCGGCGCAGGACTGAGCCGTCAGGGTGAACAGTTCTCCGAAGGCCACAGCCGTTCCATAGAGCGGGATTTTCACGAGCGTGTACCCGGCCACGTGAAGAATGCCGCCGCATACGGCCCCGACAAGCCAGCCGTATTTATATTTTGGAAGAAGCCGGTACATGATAACGCCCATGACGAGGGCCCAGAGGCCTTTTAATACCATGGTCGGCAGAACCCAGACGGCGTATCCGCCGAGGAAATCCGCGATTCCGGCGCCGAGGCTTCCGGCAAGGACGCCGCGTTTTGTGCCGAAGAGGCAGACCGTCAGGATAATCATGCAGTCGCCCAGGTGGGTGTACCCGAAAGGCGACGGGATTTTGAAGCAATACGTTCCGATGAACACGAGAGCGGCCATGACCCCTGTGTAGGCCAGCTCAGAAGCAGAGTATTTCATGCTGTTTTCTATCCTTTCTATAATAAATTAAAGCCCCATAAAGGCCGCCGCATTCTTATAGAAAATCCGCTCCAGCCCTTCTTCATCGACGCCGCAGGCCAAAATTTTCTGGATTTCGACAGTCGGATGGTGGAACGGCGAGTCAATGCCGAACATGACGCGGTCATGCCCAACAGTCTCGTAGGCATTTTTGATCTGGCAGCTCATGGAGGTGCCGGAGGTCTCTAACCAGATATTCTCATACTTTTTCGCCATGGTGATGGCCGCGTCCACGTAGACGCCGTGGGCATGTCCCATGTGGATCATGACGATAGGAAGGTGCGGATGGCGCTCGGCGAGAAGGCCAATCTGCCACGGGAGCGAAAACGGCGGGTGCCCCGAGTGGATGAACAGGGGCTTTCCGTACTGCTCGCAGAGCTCGGCCGCCGGATCCACACAGGGCGCGTCGGCCGTGTAGCCGTCAAACAAAGACTGGAGCTTGGCGCCGGCAAAGCCCTCGTCCCTGAGATAATGCTCCAGCGCGTCGTAGGCCGGCTGTCCCTCAGCGCAGTTAATCCACATGAGCGGGATGATTTTATCGGGATGCGCGCGGTAGGCGGCAGCCACGTCCTCGTTTTCGTGACAGCCGGACGGGCAGAGAATCGTCTTTTCAATATGGTAGGTTTCCATCTGTTCCAGAAGCCGTTTTGTGTCAAAATGGATGTTGAACGGGCTTCCGAAGGCGCCGATATGGGTGTGGGCGTCGATTTTTTTATGAGCCGTGAAAATTTCCGGCACGATTTCGCCGGACGGGAAAGCCTGACAGTTTTCCGCACAGGTGAAAGAATTGTCCATAAAGCAGTCCTCCTTGTAAAATGTGAAGCTTCATCTGGCACCATCATAAGACAGATATGGCATGATTGAAATATCCAATTTTAGAATAATTGAGCAGTCCAGATGAAGAAAAACAGCCGCTGCCCGCCGTTTATCTGCCCCGTACCGCGAAATTCCCGAAAAAACGTCGAAGAAATCATACCGGAGAACGAAAAAACAGCTTGACAAAACAGCCGCCAGGAATTACCATATTCATAATTAGTTTGAATCTCAAAGTATCTAAAAATCTACACATAAGGAATGAATATGACAGCCAGAATTGCAGGAATCGGTATTTGTGTACCGGAAAACATCATTACGAACGACGATTTGGCAAAAATTGTGGATACAAACGACGAATGGATCAGGAGCCGCACGGGAATCTGTGAGCGGCGGATCTCCACCGAAGACGGAACCTCGGCGTTGGCTGCAAAAGCTGCGAAAAAAGCCCTTGAGGCCGCCGGCGTAAGCCCGGAGGAGATCGACATCCTGATTTTAGGAACGTCGTCGCCGGATTACAATTATCCAAGCGGCGCCTGCGAGGTTCAGGCCGCCATCGGCGCTGTCAATGCAGTGGCGTTCGACATTTCCGCCGCCTGTGCCGGCTTTATTTTCGCCATGGAGATTGTACAGGGCTTTTTCCAGGCCGGCATCTATAAGACGGCGTTAATCATCGGTTCGGAAACCTTAAGCAAGGTGACGGACTGGAGCGACCGCGGCACCTGCGTGCTGTTCGGCGACGGAGCCGGAGCCGCCGTTTTAAAGGCGGATGAAAAAGGCATCATCGACATGATGATGGGCTCCGACGGGACGAAAGGCCCTGTCCTGGCCTGCCAGTCCAGGACGCTTGGGAATTTCCTCACCGGCACGAAGCCGGAGATCGGCTTCATGACCATGGACGGCCAGGAGGTTTTCCGGTTTGCCGTAAAGAAGGTGCCGGAAAGCGTCGAGATCCTTTTAAAGAAGACGGGGATCCCAAAAGAGGAGATCAAATATTACGTCCTTCACCAGGCCAACGAGAGAATTATCGAGGCGGCCGCCAAGAGGCTCAAAGAGCCCATGGACAAATTTCCGATGAGCATCAGCCGGTATGGAAATACTTCTACCGCTTCGATCCCATTACTCTTGAATGAAATGGTAGAACATGGTATGCTAGAACCGGGCGACAAGATTGTCATGTCAGGCTTCGGCGCAGGCATGACCTGGGGCGCCGTTCTTCTGGAGTGGTAGAAAAGCTCCGAATGAAGATAAAAGAATAAGAAAAATAAAAAGTAAAGGAAAAGGAGAACAAAACCATGTTAGAGAGAATGAAAGAATTGATTGCAGACCAGTTAAGCGTAGACGCAGCTACCATCACAGAGGCTTCCTCTTTTAAGGATGACCTTGGAGCAGATTCCCTGGATCTTTTCGAGCTTGTTATGGCTCTTGAGGACGAGTATTCCGTAGAGATCCCGGCAGAAGACCTTCAGCAGATGGCTACGGTCGGCGACGTTATGAAGTACTTAAAGGACAAGGGCGTAGAGGACTAATCTCTGGGCCGCAAAGGGCAGAACTGTGAAAGCGCATGATGCGAAAAAAGGTGCGAGGGCGGGATTTCCGCCCTTCCTTTTAAATTGCAGTATGCATGACAGAATAGAAATCCGGAAAGGCGAGTAATAAAAGATGAAAACCAGAATCACAGAAATGTTAGGGATCGAATATCCGGTCATTCAGGGCGGCATGGCATGGGTGGCCGAGCACCATCTGGCAGCGGCCGTATCCGAGGCCGGCGGCCTTGGCTTAATCGGCGCAGCCAGCGCGCCGGGCGAGGTGGTAAGAGAAGAGATCCGTAAGGCAAAGGAACTGACAAAGAAGCCGTTCGGCGTCAACATCATGTTGATGAGCCCCCACGCAGACGATGTGGCAAAGGTTGTCGTGGAGGAAGGCGTCAAGGTCGTAACGACGGGAGCCGGAAACCCCGGCAAGTACATGAAAATGTGGAAGGATGCAGGCATCATCGTAATCCCGGTGGTAGCTTCCGTAGCCCTTGCAAAGCTCATGGAGCGCGGCGGCGCTGACGCTGTCGTGGCAGAGGGAACCGAGTCCGGCGGACACATCGGCGAGTCCACCACCATGACGCTTGTGCCGCAGGTAGTCGACGCCGTTTCCATCCCGGTCATCGCAGCCGGCGGAATCGCAGACGGAAGAGGCATCGCGGCTTCCTTCATGCTGGGCGCAGAGGCCGTCCAGATGGGCACCCGCTTCGTCGTGGCAAAGGAATCCATCGTACATGAAAACTACAAGCAGAGAATCATCAAGGCCAAAGACATCGATACCGTCGTCACGGGAAGAAGCCACGGCCATCCGGTGCGCGGCTTAAGGAACCAGATGACGAGAGAGTATATTAAGATGGAGAACGAGGGCGCAACCTTCGAGCAGCTTGAACTTCTGACCCTGGGCGGTTTGAGAAAGGCCGTCATCGAGGGAGATGTCAACGACGGAACCGTTATGGCCGGCCAGATTGCAGGCATGGTAAAGAAGGAACAGACCTGCAAGGAGATCATCGAAGAGATCATGGCAGAGGCAGAGCAGTTATTAAAGAGGTAAAATATGGGCAAGACAGCGTTTATTTTTCCGGGACAGGGCGCGCAGTATTGCGGCATGGGCCAGGACTTTTATGAAAATTCAAAGACGGCGAAGGCGGTTTTCGACAGGGCAACAGAGCTTTTAGGCTTTTCCATGCCGGAGCTCTGCTTTGAGAAGAACGACCGTCTCGACATTACGGAATACACACAGGCGGCCATGGTGACGGTGAGCGTTGCCATGATGAAGGTCATGGAAGAACAGGGCTTTCGGCCGGATGTGGCGGCAGGCTTAAGTCTCGGAGAATATCCGGCGCTGGTGGCAGCGGGCGTCATGTCCGCAGACGATGCCATCCTCACGGTCAGGAAGCGCGGGATTCTCATGCAGGAGGCAGTTCCGGCGGGAATCGGCGGCATGAGCGCCGTCCTGGGGATGACAGCAGAACAGATCAATGAAGTTGTGGATCCCATTGAAAATGTCCAGGTGGCAAACTACAACTGCCCGGGACAGATTGTAATTTCCGGCAAAAAGGAAGCCGTGGAGGAGGCGTCTGAAAAGCTTAAGGAAGCAGGCGCAAGGCGCGTCCTGCCCTTAAACGTCAGCGGGCCGTTCCATTCCCACCTTCTCGAGGACGCCGGGAAAAAGCTTGGCGAATATCTGGAAAACGTGACGATCTCGGAGCCGGTGATCCCCTATGTGGCAAACGTGACCGCCCAGTATGTGACGAGCGCGGCCGACGTAAAGCCGCTCCTAAAAAAACAGGTATCGTCCTCCGTCAGATGGCAGCAGAGCGTGGAAACCATGCTGGCCGACGGAGTCGACCGGTTCATTGAGATCGGGCCCGGAAAGACCCTTTCCGGCTTTATAAAGAAGATTGATAAGGGCGCAGCCGTCCTTAATATAGAGAAACTGGAAGATCTGGAAAAACTGAAATAAGGAGAACCCAATGAATCTGAGTGGAAAAGTCGCCCTGGTGACAGGCGCGAGCCGCGGCATCGGCCGTCAGATCGCAGTGACCCTCGCCGGATACGGCGCGGCCGTCATCGTAAACTACAACGGGTCTGAGGCAAAGGCTGCCGAGGCAGTGGAAGAAATCGCGGCAAACGGCGGAACGGCCGAGGCGATCCAGTGCAGCGTATCGGACTATGAAAAAGCAGGAGAAATGATCTCCGGCATCGTAAAAAAATACGGCCATCTCGATATCGTAGTGAACAACGCGGGCATCACCCGTGACAACCTGATTATGAAAATGTCGGAGGAAGACTTCGACGCGGTCATCGACACCAACTTAAAGGGCGCCTTTAACTGCACAAAGCACGTGGCGCGCCAGATGTTAAAGCAGAAGAGCGGCCGCATCATCAACATTTCCTCGGTTTCCGGCGTCATGGGAAACGCCGGCCAGGCAAACTACTGTGCTTCCAAGGCCGGCCTGATCGGGCTTACAAAGTCTGTGGCAAGGGAGCTTGGGAGCCGCGGGATCACGGTAAACGCCGTTGCGCCCGGCTTTATTAAGACCGAGATGACAGACGTCCTTCCCGAGGACGTGAAAAAGGCAATGGGAGAGCAGATCCCCCTTAAGAGATTCGGAGAGACGAAGGACATTGCGGAAACCGTCGCATTCCTGGCGTCTGAGGGAGCCGCCTACATCACCGGCCAGGTGATTTCCGTGGACGGCGGCATGGCGATGTAGAGAAGAAGGAGAAGAAAAAAATGAACAGAGTTGTAGTAACCGGAATGGGAGCCATCACCCCGATTGGCAACGACGTGGAATCGTTTTGGGAAGGCTTGAAAAACAAAAAAATCGGTTTCGGCCCCATCACATATTTTGATACCACAGAATATAAGGCGAAGGTTGCGGCTGAGGTCAAGGATTTTGACCCGAAGCAGTACATGGATCCGAAGGCCGCCAGACGGATGGAGCTGTTTTCCCAGTATGCGGTTGCTGCATCTGCCCAGGCCTTAAAGGATGCCGGCATTGACATGGAAAAGGAAGACCCGTACCGCGTCGGCGTCTGTGTGAGCTCCGGAATCGGAAGCCTCCAGGCCGTAGAGCGCGAATATAAAAAGCTCATGGAGAAAGGGCCGTCCCGCGTCAACCCGCTTCTCGTACCGCTTATGATCAGCAACATGGCGGCCGGGAATGTGTCCATCCAGTTCGGCTTAAAGGGAAAAAGCTTAAACGTCGTGACGGCATGCGCCACAGGCACCCACTCCATCGGTGAGGCCATGCGCTCCATCCAGCACGGCGAGGCAGACGTGATGGTGGCAGGCGGCGCTGAGGCCAGCATCACCCCCATCGGCGTCGCAGGCTTCTGCGGGCTGACGGCGCTCTCCACCTCCGAGGATCCGGCCAGGGCGTCCATCCCCTTCGATAAAGAGAGAAATGGCTTCGTCATGGGCGAGGGCGCAGGTGTCGTAATCCTGGAGTCCTTAGAGCATGCAAAGGCCAGAGGCGCAAAGATTTATGCCGAGGTCGTCGGCTACGGCGCCACCTCCGATGCGTTCCATATCACGTCCCCGGCAGAGGATGGAAGCGGCGCTGCAAGGGCCATGGAAAACGCCATGAACGAGGCAGGCATTAAACCGGAGCAGATCGACTACGTGAACGCCCACGGAACGGCCACCCATCACAACGACTTATTCGAGACGAAGGCCATCAAGCTGGCCCTCGGCGACCATGCATATAAAGTAAAAATCAACTCCACCAAGTCCATGGTGGGCCATCTTCTCGGCGCGGCAGGCGGCGTGGAATTTATCACCTGCGTGAAATCCATCGAGGAGGGCTTTGTCCATGCGACGGCAGGCCTTCTTGTGGACGACCCGGAGTGCGACTTGGACTACACCAAGGGCGACGGCGTGAACATGGACATCACCTACGCCATCAGCAACTCCCTGGGCTTCGGCGGCCACAACGCCAGCCTTTTAGTGAAGAAATTTGAGGAATAAGGAGCAGGGCTTATGGAAATTAAAGATATGATCGAGCTTATGAAGGCCGTTTCCGAAAACGCCCTCACAAGCTTTGAGTTAGAGCAGGGTGATTTAAAAATCACCATGAAAAGAGAGAAAAAAGTCGTAACGCCGACGGTTCAGGTAGTCGGCGCCCCGGCCGTACCGGCTGTACCGGCCGAGCTTTTATCCGGCCAGACGGCAGGCGTGATGCCGGCGGCCCAGACGGCAGATCCGGCAGACAGCGTATCCGGCGGGACAGAGGCAGCCGTATTCGGCGATGTGGCTTCCGATAAAGTCGTCACCAGCCCGCTTGTGGGCACCTTCTATTCCTCTCCGTCCCCGGATGCAGAGAATTTCGTGAAGGTGGGCGACACGGTGAAAAAAGGCCAGGTACTCGGCATTGTCGAGGCCATGAAGTTAATGAATGAGATCGAGAGCGAGTACGACGGAATTGTGGACGCAATCCTTGTAAAGAACGAGGAGGTCGTGGAGTACGGCCAGCCGTTATTCCGCATCCGTTAAGCCGCAGGAGGAAAAACATGTTAGGAATCAAGGAAATTCAGGAGATTATCCCCCACCGCCATCCATTCCTGCTCATTGACTGTGTGGAAGAGCTGGAGCCGGGCGTCGGCGCCGTGGGCTATAAATCCGTGACATACAACGAGCCGTTTTTTGCGGGCCACTTTCCCCAGGAGCCGGTGATGCCGGGCGTCCTGATCGTGGAAGCCCTTGCCCAGACAGGCGCTGTGGCGATTTTGAGCCTGGAGGAAAACAAGGGGAAAACCGCATATTTCGGCGGCATGAACAACGTAAAGTTTAAGAAAAAGGTGGTTCCCGGCGACAGGCTGCGCCTGGAATGCAAAATTATCAAGAGAAAAGGCCCGGTAGGAATCGGCAGCGCTGTGGCGACCGTGGACGGCAAGGTCGCGGTATCCGCAGAGCTCACGTTTATGATTGGTTAGGCTGGTGACGATATGTTTCAGAAAATTCTGATTGCGAACCGCGGCGAGATCGCGGTAAGGATTATCCGCGCGTGCCGGGAAATGGGGATCAAGACGGTGGCCGTCTACTCCGAGGCAGACAGAGAGGCGCTCCATACGCTTTTGGCCGACGAGGCCATCTGCATCGGGCCTGCGCCTTCAACGGAGAGCTACCTGGACATGGAGCGGATCCTGACGGCCTGCGTGGCCATGAAGGCAGACGCCATCCATCCGGGCTTCGGCTTCCTCTCCGAGAACGCCAGGTTTGCGGAACTCTGCGAAAAATGCAGCATCCGCTTCATCGGCCCGTCGGCGGAAATCATCAACAAGATGGGAAATAAGTCCGAGGCGAGAAAGACCATGATGGAGGCCGGCGTCCCGGTGGTTCCTGGAAGCAAGGAGCCGGTGCATACGGCTGAGGACGGGCTTAAGACGGCAAAGGAAATCGGTTTCCCGGTCATGATTAAGGCGTCCAGCGGCGGCGGCGGAAAGGGGATGCGGATCTCCCGCTCCGAGGAGGATTTCGAGTCCAACTTCCTCAATGCCCAGATGGAGTCCATTAAGGGCTTTTCCGACGACACCATGTACATCGAGCGGTACGTGGAGAACCCGCGCCACATCGAATTTCAGATCATGGCTGACAGCTATGGAAACGTGGTGCATTTAGGTGAGAGGGACTGTTCCATCCAGAGGCGCCACCAGAAGGTGCTTGAGGAGTCGCCGTCCCCGGCCATTTCCGATACGCTCAGAAAACAGATGGGCGAGACGGCTGTCCGCGCAGCGAAGGCCGTGGGCTATGAAAATGCCGGCACCATCGAGTTCCTTTTAGATAAAAATAAAAATTTCTACTTCATGGAAATGAACACCAGGATTCAGGTGGAACATCCCGTAACCGAGGCGGTGACGGATCTTGACCTGGTAAAAGAGCAGATCCGCATCGCGGCCGGCGAAAAGCTTTCGTTCTCCCAGGAGGACGTAAAGATTTCCGGCCATGCCATTGAATGCAGGATCAACGCCGAGAACCCGGAGAAAAAGTTCATGCCATGCCCGGGCCTGATTACGGACATCCACCTGCCCGGCGGACGGGGCGTCCGCGTGGATACGGCAGTGTACAACAATTACCGGATCCCGGCGAACTACGATTCCATGATTTTAAAGCTCATTGTCCATGACAAGGACAGGGAATCCGCCATCGCAAAAATGCGGAGCGCCCTCGGCGAGCTGGTGATCGAGGGGATCACGACGAACCTGGATTTCCAGTATGAAATCATCAACGACCCGGACTTCCAGGCGGGAGATGTGGATACGGATTTCATCCCGAGCCATTTTCCGGAGTATTGCAGGTAAATCCTTAGTTTCAGGGCACATGTCCATATAGGAAAGGAAGTTTTCGCATGTTAAAAGACATGTTTAAAAAGACATATACAAAAATTGATACCATTTACCACCGCGGTTCCGACGGCAGGGAAGCGGCAAAGGACGGTTCTTCCCCGGCCATTCCCGAGGGACTGTGGCGGAAATGCAACAAGTGCGGAAAGCCGATCTATACCGAAGATGTCCGAAACAATTACTATATCTGCCCGAAATGCGGCGGCTATTTCCGGGTTCATGCCTACCGCAGGATCGAAATGACCGCTGACGAGGGAAGCTTTGAGGAATGGGAGGAGACCATGCCGGTTTCCAACCCGTTAAACTTCCCGGGCTATGAAAAGAAGCTGGCGGCAGCCAGGGAGAAGACGAAGCTCAACGAGGCCATTGTGACGGGGAAGGCCATGATTGGCGGATATCCGGCAGTTCTCGGCGTCTGCGACGCCAGGTTCCTCATGAGCAGCATGGGGCACAATGTGGGCGAAAAAATTGCCCGGGCCGTGGAGCGGGCCACTGAGGAAAAGCTCCCGGTGATCCTGTTCGCATGTTCCGGCGGCGCCAGGATGCAGGAGGGGCTTGTGTCCTTGATGCAGATGGCGAAGACGGCCGCGGCCTTAAAGCGTCATCATGAGGCCGGACAGCTTTTCGTGAGCGTCCTCACCGACCCGACCACCGGCGGCGTGACGGCCAGCTTTGCCATGCTCGGCGATATTATTTTAGCGGAGCCAAACGCCTTAATCGGCTTTGCAGGCCCCCGGGTCATCGAGCAGACCATCGGCCAGAAGCTCCCGGAGGGCTTCCAGCGTTCTGAGTTCCTTTTGGAGCACGGCTTCATTGATAAGATCGTGAAGCGGGAGGAGATGAAGGAGACCCTGATCCACATCCTGCGGCTCCACAGCAGCGAGCCGGGGCCGGAGGTCTATGCGGAACAGGAGACAGAAGGAAAGGCGGCGTCCGGCGGCATTGGAGCCGGGATTCTCGGCGCGGCAGGCCGCGTCCGCAGGAAGGCCGGGAACACGGCCGAAGGGCCGAAGACGGCCTGGGATTCTGTCCTGCTTTCGAGAAAATCCGACCGTCTTGTGGCGTCTGACTATATTCATGCGCTGTTTGACGGCTTCATGGAATTCCACGGCGACCGGTATTTTAAAGACGACGGTGCCGTTATCGGCGGCATCGCAAGCTTCCACGGGATTCCCGTGACCGTCATTGGCCAGGAAAAGGGCCGCACGACGAAGGACAATATTTTGAGAAACTTCGGAATGCCGTCGCCGGAGGGCTACCGGAAGGCGCTGCGTCTGATGAAGCAGGCAGAGTGCTTCGGGCGCCCGATCATCTGCTTTGTGGATACGCCGGGCGCGTTCTGCGGCATCGAGGCCGAGGAGCGCGGGCAGGGCGAAGCCATTGCGAGGAACCTTTTTGAGATGGCGTCCTTAAAGGTGCCGGTTCTGTCGCTGGTGATCGGGGAAGGCGGAAGCGGCGGCGCGCTGGCGCTGGCCGTTGCCAACGAGGTCTGGATGATGGAGAACGCCATTTATTCCGTCCTCTCGCCGGAGGGCTTTGCGTCGATCCTTTGGAAAGACAGCAAGAAGGCGGATGAGGCAGCCAGGGTCATGAAAATCACAGCCAGGGATCTGAAAAAACTCGGGCTCATCGAACGGGTGATTCCGGAGGAGGTTCCGGCAAGCAAGGAGAGCCTGCCTGCCATTCGTGAAATCCTCGATACGGCCGTGGCAGAATTTTTGGAGACCTACGGCGCCATGGACGGCGAGGCGCTTGCAAATCAGCGGTATGACAGATTCCGGAGAATTTAGGAGAAAACAATGAAACAGAGTATTGGCGGGTTAAAACCTCTGAAAATAGGATGTCTGACGGCCAGGCGCCCGGTCATCCAGGGCGGAATGGGAGTCGGCATCAGCTTATCGTCCCTGGCCGGCGCCGTGGCGAAGGCCGGCGGCATCGGCATTATTTCCACGGCCCAGATTGGCTTTAAGGATCCGGATTTTGAGAAAAATCCCATGGCTGCCAATCTGCGGGCCATCCATACGGAGCTTAAAAAGGCCAGGGAGATCGCCCAGGGCGGCATTTTGGGCTTTAACATCATGGTGGCGACGAAGGAATATGCCCAGTATGTGAAGGAGGCCGTGAAGGCCGGGGCAGATGTGATTATTTCCGGCGCCGGGCTTCCGGTCGACATGCCGAAGTTTGTGGCGGAGGCCGAGGCGGAGCTTAAGGAAGCTGCCGGAAACGCAGCGGAGAGCGCGAAGGCGGTTCGCCGCACGATGATTGCGCCCATTGTCTCGTCCATCAAATCGGCGCTTGTGATCTGCAAAATGTGGGATCGGAAATATCAGACAGCGCCGGATTTTGTGGTGATTGAGGGGCCGTGCGCCGGCGGTCACCTGGGCTTTTCCAGGGAACAGCTCACGGAGTACGGAGCCGATACGCCCGACGTGGCGCAGACCTATGACAGAGAGAAGTACGATCAGGAGATCCGCGGGATCATCGAGACCGTAAAGACCTATGCCGAGAAATATAAAAAGGAGATCCCCGTGATTTCCGCAGGCGGCGTTTTCGACCGCGAGGACGTGATGCACCAGATGTCTTTAGGCGCTGACGGCGTCCAGGTGGCAACCAGGTTCGTGACGACCGAGGAGTGCGACGCGCCCATGGCCTATAAGCAGGCGTACATCGACGCGAAGCAGGAGGACATCGTAATCGTAAAGAGCCCGGTAGGGATGCCGGGGCGGGCCATCAAAAATGCGTTCATGGAAAAGGTGAGCCGGGAGCCGGAAAAGATTACCCACTGCTTCCGCTGCCTGGAGCACTGCGACCCGAAAAACATCCCCTACTGCATCACCAGAGCCTTAATCCGCGCCGCCGAAGGTGACGTGGACAATGCGCTGCTGTTCTGCGGAAGCAACGCGTACCGCTGCACGAAGATTGAGACCGTGCCGGAGGTTATGCGGGAGCTTTGCGGGGAGTAAGGATAAAAAGAATAGGGATTTGGAGAGGACTGCTGTACCTGCGCCTGAGGAAAAGAGGGGGCGGGTGAGGGCAGTCCTTTTTCATATATTGATAATTGGATTGACAAAAACAATCAATTGATGTATTGTATAATCATACAAAATCAGATAAAGAAAGGAGGTACATGGCGAATGCCAAACGAGAATGCTTACAGGGATTCTCGGGAGAATGTGGAGGCGCATCTGGAACGTCTGAGATGTGCATTGAACAGTGAACATTACGAATTAGATATTCTCCCGGCTAAAAAAGGAGAATCTTATACGGATCCATATTCAACATTCTACACGATGCTGGAACTGGGATTCGACACAGAGGATATCAGGGATATCCTGCTGAACCTGACGGCAGAAGATTATATAGAAAATATGATGGACAGCCGAAAGAGCGGCGGTGAAGATTTCCGTGTATTTGGAATCAGCATTGCTGGACGTGAAATTTATATTAAGGAGAAATTAAGGGCGTCAGCTCATGTTTTCTGCATTTCGTTTCATTTTGCAAAGTACAGATTAAAGGAAAGACCATACCAATAAATAAAAAAGAAAATACGGTTTCGGAAGCTTAAATGCTTCCGCAACAGAAGATAAAGCATAAAGTACAAAAAAGAAGAGAACACTTATATAAAGGATAAGGAATACATAGTGGAATCAGGAGGAGAAAAATGCCAGGAAAGGAGTTAAAAAGAATCTCATATTTCTGCCCATTTTGCGGCGAGACACATGAAATTGCAGTTGTGCGGTATATGGCAGAGACAATAATCAAAGGAGAAAAAATAGAGTTTCAGAATACGGTTTATTATTGCGAAAAAGAAGAAAGTGAATTTACTCCGTCGAAGTTATTAGATGAAAATTTATTCCGTGCACGCGAAACGTACAAAAAGAAGAAAGGACTTTTGACCTCAGAGGAGATCAAAGAAATTCGAGAGTTTTATGGACTGACGCAGAAAGAATATGCAAGACTTCTTGGCCTCGGTGATGTTACGGTTCAGCGATATGAGACAAAGTTAATCCAGGATGATACATATGATAAGATGATGCGGATGACGGGAGAAAACCCCAGTTTCTGTCTTGATTTGCTTGAAAAAAATAAGCCGTCATTTAAGCCGGAGCGGTATGAAGAGATCAAGCGGATCATGATTGAAAAGGTAAAGCAATTCAGCGAAGCCTATTTTATCAGAGAAACCATCCGTGCGAAATATGTGGAATTTGATTCGCCGAGCAGCAAAAATGGGTATTGCCGTTTGAATCTTAAGAAGCTGGAGGCCGTTATGGTTTACCTGGCGACCTACATCAAGCCTCTTTACAAGGTAAAGCTCATGAAACTGCTCTGGTATCTCGATGCGGAATATTATAAGAGATATCAAAAAGCGATGACCGGACTTGTGTATCGGCATCTTGCGTTTGGAGCGGCTCCGATTGCCGGAAATGAGCTCATGAAGCTTTCGGGAATCCGGGTGTCTGAAAAGGAGATCGGGGACAGCACGGCATATCAGATTCTGCCAAATCGTGAAGCAGGCCTTGGGGAGTTTACTTTTGAAGAGTTGGAGGTTTTGCAGAAGGTTGTAAAAAAATTTGGAGATTATAAGACAAAGGATATTGTAGATTATATGCATGAAGAATCGGCATATCAAAATACGGAAGATAACCAGATCATAGAATTTTCCGCGGAAAACAGAATCCGAGATTTTTAGCCTGAACAGGCATGTAATAAAAAACCTGCACATATGAACCCCCATCCCCTCATACATTCAAAAGAGGGGGTGGGGGTTTTTGTTAAATTATCTGTGGGCCGGCATGATGGCGGCCGGAATTTTCTGGGCGGCGCTCCACGGGAACATGGACGCGGTCACGAACGGAGCGCTGGAGTCCACGAAGGAGGCTGTCTCCCTGTGCATTACGATGCTGGGGATCATGTCCTTCTGGTGCGGAATTTTAAAAATCGGGGAAAATGCGGGGCTGATCGGCCAGCTTACGAGAAACATGCGGCCAGTCATCCGCTTCCTGTTTCCGAATCTCCCGGCGGATCACCCCGCCGCAAAACATATTTCCACCAACATGATTGCGAACATGCTGGGACTCGGCTGGGCGGCGACTCCGGCCGGCCTGCGGGCCATGGAGGAGCTGGAAAACCTGGAGAAGGAACGGCGGGAAGACGAAAAAAACCGCCCGGGCATCAAACGGGCGGCGCAGCCGGCCGGCACGGCAAGCAACGAGATGTGTACGTTCCTGATTGTCAACATCTCTTCCCTTCAGCTCATTCCCATCAACATGATCGCCTACCGCAGCCAGTACGGCAGCATGAACCCGGCGGCCATCGTGGGGCCGGCGCTCCTGGCGACGACGGTCAGCACGCTGGCGGGGATTGTGTTCTGCAAGATCATGGACAGACGCCGGTGAAAAGGAAGACAGGAAATACGGAGCAGGCCGCCAGGCATCCCGGAAACGTCCGGGAACCGGCGGCCTGTCTGTCATGCCGGCACATCGGAGAATGCTTCACGCGCTGGCCGTCCGTCCCGGCGCATTCCGGACAGTTTCGCAGCCCGGCCTGTTTTTACTGTGGCGTCCCCTTCCTCGCAAGCTGGAGGTCAATGGTGTCGTATATGGTAATCTCCCCGCCGTGGCGGTCAATGGCATGTTCGATTTCTGAGAAAAATTCGTTTCGCTTCTTTTCCTCAATGGCGAGGTGGTCGGAATACGTGCCGAGAAGGGCCGTGTATTCTTTGGCGGAGAATGTCCTGGTGCGGTGAAACAGCCCGCACTGCACGTCAGAAAAGCCATAGTCCAGGGCTTTTTTGGCCAGCCTGGCGGCGTCGGCTTCCGTAAACTCCTCCGGACTTCCTGTCTTTCCCATGTAGATGGCATAGAGCGCCTGGATTTCTTCCGTGAGCTTTGGACGTCCCTTGTCAGCCAGCGGGCGGTTTGCAAAGCGGGCGAAGGCACCGCCGTCTTTTAAGAGGGAAAAGACCTTCGGATAGCCGGTTTCCTCGGGAATCCAGTGGAAAGCTGTGGCAGAAACAATCAGATCATAAGATTCCGGCTCGAAGGACAGTTCTTCAAACTTTCCGGCAGACACGGAAAATCGGGGAAAACCTGCGAATTTTTCCCTGCAAAGCCGGATAAAATTCTGTCCGAATTCGACGGCTGTAAGTCTGCACCCGGTTTCCAGAAACGGGAGCGTGGCCTGCCCGGCGCCGATGCCGATTTCCATCACCTGAGAGGCGGCGGTGACAGGCTGGTACCGGAAGATGGCTTCGTACAGCTCCTTCGGATATCCGGGACGGAATTTCTCGTATGCGGTTACGGCAGTGTCAAAGGTCCATTCATAGCCTTTTGCAGATGATATAAAGCGGCATCTCCTTTCCGTTTTTCGTAGGGATATCTTAGCATGGAGCCGGTTTCGCCGTCAAGGACAGCAGGACAAAACCGGCAATTTGAAATTGGGAATCATTTTCATATTGACAAGAGAAAGGGAATCTTATAAGATGGAAATAGTTTTCATTTTTGGAAACAAAAGGAGATATGCCGGAGAACGAAAGAGAGGAGGGTGAAACGTGCATACAAAAAGACAAAAATTCAGGGCACTGCTGTTGTGTGCGGTCGTTTTCGCCGCCGTATTTTTTTCTGTACTTCTGATTGCCGGGAAAGCCGGCCATGACTGCAAAGGAGCGGGCTGCCATGTCTGCGCTGTCCTCCATGAGGCGGAGCAGGCTTTAGACCAGCTTGGAACCGGCGCCCCGGGGGCGGCGGTATTTCCGTCAGCCGTCATGATTTTGGCGGCGGTGACTGCCTGCGCCAGTCTTTTCGTGCCCTGCACGTCTTTAGTCAGCCGGAAGGTCAGGCTGAATAATTGAAAAACCTCTGAAAACAAGGGCCATTGATCCCTGATCCTGACAGGAACCAGAGTCTTCGCTTTTTGCGGATGCCGGTCTGTCCGGCGTGCAGGAAACCGTGCCGGCGCGCGGTTTCTGCGATATGGGGAGCTGCGTCCTTGTATTTTTGTACCCATTTTTACAAAAAACAAAGTATTTGGAGGTTTTATTCATGAAAAAATTTGGTTTCTTTTTATTGGGCGCAGCTCTTTTTGCCGCCGCCCTGTCCGGATGCAAAAACAGTACAGGAAAGAATTTTATGGAGACGTCTGCGGCTGGAACAGCAAAAACCGCAGATGAGGAGGGAAAAAAGCTTAAAATCGTAGCCACCATATTCCCGGAGTACGACTGGGCCGTGGAAATCCTGGGTGAAAATATGGAACATGCAGATCTGACGCTGCTTCTCGACGACGGTGTGGATCTCCACAGCTACCAGCCGACGGCAGAGGATCTTGCTAAGATTTCCGGCTGCGACCTGTTCCTTTATGTGGGCGGCGAATCGGACGCATGGGCTGAGGCGGCTCTGAAGGATCCGAAGAATCCGGACAGGAAGGTCATAAACCTGCTGGAAGTCCTGGGCGATTCCGTTAAAGAAGAGGAGATCGTGGAAGGCATGGAGGACGGCCACGGGCATGAGGACGGAGAAGTCCATGACCTTATCAGCGATGAAGAGGGGCCGGAGTACGACGAACATGTGTGGCTCTCTTTAAAAAATGCCCAGATATTCTGCACGGCCATCGGAGATGCGCTGGCAGAGCTGGATCCGGACAACGCCGAGGCCTACCAGGCGAACCGGGAGTCCTACAACAACATCCTGGACAGGCTGGATCAGGAGTATCAGCAGGCGGTGGACGATGCCGCGAAGAAAACGCTCCTGTTCGGCGACAGGTTCCCGTTCCGCTATCTGGCTGATGACTACGGGCTTACCTATTATGCGGCTTTCGCCGGCTGCTCTGCGGAAACCGAGGCCAGCTTCGAGACCATTGCCTATCTGGCGGGAAAAGCGGACGAGCTGGAGCTGAGCCACATCCTGACCATTGAGGGCTCGGACGGAAAGCTGGCAGAGACCATTGCGAAAAACATGAACGGCGGTGAGAAGGCCGTGACGGTTCTGACGATGGATTCCATGCAGTCCAAGACGGCAAAGGACATTTCCGACGGCGCCATGTATTATCTCATCATGGAGGACAATCTGGAAGTGTTAAAAGAGGCGTTAAATTAAGGAGGAAGACATGGCGCAGATTACTTGTCAGAATCTTTCTCTCGGCTATGACGGCCGGATTCTTTTATCCGGCCTGAGCTTTTCCGTCCGCGCCGGCGATTACTGCTGCATTGTCGGCGAAAACGGGGCGGGAAAGACGACGCTCATGAAGGCGCTTCTCGGCCTGCTTTCTCCGGCCGGAGGCAGCATCACGGCCGGGGACGGCCTGAAAAAAGAAGAGATCGGCTATATGCCGCAGCAGACCTCTTTCCAGCGGGATTTTCCGGCATCGGTGAGGGAAATTGTCCTCTCCGGCTGCCAGAGCCGCTGCGGCTTCCGGCCGTATTATGGAAGGGCCGAAAAAGCGCGGGCCGCGGATGCCATGGAAAAGATGGGCATCCGCCATCTGGCCGGGCGCTGCTACCGGGAGCTTTCCGGCGGCCAGCAGCAGCGGGTTCTTCTGGCGAGAGCCCTCTGTGCGGCCAGCCGGATGCTGCTTTTGGATGAGCCGGTGTCCGGATTAGACCCCAGGGCGGCTGGAGACATGTACCGGCTGATTGACGGGCTCAACAAAAGGGACGGCCTTACGGTTCTTATGATTTCCCATGACATCAAGACGGCTGTCACGTATGCCAGCCATATCCTGCATATCGGGCCGTCCTGCTTTTTCGGAACCATGGGAGAATACCTGAAGCATGATGCGGGAAAGCAGATGGGAGGCGGCATATGTTAAATGAAATGACAGGCCGGCTGGCTTTCTATTTTGCCTTTCCGTTTGTGCGCCATGCACTGATTGCCGGCATTTTGATTGCATTCTGCTCATCGCTTTTGGGGGTTCCTCTCGTACTCAGGCGGTTCTCCCATATCGGCGACGGCCTTTCCCATGTGGCCTTCGGAGCCATGGCGGCGGCCGCTGTCCTTCGGTTTGCCAGCCCGATGGCGGCAGCCCTGCCTGTAACGGTGTTCTGCGCCGTCCTGCTTCTTAAGGCGGGACAGGGGACAAAAATCCAGGGGGACGCGTCCCTGGCGATGGTTTCTGTCGGCTCCCTTGCCGTCGGGTATCTGCTGATGAACATTTTTTCCGCCGGCCCCAATCTGTCGGGAGACGTGTGCAGCACCCTGTTCGGTTCCACGTCTATCCTGACGTTATCAAAGGGAGAAGTCACTTTATGCCTGGCGCTGTCCGCCGCTGTGGCCGCAGTGTTCCTGCTTTTTTACAACAAGATTTTTGCCGTGACCTTCGATGAGGCCTTTGCGAAAGCTGTCGGGACGAAAACGGATTTTTACAGCACCATGACAGCCGTTATCACCGCCGTCGTCATTGTGCTGGCCATGAACCTGGTGGGCTCCCTGCTGATTTCAGCGCTGGTGGTTTTTCCGGCGCTGTCTGCCATGCGGATGTTTAAGACTTTTCGCTCTGTCACGGTCTGCGCGGCCCTGCTGTCGGTGTTCTGCGCTGCTTTTGGGATGCTGCTTTCGATTCTGGCCGGGACGCCGGTGGGGGCTACGATTGTGGCTGCGGACATTGCCGCCTTCGGCATTTCGTGCCTGATTGGGCGATTGACTCGGAGGTAGGAGTATGAAGATGGCTGCGGCAGCAATATTCCTGGCCGCCCTGGCTTTTCTGGCGGCCGGCTGCGGGAAAAAGGAGACGAAGACGGTTACGGCGGCCGTGGATTATGATCTGACGGTTATGGACAGAGATCTGGTTCCTGCGTTTATGTACCAGATGTATGAAAATCCGGAGGAGTATGAGGGAAAGACGGTACGGATGAACGGCCTTTATTATGTGGGGTACCAGAAAGAGCGGGGAGAATACCATCACTACTGCTATGTCCAGGACACTATGGGCTGCTGCGGTCAGAGTATGGAATTTATCTGGGGAGATGGGAGCCGCCGGTATCCGGACGAATACCCGGCAGTCAACGAACGGATCACCGTACAGGGGATTTTTGAGGCGTACCGGCGCGACGGGAGCCGGGATACGGAAGGGCGGTTAAGAGATGCCGTCCTGGAAATCCGGAGAGAAACAGAAGAATCCGCCGGCAAACCGCTGGTGAAGTAGGGGCGGACATGGTATAATGACCGCAAAGCAGGCATTATACCTGCGCATGCCGGTTTCCGCGCCCGCCGCGGAAATCCGGGCGCTAAAATCCGCCGGAGGCCCCATGGGCGCGGAGCGGACATGGTATAATGATCGCAAAGCAGGCATTATACCTGCGCATACCGGTTTCTGCGTGCACCGCAGAAATCCGGGCGCTAAAATCCGCCGGAGGCCCATGGCCGCGGAGCGGACATGGTATGATAGAAAGAAAACGAGGAGGACACGGTTATGTTCAAGGGAAAAACAGTTGTTGTGACCGGCGGTGCCCACGGGATTGGGAAAGTGACGGCGGAGGAATTTAAGAAGAACGGGGCCGATGTCTGCATCATCGACAAGCGGCCAAACGAATATTTCACGGGAGACCTGGCGGAGGAGGCGACGCTTTGCCGCTTTGCCGAAAAGGTCGTTGCAGAGTACGGCAAGGTGGATTACCTCATCAACAATGCGCTGCCGCTCATGAAAGGCATCGATACGTGCAGCTACGAGGAATTCGAGTACGCGCTGCGGGTCGGCGTGACGGCGCCGTTTTACTTAACGAAGCTGTTTCTCCCGCATTTCGCGCCGGGGGCGGCCATTGTAAATATTTCATCATCCCGCGACCGCATGAGCCAGCCGCAGACGGAGAGCTATACGGCGGCAAAAGGCGGGATTTCGGCGCTGACCCATGCGCTGGCAGTGAGCCTCTCCGGGAAAGTCCGGGTAAATTCCATTTCTCCGGGCTGGATCGACACGGATTTTGCCGTATATGAAGGCGCCGATGCCGTCCAGCAGCCGGCGGGCCGCGTGGGGAATCCGTTAGACGTTGCAAATATGGTACTATATCTCTGTTCGGACAAGGCCGGGTTCATCACCGGCGAGAATATCTGCATCGACGGCGGCATGACGCGGCAGATGATTTATCATGGGGACTTTGGGTGGTCGCTTAAGGTCTGATGAGAGATGGGCGGCTCTGCGGCCGGATAAGGGATGGCCGCGGAGCCGCGACAGCAGAGGAAGTTTCTCTGGCTGCCGTTCCCAGGGAAGTGAAAAATTTCAAGTTAGGTATTGCTAACTAGTCCAGATTGTGCTATACTCTTTTCGCATTGGAACGTCTCCCGCCATCGGCGCGCAGAGAGAAAGGGAGACGTCTGCCCTGCGGTTAGCCAAAACTAACAAAAGACGATACAGAATTTGGAGTAAAGATTATGAAAAATAAATACTTTGCGAAAACAGCAAAGGGCTACGGCGCACTGCTCGTGATTCTGGCGGTACTGCTGATTCTGTCCGGCATAATCGCAATCTCTTTGGGGGCGGTGGATATCCCCATGGCGGACACGATTCATGTCCTGGCAGGCAAGCTTGCGCGGAACGAAAGCCTCTATGCAGAACTGGGGAAGTCCGCCGTGGCGATTGTATGGAACATGCGGGTGCCCCGGGTGCTTTTGGGCGGCTTTGTGGGAGCAGGGCTTGCCGTCTGCGGCTGTGTGCTGCAATCCACAGTCAATAACCCGATCTCGGAGCCGTACATTCTGGGCGTGTCTGCCGGGGCTACTTTTGGAGCCACACTTTTTATCGTGCTGGGGCTTTCTTTGTTCACGGCTCTGGGAGCCTTCACCGGGGCTATGCTGGCTACGGTGATGGTGCTTGCCATCGCCTCGGCCCAGGGCAAAATGACGACCTCCCGCCTCATTTTATCCGGGACGGTGGTCAATGCCCTTTTTTCTGCCTTTTCCAACTTTATTATATCGGTGGCCGGAAATTCGGACAGCATCATGACGATCAAATTCTGGACGATGGGTTCGCTGGCAAATGCCAAATGGGACGGGCTGGCGCTGCCCGCGGCGGTGGTTTTCCTCAGCGGAATCTTCCTGATGACCCAATACCGGGTTTTTGATGCGATGATGTTAGGCGATGAGGTGGCCGTCACCCTGGGCATCAATCTGGGATTTTTCCGCAGGATCTACATGCTGGTCGTTGCCGTCATGACTGGCATCCTGGTTTCAAGCTGCGGCATCATCGGTTTTGTGGGGCTGATTATTCCTCATCTGTCCCGCTCCTTTGTGGGGCCGAACCACAGACGGCTTTTGCCGGCGGCTATGCTGATGGGAGCTATTTTCCTGATCTGGGCGGATGTGTTTGCCCGTATCCTGGTGGAGAATGCGGAACTTCCCATTGGCATTTTTACTGCGCTGGTGGGTGCGCCCTTCTTCATCTATATTGTCACGCAGCGCGGCTACGGGAAGGAGTAAAATATGGATTTGCGAAGTGAAGACGTTCGATATTCCGTTCCGGGCAGGGAGATTTTGAAGGGGATTTCCCTGCGGGTGAGCGATCATGCGTTCCATACGATATTGGGGCCAAACGGCTGTGGAAAAACCACCTTTCTTAAGACGGCTTACCGTGTTCTGACGCCGGATTCCGGAACAGTCTATCTGGATGAAAGGCCAATCCGGACGATGAAAAACCGGGAATCGGCCAAAAGCATGGCGGTGGTGGCGCAGTTCAACAACATGAACTTTGAGACGACCGTGCGGGACGTGGTCATGCTGGGAAGAACACCCCATCTGGGGTTCATGGAGCGGGAACGGGAGCAGGATTTTGAAATTGTTGATGACGCGCTCCGCCGTGTCGGCATGTATGAAAACCGGGACAGGAGCTATCTCTCCCTCAGCGGCGGCGAGAAACAGCGGGTGGTGCTGGCCCGCGCCATCGCACAGCAGCCGAAACTGCTGCTGTTGGACGAGCCGACGAACCATCTGGACATCCGCTATCAGCTTGATATCCTGCGCCTGGTGAAGTCCTTAAAGATCAATGTGCTGGCGGTGCTTCATGATACACAGCTTGCATGTAAATTCAGCGATTGGATTTACCTTCTGAAGGATGGAAAGATCCGTTATTCCGGAAAACCGGCCGATGTCATCACCGCCGAGCACATGAAGGAAATCTTCGAGGTGGACTGCGAGATCCTAACATCGGAGGACGGACAGATTATCATCCGTTATCTATAATATAAGGAAAGGAACGATCAGAATGAGAAGACTTATTGCTATTTTTTGCGTGGCGGCCCTGGCATTTAGCGCCGCCGCGTGCAGCAGACAGACAGAGGCTCCGGCGAGTTCCGCCGCTTCATCCGCAGAGGAGCCGTCAACCTCTGAACAGGCCGAACAGGAGGCGCCGGCCGAAACGGAAGCAGAGAATGGATATCCTGTCACCGTAGTTACCTGGGATGCGGACGGAAATGAAATTTCTCAGACATTTGAGTCCGCCCCGGAGAGGGTCATCGCCAACAATCTTTCCTCCGCGGAGCTGTTGATCCGCCTTGGACTGGAAGACAAAATCGTCGGAATGCTCAACCCGGATAACCAGGTGACGGGCGAGTATGCGGATCAGATTAACGCAATCACCTGGATTGGGGATAAGAAGACCGTCTCAAAAGAAGTAATCGTGGATTACGAGCCTGATATCATTGTGGGGCGAGTCGCCATGTTCACGGAAAGCGGCATGGGCACGATCTCTGATTTGAATGATGTAGAAATCAGCGTGTACGCGCAGGGCGCCAGCATCACGAGCCAGCCGCGTTCCTTAGAGGACGTTTTCAACGATATTTTAAATCTGGGCGTTATTTTTAACGTGCAGGAGGAGGCAGAGGCCTATGTGGAGGAACTGACGGCCCGTCTGGATGCCGTCCATACGGATGATTCGGAGAACGGGCTTAAAAATGCTGTCATTATCTGCAATTTTAAGGACAACAGCTTTGGATGCTATCAATCCGCCTTGCAGGAGAGCATGTTAAATGAGTTAGGCTATACCAATGTGGCCTCCGGCGGTTCCGGATTCTCTCTGGAGGATATGGTAAATATGGCTCCGGAGCTTATCATCTATGTCACGAGCGACAGGAATCAGGAAGCCGATGCCGGTGCAATCGAGGCCATGCAGGAAGAGCCGGTGCTTTCTGAGGTTCCCGCAGTCGTGAACGGCCGCATCGTTGAAATCGGATACGACGTTTTGATGGATTACGGCGCTTCGATTTTTGATGCAATGGAGATCATAAGCGAGGCGGTTCAGTGATGGAAAGCTGCACGGTTTCCGGTTATGAGGTGATCGTCTGCGAGCCTGCCGCCCAAAGTTCCCGGGTGGGCGTACTGCTCAACGATGGGGAGATTGCGGAAAAACTGTCTTCCATGTGTGAAGATGTGTGGCTGTTTGGAGTGGTTCCCCGGGACAGGCTTAATGACTATACGCCGTGGCCCGCGGCGGCCATGCGAAAGGGAGCGCCGGACTTTGGCGGCGGCTGCGAAAGCTACACCGGACATTTAACGGAAGGGGTTCTTCCGCTGCTGTCTGAGAAGTATGGCATTGGGAAATGGATCTATGGCGGCCACTCTTTGGGCGGGCTTGCGGCTGTGTACAGCCTCTACTGTACGGATGCCTTTCAGGCGGTTTTTTCCGTCTGCGGCTCTTTCTGGTACCCGGGATTCCTTGACTTCCTCAGTGAGACGCGGCCTGTGAATACGGGCGCGCAGGTTTATCTGCTCAATGGCGCGGCCGAGGGGGCGAAGCACGATAACCGACTGGCCAAGGCCCCGCTTTTCGCCGCCGGGGCACATGACCGGATCGCGTCCGCGTTTTTGCACACACAGGCTGGCTTCGATCCCTACGGGCACCATGAACATGTCACGGAAAGGCTTTTAAACGCTGTGAATTGGTGTAAATCGCAAATTTAGAAAAAGCAGGCGAGGGTTTGCCGGCGCCAAACTTCCGGTTGACCTTTCTGCCATTTTTTTCTATAATAGTTCTATGACTCGCGGCAGAAGCCGCGGAACCTGTTCCGAAGGACAGAATTTTCAGCCAGACAAAAGCAGACGAAACAAAACACGAAAAGTAAAAAATAGAATTTGCCAGGAAGGTAACGGCATGCCGCAGGCGTGCGCCTTTCTGGCATCTTTTTTGTGCCTGCGGAAAGGCCTGCGCGAAACAGAGCGGGATAGAAGAGCAGCACAGCTTGGGAAAGGGGAAGAAAAGGATGAGACAAAACAGAAAGCATACGGCCATGGCAGCCCTTTTAGCCGCCGCGCTTATGGCCGGGCTTACGGCCTGCGGTTCGGGAAATCAGGGGGGACAGAAGCCAGCCGGAACGGGAAACGCCGGAACTTCGGTACAGTCCGGAGGCAGCCAGAATACGGAGGAAACTACTGCCGGTGGAGAGAATGACTCCGTCATCGTCGTCATGGGCCCGACTTCGGAGCCGGAGGCGGGCTTTGATCCGGCTTACGGCTGGGGCGCCGGAGAGCATGTCCATGAGCCGCTAATCCAGAGCACGCTGACGGTGACGGAAGCCGACCTCACCATCGGCTA
Organism: Eubacteriaceae bacterium Marseille-Q4139; assembly: GCA_018223415.1. NCBI lineage: Bacteria > Bacillati > Bacillota > Clostridia > Eubacteriales > Eubacteriaceae > Eubacteriaceae bacterium Marseille-Q4139. Next base: position 1,469,877 of record JAGTTQ010000001.1, on the reverse strand, counting down.
TGATTTGGCGACGGATATGGCGGTCAGCGAGGACGGCCTCACCTGGACCGTCACCATCCGGGACGATGTGAAATTCACGGACGGCGAGCCCCTGACGGCAGAAGACGTGGCGTTTACCTACAACACACTCCGGGACACCAGCTCGGTCAACGACTTTACGATGTTAAACGAGGCGCGGGCCGTGGACGATGTGACCGTGGAATTTCTTTTAAACCGCCCATACTCCATCTGGCCCTATACGATGGCGATCACCGGCATCGTGCCGGAACATGCCTACGGGCCGGATTACGGGACGAATCCCATCGGCTCCGGCCGCTATATTTTAAAGCAGTGGGACAAAGGCCAGCAGGTAATTTTTGAGGCCAACCCGGATTATTACGGCGATGCGCCGAAGATGAAGCGGGTGACGGTGCTTTTCATGGAGGAGGACGCGGCGTTTGCGGCGGCCATGTCGGGGCAGGTGGATCTGGCCTACACGTCGGCGGCCTACTCGGATCAGTCCATGGACGGATACAGCCTCTTTTCCTGCAAGACCGTGGATAACCGCGGCTTCAATCTCCCGGCCGTTCCGGCAGGTGAGACGGACGAAAACGGCGTGGCTCTCGGAAATGATTTTACGGGCGATATCCTGGTGCGGCGTGCCATCAACCTGGCCATCGACCGGGAGAAAATGATTGAGAACGTCTTGAATGGATACGGTACGGCGGCGTACAGCGTCTGCGACGGCATGCCATGGTACAATGAAGCGGCAGAGACGGAATACGACCCGGAGCAGGCGGCGGCGCTTCTTGACGAGGCCGGATGGGTCATGGGAGCAGACGGAATCCGGGAAAAGGACGGCGTGAAGGCCGGTTTTACGCTCCTTTATTCGGCCGGCGACTCGGTGCGCCAGGCGCTCTCCGCGGAGACGGCCAACCAGCTCGGAGAGATGGGGATTTCCGTGGAGATCGAAGGCGTCGGCTGGGATGTGGCATATGACATGGCCCAGTCCACGCCGCTCATGTGGGGCTGGGGCGCCCATACGCCCATGGAACTTTACAACATTTACCACACAGATTCGGACGGGGATTATGCAAGGTATTCCCCGTATGCGAATGAGACCGTGGATCAGTACATGGACGAGGCGTTAGCCTGCGGAGATCTTGAGGAATCCTATGAGCTTTGGAAAAAGGCCCAGTGGGACGGGACAGCCGGCATCACCCAGGACGGTGATGTGCCGTGGGTCTGGCTCGTGAACATCGATCATCTTTACTGGGTGCGGGACGGGCTTCATGTTGCAGAGCAGAAGCTTCACCCCCACGGCCATGGCTGGTCCATCGTAAACAACGTGGATCAGTGGAGCTGGGAATAGAGGAGGCCTGATTTTGAGAAACAGGAAACAATACGGATTTGCCATGCAGGCTGTCCGCATGGCGATCATGCTGGTGCTGGTGAGCATGCTGGCGTTTGCGCTTCTTGCGGTTTCGCCCATCGACCCGCTCCAGACAAATATTGGTCAGGCGGCCCTCGGCGCCATGAGCGCGGAACAGATTGAAAAGCTTGAGGCCTACTGGGGCGTCGGCGCTCCGGCGGCTGAGCGGTATTTCTCCTGGGCCGTGGATGCGCTTCACGGCGATCTGGGAATGTCGCTCCTTTACAGGCGGCCGGTGGCGGAGGTCATCGGGGAAAAGCTCATGAATTCCCTTGGCCTTCTCTTTGCGGCATGGCTCCTTTCCGGCGTCATCGGCCTGTTTTTTGGCATCCTGGCGGGGCATAAACGAGGCGGGGCGGCTGATAAGCTGGTGACGGGTTATGCCCTCATTGCCGCCAGCACGCCGGGCTTTTGGATTGCCATGGTGCTTCTCATGGTATTTTCCGTCTGGCTCGGCCTTTTCCCCATCGGCTTAAGCGTCCCCATCGGCGCGGCGGCGGAAGAAATTACGTTAGGCGATAAAATTTATCACGCCATTCTCCCGGCGGCGGCCTTGAGCCTCACGGGAATTTCTTCCATCGCCCTGCACACGCGGGAAAAAATGATCGAAGTTATGGAAAGCGATTACGTGCTGTTTGCCAGGGCGCGGGGGGAGTCGGAGCTTTCGATTATCCTGCGCCACGGCCTGCGGAATTTAAGCCTTCCTGCCATCACGCTCCAGTTTGCCTCGGTCAGCGAAATCATCGGCGGCTCCGTCCTGGTGGAGCAGGTGTTCTCCTATCCCGGTCTCGGCCAGGCGGCGGTGACGGCAGGCCTTGGCGGCGATGCGCCGCTGCTTCTTGGCATCACGGTCGTGACGGCAGTTCTGGTTTTTGCCGGGAACCTGGCGGCAAACCTGCTTTACGGCGCCGTGGATCCGAGAATCCGAAAGGGGGCGGCAAGGCGATGAATGGAAACGTGAAACCATACGGCGGCCGCCGTGCCAGGACGCTTGCGCTCCTGTTTCTGGCAGCCGGTTTTCTCCTTTTTGTGGCTTTTGCTGGCTGGGCCTGGCGGGAGGAGGCGTCCGTGACGGATTTTTCCAGGAAAAACCTGGCGCCCTGTGCCGAATACCTTTTCGGCACGGACTGGATGGGCCGTGACATGTTCGTGCGGACGGTGACGGGGCTTTCCATGAGTATCCGCATCGGGCTTTTAACGGCATGTGCGAGCGCCGTCATCGCCTTTCTTCTGGGGCTTATGGCGGCGGTCATGGGAAAGGCCGTAGATACGGTCATCATCAGCCTCATCGACGTGGTGATGGGGATTCCCCACATGCTGCTTTTAATCTTGATTTCTTTCGCATGCGGAAAAGGGTTCTGGGGCGTCGTTATCGGCATTTCCCTGACTCACTGGACGTCTCTTGCGCGGCTCATCCGCGGCGAGGTGCTCCAGTTAAAGGAAAGCCAGTATGTGAAGGCGGCCGAAAAGCTGGGGAAAGGGCGGATGTATATCGCCTTTCATCATATGGTGCCAAATTTGGTATCCCAGTTCCTTACGGGGCTGATTTTGCAGTTCCCCCATGCGATCCTGCATGAATCCAGCATCACGTTTTTGGGCTTCGGCCTTTCGCCGGAACAGCCGGCCATCGGTATCATCCTGGCGGAGAGCATGAAATATCTCGCCATGGGAAAGTGGTGGCTCGCCCTGTTTCCGGGGCTTCTTCTTGTGGCGGTGGTGCTGGTGTTCCACTATATCGGCCAGGCGGTCTGCCGGATCATCGACCCGGGCAGCGTCCATGAATAAGGAGGAGACATGGAGAAAAACAGAAATGAGATTCTTAAGGTGGAACACCTTTCCGTCTTCTTCCGCCAGCATGACAGGGGGCTTAAGACGCGAATGGTTCACGGCGTCGAGGACTTGAACCTCACCATCCATGAAGGGGAGATTGCGGCGGTAGTCGGCTCCAGCGGCTCAGGGAAAAGCCTGCTTGCTCATGCCGTTATGGGGATTCTTCCTTACAATGCTTTTATGGATGGCACCATCCGCTATGACGGGGAAATCCTGGATAAAAAGCGGCTGAAGGCATTGCGCGGGCACGAGCTTGTGCTGGTGCCCCAGAGCGTTTCCTATCTGGATCCCCTCATGAAGGTGGGAAAACAGGTGACGAAAGGGAGCAGGAAGCTGGAAACGGTATTAAAGATGCGCCAGGTGTTTTCCCGGTACGGGCTGGAGCCGGGGACAGAAGAGAAATATCCCTTTGAGCTTTCCGGCGGCATGACGAGACGCATTTTGATTTCCACCGCCGTCATGGAGCGGCCGCGGCTTGTGCTTGCCGACGAGCCGACGCCTGGCCTTCACATGGAGGCGGCGAGGCGCGTCATGGGGCATTTTAGGGAGCTGGCTGACGAGGGCGCCGGTGTCCTCCTTATTACGCATGATCTGGAACTGGCCAGGGAGACGGCCGATAAAATCACGGTGCTCTACGGCGGCCGAACCATCGAGGAAGCGGCGGCCGAGGATTTTTATCATGAGGAACGGCTGTCCCATCCCTACGCCAGGGCGCTCTGCCGCTCCATGCCGGAGAACTGGACGCCAGACGGGGAGCGGCTTTGTGATACGGGCGATATTTTAACGCAGATGAGAGAGGAATTCGGACGATGAGGCTGGAAGCGAGAGAGCTTTCCTTCCGCTATGAAAACGGCGGCAGGCAGATTTTAAACCATGTGGATTTTTTGGCAGAATCCGGCGAGCGGGTCGGGATCATGGCGCCAAGCGGGTATGGGAAGACGACGCTCTGCAAAATCCTGGCGGGCTATGAAAAGCCGGATTCCGGAGAGGTTTTCTTAGACGGGCGGCCCATCGGGGAATATGGCGGCTACTGCCCGGTGCAGATGATCTGGCAGCACCCGGAACTGTCGGTCAATCCCAGGAGACGGCTTTACACGGTGCTTTCGGAGGGCGACTGGCCGGAAGAAGGGCCGGAATTAAGAAAGCGGATCGTGACAGGGCTTGGAATTGAAGAGGAGTGGCTTTCCAGATATCCGTCGGAGGTGTCCGGCGGTGAGCTCCAGCGTTTCTGCATCGCCAGGGCGTTGGGAAAGCGGACAGAAATTCTTTTAGCTGACGAGATTACGACGATGCTCGATCTGATTACCCAGGGGATTATCTGGGATTTCCTGTTGAAAGAGACGAAAAGACGGAACATGGGGCTTGTGGCCGTGAGCCATTCGGAAGAGCTGCTTGAAAAAATCTGCACACGGATTGTGTATTTGGAGGAAGCGGGAAAAACTCAGTAAAACTTGCGGCAAAAATGCTTGCATTTCCTGGGATTTTTTGATATGATATAAAACTGTGACAAACTGTTTTCCTTGCTCCCGTAACTGAAATGCGGGGGCCAGAGACCACAAGGAGGTTAATGAAACTTATGAACAAATACGAATTAGCAGTTGTTCTCAGCGCAAAGCTTGAGGATGACGAGAGAGCAGCCGCACTTGAGAAGGTGAAGGGCTACATCACACGTTTCGGCGGCACGGTTACGGACGTGGAAGAGTGGGGCAAGAAGAGACTTGCTTACGAGATCCAGAAGATGAAAGAGGGATTCTACTACTTCATCCATTTTGAGGGAAATTCCGAGTGCCCGAACGAGGTAGAGGCTCATATCCGCATTATGGAGCCGGTGATCCGTTATCTTTGCGTGAGACAGGACGCTGAATAAAGAAAGAGTGAGTATATGAATAAAGTTATCCTTATGGGCAGATTAACCAGAGACCCGGAGGTCCGTTATTCCCAGGGCGAGCGTTCCATGGCAATCGCCAGGTACACGCTGGCAGTCGACAGAAGAGGCCGCCGCAGCCAGGACGGGGATCAGGGCCAGACAGCAGACTTCATCAACATCGTGGCATTTGACCGGGCCGGTGAATTTGCAGAAAAGTATTTCCGCCAGGGCATGCGGGTTCTTGTCAGCGGCAGGATCCAGACAGGCAGCTATGTAAATAAGGATGGCCAGAAGGTCTACACGACCGATGTGATCGTGGACGACCAGGAGTTCGCTGACAGCAAAGGACAGGGCGGCGGAGACAGCTTCGGCGGAAGCATGGGCCGCAGCGGCGGATATCAGCAGGCGACGAGACCTGCTCCGTCCAGCGCCATCGGCGACGGTTTTATGAATATTCCGGACGGGGTCGAGGACGAAGGACTTCCGTTCAACTAAATCCGACAGGAGGTAATTTGAGATGGCATTTAACAAGGGCGACAGATCTGACTCTTCCAAGGTTAGAAGAGGCGGAATGCATAGAAGAAAAAAAGTTTGCGTGTTCTGCGGTGAGAAGAACGGCGTGATCGACTACAAGGACACCAACAAATTAAAGAGATACGTTTCTGAGAGAGGAAAAATCCTTCCGAGAAGAATCACAGGCAACTGTGCAAAGCATCAGAGAGCTCTTACCGTAGCAATCAAGAGAGCAAGACACCTTGCGCTGATGCCCTATACTTGTGAATAGGGCCTTGTAAAATAAGGGTTTTTGCGGTTTTGAGAAGAGTTTTACTCAAATTTTTACTCAAAACGGAAAAATAAAATTTGAGAGAGAGACCTCGTATGGGAGACCATATGGGGTCTTTTTTGCGTTCCAAAATGTGGGGTTGGAGCATGATTTCCGGGCGATTTGGGCGTAAAAATACCAGAAAATAAAACGTGTTTCATCATGGGGCCGGGAGGTGTGAGAGGGGTGGGGGAGAGGATGGCGGGTAGGGTGGAATAAAGTTGGAGATTGCCAAAGGGAAAGTGGATTGCAAAACTGCTTCAAACATTACTGTCCCAAATGTGGGAACAGCGTCCGGGCCACGAAAGAGGTCAGAATCCTTTGTATGGATTGCAATGAGCAGATGATAAAGGCGGAATAACTGTTTAACAGCACCAATGTTCCACGTATTCCGGGCAAGAGGTAGTTTATTGGTAAAGGATGAAAAATTCCAATAAGCCACTTGAACTTTTCCGTTACATTGAGTATAATATAAGTGAAAAAGAAAACATCCACTCCAAAAGTGGATGCCTCGAAGAATGTTTTTAGTGTCCTAATGGACACCGCCCATCCTGTTGGCCGACAGGGTGGGCATTTTATTTTTTCTTACGTTTATCCCGTTTATCGAGATATGTAAGCAGTGCAATTAACAGTCCGCTCATGGAAATTAGTAAACCTAAAATTCCAAGGACAACCATAATGGTTTCATACGGCGTCATATGCACCACCTCCTCTCATTCACCCTTATTGCTAAGGGCTACATGAACAGAGGCAAGCCACTTCCTGTCGTGGATGTTTTCCGTGAATAAATCTTATCATACCCGAAAGAGATTTCCAACATGAAATGAGGAAATTCGACAGGGCGAACCGCCAGAGTTTGCCGCTTGCCAGTTTAATTCTGAATAGAAATTTCTTTATTTTGCAAGGTTTTCCTTGCTTTTTTATTACTTTATTTTATGGCATTTAAGTAGGTACGACGGCATTTCTTCCCCGCTCTCAAGTATCCATCCATGTATAGCCGTCTCCTCTCTTCTCGTATTTTTCCATCCAGTCCAACCACATGCCCAATTGCCGGATATTCATATCCTTTTCCATCTTCCATTGACGCTTTCGCTGCCATCAGAATCTCGTCATATAATTCTTCTACATTCTCTTTCTAAAATGCAGGTCTTTTCAAGCCTTCTGTTACGTCGTGCAGCCTTCCACTGCATTTTTTCGCCAGAATCTTTGCCAGACGATTTGATAATTTTACAGAAATGCATATTTTAAGACAAGATTCCCGCAGAATCGACTGGAACTTCCCAGTGGATTCTGCTATACTATGCCATATATGCAAGGAGGTACCGAATGTCCTTTTTCGAATCCCTGAATGATAAATTTTTCAATCCCTTCTGCTGCCGCAACCGGGCGGTTTATTTTGACTGTATTTCCCAGCTTATCGAAAAATCAAAGGAAATTCCCGTCCTTTACGAGACGGATGCGCGGAATACGCTGATTCTTTACCTCCAGAACTGCGCCTATTCCCTTGAGACGGAAAATATCGGCGAAGAGATTGGAAACGGCCGCACACCCCAGGAAAATGCCTCAGCAATCCTGCGGTATTTCCGGGCCTGCGGCTGGATTACACCTCAGGAAATCGGCCGCAGCGGGGACAATATTGCCTCCGTGTCAGCCTACTGCCGGAAGCTTATTGATGCCATTCACAAGATCTTTGACGGGGATGCCAACGGCGCCATCACCAATCACATTTTTTCCATGTATGAAATTCTCCGGTCAGCCTTTGGCAAGGACAGCGCCAGAGCCATGCGGCCGTATCTGAATATCCTTGTACCATTGATTGAAAATGAATGCGACTTAAAGAATGAGCTGCTGATTCTCAAGGACAGTATCCGGGAGATCATGCGGGCGGTGATGCGGATGGCAGATGCCAACAGTTTTGGCCAGTATCTGATTAAGGATGAGCTCCTTAGCCGCTTTTTCAACGATTACTTTTTTATCAAGAAGAGCGGCCTGATTCCCTCCTATATTTCTGACATTGACCGGATGCTGCGGAAGCTGCGCCGGTCTGAGCTTTATGACCGTATGATTCAGGAATATATCCGGGTGGCGAATGTGAGTGAGGCGCAGTCCAGGGAAAAAGTGGAGCGGCAGTTTGGTGAGCTGGACAGCTTTATCAATCTGGAATATGACCAGGAAATGAACTATATTGACCGGAAAATCAACACTTATTACAACCTGTATTCTACGCGGATGATGATGGTGCTAAGCGGAAATACAAATCTGGAGCATCAGTTAAACCGCCTTCTTCTTTTCCTGAAGGATATGGACGAGGAGGACCGCGGGGAGGCGATTGGCCGGCTGTCTCAGGCCCACCGCCTGCAAAGCATAGGATACGTGGGACGAAAGTCCTTTGAACGGCGGCGGAAGCGGAATCCGAACCCGAAGAATGCGGGGCTTTTGGCCGATGACCTTACCCAGGAAGAAAAGCAGCGCCTGACCGATGAGCTTCTCACGGAAACACCTGACCGATACAGCATGGATCATGTGGAAAAGCATTTTACGTCTCTTTTGGCCGGCCGGGAGAAGATTACTGTGGAGGAGTGCGGCGTCCATACCCGGGATGATGCCACTATGATTGCCGCCAGCATCATTTATTCGGGGACAGCGGGATTTCCCTATGAGGTGGAGTTTGGAGAAGGCATGGTAGAGACTGAGGCCGCACGAATCAGCCGCGTGACCATAAAGCGAAAAGACAGGACAGAATAGGGGGGCAGGCACAATGGGAGAAATCAATCTGCATATTGCAGTAAAAGAAGAAAACAGCCATTTATTTAAACGGTGCATCCGCAAGCTTTTGGAGTCCACCTTCATCCTGCGGGACAAGGATGAGCGGTTTTATCAGTTTGTCTCCCGTGAATCAAACCGGCAGGATATTTCCGAATACCTGCGGATGATGGGCTTTGACCTGATTCTGGATGATAAGGTTGGCGTATGCATGTTGGTGGCCAGCGAGGAGGACGCGGATGTAGTGGGACTCAAACGGGCCAATGTAGTCACCTTCACCGCCCTTCAGTATCATCTTCTGCTGGTGCTGTGGAAGGTTTATCTGGAGAATCTTGGTTACAGTGAGGGAAATTATGTGACGAAGGGTGACTTAATCGACAAGATCAAATCCTACCAGGTAATCGTAACCCGAACGGAGCTGAATGCCGCCTTTCGCCTGTTCAAAAAATACAGCCTGATTGATTTTGATGATGACGAAGAGGGCGAGGACATGAAGATCCGCCTTTATCCTTCTCTGCAGTTTGGCTGGGATCTGCCCCAGTTTCAGACAGTGGCAGATGAGTACATAAAACGGGAGGCCGAGGAGGACAAGGAACTTCCTGATAAAACCGGGGAAGAGCCTCTTTATCCAGAGGATTTTGAGGAGGAGGGCGTATGATTTTACTGAAAAAAGTACGGCTGATTAACTGGTACGGCTTTTCCAACGAGACGGCGCCCATAGGCTTTTTCACCCTGATTGCCGGCAAAAACGGCAACGGAAAATCCGTGATGCTGGACGCCATCAAGTATGCCGCCTACGGGGATGTGGTGTTCAACAAATCTTCGGAAAGTAAGGGCAGCCGGACACTGTCCTCCTATACCCGCGGGCTTTTGGATGCCACGGCCGGGACCTATATGCGCCCGGCTGACCAGGTGCCCTATGTGTACAGCCACATCGCGCTGGAATACTATGACGATGTGGAAGAAAAATCCTTTATCCTTGGGGCAGTCATCGAGACAAACCCGGCAAATAACTGTCAGACCTACCGCTACGCAGCAGATCGGATGGGTCTGGATCAGATGGCACATACCTACGAAGAGGATGGCGTTGTAATGCCATTCAGCGCCTCCGGCCTCCAAAAAAAATACAAGCTGCTCATGATGAACCGGGAGCAGGGACTGCAGAAATTCCTGCAGATGACCGGCCTCAAATTGAGCCTCAGCCAGCTCTCTACCTATCTGCGAAAGCTCCGGGGAATCATGTCCTATGACCCGGATGCGAAAATTGATCAGTTTATCCGGGAAAGCGTCTTAGAGCAGAGAAACGTGGATTTCGGGAAGTTGATTCAGGCGAAGGAAAACATCAGCCAGCTCAACGAAAGTTTCCAGGTCATCGAGCAGGAGATCGGTGAACTGGACAGTATTCTTAATGAATATGATGTCTGGGAATCGGAGAAAAACCGCCTTCTGGCTGATGATATCCGCATTGTCTACAAAAGGCTTAAGGACCTTCAGCGGGAGATTGCCCGCCAGGAAAATGACCGTACTCTGGCTGCCCGGAGAAAGGACGATCTGGACAAGGAGCTGGAGATTCTCGATGGAAAGAAAAAGGAAATTGACGCCCGTCTGATTCAGGCAAAGGTAAGTCTGGAGCAGTTAGACAGCACCCGCATGATTGCTGAAGAGGAGCGCCGTTACCAGACTTTGACGGCCGAGAAAACGGAATTGACGGAAAAATGCCGGAGGCTGGAGCATTTCCAGACGGTAATCAGCGAGATGCTGGTTCAGCTTTCTGCATCAGGCGAAGACAAAAGCATCCTGGCCTCCCTCTGTCAGCAGGAATATTCCGCTGCAGAAAAAGTATCGGCGGTGGAAAGCTTCCGGCAGAAAACAGAGCAGTTTTACGAAGAGCTGGTGAAACAGATCGCGGGAATTGAGCGCCTTCTTGAGGAAAGAAACCGCGGCCTGGAAAAGCAGCACCAAATCATCGAGGAGTGCAAAAAGCATCGGAATACTTACGCCCAGATCCCCGATTATGTAGGCCTGCGGGATGAGATCAACCGTGAATTCGAAAAACGAAAGATTGCTTCCAAGGCCCAGTTTGCCTGTGAGTATGTGATCGGACTTAAGGATGAGGCCTGGCGTGATGCCCTGGAGGCCTTCCTTGGCCCGCGCCGCTACACGATCCTGGTGGAGCCTCAGTATTACGATATTGCCGATGATGTGCTGAATCGCTCCGAATACCGGTATGCTCATCTGTTTAATACCAGGCTTTTGATGCAGAGGACAGTGGATGTGGAGAAGGATTCCGCCGTATTTCTGCTGGAAATAAAAAATCCCGTAGCAAAGCAGTATTTTAACTTTCAGCTGGGCAGGATCCATGCGGTAAAGCTTGAGGAAGTGAAGCTTTATGAAAATGCCATTTCCCGGGAGGGCCGTGTGTCTGTGGCCATGGACAGCTACTTCCTGCGGTTTGACCGAATTCGTTCCTACTATCTGGGACAGAAAACCTTTGAATTAAACCGTATTCGGGCAGAGCGGGAGATTGAGCGCCTCAATGCAGAGAAAAAAGAGGCGCTCGGGCACAAAAAGGAGCTGGAAGGGCAGAAGAGCAGGCTGGCGCAGAATCGGGAATTTTTCCGTGAATACGATTATGACGCGCATAAGAAGTACCAGGAAGCAGCAAAGCAGGCCAGAGAATCCAAGACCCAACTGGAAAGTCTGAAAAAGGCCCAGAGGAATAACCTGGAATTTATAGAGCTTAACGAATTGGTCGGCCGCCTTACCGATGAGCAGGATGGTGCCCAGAAGGAATGCAGCAGCAGGGTGCAGGAGGCGGCCGCACAGGATACCATAATCCAGCGGTGCGGCGAAAAGATTGCCGCCAGATCCGGCGAGCTGACGATCCAGGAGGAGAAATTCCAGGAATACCAGGTTCAGCATTACAGTCTGGTTCAGCGCACAGTAGAAGCCTACGAAAAATATCTGGAAGCCGGCGGGAAAGGAATTGGCGGCCTTTTGATTGAGGATACGCGAAAGCGAATCAGCCGGAGCATCGAGCAGCATAAGGATGCGCTGATGCAGAAGCAGGCCGAGTACAATGTGCGCCACTCCGAAAACATGCTGCCCAGAGGAACCGAAGGCCGTGAGCAGTACGCGGCCAGGCGTGAGCGGATCTGGATGGACAACCTCCAGGAAATCCGTCAGAAGCTGGAGGAGCAGACCCGGTGCTATGAGGACATCTTTAAAAATGAATTTGTCCTCACGATCCTGAAGTCCTGCGAGCGGGCCAGAGATGACCTGCGGCAGATTAACGGTGAGCTGGCCAAGCTGAATTTTGCGTCCAAGTACCAGTTTGACGTCCATTTCGTCCGGGACGGCTCCGAGTACGCCAAGGTCATCGAGTACGCCCGGTATCTGGATGAGCGGGAGCAGCTTGGAAGCAGTCAGGATGGGCAGATGACCTTTTCCGCAATGATGTCCATATCCGATGAAAAAGGCGAGGAGCTGGAAAAGGAGATGAAGGGCATCATCAACCGGATTATCGAGAAAAACAGTGAGGAAACCATTGCCCGCTTTGCCGATTACCGGAACTATATGACCTACGAGATCCTGGTCAGCAGCCAGATTCTGGATCGGGCAAAGCTGTCACGTCAGACCGGCTATAACTCCGGTGCAGAGGTACAGATTCCTTATCTGCTGATCCTGTCCTCAGCCCTGCTTTTGATTTATAATCAGCGGGTAAATTCCACCCGCCTGGTATTTATTGACGAACCCTTTGCGAAAATGGATCCGGGAAATGTCAAGCTGATGCTGGACTTTATGCGCAGCCAGAAGCTTCAGGTGATTTTCTGCTCGCCTGATAAGACCGAATCCATCGGAAACGAATGTGAGGTCATCCTTCCCGCCCTCCGGGTTCGCATGGACTGTATGCGGCTGGGCATTGTGCAGTTTCATGAGGAAAAGGGGTATGGCAGATGACGAATTACGAAGAAAAGATGCTGGCGGCCCTGGCTGACAAATACAGAAAGAGCAAGAAGGATCAGGGCACTAATGTCATTGCAAGACGGACGAAAATCAGCCCGTCCCTGCTTTACAAGCAGTACAGCCGCAATGACGGCGATCCAGAGGAGATCCAGGCGGTCAACCAGGCGGCTGCCCGCTGCCAGGAAAAAGGCTTCCTCACCTTTGAAACCGCAGGCTTCAGCAATGAAATCGAAAGCATTTATCTGAATGACAGCAAAATCGACGAGATCGAGCGCTGTCTGGAAGAAACCGGACGCTACGAATCCAAATCCTCCAAAAGGCGGTACGTGGAGGGTCTGATTTCCACATACGGCGGCCGTTCTCCCGCAGCAGAGCGGGAATGTGAAAAGCTCCGTCAAAGCCTGGAAAAGAATCGGATTCCACAGAAATATCTCCAGACCGAGGAGCTTCTCAAAGCCCTGGTTTTCATCGAAAATAATGAAGAAAACCTTTATCTGCGGGAAGCCTCCATGCTGATCTACGGCGATTCAAAATACTTAGAGGACAATACCCTTTATCCCGTATGCAGAGTGCTCCGCGATTCCCTTGGTCGTCCCTGTGAGGAAGATGAGCTGGAGGATGAAATTCTGGAGGAGTACCACATCACAAGGGAAAAGCAGAAACTGTGCATCAAGGGAGATGTGGTGCTGCGAACCGGCGGAAAAGATCTGGATTTAAGCGTTCTTAAAGACGGCATCGAATTTTTTGCCGGGCAGCTTAAAGAGTTAGAGCGGATTCATGTCCGCGCTTCGGCGTTTATGACCGTGGAAAATTACACCTCCTGGCTTCGCCTATCCTCTGCCAATCGGGCCGTTTTTTACCTGGGCGGGTATGCCACCCGGGATCAGCGGGACTTTCTCAAAACCATTTACGCCTGTAATCCCGGCCTGACTTTTCTCCATTTCGGAGACATTGACGCCGGAGGCTTTTATATCCATGAGCACTTATGCCGTGTCACCGGTATTCCCTTTCAGATGTACCGTATGTCCCGCGCTGAGCTTCAAGACCCTCGTTTCAAGTCCTGCCTCCATCCCCTGACGAAACAGGACAGGCTGCGGCTTAGGGCGCTGGAAACGCATGCGGTGTATGGGGAAATGGCAGAGTATATGCTGGAGAGGGATGTAAAATTGGAGCAGGAGATTGTCAGTTATTATGAAGATGAAAATGCTGGAAGATGATCAAGTGTGCAGTGTTGTGGTCAAGCGTTTTTGCAACACTTGCGGCTAAAAAATTCCCAAACCCCTCTTGAACTTTAAAGGTATATTGGATATAATATAGATGTAAAGAGAAAACATCCACTCCAAAAGTGGATGCCTCATAGTTTGGATTTAGTGTCCTATCGGACACCGCCCATCCTGTTGGCAGACAGGGTGGGCATTTTATTTTTTCTTACGCGTATCTCTTTTATCGAGATAGGTAAGCAATGCAATGAACGGCCCGCTCATGGAGATTAGTAACTCTAATACTTCCAGAACAACCATAATGGTTTCATACGGCGTCATACACATCACCTCCTTTCACTGCCCCTTATTGCGAAGGGAACCATGAAATGAGGCATGCCACTCCTGTCATGGATGTTTTCTGTGAGTAAAGTCTAACATATCTGGAAGCAAATTTCAACAAAAAAGGAGAGAAACCGACAAAGTCCCATATCTGCTCCGAGGGCATTCCTCAGCTTTCAGAAGTCCCATTTTCCGCTTCCCTGAATGCCGGGATTTTCAGGATGAATTCAGCTCCGTTCCCCGGTTCACTCTGGACATCAATTCCACATTCCAACAGTTCCAGAATGTTTTTTACCATGGCAAGCCCAAGCCCGTTCCCCTTTGTGGAATGGGAGTGATCTGCCTGGTAAAATTTCTCAAAAATCCTGTCTTTTTCCTCGGCAGAAATGCCGCATCCGCTGTCCCTTACCGAAACACGGATAGAAGTTCCATCTGCCGCGGCAGAAATCCAAATGGTACCGTCTCCAGGCGTAAACTTGACGGCATTCGACAAAAGGTTGCTGAACACGATGCCAAGGAGTCCCTCATCGCTGTAAAGGAGAAGCCCCTCCTCCAGGTCTGTTTCCAGATGAAGCTTTTTCTCTGTCATGGCCTGGTCGAAGCCAAGAATGATGCGGGCCATCAGATCGCTCAAATCAAAGCTTGTCCTGCGGACAACGACCTTCCCGTTTTCCAGCCGGCTGATCTGAAGAATGTTCCCCACCAGATTGGAAAGCTGAACCGATGCAAGGCGTATTTTTTCCATGTATTCCTGACTTTCCTGTTCCGAGAGCATGCCGCTTTGCAGAATTGTGACGTAGTTGTTGATGACTGAGAGCGGTGTCTTGAATTCATGGGAGATGTTCGAAAGAAAGTCCTCGCGGAGAACGGTTTTCTTCCCGAGCCGCTCGGTCATGGAATTAAAATCATCATACAGCACTTCAAATTCATCTTTTTTCCCATCCTTTCGCTGCGGCGGGATCCGAACCGTGTAGTCGCCTGCGGAAACCTTCCGCGCCGCCTCATTCAGGATTTCCACCTTCCGAAGCATCACAAAGCGGCGCCAGAAGAGAATTACCATGGAGAGCAGCGTGCTGGCAAACAGGACATATCCGCCGATGCCCAGGGCAATGGCCATGGCTTCCGCCATGGTTTCTTCCTGTCCAAAGGCAGACATGCTGGCATGAAGAAGCGTATAGATTTCCACCAGTGCCGCGCACAGCCCGTTGCAGAAAAGGAATGTGAAGAGGTAGCTTTTGGGAGAAATACTGCTTGCGTTGATCCGGGGATCCTTTGGCCGCCTCATAACAGCACCGCCTTGTAGCCGAGCCCGCGCACGGTTTCAATCCGAAATGCCGTGCAGCCGGAAAATTTTGCCCGGAGGCTGGTGATAAATACATCCACGGAACGCGGCGTGCTCTCATTGTCCAGCCCGTTGTAGCATTCTAAGAGCTGTCCCCTGGAAAATGGGCGCTCCGGGTAGGAAAGAAGCGTAAACAGAAGGCGGAATTCCCGAAGCGTCAGCGGAACCGGCTCCCCGTCCAGCTTTGCTGTCAGCATTTCTTCGTCGAGTTCAAGATTCCCGATGCAGAGGCGTTTCTTGGACGCAATGTGCGCCCGGCGCAAAAGTGCCTCAATTCGCAGGACAAGCTCATCCAGATTGACGGGCTTTACCATATAATCATCGATGCCAAGCTGATAGCCGCGGCGCATGAATTCCATATCGTCATAAGCAGTCATGAAAAGAATCGGAATGTCCGGATCAATCTGGCGCAGATCTTTGGCGAAATCAAAGCCGGATCTTCCCGGAAGCATGATGTCGGAGATCACCAGGTCACAGCGCCTGCTCTCCATGACAAAGAAGGCGTCGTCGGCTCCGGTGCAGCCGGTGACGCTATAGCCCCTCGTTTCCAGATGCCTGCATACGGCATCATTTAAATCCCTGTCATCCTCTAAAACCAGTATATGTATCATTGCAAACCTCCTGCCAGTCTTCTTAAATACCATCTTACCATGATTTTGTTAGGTGTTCGTTAGGAAATTTCCATTTGGCAGATAAAATCTAACCATTTCCAAACAAAGGGCTAACACTCCCCTAACACCACTGCGTTATACCATAATCACGGCCGGAAAACCCGGCAGATGCAGCAAATACAAGTGAAGGAGGATCATATGAAAAAGAGACAGTTTGCAATTTTTGTTTTGGTAGTTGGCAGCCTGGCACTGACAGCGTGCAGCAACATGACAGTTGATGCATCCGTGCCGTCGGAGGAGAGCAGCTATGTGATCGAGCTGGATCCGGAGTACAATGTGCCGACGGAGAAGCTGATTGAGGCGTTTCCGATCACGTACCAGACGCCTGCGGACACGGAGATGGAGAAAAAAATTCAGAACCGCATGCTCAACGGGTTCAACCGGTGGAACATGGGATATGAAGCCTGGGAGCACTGGGGTGAGGTTCTTTACTATGAAGATTCCATTTATAATGTAAACGGCGTGCGCCTGACGCTCCCGGAATACCAGCAGGCCATGAACATTTCCCTAAAATCATCGGATATCCAGATGGGGAACTTCAACAACATGATTTTAAGCGGAGACTGGATGGCAATCCGGTATGAAACCATCAGCACGGACCGGGAGACAGGTGAGACGAGCTATGGCACGACGATGGAATTTGCACGCTTTAAGGATTTCGGAGAAAAAGGCGTGAAAGTCGACGAGGGGTGGGGCGGCGTAAAAAATGCCGGCTATTCCGGGATCATGAATTTCCAGACCGACGAGGAAAAGGCAGCTCAGGAGGCATTTATGGAGGAACTGATTCAGACAGAGCTTC
Organism: Eubacteriaceae bacterium Marseille-Q4139; assembly: GCA_018223415.1. NCBI lineage: Bacteria > Bacillati > Bacillota > Clostridia > Eubacteriales > Eubacteriaceae > Eubacteriaceae bacterium Marseille-Q4139. The sequence goes on along the minus strand of JAGTTQ010000001.1, from coordinate 1,452,864 downwards.
CCGACACGGAAAATCTGGAGGAGAAATACCCGGTTCTCTATCCGACACCCATTGAAACAGAGATCGGAAAGAAGATGAAGGAAGCGATTCTCAATGATTTTGACTGCTGGAACAGCGGATATGATGCCTGGGAAGCATGAGCGGATAGCTTCTATACGGAGAACGCCGAGTACCATCTGGGAAGCGAAGACTATGACGCGGCAGGCCTTAAAGAAGCTGTAAAGGAGACGATTGGTTCGGAACAGCGCGTTCGCATCAACAACATCCTCGTGAGCGGAGACTGGGCCGCCGTCCATTTCTGGTCTGTGTCCACCGATGAAAACGGTAACAAGGAAGCGGCAAACCATATGCAGTTCCTTCATTTCGTAGAGGAAGGCGATCAGGTGAAGGTTGATATGGGGTGGGCGAAGTAGGCAGGCATTTATTATGAAAATTTGTAAGAGAGACCTCGCATGGGAAACCATATGGGGTCTTTTTTACGTTCGTAAATACAGAAATGATATATGATTTCTTACCATTCGTATAGAGAAATGATGGATTTGACAAATTTACAAAACCAAAAAGAGAAAAATAAAGTATTGTACATATAAAAGTTCTCATATTCCATATTATGTCATGCTTTTTAAATGACATAAACATAATATTAGACAACAAATCTTTTAAAATCTTATTTGCCATATATTTAGAATAGCACATCAGACGCAAAACCTCAATAAAAATCAGGAAAAAAATGGTAATTTTTCCAGTTCCAGGCATTTTGCCGCCGTTTTGCCATGCCGGTGCGGCACGCGGGAAAAGGACAGCATCTCATAATATGGATTATCCGGCAGTTGGGGTGAGAGGCCATGAAACAGGATTTAACAGGGCAGAGATTTGGGAGCTTGACAGTTGTAAAAAGAAGCGAAAAAGGAGACTTGAGACATCGGTACTGGGTTTGCCGCTGTGACTGCGGACAGGAGAAAGATGTAGAAGAATCCCATCTGAAAAACGGGCATACGAAGAGCTGCGGCTGTTACCGGAAGAAGGTACGGGCAGGAATTCTGGTGGATATATCCGGCATGCGGTTCGGAACGCTGACGGCGGTCGGGGCTGTACCTGGAAAAGACGGCAGAGAGGATTATTGGCTCTGCCGCTGTGACTGCGGGAACTGGATGGTGTGCCGCAGGGAACAGCTAAAGCAGGGACATCTCAAAAAGTGCGGTTTTTGCGGAGAAAAGAAGGCACCGGCGGATGCAGAAAACGGCAGGCAGCGGATTGAGGGGCGAAAGCTCTATATTAACAATACCAGCGGCCGGAAAGGCGTCTATAAAAAGGGTATGAACCGATGGCGGGCGTCCATTGGCTTCCACGGGAAAGTGTACCATCTCGGTACATTTCAGACATACGAGGAAGCTGTAACTGCAAGGCAGACAGCGGAAGCAATTTTCTGCGGCTGCGCGGCAGGAGATGAAAAAATGGGGAAATAAGAAGTGGAAATTTTTTGGCGTATAGCCAGAAGAGAGCCGCTTTTTATTTATACGGAGGGATGGCCGGAAAAACTGCCTGCGGATTTTGAGGGCTGCCGCCGTAATGCAGGGGAGAAAATCCTCTGGGATAAAATATGATCTGACGGCAGAGAAATATGGCCGTCAGGGGGGAAAGGAGAACCTATGGGTAAAAAGTATTTAGCTGCGTTTCTGGCAGCAGCCCTGATGTTAAACAATGCCATGACAGGCTTTGCGGCAGTCGGGATTGCCGGAAACGGAAAAGGAACCCTGGCGAATGCCGGGGACGCGTTTGGAAACCGTACCCAGGAAACAAAAAAGACGGATTCCGACGCGGCGCAGCCGGAATATGAAGTTACATATTCCGTTCTTCCGGAAGAACTGGAAGATATGGCAGAGGTTGACGGGCCGGATCATGTAAAGGCCGGAGAAACCTTAACCTTCAGCGTTAAGCCGGAGGCTGGAGCGGAAATTGAGAGCGTGACGGTCAATGGAGACGCACTGGAAGGAAGCAGGAGCCTTCTGGGAGGGGAAAGCCGGAAGTATAAGGTAAAAGATGTGGGAACAGACTGCGAAGTTGAAATCACCTTAAAGGAGACAGAAAAAACGCAGGCCGTTCCAAACGTGCCAGTGTCAGCCATCCAGACAAAGGCTGCGACATCGTCAGACGCCGTATGCAGGACAGAGGCAGGCGGTGAGGACACGGAATTCATGACGCTGCAGGAAGCCGTGGAGAAAGCAGACGATGGTGCGGTGATCTATGTGCTCAGGGATTTCACCATGACGAAACCGGCAAGGTTTTTTAATAAGCACCTGACGATCACAAGCGACGGGGACGAGCCGTTTACCGTTACGCGGGGCGAGGACTTTGATATGCAGTCCGATGATAATCGTAGCTGGTACAATCCGGCCATGATTGAAGCAGGCGGAGTTCCGGATTCGATGAATTCTTCCCTTACGCTTGAGAACATCATATTTGACGATGCAGGCAGACATGAGGGAAGCCTTTTCATGCAGGCACCGGTAAGCGATATTTCAAGCGATACCATCGTCCAGGATGCTATCGTTGCCACGTACAATAATACTGCAACGATCACCCTCGGTGACGGTGCCGTCTTAAAGAATTTCGGCGGCATGTCGGCAGTCCGTATTTCCGGCGGCGAGCTTATCATGGAAGACGGAAGCAAGATCATTGACGACAGCATCACGGACAGAGAGAAAGACGGATCAACGGATTTTGGCCCGGCAGGCGCTGTCTGGATGCAGGGCGGTACATTTGAAATGGAGGAAGGCGCTTACATTGGAGGCGCTTCCGAAGACGAATGGATGGTTGGCCGTGCTGTTTATATCGACGGCGGCGAGGTGACATTAAACGGAACGATTTCCCGGATTGAGGGAGACTTGGATATGTGGTATGGAATGGAAGGCGCCGCAGTCCACGTCCGCAACGGCGGAAAAGCCATTCTGGGAGAAACGGGTGTCATCGACGGCATCAGAGGTGAGCATAATACTGGCCGGGGCGCTGTCCGTACAAACGGCGGTGAGAGCGGAGACGAATATTCTTTTGAAGCAAAGGACGGCTCCGTCATGAAAAACGTGGAAGGGATATCAGCGCTTTATTCCAACTACGGAAAAGAACTTTTAAACGGTACGATAGAATTCTGTACAAATGATTACATCATCGGCGGCTTTGCCCAGAATACGACCATCGGCGAGACCGGGGTGATTCAGAACTGTACAGCAAAAGGAGGTGCTGCAAATGCCCTCGTCTATACATCGAATTCCTCCAGGGTCTACATGTACGGGACGGTGAAGGACAATACGTGCAGCCATGCCTTTTATATCATTAACCAGTCCGGCGGAGGCGCCTATCTGGAGATGCATGAACCGGCGGCTGTCACCGGTTCCGGAAGCGGGGACGGCGTTTATATCAATGCTTCAGAGAGCAAATTTGTCATGAACGGCGGAACCATTTCGAACTTTAATTATGGCGTAAACTGCCGCGGAAAGCTAGATACTAATGGCAAGCTTAACAAGCCCAGGCCGGCCACGTTCATCATGAACGGCGGAAAGCTTGTTGATAATAAGACGTATGGGCTTTATTTCCAGGGAATTTCAGCATCAGAATCTATCGTGGATATCGAAGGCGGCACCATTGAGGGAAACGGAAGCGCAGAGATCTACGCTTATGGCGGAAACTCCCGGAATGCGTATGAACGCCTGAAACTGAATGCAGAGACGTTAAAAGGGGCACGCACGGTGAAGCTGTCTCTGGGCACGCTCACCCTGGATGAGAACTATGCAGACGTCATGCTGGGCCAGGCAAGAACAGAAGCGAATGGCAAAATAAAAGAACTGCTTGCCGAACAATATCCTGGCTGGACGGCGGTTGGTTCCAATGCCCTCTGGATTCTTCCGTCCGCACAGGAATTTCACTTTACGATGGACAGATCCTCATCGGTCAGGAAAACCGGCCTCTTCATTGCCTGCATCCCTCTGAATGAAGACGGAACACCAGCGGAAAATGCAGAGCTCCGGTTGGAAGAGATTGAGAATGAGGATGTTCTTGACGTAACCATGAAAGACCTCACGCCGGGAACGCCGTATGCTATGCTATTCGTGAACAACACAGAATACACGCTTTCACCGGATGATACGACGATTTATACCGGCGGCGGCCAGAATAATGAAACGTATGATGACGGCGGATTCCCGATGCTTACGCTGAAAAACAGTCTGGATGCAATAAAAAATGTGGAAATTAACGGGGAAGCAGTGACGGAAAATCCGGAGGAAGCCCTTATCAGCCTTTTCACCGTAAACTATCTGGACGAAAACGGAACCCCCGTTGAGGACGATACGGTTGCCGGTGAATATGAGGCACATTTAATTCTGAAGGATCCGGCCACGAAGATCCGCATCAATGGCAATGATGTTTCCGGGGAAATGGAACCAGGAACGCTGATTGTCCGCCATACGCAGGACATCTCCGAGGCCCAGGATGGGTCGATTACCTATCCGAAGGTGGAGGAGGAGCCGGCGGCGCCGGTTGAACACGCGACCGTGGTGGATCTGAAATACTTAGGATTCCTCTCCTCAACATATTACGTCAACAACGATGCCGAGAGAAAAATTACCGATACCAGCGGCATCTCCCTTCTGGATGACAGCCTCCTTCTCGAGGAAGGCGACAACCGTCAGGAATTGATGGAAGAGCGGGCGGAGAAAGAACTCGGCACCCCGGCATCCGGTAACGGGTATAAGTATGAGTTCCATTATCTTGACCTTGTGGATGCCCACAACGGAAATGCATGGGTTGCTGCAAGCTACGGTTCTGTCGTTTATCTCCCATATCCGGACGGAACGGATGCAAACACAGATTTTAAGCTTGTCCATTACACAGACCTGCACAGGGAATATGGCATCAGCGGCCAGGCAGCCGTGGAGGAGGCGATCCGGAACACAGGAATCGAGATCAAGAGTGCAGAAGACGGAACGCTCCGGATGACAGAGAACGGCATCCGATTTGAGACGGAGCGCGCCGGTTTCAGCCCGTTTGCCCTTGTATGGGAGGTTCCGGCTCACAAGGTGACTGTCAATTACTTTGATGCTGACACAAAAGAGCCGATTCTAGGAATCGCGCCCTATGAGAAGAACGTGGCAGAAGGTACTGCCTACGATGTGACAGATGAGGCGCAGAAGCCGATTCCTGGCTATACCTTCAAAGAGATTGCCGGCGTTTCAGCAGGCACCATGGGCCAGGAGGACATTGCAGTTGCTTCCTACTACACAAAAAATATCACTCCTGAGCCGTATCAATACACAGTCACCGTGCGTTACCTGGACAAAGAGACCGGCGAAGAAATTCATGACCCGTATGTGACAGGCCTGCTGGAAAACGGCGCAGAGTACGACGTGACAGAATACACGGAAATCGCCGTGGAGGGCTATACGAGAAGCGACGGTGAGATCCAGGCCAAAGGCACCATAGACAATGCAAATGTTCTTATCGTGGTTTACTACGAAAAGAATGCCGAACCGTCTCCGGAGCCGGAGGTGAAGACATACACCGTAACAGTCCGGTATCTCGACCAGGAGACAGGAAAAGACATTATGGCTGCCTATGTGACCGGCCCGATCAAAGACGGAGCGGCTTATGATGTGGAAGAAGAGACGGAAGCTGCCGTCAGCGGCTACACAAGAGCCAGGGTTGAGGGACAGGCCAAAGGAACCATCGGCGGTGAAAATGTTGTTATCCGTGTTTACTACACGAAAAATGCGGAGACACCAGCCACCTACACCATTACCATAAGCTACCTGGAAAAAGGGACCGGCCACGAGCTGAAAGCACCGGTATCCCTTGAAAAACCTGCCGGCCAGCCTTACGACGTAAGCGGACAGGCAAATCAGGCAGTCGATGGGTACCGGATTGCCGGTACGGAAGGGGAGGTAAAAGGCGATTCCCTGACGGGCAATGTGGCAATCAAAGTGTATTACGAGAAGCTTGCATCCGAACCGTCCTATGATGACGGGGATGACGATGACAGCGACAGCTCCGGCCGCGTTTACACCGTCGGCTTAAACGGAAACTGGGTGCATGTGGATCCGCAGAACACGAACATCGCCATCCGCACGGCCGTTCCGGAAGGCGCTACACCAGTAACGTCGCCGGAGTACCATCAGTGGAAATTCATTCTGAATGATGGGACGGTACTGAAGAACCAGTGGGCATATGTGAAGAACCCATATGCGGTGGACGGACAGCCGAAGGAAGGCTGGTTCAGCTTTGATGCAGCCGGGATCATGCGCTATGGCTGGTACCTGGATACGGCAGCGGGAAAATGGTACTACCTGCACCGGACGTCCGACGGCATGCTGGGCACGATGATTGAGGGCTGGCACTTCGATGAGCAGGATGGAAAGTGGTACTACTTAAAGCCAGGTTCCGGCGAGATGCTGACTGGCTGGCAGTACATCGGAGGAAAGTGGTATTACCTGAATCCGACGCCGCAGGCGGAGACGTGGAGCTACAACGAAGAGACAGGCGGCTGGACGTACAACGGGACGGCTGCAAGGCCGTATGGCTCCATGTACCAGAGCGAGAAGACGCCGGACGGCTATGGCGTTGACCGTGACGGTGCCTGGGAACCATAAGGAAAAGAACGGAAAGGACGGGCTTCCAAACGGAGGCCCGCCTTTTTCATGGCAAATCTTGTATTTTCCCTTCCGTTAAGCTACAATAAAACCAGTTCATCAACAAAACCCAGGAGGAAAAGGATTATGGATCTCAATCAGGCAAAACATGAGCTGGAGGCGCTCTCCGACAGCCACAAAGAAGAATTTGAGGCCGTCTCGGCGCATATTTTTGAAAATCCGGAGCTGGCCTACCATGAAAAAGAGGCCCAGAAGACGCTTTGCGATCTTTTGGAAAACCACGGCTTTTCAGTGACCCGCGGGGCCGGTTCCCTGGACACGGCGTTTGTGGCCGAGTACGACAGCAAAAAGCCCGGCCCTGTCTTCGCGTTCATGGCAGAATACGACGCGCTCCCGGAGATCGGACATGCCTGCGGGCATAATCTGATCGGCACGAGCGCGGCCGGTGCCGGCGTGATTTTAAAGGAAATCATGGAAAAATACGGCATCGGCGGCAAATTAAAGGTACTCGGGACACCGGCCGAAGAAAACGGAAGCGGCAAGATCACGATGCTCGATGAGGGGATTTTTGAAGGCGTGGACACGGCGCTCATCATGCATCCCAGCGACATGTCCATGGCAGACGACATTTCCTTTGCGGCTGTGAACATGAAATACACGTTTAAGGGCCGGCCGGCCCACTCGGCCGCGTGCCCGTGGAAAGGCGCCGACGCTTTAAACGGCGTAATCCAGATGTTCAACGCTGTGGACAGCCAGCGGGTGCATTTTAAGGACTATACCCGCGTTCACGGGATTATTTTAGAGGGCGGCACGGTCGTCAATATCATCACAGAAAAAGCCGTCTGCATGTTCAACATCCGCGCGCTGGATTTTGACTACTTAAACGAGGTGGTGGAGGCCGTAAACCGCTGTGCAAAAGGCGCTGCGGTCTGCGCCGGCGTCGAGGTGGAGATCGAGCAGTCCGGCTATGCCATCAAGGACGTGAAAAATGACAGGCGGCTGGTGGCGTTAGTGGAAAAGAACATGGACTTCATCGGCGAGCACCATATCCCGCGTGACTTAACCCAGGGCATCGGTTCCACGGATGTGGGCAACGTGACCCATGCGCTGCCGGCAGCCCAGTTCTACATCGGCATCGGCGAGGGCCTCGGCACCCACACGGCCGAGTTTGCCTGCGCTTCCGGCGGCCCGGAGGGAAAACGGGCGCTCCATGCGGCCGTGAAGGTGCTGGCGATGACCGGCCTTGACGTGTTTGCCGGAGAAATGAAATAACAGAAACAAAAACATGCCGCGCATGCCGGAAAAATTCCTGGAATGCGCGGCATTTTGTATTTTTTAGGCTTTAAAACGCAATCCCCTCAAACGCCATCCGTCCGCCGTCCAGCAGAACGCCGCCGCAGCCGTCGTGGCGGTTGTTTCCGCAGACCTGGAAGCGGCCGTCATTTACCATGACGCCGTTTACCATGGTGGACATGGAGAAGCCGCGGCCGCAGGGCAGGAGATTGTGGCCCTTCTCGGCTAAAAGCCGCGCCGTGTCAGGCGTGATGCTGGGCTCGTATTCCAGTCCCTGCTTTTCGGTCAGGCAGTTGATGTAAGCGGCCTGGAGCGCCTCGTCCAGGTTCATGTCAAAGGCCAGCACGTTTAAGAGAAGCTGGAGCGTTCCCGTGATGATGCGGGGGCCGCCGGCTGCACCTACGGATAAAAGCGGCATGCCATCCTTAAAAACGAGTGCCGGGTTCATGCTGGAGAGCGGTGTCTTTCCGCCCTCGATGCCGTTGGCTGTGCCGTAGACAAGCCCCTGGGTTGTCAGGGTACCGGCCTTGGCGCTGAAATCGGAGACGGCGTTGTTCATGACAAAGCCGAAGCCGTCCACCATGACGCCGGAACCCCAGTAGCTTCTCACGGTCTGTGTCTGGGAGATCATGTTCCCGTCCTTGTCGATGATGGAAAAGTGCGTCGTGTTCCCCTCATACTCCTTCGCTTCGATGCCCTCGGAAGCGGAAAATTCCTGCGCTTTTGCGAGGTCGATGCGAGCGGCGCATTCCTTTGCATATTCTTTGGAGAGAATCCGTTCCACATCCACCTTCACGAAATCCGGATCACCCATGGCGACGGAGCGGTCGGCGAACATCAGCTTGATGGTCTCACAGAGAACGTGGAGGTACTCGGCGGAATTGTGCCCCATTGCACGAATATCGAAATTTTCCAGAATATTCAAGATTTGAATAATATGGGAGCCGCCGGAGCTTGGCGGAGACATGGAAACCAGGTCATAGCCCATGAAATTCCCGCGGACAACCGGCCGTTCTTTTGCCGTACAGCCGGTTAAATCTTCTTTCGTGAGGACGCCGCCGCGTTTTTTCACGCATGAAACCATGGCATCGGCCGCCTCACCGTTATAAAACCAGTCGACGCCGTTTTCAGCCACCAGTTCCATGGTGCGTGCCAGGTCAGGATTCGTCACGAGATCGCCGAAGCGGTACTTCTCCCCATTTTTCAGATAGGATTTTCGGAAATCTTCGGAATATTTCGCCGCATGAGCCGTCAGGGCATGGTTCATGGCGCCCTCGTACATGAAGTTGCAGGTGAAGCCGTCCCTTGCGAGGCGGATGGCTGGCTCAGAAAGCTCCTTTAGGGACATGGTGCCGTATTCGCTGTTTAAGCGTTCCAGGGCGCGGTAGAGCTGCGGGGCCGCCACGGCTTTCCCGTCAAACCATTCCCAGGATTCGTCCACATTGCCGTCTGCGTCCAGGTACATGTCGCGGAAGGCTTTTTTCGGCGCAGCGCCGCGGGCATCCAAAGAGAGGGTGCGCCCGGATTTTTTATCGTAGTAGAGGGTAAAACAGCCGCCGCCGATGCCGGAGTGGTAAGGCTCCGTCACACCGAGGACAAGAGAGACAGCCACGGCCGCATCGGCCGCGTTCCCGCCCTTTTGAAGGATTTCCAGACCGGCTTTCGTGGCGTAGTAGCTGTTGGTGCTGACACCGCCCTTTGTGCCCATGATGAAGGGGCGGTAAAGGCAGTGCAGAGGCCGTTCACGGTCAAAAATGAAGGTGTGATCCATAGAAATACTCCTTTCTGCTATCCGTTCTTCCACCGCAGCACCTCCTCCAGCCGCTCCTTCACCGCCTTTTCCTCCCCGCTCTCCGTCGGATGATAATACCGAGTACCCTTTAAGGACTCCGGCAGGCATTCCATGCGGGCCATTTTCTCTTCGGTGTCATGGGCGTAGACATAGCCCTTTCCGTAGTTTAAGTCCTTCATGAGCCCGGTCGGCGCATTGCGGATTACCAGGGGAACCGGCTCCGACAGCATGGTTAAGGCATCGGATTTTGCGTGCTCATATGCCGTGTACACGGCGTTGGAGCGGGGCGCCAGTGACAGATAGATGACGGCCTGGGCCAGGCTTAAATTGCACTCCGGCATGCCGAGGAAGTGGCAGGCCTGGTAAGCGGACACCGTGAGGCTTAAGGCGCGGCTGTCGGCGATGCCGATGTCCTCGCTGGCGAAGCGGATTAAGCGCCTTGCAATGTAGAGGGGATCCTCGCCGGCCTCTAACATCCTGGCGAGCCAGTAAACGGCGGCGTCCGGGTCGCTGTTTCGCATGGATTTATGGAGGGCAGAGATCAGGTTATAGTGTTCCTCGCCATTTTTGTCGTAAAGCAGGGATTTTTTGCTGATGCACTGCTCTAAAATTTCTTTCGTAACGGTCGTCTTTTCGGCGGAGATTTCCCCGTTGGTGACAGCCATTTCCAGCACGTTTAAAGCTGTCCTGGCATCCCCGTTTGCAAAGGACGCAATCATGGAAATCAGCTCGTCGGAAATATCGACGTTCAAGTAGCCGAGGCCCTTGGGGCTTTTTAAGGCATGGTTTAAAAGCTCCGTCAAATCGTCGGTTCCGAGAGCCTGGAGGACGAAGACGCGGCAGCGGGAGAGAAGAGCGGCGTTGATCTCAAAGGACGGGTTTTCCGTCGTGGCGCCGATTAAGATGATGCTGCCCTTTTCCACATAGGGAAGGAAGGCGTCCTGTTGGGCCTTGTTGAAGCGGTGGATCTCGTCCACGAACACCAGCGTCCGCACACCCATCCGGCGGCTGAGCTCGGCCTTTGCCATGACCTCTTTGATTTCCTTGATGCCGCTTGTGACGGCGCTGAAATTGATGAAATCCGCGTTGGTGCGCCTGGCGATGATGCTGGCGAGCGTCGTCTTCCCGACGCCTGGCGGGCCCCAGAAGATCATGGACGGGATGTTGTCCTGGTCGATGAGCTGGCGGAGGATTTTCCCCTTTCCGAGAAGATGCTTCTGGCCCACGAAGGTGTCCAGGGTTTCCGGCCGCAGGCGGCTGGCGAGCGGCGCCGCGGCTTCCTTATAGTCAAACATGGATAACTGTTCCATTTCCATACTGTCACCACCCGATTATATTCTGATTTCATTTTACTATATCCGTGTATTTTCGCAAGATGGAAAATCGGGCAGAATCGGATTGTAAACTAAAATAAAAAAACGTGTTGACAATTTGGGAAAATATGATAGAATAGCCGCAGAATGCGGCAAAGGAGATGCAAAGCAATGCATACAAAAACGACATTGAAAACAAGAGACATTACATATATCGGGATCATGGCGGCGCTTATGGCCGTCTGTTCCTGGATTTCCATCCCGACGGCCGTGCCGTTTACGATGCAGACCTTCGGGGTATTTTTCGCCGTGGGCGCCCTGGGCGGGAAGCGGGGGACGATTGCCATCGCAGTCTACCTTCTTCTGGGAGCCGCAGGACTTCCCGTATTTGCCGGCTTTTCCGGCGGGATCGGCGCCCTCGCGGGACAGACGGGCGGATATCTTTTGGGCTTTATCCTGTCGGCCATGATCATGTGGGCGGCAGAGCGGCTGTTTGGAAAAAGCGCGCCGGTATTTGTAGCCTCGGCCGTTGCGGGATTAGCAGCCTGCTACGCCTTCGGCACGGTCTGGTACATGTTCCTGTACATGCGGGCTTCCGGGCCAGTAGGGCTTATGACAGTCCTTGGCTGGTGCGTAATTCCCTTTATCATCCCGGATCTTATAAAGATCGGCCTGGCGCTCGCCTTAAGCCGCAGACTTTCGCGGGCGATGGAAATTTAAAGAAAATGCCCTCCGGCAGGTAAGCCGGAGGGCATACGTTTTATCTCCGATACAAAACCGAAATCTTCCCAATCTGCTCCATCTCAGACGCAATCCGGACAGCCGGTTCGCCGGTCATGGGATCTTCAATGCCTACGCCGAGAACGGCCGGCCTCTTAGAAAGCAGAGTTTCCGTCATGACCGTTTCCCCGTCCAGAAGCGCCGAAAGCGAGAGGTTCACCGGCGTCTTCCGAATCACCGTCCCGTCAGCATCCATCTCATAAAGATAGACAGGCCAGTCCCAGTAAAACGGCGCGTTCCCGCTGTTTTTCCAGGTAAGGACGACGCGGGTCTTTCCGCCGGGCGCACGTCCCATGGACATTTTGCTGATTTCCAGCCGGTAGCCCAAAGAAGCCAGAACCGCGTCAGCGCTGCTGCTTTTTTCCGTCGGGATTTTCGGCCCTAAAAAGGTCGCATGGGAGCGGGCAAGGAGCGAAAGCGTTTCTTCCAGCCGTTCGTCCAGCAGCTCCTCCATGGGGATACCGCTTGTGAATTCGCCGCCGACCGGCGCTTTCTGCCAGAAGGAATCAATGGCCGTCAGGCAGTGTTCCCCGGTCTGGGAGTAGACGCCGCCGTTTTCCAGCCAGTTAAGCCATTCCTCTGTGGCGTCGGGGTCTCCGGCCATGTCGTTGTAGACACCGGCCGTCCATTCCAGCCCTTCCAAAAAGGGGCGGCGGAGCAAAAGCCTGGCCTCCGGGAACGCGCCGGCAAAGTGCCGGATATACTCTTTCCGCGTATCCGAAAGGGGCATGGGCGGAAGACCTTCGCCCGACTTCACATGCCATTCGCCCCAGTGCCCAAGACTTCCCATCTGCACAAAGCTTACGAAGCCGTCGCCGCCGTACCGCTCCCCGAGAGCCGCGGCGGCCTTTTCATGCGCCTCTAAAAATACGGGATTGTTGTAATTCGGCGCATAGCCCTTTCCATAGGAAATATCATATTGGACGCCATCCCATCCTGTCTTTTCTGCCAGCCAGGCGGGAATGTCCAGATGCGCCTCATCCCCCGGGTCATCGCAGACAAAACGGAGTACGGCATGTTTTCCTTTTGCCCTCCATTCTGAGAGGTGCAGGCGTTCTTCAATCCCCGCCCAGTCAAACACGCCTTCTTCCGGCTCCAGCTCTGCCCAGGTGATTTTTACGAACACCATGGAGGCGGTTTCCGCCAGGGACGGATAATCGGCCATGGCCGCAAAGCCGGTCAGCGGATTTGTGATGGCTCCGGTGAGCGGTTCATAGGTGACGGTGGTTTTTCCGTGGTGCAGCACCGTGGATATGGCCGCTGCGGCCAGGGCGCCAAGACCCAAAATCGTTCCTTTCATGCCTTTCATTCGCATGGCTCCTTATCCGTGATATTCGCCGTTATACTGAATCAGGGTGACATCGGAAACGCCGTCAATGTTCCGGATCTGCTCCGCGAAAAACAGATTGCTGTCCTTACAGAACACCTCCAGCGCCATTTCTGTTTTTTCTCCGCGCATGGTTTTGGACTTGATGACGTATTTCATCTTTCCCATGGCGCGGATGACCTCGTCGCCGGTCTTGTCGCCCTCATAGCGGATGACGGCCACATAAATCCGGCCGCGCTGCTTTCTCGTGTAAAACAGCCAGAGCATGATAATCATGATGGCAGCCGCCGTCAGCGCCAGCGCGTACATGGCGGCCCCGGCCGTGATGCCCGTGGTGATGGCCCAGAACAGGTAGAGGAGATCCATGGGATCCTTGACGGCTGTCCGGTAGCGGACGATGGACAGGGCGCCCACCATACCGAGGGAAATTACGATGTTGGTGCTGATGGCTAACGTCACCATGCAGGTGAGTACGGTCATGCCCACGAGAGTCACGGCAAAGCTCCGGGAATAGATGACACCCTGATAAAATTTCCGATAAACAAGATAGATCAGACACCCCAAAAGGAGTGCTGCCGAAAGGGCGACGGCCGTTTCCGCCAGGTTGTACTGTGTAAAAGCGCCCGACTCCAAAACAGAATTCTTAATAAAATCTCTTATGTTCATAATTGTTCCCCTATTCCTCCCAGTATGCCATGCCGCTAAGATATTCGGTTTTCCTGCGGCAAAGCACGTATTTTGACAAAGCCGTAAACTCTGCGGCCCCCGGCGGGATCAGATCCCTCACGAGGCGCGGCAGAAATTCCGTGAATTTGACCTCCATAACCAGCGTCCCCGGCTTTAAAACCTCAAGGCAGGGCAGCTCGCTGTCGAAAAGATCTGTGGCCAGGACGGCCGCCCGCACATGCTGGTCGAAGGTCACGCGCACAGTTCCCTCGTCCAGAATGAAGGCGTCGCGCTCATAATCCACGATGACCTTCGGCCGCATGACATGGCACATGTGTTCCACATAGAACTCGCGGCAGAGGGGAAATTTGCTGTGAAGCAGGAATTCCCCGTCGCCCTGGATCAGCATTTCGGCCTCCTCCCGGCTTAAAGGCGCCGAATCCTTGTGGATGTAATTGCCGGCTTTCATCTTCCTTTCCAGCCGGATACGGCTGTCGCTGCAATTATACACCCGGATCCGGTACTTTTTCCGGAAGCAGACGCCCATGTCTTTTTCCTCCAGGGCACTGTCCCAGTAGTCGTCGAAATACAGGCTGCGGATCATGTAGCTGCCGCCGCGGCCGTTGGGATCGGGCTTCAGGATTTCTGAAGCCCTGAGCCGCACCGCCGCGTATTCCGGCTCACTGATCAGGTATTTCCACTCATTTCTGTAAACGGGCCTTTCCTTATTCCACATAGACATCTTCCTCGATAGTGCCGTCTTCCAGGACGTAGAAACATTTGATGCCGTAGTTCTTGGCACTTTCCGTTACATAATAATCAAAGGCATTCTGGCGGTACCCAGCATCGTTTATGGCCGTCACCTGGATGAAATACTGGCCCGGCGGCAAAAGCTCCGCTTGGAACTCGTTGAAAACGCCGCTATACTCTGCCAGAGGGTTTTCCATGGTGTAGTTGGCAGAAATTTTGGCCTCGTAGGTGATGTCCCCGCCGCCGAAGTCGTAGGCCGCTTCCCAGTTAAAATGAAGTGCGCCGTCGCGGGCTTCCGGGACATCAATATAAAACGGCATCGGCCTTTTTAAGCTTTCCTGATAGAGCTGATAGTTTATTTCGATTTCGGAGCTGAGAGAGGAGATCACCTGCTCATATTCCTCTCTCGTCAGGGGCGCGTGCTGCACATCCGGCATCTCCCAGAGATAATTTTCCACGACGCCTTCGTACCGGCGTGCCATAGAGTCAATCCGCTCCGGGGAGAGATATCCCCTCAGATCCTCGATAGCAGCGTCGAGAGCCTCCAGGAAGCGCTCTGATTTTAAGCAGCGGCGGAACATCATGTTGCCCCAGTAGTTGCTGATCCCTATCTCCCAGCTTCCATCGCGGGCTGTTCCGCCGAGCTCATGTTCTTTTTGACTCAGCATTGCATCCAGATCCCAGGAGAGAATATACCAGGTCTGGGAGTTTAAGGGGCTGTAAATATAGAAATTCCTGTTCTGCGTATCAATGTTCCCGGTCAGGATATGGAAGGCCATCCAGTAAGTGATATTTTCCATGTCCAGATACTCGTTGATCAGGTCGTCCGGCGAGATGGTATAGTCGTTGACGGCCTCCAAAAGCTCGATCAGCTTGGTATGGTTGTTATCAGCCTTGCATTCCAGGATTGCATCGAAGGCGGCCTGATTGTAATGCGGGTCGTCAACCGGAACAATCACATCCCCATAGCGGTAAAATTCGCAGAAATTGATCTTGTAAAGATGACCGTTGGAATCCAGTCCGTGAGCTTTCATGCCGCGCTTGTTTAGCTGTTCCACCTGCGTGTAAAGACCGTAGTCGTGAAATTCCTCTTCCCCGGACGTCTCATCCTTTACATAGAGATGGACAAACTGGGTTTGCAGGCTCATAAGCTCTTCCCGCCCTTTTAAAAGGTCGAAACCCAGCTTATTCCGAAACCGCAGGCCATCCTGCTGGTGCTTGTTTAAATTGATGGTCTGCTGGTCATTCCAGTAGCCCTTGTTGTCCTTGATTCGGACTTTATAGTTCTTTTGGGAATACCGGCTGGACGTCTGCCCGCGGATCTGTACCGTCGCGTTCGGCACCGTCTCCCCGTATCCGAATTCCCCGGGAAGCGGGCCGGTTTCGTCGCCCACCTGGAGAATCGCCTCCACCTGGTAGCGGTCAACGCCCCACTCCGTATAATCATAGACCGAGTAGGTGTTGATTTCCTCCCAGGAATGGTTTGTCCCCTCGGCCTCGTTGCCGCGGCGCACGGTCAGGTACATGGTGACGACGCTCTCCTCATTGTCATTGGCGTAGAGAAGTTTTTTATCCCGGAGGCCAATGTCGTTGATGGAAGGCGTCTCCGCAATGGAAATTCCGGCAGTCTCCGGAGCCTGGGAAGCTGTCTCCTCCGTTTCCGTCTCAGCCGTATCCATCCCGCCGCAGCCAGAAAGGCTTAAGGCCAAAAAGACGGCCGCAATCCCCTGAAGAAATTTGTATTTTTTCATTCCGTTTCTCTCCTTTCTCCTCCAAGAAGGCAGGAAAGCCGGGTAAAAAATCCGCGCTTTTCCACCGGCAGAACCGGCTGGAGGCTCAGAACATGATAAAAAAGGCTCTTGGTGTAATAGCGGAGCCGGAACCATCCAACCGCAAAAAACAGGGCGCTTCCGGCCAAAAACCCGATGCCGTAGTAGGCCGGGTCAAAAAAGAGGGAGATGACCGTAAAAACCGTGCTGCCGGTGCCGAAGCAAAGGGCGGCAGCCAGGGCTCCCTTATAATCGGTAAAATATAAAAGAATTAAAAGCAGCATGTTCCCGACGGCATAGAGGCCGTAGCCGACGCTTAAAAGCTGGAAATAGCCTTCCATGAGGCTGTTGAAGCCGAGCGGCAGGAGCTCGATGAGAAAAATGCCCAGGGATACCATGAATATGGTTGCATAAAGCTGCTTTCTGGCCGCATAGGAGAGCTCCCGATCCAAAACCTCCAGCATAGTCTCCTGGGCCTCCTCGATCTCCGAGACGGAGCCCTTTTCGTTCAGAAGGCCGTAAAAATTCCGGTATTCCGGATAAAAGTTGACTTCGACGGAGACGACGAAGTTGATGGTGGTTATGAGGCTCCCGACAAAAGCAAAAAGCGCCGCCACATCATGAGAGGGACAGCCGTAAAAAAGCCCCTGGATCTGTTCCCCTGCCGGCCCTGCCCAGACAATCACCAGGTGGGAAAAGAGTCCGAGATTTACAAAGAAACCGACCAGCCCAAGGCTCCCGAACTTGTCAAACCAGCGGAGAAAATAGAATGTGCCCCATTTCCCTTTTAAAGGAAAATATTCCGCAAGAAGGCCGACGTACCAGATCAGCATGATGCCGTAGCCGGCGCAGACGGCAGCCATGAACACGCCCACAGACGGCCCCCAGAGCTTTAAAAACAGGAGGGCAAAGAGGAACGCGGCCACAGCCGACACGGCGAAAGCCGCCAGGATTCCCTTATAATTTTTCACAGCGGTCAGATAATTCATCGCCATCCAGACGACAATCATCTGGCAGAAAAGCAGAAAGCTTAAAATCATAAGATGGAACGGGATCCCGGCAAAAAGCAGGAATACCCCATAAAGCAGGGCGCCGATGGGAAGCAGGAGCACACAGATCCCAAAAAAGGATGGGAGCACCTCCCCGCGTTCGCCCTCAAACAGCGCGTCGGAAATAAAGCGCGTCAGGATCATGGAACAGAGGCTTGTGACGGTCAGAGACGCCAAAAGCGCATACGTCACCATGGCGACAAGCAGGTCGCGGCTGTGCCCGTCCAGGCCGGCGCGGCCGGCCAGAATGAGAATCCCGAGAAGAAGCAGGATCCCGAGGATCATGGGGCCGGTGGTGATGAGCCCGGCATAGCCGTAGGCGCGGATCATGGCGCCGACGCCGCGCTTTCCAAACAGCTTTTTTAACTCGAACCCGATTCCTGCCACTGGCGCATCACCTCCTCGTAGACTGCCCGGTATGTACGGATCATGGTTTCCTTCCGGTAATACTGACGGACGCGTTCCTTTCCTGCGCGCCCCATTAAGAGACGCATATTGGTTTTTCTTGCCATCCGCCCCATGGCATGGGCCAGATCCTCACGCCGCATGGGCGGGACGCAGATGCCGGCCTCGCCGAGCTCGTCGCCAGGCCCGCCTTCCAAAAGCTCCCGGCAGCAGCCCACGTCCGTGGTGACGCAGGGACGCCCGGCCGCCATGGACTCCAGGACAGACAGGGGCTGGCCCTCGGACAGGCTTGTAAGTATCGTGAAATCCAGCTTTTTCATGTATTCAACCACGTCGACGCGCCCTGCAAAAATCAGGTTTTTGAGCTTTAGCTGGTCGGCGAGGCCGTAGCATTCTTCCGCATACTCTTCATCGTCGACGCCGCCTAAAATATGGAGCCTCACGTCAGGCGTGTTCTCAGGCAGGTTCTGCGTCAGCTCATAAAAGGCATAGATCATGGTTTTTATGTCCTTGATGGGCGCCAGGCGCACGACGGCGCCGATGTCGACCCAGCCGTCCGGTTCCTTTAAAGGGATGGCGGCAAACCGCTCAAAATCCACGCCGTTGGGGATGGCGAGACATTTTTCAGGGTCTGCGCCGAGCGCCGCCTGCGTCTTTACCGCATTGGTGAAAAGCCCCGTAACCCGGGAAGCTCTCGCGTAGACGGCAGCCGAAAGCATGTAAAAGAAGCGGATCCACTGGTTTTTAAAAGAGGGCACAACCCATGCGGCCCGGATGATTTCTTCCTCCCGCTCCCTCGTATAAATCCCGTGTTCCGTGAGAATCAGGGGACGGCCGTTTTGGACACTTCCCATGACGCCGAGGATCCCGCCGTAGCCGGTACAGATGGCGTGGTAGAGGTCGGCCTCCGGAATCGGCGTGTTTAAAAGGCGCAGAAGCGGCAGGAACATGGAGCGCAGGGTGTGGAACGCATCGGCAAAGGACACAAAGGGGTACTTTTCGAGACAGAACCGGCGGACAATGTCCAGAAACTCCTGGCTCATTAAAAATCCCTCCGGGCTGATGCGCCCGCTTCGGAAAAGGTCAAAAAGGAGCGGCCAGTCAGGCGCGCCGCCGAATATGAGCTCCTTTAAGGCGGCAAGCTCCTCGGAAGAAAGGGAAAGGCGCTTGTTCCGAAACCGCTTTTTCCCGTTTTCCTGTCCCGGCTCCAGGTCGAGAAAGACCTCATGAACCTCTTTCACCTGCGGCGGCAGTTCATATACAAATTTTCCCCTGTCGTCAGAGCTGGCGCTTATGACCCAGAGCACAAATTCATGTTCCTTCATCTCCTGGATATACTGGTGCATCCAGGTGGACACGCCGCCGTGCACATACGGGTAGCAGCCCTCCAGAATAAGACAGATTCTCATTGGCATCACCTGTTTCGCATAATTTCGATGTCCCGGTCCGTAACCTTTAAAAGGTACAGGCTGTCCGTAAGCTGTGTCAGTTCTCCGCCTTTGACCTCGCCGAGGCTTCCTTCGTTGACACGGATCATGAGCCAGGCCTCATCACGGACGCCCTCGGCTGTGATGTAGAGCGTTTCCTCTTCCGGAAGCTTCCAGAGCCGCAGGGCGCAGTACTGGCGGACGGCTTCCGACATCTGGCTTCCCGTCAGGCGCCGGATGGACGGTACACTGCCGTAAAGCCAGTCAAAGTAGGCTGTCATGCGGCCTTTTAAATATTCCCATCCCAGCGCGGCGCCGCGGTCTTCATCCAGAAGGTCATCGGGATGGACGAACTGGGAATTGACAAAATGCAGGTTCAGTTCGGAAAGGGCTGCAATCCGCATGTAGTCGTCGACATTGAAGCCGGAGATAATACGCGGCGTCTCTGCAATACCGTCCTGGGCAATCTCGAATTCCTGATCGTAGGCGGATTCTCCCGGAAGATAGACACTGGCAATGGAAGTGATGTTTGGGAAATCATTGCCGAGAACCTGCCGCCCTTCCGGCGAAAGGACGTTGGAGGGCGGGACGTACACATGGAATTCCTCCTCCGGATACAGTTCCTTTGAAAAGGAGAGAACCTCCGTGAGGGCGGAGACCATGGCCTCCCGGCTTTCCCAGGCGTTGTAGCCCAGGTCTTCTTCATATTGGAACGTGTCGAGGCAGAGCGGCTGATGGTTATAGCCATGGATTCCAAGCTCGCCGCCCTTTACGAGAATCATGTTGCCGAAATATCCGTAATCCGCTATGTCCTCGTTTCGCGGAAGCCCGATTCCCGTGTGATCTTCGTAGGTCTCAATAATCAGGCCTGTATAGCGGAGCCCATACTGATCCTGGATTTTTAACATATCGGGCCACCATACGCTGGAATAAAAATTCCCGATAGACATGCCGTAGTCCCTCATGACATATTCCCCGTTCCCGGAGGGGACAGGGGAGGGAAAATCATCAATATAAAAGACAGAGCCGTTGATGACAGGGTAGACGGCGATGTCCTCAAGAAGCGTGTAGGCGGAGCTGTAAAAGCCGCGGTAGGCCTTTTCGTAAAAGCCCATGTTTACCATGACAAACTTTCCGTCCCCGAAATCTGCGCTCCAGATTAACGGAAGGCCGGTTGTGCCTTCGCTCGCATATATTTTGCAGTCGTCCCGGACGCGGAGCCCCAGGGCCGACTCGTAGCCGTCGTCGATGGGATAGACGCCGTCGCCGCCGGCCATGAAGCCGTCTGCAAGGGCGATGGAGTCCACCCGGGAATATTCATAGCCCATCTCCATAATCCCGAACCGCTGGGACAGGAGATCCATGACGGGCGTCCGCTGAAGGGACATCGGGAACATGGCGCGCCCGCCGCCCTTTACCCAGCCGCTTAATTCTGTGATATGATCCCGCAGGCACTCCAAATCGCTGAGAGCGAAGACGGCTGTCTCATAAGAAGAAAGCTCCAGGGAGAGGCCGTCTGCCGCGTCTGTCTCCTGATAGCTTACCCGCATGTCGAGAAGCACCTGGCGGAACTCTTCCATAAACGTCATGCTTTCAGGCTGACTGGAATCGCAGACCACCAGGCAGGTATGTTCTTCATCCACGTCTTTTTCCGTGTACTCCCGCGGGCCGAAGGCGCCCGGCGCGCGGTTCTCCCCTGGCGTATAGAAAATGCCGCGGCGCTGGAACAAAAAGAAGATTCCGAGTCCCACAAAACAGAGGAAAATCCCGAAAAGCTGTCCGAAATGCCTGACTTTATGATCCAATTCGCTTCCCTCCATTCCAGAAATCCGCAATTTCCCTTCCGGCAGCCGAAAGCTTCATGGAAGCCTCTGCTTTTTTAAGCAAGGCCCGGACGCCGTTGCCGTCACCCTGGCGGGCACAGGACTCGATTTGCAGCATCCAGGTTTCCTCCCGGCCGGGATAGCGTTTCTCCATCGCATCAAGGACACGGTCTGCCTGTTCATATTCGCCGAGAACCATATGGTTTTTTGCCTTTTTGACATAGAGCTCATAACCGGGGGCAAAGGCCAGCTCCTTTTCCAGAAGCTTGCCGTACTGAACCCGCTGCATGGTAAGAAAGGAGCCCTGTCCGATTTTGTTGCCGAGATATTCCTCCAGACACCGGCGGTAGTCGGAGATCAGCTCATGATTGTTCTGATCGTGGGCGTAGGCCCGCTCAAACTGCTGGAGCTTTAAGTCGTATTCCTTGGAAATTTCTGCCATGGCAGTGACGGCGTAATGGACAACCTCCACATCCCGGTCCTGTCCGGCCAGACGCAGGGAATCCATGTACTCTTCCGGGTTTTCCCCGACAATCCCCATCATGACAGAGCGTGTCACCTGCGGATCGTTGATGGCAAGCGCCTCGCCGAGGGGAATGATGAAGGAGGTGTCATGGACATCCGCCTCCAGGTGCGGGCGTCCGGAACCGTCGAACCGCTGAACCTCCACCTCGCTCTGTTTTGTCCCCGTCTTTTTCCGCACGCACATGAAATGGAGCATGAGGACAGAAATTTCGCCCCAGACAGGCAGAAAAAACGCGCAAAGCACAAAAGCAGCCGGCGCCTTTAAAATACCGGGGCGCGTCAGGGCTGCCAGGATCAGACAGCACAGGATATGTAAAAGCAGGAAAAACCACAAAAATAAGTCTGTCATCGCTTTAAAAGTACCTCCCGATCCTTCCACTGAACGAGGCGGCAGTCCAGGCCAAGGCTTTCCAGCCGTTTTAAAACAATGGCGTCGCCTGCCGCATCCGACTGGGAAAGCAGAAGGAAATATTCGCCCTCGCCGCCCATGCCGAGAAGATCGGAATCGCGGATCCGGCCTTCGAGAAGGCGGCTGATTTCCTCCGGCGTCCGGCTGTCGTAAAATCTTAAAAGGCTGTAAGAGGAGACGCCCTGTTCCGTCAGCATGTGGTTAAGCTGGAGCTGCCGGAGGAAGGCTTCCTCGTTCATGATGATGGTATCCCGGATGTAGCTGTGTTCCTGGATTGCCGTCTGGTAGTCCCAGGCACGGCAGAGCCCGTCCTGGATGAGGCCGCAGAGGATGGAGAACAAGTTTACATAATATAACGTCATCTGGTTGTATGGTACCTGGTAGAGCATTATAAGCAGGATCAGCTTCCCCTCCCGGTTCCGGACGCCGGCCACATACATGGGGAAGTCGAAGGACAGCTCCCGGTTGACCCACACCTCATTTTTCTTCAGGGTCTCAAGAACCTCTCCGTATTCGTCCATACGGATGGATTTTTTTAATCTTGTATGGAGCTGCGGCGAAGATACCTCGAGCCGGGCGAATGCTGCGTCCTCTCCGCGGAGAGAATAAAACGCACAGTTTTCCGTATCCATGACGTCCTCGAGGATGGCGATGGCATGGGAGTAGATTTCCCTTGGCTCCAGGGTGTCTAAGCGGCGGACAACCTGGAAGATTTTCCCGAAGCTGTCGCGGCTGGAAATGATCTGTTTCTTATACTGATCCTTGTATTTTACGGCTTCCTGGTAGAGCTCCAGAAGGAACATGTATTTTTCCTCGAGGAGCCGCTTTTCAGCAGCCGAATTTTTTATGGTGTCCCGGTACTTCTGGCTCACATGGCCGCAGATGGCACCGGTTACGAAATACATGGTGAACGGGAGCCAGTTGATAGGCTGATAAAAGACAACCTGCCAGCTAAGGCCGGTTCTGGCGTAAGAGAGGCCGACCGCGATAGTCGCCAAAAGAGCGGCAGTAGTTCCGGCAGTCATACCGTATATGCTGCCCATGAGAACGACAAACAGCAGACGCAGATCTACCATGTTCCAGGTGGAGGTACCGTATATGGTATTCATGAGGACTTCCACGAGGATCCAGAGAACGGCCATTTCCGCCCCGATGACAAGCGGCTTTCTGGCGCCCAGAAGGCCGGCGGCCCGCTTCATAAGCGATACCTTTTTCGGGGCGTAGGCTGCCTGGAACTGGGCGAATAAGTCAGGAAGCGCTTCTGCGGGATCTTCCTTTGCAAACCAGCCATAGGTGCGCCGGACGAAATCATCGGACGGCACTTCAGGACGCGCAGTCTCTGAAAATTCCGCCTGGCTGGCGCCCGTTACGGTCTTTATCTTCCAGGCGAGAAGGCCGAAGGCGCGAAGACGCGAAGACGGCAGAGCCATGATATCCCTGCCGGCCTCCCATCGGTCAAACAGAAGGGAAAGGAAGGAGGGAATCTCGGCGGCCGATAAAAAATTCGTCTGCTCCCGGAAGGCTGCGCCCATGACCAGCGGTTTCCCGGAAACGGCCTGGGTAAAGAGCCGGTAAAAATAATCGCCCGGCAGATCGGCGCGGTATAAGTAGGGGCAGCGGATGATGCGGACGGAAAGACCGTCCTGCTCTTTATAATGAAGGAACAGGCTTTCCTGGGCGCGGACAGAAATCCCCTCGTCGGTCTTTGCCGGCCCGGCAGAGGCGGTGCTCAAAAAGACCACCTGATCCGTTTTAAACTGGACGCAAAGCTTCAGGAGTGTCTGGATCTCCTCAAGCCTGGAGTTGGCTTTCCCAAGAAAATTCAGATATTCCGACACATAGATGACCTTATCAAAATGGTAGGTTTCAAAAAGCCGCTTTAAATCCTCCAAAACGAGGTTTTCGGCCAGGATGACACGTTTTTCTTCCAGCGCCTGCGACAGCTCTTCCCGCCGCCAGAGAGCACTGTTTCCTGCAACGAACAGACTCAAGGTTCCACCTCCCGCCCGTAATAGCTATGGCTTGACGATTTAATTTGCCAGAGCCTTAAAGTTCCAAAACATTATAACAAATCCCGGGGGGGGGGGTGCAAGCGTTTCGCGCAATTAGGCAATAATCTCCATAAGCTTTGCGAAAGTGTTCTGAAAACATGTTGGACTGCGGTAGCTTGCTATATATTCTTTCGTTTTTCCCTTGACAATCCCCCTCTGCATTGATTATGATAGTCATGAATTTGTCATATATTGTCATGTACTTATTATAGAAAACACTTCGCCGGCCATCCGGATGCGGAAATGGGCCGGCTGGACGTATTTTCTGTTTTTTTGTTCCGAGAGGAGAAAAGATATATGAATCAGATCCATGAGTCGCTAAATGCCGTACTTCCGGAAATCATCGCCATGAGCGAGGACATCTACTGCCATCCGGAGCTGGGCTTCAAAGAATTTGAGACGAGAAAGAAAGTCATCGCAAAATTAGAACAGGCCGGGATTCCCTATAAGGACGCGGCCTACACCGGGCTTACGGCCTGCCTGGATTCGGGAAAGCCTGGCCCAAACATCGGCCTGATCGCCGAGTTTGACGCCGTCCCGACCCTTGGGCACCCCTACGCCAACGAGGGCGACTACGCGGCCCACACCTGCGGCCACTACGCCCAGATCGGCGTAATGTTAAGCCTGTTTTTGGCCATAAAGGAATCGGACATGTTAAAGGATCTCTGCGGCAAGGTCACGCTTCTCGTGACGCCGGGAGAGGAATTCTGCGACATGGATTACAGAAAGAGCCTGATTGCCGAGGGAAAGCTTCATTACCCGTCCGGCAAGCAGGAGATGATTGCCACAGGCGTCTTTGACGACATCGATATCATGCTGTCCTGTCACGCCATGGGCATCGACATGGAAACCTACCACGCAGAAATCGGCGCAGGCTTAAACGGCTTCATCCAGAAGCGGGCCATTTTCTACGGAAAGGCCACCCACGCCGGCGCAAATCCCGAGGGCGGCGTAAACGCCTTAAACGCGGCGAACCTCGCCATGACCGGCATCAATTTCCTGCGGGAGACCTTTAGGGCCGAGGACGCCATCCGCGTTCATTTTGTCATGCAGGAGGGCGGCCAGACCGTCAACACGGTGCCGGCCAGGACGCAGATTGAGATGTATGTGCGGGCCAAAACCGTGGACGCCATTTTCGAGACAAACGCCAAAGTGAACAGGGCCCTTCGGGCGGGCGCCTTAGCCATTGGCTGCGGCCTGGAAATCCAGGACACGCCGGGCTATTTCCCGCTCCATCAGGATGAAAACCTGACGGAATTCGTAAAGACCCACATTCTCAAATACATGGAACCGGAAAAAATTGCCCAGGGAACCCACGGCTTTGCCTCCGGCGACATGGGCGACATTTCCCTCATGTGGCCGACGGTGGAAATCGGCATCGCAGGCTTTTCCGGCACGATCCACGGAAAGGATTTTAAGACGGCCGACGAGGAACAGGCCTACCGGGTTCCGGCCCACTACTTTGCCGACACGGTAGAAGGGCTTTTAACGGACGGCGGCGCGGCGGCATGGAAGATTAAAGAAGCCTTCCGGCCGGTGATGGACAAGAAAAACTATCTGGAAAAACTGGATAGTTTGAATAAATCAACTTATTATGAAAAGGAGAATGACTGATTATGAAAAAGAGATTCTTATGCGGCGCTCTGACGATGGCCCTTGCAGCGTCCATGCTGTTTGGATGCGCGGGAAGCGACGAAGAGACAACCGCAGCAGCAAGCGCGGCTGAGACCACCGAAGCATCGGAAGACAGCAAGGCGGCAGACGGCACAGAAGCAGCCGAAGAGGCAGCAGAAGCCACCGGCGAGAAGGTAAAAGTAACCCTGATGGTAACAGGTTCCTTCGGCGACAAGGCGTTCAACGACTCCGCACAGGCCGGTATGGAGAGACTCCAGAACGAGATGAGCGACCTGGTGGAAGTAGAAATGATCGAGATGGGCAACGACAAGACAAAGTTCGAGGGTTCCCTTCTTGACGCTTCTGAGACAGATACAGACATCATCATCGTCGGAACCTGGGATATGAAGGAAGTCCTTGAGACGGTTGCTCCCGATTACCCGGACAAGAAGTACATCATCTTCGATACGGATGTGGACTATACCTTAGACGACTTAAGCAACGTATATTCCATGAGCTACAAGCAGAACGAGGCTGCCTTCTTAGCAGGCGTCCTGGCTGCAAGCGTAACGTCCTCCGATATGGAATTTGCAAATGAAGATGCCGTAATCGGCTTTGTAGGCGCAAAAGACACGGCTGCCGTTATCAACGACTCCGCTGTCGGCTATATCGAAGGCGCTCAGTTCGTAAACCCGGACATCCAGGTGAAGGTTTCCTACGTTGGTTCCTATGTGGATTCCGCGACGGCAAAAGAGCTTGCCCTGACTCAGTATTCTTCCGGCGCTGACTGCGTATTCGTAGCTGCCGGCCCGGCTTCCGTAGGCGTTATCGAGGCAGCAGCCGAGAGCCAGAAATACGTCATCGGCGTTGACTCCGACCAGGCTCTTGCATACGAGGGCGAGCCGGAAGAGAACTTCATCATCTCCTCTGCCATCAAGGGCGTAGGCGACAGCATCTTTAACTCCATCCGGAGACATATCGACGGCGAGCTGCCCTACGGTGAGTATGAGATCCTCGGCCTTACGGACGGTGCAGTCGGCCTTGCAGACAATGACATCTATCAGACCGTTGTTCCGGAGGACATCCGCCTTGCAGTCATCGACGCAGAGTCCAAGCTCCTTGCAGGCGAAGTAACGGTTGACAGTGCATACGGCATGGATGAGGCCACCCTTAAGGGAATCATTGACGGTGCCCAGTAATAAGGACATATAAAGAATCAGACTGCCGGCGCAGATCTCCTGTTCCCCTGGAGGGCAGGAGATTTGCGTGCATTTAGGAGAAAGGAAAGATGTTATGGAGCAGGGGAATATCCTGGAAGCACGGAATATCACGAAGGTGTATCCCGGCGGCGTTGTGGCGAACCACAACGTAAACCTTGAGGTCAGAAAGGGCGAAATCCATGCGCTTGTGGGGGAGAACGGCGCGGGAAAATCCACGCTGATGAAAATGCTGTTCGGCATGCTCTCGCCCACCGAGGGCCAGATCTTTGTGGACGGGAAGGAAGTACACTTTTCTTCCTCCAGCGACGCCATCGCAGCCGGCCTCGGCATGGTGCATCAGCATTTCATGCAGGTGCCGTCCATGACCGTGGCGGAGAACCTGATCCTTGGGGCGGAGACAGGCGGCCGCCTTAAGGTGGACAGAAAAGAGGCAGTCCGCATCACGACGGAGCTGTCGGAAAAATATAACCTGAAGGTAGAGGCGCAGGAAAAGGTCGAGGACATCTCCCTTGCCATGCGTCAGAAATTAGAAATTTTAAAGGCGTTATACCGCGGCGCCCACATCCTGATCTTAGACGAGCCGACGGCAGTTTTAACGCCCCAGGAGACGGAGGAGCTCTTTGAACAGTTAAAGCTTCTCCGGGAAAACGGACATACAATTATTTTCATTTCCCATAAGCTCAACGAGGTCAAGGCCCTCTGTAACCGCATGACGATTTTAAGAGACGGGCGCACCATGGGAACCTACGAGATTTCCGACCTGGACGAGCACGAGATTTCCCGCCTGATGGTGGGCCGCGACGTGAGCCTTGACATCGAAAAGGACGAAGCGGATTTCGGAAAAACCGTCTTTTCCGTAAAAGACCTGGTTTATGCCGACCAGTTTGGAAAGACAAGGCTCGACCATGTGTCCTTTTCCATCCGTGAGGGACAGATTTTAGGAATCGCCGGCATCGACGGAAACGGCCAGTCGGAGCTTGTAGAGACCATCGTCGGCACATTAAAGCAGCAGAACGGGACGATCTCCCTAAACGGAAACGACCTCTCCCATGCGCCGGTGTTAAAGCGCCAGGAGGCCGGGATTTCCCATGTGTCCGAAGACAGGATGAAGTACGGGACGGCCCCGAAGCTCTCCCTGGAGGACAATGCGATTTCCAAGGTCTACTATACGGACAAATTAAAGTCCCACGGCCTCATCGACAGCAGAAAGGTGACGGAATTCACGAAGCGGATCCTCGATGAATTCCTTGTAAAATACGATAATTCCAAGCAGTCCGTCTCCGAGCTCTCCGGCGGAAACGTCCAGAAGCTTGTGGTGGGCCGCGAGTACGATTATGATCCCGAGCTTTTAATCATGAACCAGCCGACCCGCGGCATCGACGTGGGCGCCATCGAGTTCATCAGAAAGCGGATCGTGGAGATGAGGAAGAGAAAGAAAGCGATTCTTCTGGTTTCCGCCGACTTAAGCGAGGTGCTCTCCTTAAGCGATACGATCCTCGTCATGCATGAGGGGCGGATCGTGGGCTATATCGACGACGTAAAACATACCTCCGAGAATGAGCTGGGCCTTTACATGCTTGGCGTCAAGGAGGATTCTAAAGAGAGGATCGGAGGTGCATACCATGAATAAGAAGTTTACCGTTGTCCGTCTGGCATGCGCCTTCGCCATTGCCATTGCCATCTCCGTGGCGATTATTTTCGCCATCAGCGAGGAGCCGGTGACGGCCATCTACAACCTGTTTTTAGGGCCGCTCCAGTCGAAGCGCCATTTCTTCAACGTATTCGCCAGCAGCGTGCCGCTTATTTTCACGGGACTTGCCCTGGGGCTTGTCTTTAAATCGGGAAACTTTTCCATGATTGCCGATGCCTGTCTCTATACGGGCGGCGTCGTGACGGCGGCCATGGCCATCAAGTTAAATCTCCCGGCAGGCGTCCATCCCATTGTTATCATGGTGACGGCAGCCATTGTGGGCGGCATCATCGGCAGCATCCCGGCGCTTCTCAAGGTGTTTTTCCACACCAACGAGCTGGTGACGTCCCTGATGTTAAACTATGTATTCTTTTACCTCGGTATCTACACGGTGACGAAGTACCTGGCAGACCGCGAGGCCGGCACCTTCGCCTCCTTAAAGTACCAGAGCACGGCTTCCCTCGGGACGCTCATTGAAAAGACCGACTTCCATGTGGGCTACCTGATCGCCATCGGCGTCGTGATTCTGCTGTTTATTCTCGTCTTCAAGACGAAATTCGGCTACGAAATCCGGATTTCCGGAAGCAACCCGCAGTTTGCGAAGTATTCCGGCATCAACACGGCAAAGGTCATCATCTTTACCCAGGTGATCGCCGGCGCCGTCGCAGGTCTCGGCGGTTCCGTGGAGCAGATGGCCATGTACCAGCGTTTCAACTGGCAGGATTCCCCGTCCTATGCGTGGGACGGCGTCATCATCGCAATCCTTTCCGGCAACAACCCGAAGATGGTTCCGTTTGCGGCCTTCTTCCTGGCCTACATCCGCGTGGGCGCTGACTTGATGTCCCGCCGGTCGGATGTCCAGAACGAGCTGGTTTCCATCATCCAGGCCGTGTTGATTCTGTTTGTAACCGCTGAACGCTTCATGGCAGGCTGGAAGCAGCGCCAGGAGGCCAAGAAGGCACTTGGAGGGGAGGCATAACTATGAATGTGATTCAGGATATTTTTGGTACCTTAAGTCTCCCGGAGTTCTATTTCGCCATGTTCCGAAGCGCGACTCCGGTGCTTCTTACGACACTCGGCGCCATGATCGCGTCAAGATCCGGCACCAACAACATCGCCTTAGAGGGCACGATGCTCATTTCGGCCTTTGTCGGCGTTGTTGTCAGCGCCTTCAGCCAGAGCGCATGGATTGGCTTTTTGGGGGCTGTGCTCGCTGGCTTTGTCATCAGCAACATTTTGGCGTACTTTGTTTTGAAGCTCCATTCCAACTCGGTTATTTCCGGTATCGCCCTCAACACGTTTGCGTCCGGCGGGACGATTTTTGTCCTCTACCTGATTACCGGGGAAAAGGGTGCGTCCACGTCCCTGCCGTCCTTAAAGCTTCCGAGCCTTACGATCCCGGTGGTGAAAGACATCCCGGTCATCGGCGCGGTGCTTTCCGGACACCACATCCTGACATACGCGGCGCTGATTCTGGTGGCGGTTGTCTGGTACATGTTTAAGTACACGCGGCTCGGCATGCATATCCGCGCCGTCGGCGAGTCGCCGGAGGCGGCGGAGTCCGTAGGTATCCCGGTGGGACGCGTGAAATACATCGCACTGAGCCTTAGCGGTATCCTGACGGGCATGGCAGGCGCATTCCTCTCCATGGGATATGTGGGCCTGTTCTCCTCCGGCATGACGGCCGGCCGCGGCTACATCGCCCTGGCAACCCAGGCCATCGCCGCGGGGAACGCGGTTGTCGGCATGCTGGCATCGCTCCTTTTCGGCTTCTGCCAGAGCCTTGCCAACTACCTCCAGTCCTCCAGCATCCCGCTCCAGTTTATCCAGATGATGCCGTACCTGATTATCGTCATCGCCTACACGGTTTACTGCGCCATGGTGGAGCACAATAAGAAAAAGAAACAGATGAAGGCGGCTGCCGGGAAGTAGGGCGGCCGAAGGAGGAAAAGCACTTTCACACAGCCAGGCGCGCGATTTGGCGGTGCGGAAGTGCTTTTTGGCATACGGCGGAATTGACTTTCCGAAGATATGATGATATTCTGGAGCGGAAGGTTTTGTGAAAATGATATCTTAAGAAAGGATGGAAGGCGATCTTCCCAGACGGGCTCTGATGCTGGTTCAGGAATGGGCTGAAAAAAATCAGGAAGAATTACTGAAGATATGGAATACACAAGAATTTAGGGAACTGCCGCCCTTAGAATAATGCCACAGAGAAAGAGGAGGTCATGCGATGTTTTATAAAGTGCAGAGTGTAACTCCTGAAGAAAATTTTATTTTGTCGGTAGTTTTTGCAGACGGGGTAAGAAAAAAATACGACTTGAAGCCGCTGTTTGAGAAGTGGCCGGTTTTTCGGGATCTGAGAGATATAGCCGGATTGTACAGGCAGGTAAAAGTGGATATTGGAGGTCTCGGAATCAGCTGGAACGATACGATTGACCTGGCGGCCGAAGAACTTCGTGTGAACGGCATAGAAATCACAGACCCAAAATAAACAAACGGAGGAAACGAGACAATATGAATCATTTGATAGAACTTCATTTACATTTAGACGGTTCCCTGCGGCCGGAGACGGTTTGGGAGTTATCGAAGGAGCAGGGGATCAAGCTTCCGGCAGAGAGCCTTGACGAGGTTCGTCACCAGATGCGGGTGCCGGAAAACTGCAAAACACTGGAGGAATATCTGGAGCGGTTCGACCTGCCGCTTCTTGTGCTCCAGAAGCCGGAGGCCATCGAGCGCGTGACCTTTGAGCTGACGGAAGACCTGGCAAAATCCGGTGTGGACTATGCGGAGATCCGCTTTGCGCCGCTGCTTTCCGTAAAGGAAGGCATGAGCCAGGACGAGGTGGTAGAGGCGGCCATCCGCGGCGCGAAGCGCGGGATGGAGAAATATCCGCAAATCCGTGTGGGGCTGATCCTCTGCTGTATGCGCGGGGACAAAAATCAGGAGCTTAACATGGCAACCGTGGAGACGGCGAAAAAATACCTGGGCGACGTGGTATGCGCCGTGGACATCGCCGGGGCGGAAGGCCTGTTCCCGACAGAGCTTTTTAAGCCGGTGTTTGATAAGGTAAACGAGTACGGGCTTCCGATGACGATCCACGCCGGCGAGGCGGCAGGCCCCGAGAGCATGCGGACGGCGCTGTCTTACGGGACGAAGCGCATCGGCCACGGCGTCGCGGCAGTGAATGACGAGGCGCTCATCAGGGAGCTGATTGAAAAGAACGTGACCTTAGAGGTCTGCGTTTCCAGCAACTACCACACCAAGGTGGTGCCGTCCATGGAAGAGCATCCGATCCGCCGCCTGTTCGACATGGGCGTGCACGTCACGGTAAATTCCGACAACATGACGGCGTCAGGAACAGATATCCATAAGGAAATCGGGATTTTAAAGGATGTGT
Organism: Eubacteriaceae bacterium Marseille-Q4139; assembly: GCA_018223415.1. Lineage (NCBI taxonomy): Bacteria > Bacillati > Bacillota > Clostridia > Eubacteriales > Eubacteriaceae > Eubacteriaceae bacterium Marseille-Q4139. The sequence continues at coordinate 1,420,923 of JAGTTQ010000001.1, read as the reverse complement.
TCGGGTTTACGGAAGCGGAGATCGAAAAGCTGGAAGAATATGCCTGGGAGGCCAGGTTTTTGAAGGAATAAGGGAATATAGATACGGATTGCATAGAGAGCAGGGCAGATGGGAGTGAAGAAGAATGAGCGTCGAACATGGCCTGACCCCTTATGAAACCAGGGAAATCCTCTTTTACAAGACTGATAATGGAGAGGTACGAGTGGAAATCCTGCTCTTTCAGGAAAATCTCTGGCTGACACAGGCAAAAATGGCGGAATTGTTTGAGGTACAGAAAGCGGCCATTTCCAAGCATTTGAAAAATATTTTTGAATCCGGCGAACTAAGCGAGGATTCAGTTGTTTCCAAAATGGAAACAACTGCGGCAGACGGCAAGAGATATCAAACGAACTATTATAATCTGGATGCCATAATTGCTGTGGGGTATCGTGTGAACTCAAAAAAAGCAACCATGTTCCGCATTTGGGCAAACAGGGTCTTAAAAGAGTTTATCATCAAAGGCTATGTGATGGATGACGTACGTCTGCGGGAGCCGGAGAACTTTTTTGGCAAAGATTATTTTGAAGAACAACTAGAGCGTATCCGGGATATACGGGCCAGCGAGAGAAGGTTCTATCAGAAAATCACGGACATTTATTCCCAGTGCAGTGCCGACTACGATGTGGAGAGCCCCATCACAAAGGAGTTTTTCTCCACAGTGCAGAATAAGCTCCACTATGCAGTGACCCACCATACCGCTGCTGAGATTGTATATGGCCGTGCAGACAGCACCAAGCCCAACATGGGGCTGACCACATGGAAAAACGCCCCCCAAGGGCGCATTCGCAAATCGGATGTCATCGTTGCTAAAAACTATTTGAACGAATCAGAAATGCGTAACCTAAACGAGATCGTCACTATGTATTTGGACTATGCGGAGAGGCAGGCCCGCCGGGGAAATGTTATGTATATGGCTGATTGGGTCAAACGGCTTGACGCATTTTTACAGTTCAACGAGGAAGATATTCTGCACGACAAGGGCAAAGTAACCGCAGTCATTGCCAAAGCCTTTGCCGAGAAAGAGTTTGAAAAGTTCCGGGTGTTGCAGGACAGAGCCTATCGGAGCGACTTTGACAAGCTGCTTGCAGAAACTTCGGATGACCTGATTTAATGATTCTGTGTGCGGCATCAATCTCCACAGGACAGGGAGACAAAAAGCTGGATGCCATTCGCGGTACTGAGAGGGGAATGGAGAACTATCCAGGGATCCGCGTGAGCTGATTCTCTGCTGCATGTGCGGGAACGAATATCCATAAAGAGATCGGGATTTTAAAAGAATAAACAGAATAAATGTAATTGCAGAGGGAATCCTTTCTTGGGAGAGGGAGCCCTCTGCTTTTGTTTGAGACTGATGGAGATTCTAAAAGACGAGGGCATTGACATCTTGGAGCGAGCAGTATGGCAGTTGATTCCGCGGTAAAGAAATAGTATAATGCCGATATAAATTAAGGCCAATTGGGCAGCAATTGAGTGATAAAACAGGTGTTGAATCCCAAAATCAGGCGATTGAAATGCGGGAAACAGGCGGTTGGAGAAAAAAACAGGTGATGGAACAGCGGATCAGCGCGCGGAATTTCAATCAGACAATAAAGACAAAAAGTTGATTCTGTTTTATAAAATCACGGAGCCGCTTGTATAAGCGCTTACCAAACCATCTAAAAAATAAGCTTCTGCCACAAGAACAGGGCAGTCCCAAAGTTATGAAAAAACTAGGGACTGCCCTATTTTAGCATGGATCGGCAGGAATTTCCGCCATTTTTATATGCCGTCCAGGACTCCTCTATATCATTTGAAGCTGATCTCCCGTCGGGAGAAATGCTATACTGAAACAACAGGAACGCAGTCCGGCCGCAGCTCAGATCGTTTCCGAGGAACAGAGCTCTGCCAGCGCCGAAAGATCGGTCACGTGGATTTTTCCGCGGGCGGTGGAGATCAGATTCCTCTGGCGCAGGGCGGAGAGACCCCTGGTGAGCTGGATCCGGCTTAAACCTAAAAGCTCGGCGAGTTCTTCCTGGGTCATGTCGATAACGGGCCCGGAGCCCGCCGGCTGGTTGACAGCCAGAAGATACAGGAGATTGCAGATTTTTACGAAAGACGAATTGTATTCCTGGTGCACGGTTTCAAAAAGCAGTCGGTTAATATACATGGCATGCCAGTTCACCACCTGTTCGCTGAGGGCGGTGTTGGACTCAAACATCTGCTGGAACTGGGGGAGCGTAAACTCCAGAACCTCCATGTCAGACAGGGCCACCGTGATGAGGGAAAGCTCGATTTTAAAGTCCTGATTCCGGTAGCCGGGAAAAACCGTGCCCGGCCCGTGGAAGCTGATGATTTTGCGGCGGCCGGTTTCATGGTCGGCGAAATGGACAGCAGTGCCGGAAATAATATAGTGGAGCTTTTCGTAGGGCTCTCCCGGCGCCCACAGGTAATCGCCCCGGCGGAACGTCCGCCGGACATGGGGCTGCGACAGGAAATAGTCATAAAACGGCCGGAAATCCTCAGCAAAAAAATAGCGCGGCGTCAGCACGCTGCCACCTCCAATTTGTAAATTACTGCATTTTTAGTATAGCATCAAAGACGGCATTTTTCAATCACCCGGAGAACGGGAACCAGGAGGAGAAGATCATGAAAATTGTTGTATTGACGGGAAGCCCGCATAAAAACGGGACGTCTGCCCTGCTGGCAGACAGATGGATTCAGGGAGCCAGGGAAGCGGGGCATGAGGTATTCCGCTTTGACGCGGCTTTTGAGACGGTGCACCCGTGCATCGGCTGTGATGCCTGCGGCTGCGGGACGCACCCCTGTGTATTCCAGGACGGCATGACAAAGCTTTACCCGGAGCTTGAGAAGGCAGACATGGTGGTGTTCGTCACGCCGCTTTACTATCACGCCATGTCGGCGCAGCTTAAGGCAGCCGTGGACCGTTTCCACGGAATCGACGACAAAATCCGCGGCACGGCGAAAAAAGCACAGCTCATTGTGACGGCGGCCAGCCGGGAGGAACGGATCATGAACGGTGTCGTCGGGAGCTATCGGGAGACGCTTCATTACCTGAAATGGCAGGATATGGGAACCTTGCTGGCTTATGGCTGCTATACACGGGAGGCAATCGAAAAGACTGACTATCCGGAACAGGCATATGAGATGGGAAAGGCGGTCAGATGAGAATGAGACAGGAATTTACATATCTAAACCGTCCGATTTCTGCCGGCGGGAAAACCATAAAAAACAGGATTGCAGTGCCGGCGATGGCCGATTTCGGCATGACGGAAAAGGACGGACTTGTGAATCAGCGCCATCTGGAGCGGTACGGGGCTTACGCTGAAGGCGGCGCCGGGCTGGTGATTATTGAGGCGTGTGCAGTTTCTAAGCTGGAGGAGCCGCGGAATACCATCGGCGTGTATGAGGACGGATGCATGGACGGGTTAAAACGGCTGGCAGAGGCGGCGAAAAAGAACGGTGCGGCAGCCCTTGTCCAGCTCATGAATACCGGGCTTTCCGCCATGCCTTACAGCAGCATTGCGGAGATTCCCGAGCAGGAATTTAAACAGTACCATGACGATTTTATCCAGGCGGCCATCCGATGTCAGAAAGCTGGTTTTGACGGCGCGGAGCTCCATGCGGCGCATGGCATGTATTTGAACCGGGTAATTGAAACAAGTACGAGGACTGACGGCTACGGCGGGGCGTTTGAGAACCGCATCCGTCTTCTGAGAGAGTTGATTTGTGAAATCCGTGAGACCTGCGGAAGCGGCTTTCTGCTGGCTGTGCGCTTCGGCAATCGGGATCCGGAGGAGCTGGTGCAGACGGCGCAGGTGATCCAGGAAGCAGGCGGGGACCTTTTAGACGTTTCCACAGGCATGGGCAGTTATATAAACGTCCCGCCGTCGTTTGCATTTGACGGAAAACTCTATGCGGCATCGCTTGTGAAGCAGAAAAGCGATCTTCCGGTGATCGGCGTCGGGAATATTTTTACCGGCGAACAGGCCGAACAGGCGCTGGAGGAAGGCCTTGCGGACATGATTGCCGTGGGGCGCGGGCATCTGGCAGATCCGGCATGGGCAGGAAAAGTGCTTTCCGGGGAGAATCCCGTTCCCTGCCGCCGGTGCAGGAGATGCCTGTGGTATGTGGACGGCCGGAAATGTCCGGCTGCAAGGGAAAGGAGAGAGCAATGAAACGCAAAGTAAAAATTACAGTAATCAGACGTGAATATTATCAGGAGCTGGCAGACCGCTTCCTTGTGAACCCGGGGACCGGAAAATGTTCCCTGTTTGAGGAAGGCCAGGAGTTTATTGTCACGAAGGAAAATTATGACAGGTTCCCTTATGAGAACAAATTCTGCATGGCAGCATGGGACATTATTAAAATCAAGGTGTATTCTGCCCTTCAGGGAGGGAATTTCTATTGGGAGGGCTGGATGAAAGATCCGAAGGAGCAGATTCTCTGCTGCGATGACGGGGTTCGGCCGGTTGTATTTTTGCTGGAGCGGATGGAGGAAGAATAGGCATGGAAATACTGCTCATAAACGGAAGCCCGAGAAAAGACGGGCATACGGCCGCGGCGCTGTCTGTTGTGGAGAGGCGGCTTAAGGAACATGGGTTCAGAACGAACCTTTTTCAGATCGGGAACCAGCCGGTGCGCGGCTGTATTAGCTGCGGCGGCTGCCGCGGGACGAACCGGTGTGTGTTTGAAGACGACGGCTGTGTCCGGCTGACAGAAGAAATCCTGGCTGCGGACGGGATTGTTGTGGGAAGCCCTGTGTACTTTGCCGGGCCCAACGGGGCTTTGTGCGCTCTCCTTGACCGGGTCTTTTATTCCACATGCACCAGGAGCCAGCTTTTTCATGGAAAGCCGGGCGCCGCGCTCGTCACCTGCGAATGGACGGGAGGGACGGCGGCCCTTGACCGCCTGCACCGGTACTTTGTGCCGTGCCAGATGCCTGTGATCGGAAGTCTCGACTATCCGGTAATTACAAAAAAAGCCATAGAGAATCAGGAGCCACATGCGATCCAGATTCTGGAAACTCTGGCGGACAATATGGCCGGACTCCTGAAAAAGTAAGTGTTTGTCCCCTGGGATAAGCCTGCCGTTTCTCTTTTCCCCTGGTTGCGATACAGGAATGGATGTGGTAAACTGTTAGGTGAGCAATGAGCGGAGGGGAACATGGCCGCGAACAAGCCATGACGGTGCGGAGACCGACGCACCGCCAGGGGCCGCAGTGCCGTGCCTGCCGTTCTGCAAGCCGCTAAAGACCACCGGCCGCATACCGGCCGGCTGCCTGCAAAGGAGAAAGACAGGGGAGTTGCATTGGAAATTAAGACAGGATTGTCTCTTCAGACAAAACAGATACTTTCTCAGGTGCAGATGGAGTCGCTCAATATCCTGAGTATGTCTGTAACAGAGCTTCAGGAGTTCTTACAGAATGAAGAAATTGAAAATCCGCTGATTGAATATTCGGCGGACGGCCGCCCGACAGAGATGCCGGTGGCCTACCGGGATTCTGACCGGTTTTATGGGAGCCGTTCCGGGGATGACTCCGGCGACCAGGAGCTTTACCAGATCGAGGACGGCACGGAGTCTGTGGAGGAGCTGATTTATCCCCAGCTTCGATGGAAAGAAATGGGGGATAAAGAGAGGGCCATTGTGGATTTCTGCGTCCAGTCGTTAGAAAACAGTGGATATCTTCTCGTATCCGCAGAGGAAATCGCAGAAGCGCTTTCGCTGCCGGTTTCTCTGACGGAGGAGGTACTGGGGCGCCTCAAGATGCTGGAGCCCAGGGGGATTTTTGCCTCGGGGTTAGAGGAATGCCTGCTTCTTCAGATCAAGGGCATGGAAAAGGAAGAACTCTTAAGCCGGATTATCAGCGGGCATTTAAAGGACATTGCCGAAGGCCGGATCAGCGCCATTTCCAGAGAGCTGAAGCTTACGTCCATGGAGGTGCGGAAGCTGATCCAGGTGATAAAAGGGCTGAACCCGCGGCCGTTAAACGGATACGGGCGGGAACGTGCCCAGTACATTTTCCCGGACATCCTGCTGTCCTGCCAGAACGGCCAGTGGACGATGGAGTTCAACGACAGGCGCGTCGGGAATGTGCAGATCAACGAGTTTTATGTCCGGATGATGGAAACGGCGCAGGATCAGGAGCTGAAAAACTATTTTGAAGAGAAGTTAAAGCGGGCGCGCTTTATCATGAATGCGCTTGACCAGCGCCACAAGACGCTCCAGAGCATCACCGAGGGCATCATCAACCGCCAGTCCGGCTATCTTCTCGGCCGGGAGCCATTAAAGCCCATGACATTAGAGGAAATTGCCAAAGAAAAGGACATCCATAAGTCCACCGTGAGCCGTGCCATCAAGGACAAATACATTCTGGCACCGGCCGGCTGCATCCTGATCCGCGATTTGTTTACCAGCGGCGTCCAAACCGGGGACGCAGGAGAGATGAGCCGGAACGCGGTGAAAGAGAAGCTGAGGGAGCTGGTGGAAAAGGAAGATAAGAAAAAGCCGTTCAGCGATGAGCGGCTGGCACAGCTTCTGGAGGAGGACGGGATCCTCGTCTCCAGACGAACCGTCGCCAAGTACCGGATGGAGCTGGGAATCGGCGGCGTGTTCCAGAGAAAAGCTTAGAAAGAAGAGGGAACGGGATGAAGCGCAACGAAGCAAAACTCCATGCAGGGTCAGCAGCCTGCGGTGTCTGCATGGAGTAGGAAATGCCGCAGAAACATGCTGGCTTTGCCGCCTGAAGACAGTTTGCAAGGAGGAGGCCTGCATGAAATATGTCAATGCAAAAGCAATTCTTCCCGATGCGCTGGTAAAGGAGCTCCAGGGCTATATCCAGGGTGGATACCTTTACGTCCCGGCAAAAGCCGGCCGGCAGAAGCGGTGGGGCGAGGTTTCCGGATCCAGAAAGGAGCTTGCGGCGCGCGATGCCGAAATCACGGCAGCATACCGGGCCGGCGTTTCCGTGGAGGCGCTGGCAGAGAAGTATTTTTTGTCGGTGCACGGCATCAGGAAGATTTTATATCGGAAGTGACGGGAAAGACTGGACACAGATTCAGGCAGAGAGACGGCCGTTTTAGAGCGGCAGGCCCTCTGCCTTTTGACGTTTCGGATACAAATCGTTTCGGTACCGTCTGGTAGATAGAAAAAGCGCCGCGGCTGCGCTACCATAAAAGAAAAAAGGAGGCATGATGTTATGTGCATCAGATTTTTGTATCATGGCGATGACGTGATTACCGGTTTCAACTTCGACATCGACCTTTCCGTATGGGATCATAAGGTCATCGTGGAAAAAGACAGATTTTATATCGGCATCCTGCGTCCCGACGGCATCCGCCATTCCTACCACGGCGTCAGCCGGAACGGGAATGCCGGGACGCTTCTCTATGTGCAGGGGAATCCGGCCGGTGCATACCGGAAGGACAGCCGCTGCATGACCATAGCAGACCTGACGGAACAGTTTATCAGGGAAAAAATAAGCTTTGATGACGCGCTCCAGATCGTAAGGGAAAAAGAGATTGTCTATGCGCCGGACGCCACGATGCAGGCCATGCTGTCCGACGCCCGCGGCCGCGTTTTGGTGGTTGAGCCGGGCATTGGATTTCTGGAAGAGAGCGGCCGTTTCTCCCTGATTGCCAACGACTCCCTTCTGGCGCGGAAAGGGGCAGGCGGTGCGGCTGCACTGGGCGCCGGCCCGCTTCCAGGGGATGACCGATACGAGCGGGCAGAGGCAATGCTAAAGGGATATGGGGAGACGTTTGCCGTATTTGACGGGTTTTCGGTACTCCGTGCTGTCAGCCAGGAGGGCATCTGGGCGACCCGTGTTTCCTTTGTCTATTCCGCCGCGGAACATGCCGTTTACTGCGTGGAAAACAACCAGTTCCAGTCGGTTTCCAGATATGAATTTTCGTAAGGGGGAGAGTGCATGAATCCGGAAAAGATATATCCGCGGGAGGGCGACAGGGAAACGGTTTACCTGAAAAATGTGGTGACGGATCCTGGAATCCAGGTGGGGGAGTTTACCATGTACAACGATTTTGTCCATGATCCCAGGGAATTTGAGAAGAAGAATGTGCTGTACCATTATCCAGTCAACAAAGAAAAGCTGGTGATCGGGAAATTCTGTTCCATTGCCTGCAGGGCGAAATTCCTTTTTAACAGCGCAAATCATACGCTTTCCTCGCTTTCCACATACCCGTTTCCCATCTTCTTTGACGAATGGGGGCTGGAGAAATCGGATGTGGCGGCGGCATGGGACAGGAAAGGCGACATTGTGATTGGAAATGATGTCTGGATCGGATATGAGGCGGTGATCCTGGCCGGCGTCACCATCGGGGACGGGGCGGTAATTGGCGCCCGTGCCGTTGTGACAAAAGATGTACCGCCTTATGCCATCGTGGGCGGCGTGCCGGCCCGCGTGATCCGCAGCCGGTTCCCGGAGGAGACGGTAAAGGCGCTTCTCAGGCTAAAGTGGTGGGACTGGCCGGCGGAGCGGATTCAGGAGAAATTGGCGGAGATTCGGGAGGGGGGATTTGAAGGCAGGAATTTTTCCGGAATGGCATAGAGAAACCACGATATTTTCTCTAGTTTCTGTCCCTATGTTCGCTTCGCAAGCGGCAAACCGAGGGAGAACTGGCAGGCTTCCAGGAGACGCTTTGAAACATCGAAAATTGAATTGTCCATAGCGGGAAAATGCGCTATAATTCCCGCATGGGAAACCAGAGAGCCGAAGGCGGCTTACCCTCCATTCACCGGAGGGGCAACCCTCCAGACTGATGAGGAAAGGAGGGCGAACCAATGAATGTTACATATTCTGATCTTATTCAGTTTTGTATATTTGTTGTTGCCCTTGTGGGTCTGTGTTATCAGATTTTCAAGGGAAAGAAATAGCCGCCACTATTCGCAGTAGTGACGGCTGACCTTGTAAAAGGTTAATGCGTTGCTGTCGAGGGTAGGCTGCCTCTCTGGCTTTCCCTTTTCTATTATCAATATAGCATATCTGGCGGGGAGGTTCAAGACTTTTCTTCCCGAGTTTGCCACTCCATGTTACTGCCAACAGCTTTGAAACCCTGATTCTTGCTGATATTTTTAAGATTGTTGTCATGAATTTGAAGTAGGTATATAGTATTCCGCTCTAATCCACATAAAATAGGGTTTTGTGAGTGTTAAAAAATCGAGAAATTTCATTTGGGTCATAAATGTAAGACGATCACACATTATTCATAAAATATTTAATGTGTGAAACTCCCGTGTAAGCAGAGAGAGGTCTGGATATAGGAGTAATTCTGTTTTTACACTGGTAATGGCAAATAAGGAACATTTGACATTTATGGTGGACGAGCCAGGCATTTTTTTATGGTTGTCTTATAATATCCGCTTTGCGAATCGCAGAAGACAAGCGAAGCCGCACTTGACAAAATGCGGATTTCTACTATAATGAAATTAGAAAGGGCATTGCCGATAAGCGGTTAGCCCTAGAAAGTTATAGTATCAAAAATATTTCTGAAACCGCTACTTGCCAGGGTGGCGGTTTCTGCTTTTTACTATAATCGTTACGGTAAACCGCCCGATATGTAAAGTAATTCGCATGGCCTCACCCCCCTTCGGGTGATGTGGCTAACCGCCTACCGTATTTATCGCAATGCCCTTGCCCCTTGCGGGGTAATATCCATTCTAACCAAAGCGGGAAAATTTGTCAATGAAAGCTGAATGAAACTATGTCTGCATGCCGTACACCTGTGTGCTCGTTTTCCTGCGGTGAAGCCTGCGAACGCGGTATTATTTCGGGGCATGGCTATATAATTTTTTGTAAAAAATGCAGAAAAAGAGCTTGCAATTTAAGCATAAATGTGCCAAACTATATAAAAATAAAAAGCCCTCTGGAGGAAAAACTTCGTCCGGGGGAGAAAAAAGCGTGCCTTCTCTGGATGGATACAGAGGAGGTTTTTTGTATGAAAAAACGCTTTATTACATTAGGATTGGCGTCGGCGCTGTGTCTCGCCAGTTCCATCGTTTCCATGGCCGATAAGGAAAATACGAATCCATATCTGGAAATTCTTACAAACGGTCATGAAGAAAATGGATTCTGCAATATGAAAGAGGACGGAAGCGGCGATGGATGGAGCTTTGATGCGGACTCGCAGACGCTGATTTTAGACGGGATTGATGCGCAGAATATCCAGCTTTTTAATTCTGAGGAGCCGATTACGATTGAGCTGGTCGGTGACGACAACCAGCTTTCCATGGGGATTTTCTTTAAAACAAAGGGCGACGTAACGATCTGCGGCGACGGCACCCTCAATATCGGCGGAAACTGGCTTGGAACGCTTAATATTGGAGACGAGGTTACCATCGAAAGCGGTACGATTATATCAAAAAATCGAATTTGGCTGAACGGCGGAAAGCTGCACATTGACGGCGGCACCGTATCCATCGACGTAAGTGAAAATAGTTCGTATGCCTTGATGGGAACGACGTATGAGTACGATGACGCCCTGACAATCACGGACGGCGTTTTGACACTTCACGGAGAGAAAGAAGCGCTTTCCCTGAACCACAACGCCGATCCCTACGATTCCTATGGAATTCATGAAGGCGTGGCTTTTACCGGAGAGGATGGAGAGGAACTTTACTTAAAAGTTGAGCAGCATATTATGGTGGATTATGAATATTACACGTCCACCATCAGCGACGAAGACGGAAATCCCGTTACCTATGCAGAGCTGACGGCATCCGATTCCACAACAGAGCCGATCATCATCTGGGATCCGTCCGTGGGTGAGCAGGAAAAGCCGAAGCCGGAAGAGCCGGTAACGAAGCCGGAAGAACCGGTGACAAAACCGGAAGATCCGCCGGTAGCGACAGACTCGGACGCAGATGAGAAACCGATAGCGACGGACTCCAACGCCGAGGAAAAACCGGATGACGATAAGCCGTCTTCCGGCGGCAGCTCTTCCGGAAGCAGCTCTTCCGGAAGCCGTTCCGTCCGTGCATCCACAACAGCCTCCAAGCCGGTAAATCCCGTATATTCTGCGGCCACAGCCGTCGGCGGGACATGGAAATGGGATGAAAACGGCTGGTGGTTCGCCGGAAACGACGGAAGCTATCCGAAGAATGAATGGGCGGAGCTCACATGGAACGGACAGACAGGCTGGTATTATTTCAATGCCGACGGATACATGCAGACCGGCTGGCTGAAAATCGGGGATAACTGGTACTTCTTCCATGACATCTCCGACGGAATGCAGGGACTCATGTACACCGGCTGGCATGAAATTGACGGAAAGTGGTACTACTTCAACCCGGATCCCAAGAGCCCGGTTCCGATGGGCGGCATGTTTACAGACTGCATGACGCCGGACGGCTATTATGTGGATAAAGACGGCGTTTGGATTTCGTAAGGGGAGAGAAAAATAGAGAAGACGAAAACCAGACGCTAAAAACAGAAAAATGGCGGAGAAGACATCGACGTGTCCCTCCGCCACTTTTCTACTTTTCTCTCTTTTTCTCCGCCTTCGCCGCAAACCTCTCATTGTTGATGACAAACCGCTCATGCCGGCCTTCGCCGATTTTCCCTTTCGCATCAAACGCAGCCACGTGGAAGACGAGGCGGCGTCCGTCGATTTCCAAAAGCTCGCTTTCGCAAAAGACCTTCATGCCGAGGGGCGTGGGGGCGTCGTGGGTGATCTGAAGCAGCGTCCCGACGGTTCCGTCGCCGTCCTCCAAAAACGGGGCGACGCTTTTCCAAGCCGTCATTTCCATAAGCGCCGTCATGGCCGGCGTTGCGAACACGTCAAGCGTCCCGCTGCCCATGGCCTTCGCCGTATTTTCCTCTGTCACCATGACTTCTTCGCGTCCCTTTATTCCAATCGTCAGCATTCCTTTGTACCTCCAATTTCATTTCCTGTCTCATTTTTAAAGCTGAAACGGCACCAGACCGCCGTTTTTCGATTTCAGTATAAAATACTTCCGATGGAATTGCAAGAAGAAAGCCATGTATGCTATACTTATGGTATGAGTCCGGATGCGGCAAAGCCCCGAAAAGGAAAAAACGCGTCCGAAAACGGCAAGGAGGCCCTGGGCACGATGATCTTTATCGGCGGAATCACGCAGAAAACAAAAGAACTTCTTTACCAGGCGGCCGCCATGGTATGCGGCCGGTGCGGGAGATACGGCAGGTACCAGGTTTACATGACGTACATGTGCCTGTCCCTGTTTTTCATCCCGGTTTTTAAATGGAACCGCCGCTACTACGCGAAGACCACCTGCTGCGGGACGCTCTACGCCCTGGCGGAGGACGTGGGACGGCGGATCGAGCGCGGCGAGGAGCTGGAAATCCGGCCGGAGGATCTGACCCTTTTGGAGGACGGCCACAATCCGCCTGCATGGGAGACGAGGGAGCGCCGCTGCCCTGCCTGCGGCTTTTCCACCAGGGAGGACTATGAATACTGCCCGAAATGCGGCCAGAGACTTTTGTAACAGAAAGCATGACAGGAGGTCAGAAAAGCCCATGAAAATCACATACATCCATCACAGCGCATTTCTCGCGGAGACGAGCCATGCCTGCCTGCTGTTTGACTATTTCGAGGGAACGCTGCCGGAAATCCCGGCGGAAAAGCCCCTCTATGTGTTCGCCAGCCACCGCCACCCCGACCACTTTTCCAAGGTGATTTTTGACCTGGCGGACGGCCATCCCGACTGCACGTTTGTGCTCTCCTCGGATATCTGGAGAAAGCGGGTGCCGGACGGCCTAAAGGAGAAGACCGTTTTTCTGGCGCCGGGAGAAAAGCGGGAGATCGGGGGAATTACAGTCGAAACCTTCCGTTCCACGGACGAAGGCGTCGCCTTCTGGTGTACGGCGGACGGAAAGGAAATCTACCATGCCGGTGACTTAAATCACTGGTACTGGGAAGGCGAGGAAGACGAGTGGAACCGGAACATGACAAAGGCCTACCGGGAGGAAATCGAAAAGATGGCCGGGCGGACGGCTGACGCAGCGTTTCTTCCGCTGGATCCGCGGCTGGAACAGTGGTTTTATCTGGGCATCGACGATTTCATGAAGGAGGCCGATGCGAAAGCCATTTTCCCGATGCATTTCTGGGGCCAGTTCGACGTGGCATCCAGGTTAAAGGCGCTTCCCTGTTCCGAAGGCTATCGTGATAAAATCGTGGAAATTTCCAAAGAAGGACAGCAATTTGAGCTTTAAGAAGGAGGACAATATGAATTTTCAGTTTGCGCACAACAATTTCAACGTCATGGATCTGGACAAATCTCTGAAATTTTACGAGGAGGCCCTTGGGCTTAAGGAAGTCAAACGGAAAGAAGCTGAGGACGGAAGCTTCATTATCGTCTATCTCGGCGACGGGACGACGCCTCATAAGCTGGAGCTGACCTGGCTCAGGGACTGGGAAAAGGACCATTATGACCTGGGCGACAACGAGTTCCACCTGGCTTTCATCACCGACGACTTTGAGGCGGCCCATGCAAAGCACAAGGAAATGGGCTGTATCTGCTTTGAAAACGAGAAAATGGGAATCTATTTCATCACGGATCCCGATGACTACTGGCTGGAAATCGTGCCGAAACGATAAGGAGGAAAACTTTATGATGCTGATTAAAGGCGGACGGATCGTGGATCCGAAGAACGGAATGGATCAGACGGCAGATCTTGTCATTGAGAACGGAAAAATCAAGAAAATCGGGACAGGCCTCGAGGACGGCAGCTATGAGACCGTCATCGACGCGTCCGGCTGCGTGGTTGCGCCGGGGCTTATCGACGTTCATGTCCACTTCCGCGATCCCGGACTGACTTATAAGGAAGACATCCAGACAGGCGCCGCCGCGGCGAAAAAGGGCGGCTTTACGACGGTTGTCACCATGGCGAACACGAAGCGGCCGGTGGACAGCGTGGAGACCTTAACATACGTCCTGGAAGAGGGAAAAAAGACGGGAATCAACGTGATGTCGGCCGCCTGCATTTCCGTCGGTATGAAGGGACAGGAGCTGACCGACATGAAGGCCTTAAAGGAAGCCGGGGCTGCCGGTTTTACGGACGACGGAATCCCGATCATGGACGTGAAGCTTGTGAAAACGGCCATGGAACAGGCAAAGGAGTTAAACGTGCCCTTAAGCTTCCATGAAGAAGACCCGGCGTTCATCACGGAAAATGGCATCAATGCCGGGGAAACGGCGAAAAAGCTTGGGATCACCGGCTCGCCGGCGTTAGCCGAGGACTCGCTCGTGGCCCGCGACTGCATGATTGCGCTCCACACCGGCGCCGCCGTGAACATCCAGCATATCAGCTCGAAAAACGCCGTGAAGATGGTGAAGCTTGCAAAGGAGCTGGGCGCAAACGTGACGGCCGAGGTGACGCCGCACCACTTTACGCTGGATGAGACGGCAGTTTTGGAGCACGGCGCCATGGCGAAGATGAACCCGCCGCTTCGGACGGCCGCCGACCGGGAGGCCATCATCGAGGGCATCAAGGACGGCACCATCGACATGATTGCCACCGACCATGCGCCTCACAGTTCGGAGGAAAAGGCCGCAGAGCCCATGTGGAAAGCGCCGAGCGGCATCATCGGCCTTGAGACGGCCCTTGCCCTTGCCGTGACGAATCTGGTAAAGACAGGACATCTGACGATGTCAGAGCTCATGGAAAAGATGAGCTTGAACCCGGCAAAGCTTTATCATTTTGACAAGGGCACCCTTTCGGAAGGCGCCGATGCGGACATCGTGATCTTTAACGAGGACGAAAGCTGGACGGTTACGGAGGACGAGATCGCGTCCAAATCCTGCAACACGCCGTTTTTGGGCCAGACCCTTTACGGAAGAGTCAAATACACCATCTGCGGCGGAGCCGTGGTTTACGAGGATAAGAGATGAAAACATACGAAATGATTCTATTTGATGCCGACGGGACACTTCTCGACTTTGCCAAGGCAGAGGATCGCGGAATCGAGTCCCTCCTTGCGAGATTCGGCGTGCCTGTTACGGCGGAGAACAAAGAAAAATACAGCGTGTTAAACAAAAGCTACTGGCAGCGGCTCGAGAAAGGGGAATTTACCAGGGACGAGATCTTAGGCCTGCGGTTCGAGGACTTTTTTGGAAGCTTCGGTATCACCGTGGACGGCCGCGAGGTAGATCGTCTTTACCGGGAAACCCTTGATACGTCCTCAGACCTGATTGAGGGAGCCGAGGAAATCCTTACCTATCTGAAGGAAAAATATAAGCTTTACATCGTGACAAACGGCGTCGCCACCACCCAGAACCGCCGCCTCGGCGATTCCGGCCTGAAAAAATACTTCGACGGCATCTTCATTTCAGAGGAAGCCGGAGCCCAGAAGCCCCAGGAGGAATTTTTTGAATACTGCTTCCGGCACATGGGACGGCGGGACGTGGAAAACATGCTGGTGGTCGGCGATTCCCTGACCTCGGACATCCGCGGCGCGAACCGGAGCGGCATCGACGCCTGCTGGTACAATCCGAAGGGCGAAGAGAATACGGCCGGCGTCAAGGTGGACTACGAAATTCACGATCTTTCCGAGCTTAAAAAGATTCTCTAGGAAAACGGAAATTTCGCTCCCTGGCTATTGACAAACGTCGTGAGAGTATATATAATAAGGCTTTCCCATATAGAAACTGAAAACTTGACATGTTGAGGGGTGGATATTTTATGAACAAAAATACGACAGATATTACATTGTCTGCTTATTTCAATGACATCGTGATCGGCTATTATGAGGACGAGGGGCTTGTAAAACAGTTCGGGAAACAGCTTGGCTTTGACGTGGATCATGACATGTTCATGGCAGTTTCATTCCTGTATCCGTCCGATGTCAATGTGACGGCTGAGGACAGAGAAAAACTGAACGCACCGGCGGAAAAGGTCATCGAGCTTTCCGAGATCAACAAAAAAATCCAGGGAAAACAGATTATCACGTGTGATGCCGGCGTCTGCGCGATCCTGATTACCGAGGACAAGGCGTCCATGCGCCAGGTTCTTGACAAGGTGAAAGAGATTGTCCCGGCGGAAGTGGAGAAAATCCCTACGGACAAGCGTGTCCGCGTGGGTATCGGAACCATCGAAGGCGGAATCAAGGGAATCAAGCATACCTATTATAATGCACAGGATGCCGTAAAGGCCGGCGAAATCTTCAAGAAAGACCGTACCATCCTGGAATACATGGGCATGGAGATTTACAGCAGCATCAACCAGATGGTTGTAAACTTCGGCGACCGCCTCACAAGAACCGTGCTCCAGCAGCTCGGCGATACGGAAAAGCGTGTGCTCTCCAAGTATTATAAGTGCAAGGAAGACATCGCCCTGACGGCGGAACAGCTCGGCATGAGCGAGGATGAGGTGAAGCACAGCCTGGCTCAGGTAAAGCTCAACACAGGCCTTGACGTAAACGATACGGAGGACAATTTCAAACTCCATTTCATCACAATCGCAAAGAAGGTTCTCGAGAACGACGAGAGAATCAGAAAAAGCAGATAAAAAATTCCGGCAGGCGGAATGCCGCGGCCGGGTACGGAAAGAGGCGTCTCTTCAAATTGGAGGCGCCTCTTTCTTGCATTTTCCCCCGTCATCCCTTATACTTAAACCGATACCTGCAAGAGATTTTAAGAATGCAGGCGGCGGCCAGGCCTTATGCCTGTGCCGCAGAAAGGAAACTGTCATATGAAAACCATGTTGGAGCGCGGAGCAGGGCTTCTGATGCCCATTTCCAGCCTGCCGTCGCCATACGGAATCGGAACCTTCGGGAAAAGTGCCTATGAGTTTGTGGACATGTTAAAAAAAGCCAGGCAGAAATACTGGCAGGTGCTGCCGGTGGGGCCCACAAGCTATGGGGACAGTCCGTATCAGTCCTTTTCTGCTTTCGCAGGGAACCCATATTTCATCGACCTTGATATCCTTATGGAGGAAGGGCTTTTAAAAAAGGAGGAAGTTGACGCCTGCTACTGGGGGGAAGACCCGTCCCAGGTGGCTTACGACGCCATTTTTTATTACCGCTTCCCGCTGCTTAAAAAGGCATACGCCCGCAGCGAATTTAAGGAGGAAGAGGGCTATGAAAAATTTTGCCTGGAAAACTGGTTCTGGCTCGGTGACTATGCCTTTTATATGGCGTTAAAATTCCATTTTGACAACAAAGAATGGCTGGCCTGGCCCGAGGATATCCGCTTTAGGAAGCGGGAGGCCGTGGAAAAGTACCGGGAGGAATTAAAGGACGACATCGACTTTTTCAAATTCCTCCAGTACCAGTTCTTTAAACAGTGGAAGAAGCTTCGTACATACGCCAACGAGCAGGGCATCCGGATCATCGGCGACATCCCGATCTATGTGGCTCTCGACAGCGCCGATGTCTGGACGCATCCGGAACTGTTCCTTTTGGACGAGGAGAACCTGACGCCGGTCAAGGTGGCAGGCGTGCCGCCGGATGCCTTCAGCGAGACCGGCCAGCTCTGGGGAAATCCGCTGTACCGGTGGGATGTCCAGATTAAAACGGATTTCGCATGGTGGAAGGAGCGGATGAAGGCCTCGGCCAGGCTTTACGACGTGGTGCGGATCGACCATTTCATCGGCGTGGTGCAGTATTACACGATCCCTTACGGCGCAGAGGACGGGAAGCTCGGCGAGTGGAAGAAAGGCCCCGGAAAGCTTCTGACGGATGCCATCAATTCCGTCGTGGGCGAGACGAAGATCATCGCAGAGGATCTCGGCGTCTTTAACCCCGATGTGAAGGCGCTTCTCGAGGAAACCGGCTACCCCGGCATGAAAATCATCGAATTTGCCTTCAGCGGCGACCGGTTCAACGAGCACCTGCCCCACATGTATTCGCCGAACTCCGTCGTCTACGGCGGAACCCATGACAACGAGACTCTGGCCGGATACTTTAAGCCCGAGGCGCGCCAGTGGTGGGAGCTTCAGTATATTTCCGATTACATGGGCGTCGCCCACCAGTCGGAGGTGGTGGACAAGGTGTTCTTTACGGCGTATGCGTCGGTGGCAAGCGTCGTGGTGTTCCAGGTGCAGGATGTGTTAAAGTTAGACAACCGGGCCAGGATGAATACGCCGGGCACAGTCGGGAACAACTGGCGCTGGCGGATGACGCCCGGGCAGTTAAAGCAGGAGCATCTGGACAGGCTTTCCTGGCTGGTGGATACCTTCGGGAGATTTTAAGGAGGCAGGCGGATTGGCAAGCGTGAGCGATCTTTTGAAAGTGCCGGCGCTTAAGGGGATCCGGGTTGCGGCCGGAGAGAAAGGACTTGGCCGCCGCGCCGAGCATGTGACCGTTATGGAGGTGCCGGACATCAAGCGGTGGTTAAAGGGAAACGACTTTTTAATTACCAGCTTTTATTCGGTGCGGAAAAGCGAGGAGGAACAGTGCGCCCTGATTCGGGACCTGTCCGATACCTGCTGCTGCATTGCGGTGAAAACCGGGAAATATGTGGCCTCGCTGGCGGAGGGTGTGCGGAAAACGGCGGACGAGTGCGGCCTGCCGCTCCTTGAAATCCCCTTCGAGCTTCCCTATATCGACATCATGATTAACGTCATGTCGGTGCTCATGGAAGAGGAAGGAACCTCCGTGATCCTGGAAAAGTACATCAAGGACATCATCTATGAGAATTACAGCGATGAGACTTTGATTGTGGAGCGGGGAAGGCTTTTTGGAATCGAGGCCGACAAAAACTGGTTCTGTGCCTTAAACGTGGGCGTGTCCCCGAAAGAGGCGCCGGCCGGTCTGCGGTTCTTGAGCAAGCACCTTCAGCAGTTTTTAAAGGATTCTCCGTCCGTGCGCGGCTGTTACAAGCTTTCCCTGGAAAATGGATTCCTGCTTTTAATGGAAACGGCAGATAAGCCAGCCCTGGAAATTCTCGCCGGCCGGCTTTTGGAGGAAGAGGCGGAAAGAGCCATGGAGGCGAGCGGCCTTGCTTCCGTTTCCTGCGGCCTCGGTTCCGTGGAACAGGGCCTTTCGGGAATCCGCGGTACCTACACGGCTTCCTTCCGGGCGAAAAAGACGGGAGCCCTGCTGTTCCCGGGCAAAAATTATTATACCTGGCAGGAGATGCAGCCCTTCTGTACGCTGGAGGAAGTGCTGTCCCAGCGCGGCACCAGGGTATTTGCCGGCGCTCTTTCCATGGTGAAAAACAGGGAAATCCTGGACACGCTGACGTGCTATTACGAATGCGACGGACGCATGGAGCTGGTGGCGGAGCGGATGCACACCCACCGGAACACGATCAAGTACCGCCTGCACCGTCTCCAGGAGCTTACGGGCCTGGATTTAAAGAACCCGAAGGACAATTTTAAGCTCTATCTGGCCGTCCTGGCGCGGAAGCTTCATTCTGCCCAGAGAAATTGTCAAAATGGACAAAAAAACGAAGAAAAAGTTTGAGTGACAGGACAAAGTACACAAGCCCCCGAAACGCTATAATAGAGCTATCAAAGAATAAGGGGGCGGTCCTATGGAACACCGGATCGAAGATATCCAGTATTGTGAAAAGCTCTTCGACGCTTTTTACGATATCGGAAGCACGGCCGAAGGCGGCGTTACGAGACTTGGCTACACAGAAGAGGAAGACCGGATGCATGAGGTTTTTGCGGCTCTCGGGGAAGAACTCGGGTGCACAGTAAAGACGGACGAGGCCGGGAACACCTACGTGATGAACAGCCGGACGGAAAACGGATACTATCTGATCGGATCTCACCTGGATTCCGTAATCGAAGGCGGGAGATATGACGGCGCTGCCGGGATCATTGCAGGGTTAATGGCTGTCCGGTGGGCAGCAGAGGAAGGCCTTTCCATTCCGATCCGTGTCGGCGCATTCCGCTGTGAGGAATCCAGCAATTTCGGCTGCTGCACCATCGGCAGCGGGCTGATTACGAACGAAATCTACAAACAGAATATCGGAGGCCTCATGTCCAAGAACGGGGACCGCCTGGAAGACATCTTTAAAAAACGCGGGTACAATCTGCGCCCTGATAAAATCCGCGGGGTGCAGAAATACCTGGAGGTACATATCGAGCAGGGCAAAATCCTCGAGGAAACCGGCACATCGGTGGGCATCGTCCAGACCATTGCCGGCCCGAGGCGGTTCAAGGTCTACCTGCGCGGCATGGCCGAGCATTCCGGCGCGACACCCATGTACATGCGAAGCGACGCCCTCTGCGCGGCGGCCGAGCTGATTCTGGAAATCGAGCGGATCGGGAAAAAGGAAGCCCTTTATCAGTCAGTGGCGACGGTGGGCGTTGTCACCAACCGTCCCAATGCCTTAAACGTCATTCCCGGCGAGGTAGAGCTGGGAATCGACATCCGCGGCATCGAGGCGGCAAGCCTTGACCGGATGGAACGGGAAATCCGGGAGACGGCCGGCCGGATCTGCGGAAAGCGCGGCATCGAGTACCTGGAGGAAAAAATCAGCGAAATCCCGCCCATCGATATGAGCGCCAATGTGCAGAACGGGCTGGAGGAAGCCGCCAGACGCGCCGGGATCAGCAGCAGGCGGATGATGAGCGGCGCCGGCCATGACGCCATGTCCTTTGCCTCCCTCTGTGAGACGGGAATGGTGTTCATCCCCTGCCTAAAGGGGCTTTCCCATAACCGCAAGGAGTTCACCTCCATTTCCCAGATATGCGACGGTGCGCGTGTGATCTATGAATATCTGAGAGAGGAGGGAGCAAAATGCTGATTAAAAACGGACATGTGATGGATCCGAAATCCGGGCTGGACGAGACGCTTGATATTCTGATCCGTGACGGAAAAATTGAGGGCATCGGAAAGTACCCGGAAAGCGGGGAATACGGCGAGGTCATCGACGCCAGGGGAAAAATCGTGGCTCCCGGCCTTGTGGATGTGCATGTACACTTCCGGGATCCAGGTTTCACGTATAAAGAGGACATGGAGACAGGCGCGGCCAGCGCGGCGGCCGGAGGATACACGACGGTGATCTGCATGGCGAACACAAACCCGGCCGTGGACAATGAGGAGACGCTTTCGGATCTCAGAAAACGCGCCGAGCGGCTGCCGATCCATGTTTTAAACACGGCAGCGGTGACGAAAGGCTTGCAGGGAAAAGAGCTGACAGACATGGAAGGCCTGAAAGCCCTGGGCGCCGTGGGCTTTACCGACGACGGGATTCCGATTAAGGACGTGCGCCTTGTGACGGAGGCCATGCGGCGGGCCGCGGCACTGCGTGTGCCCATCAGCTTCCATGAGGAAGACCCGGATCTCATCGGAAGCTCCGGCGTCAACCAGGGGGCTGTCTCAAAAGAGACCGGTGTTGCCGGGGCCCCGACCGTCTCGGAAGAAGTGCTGATTGCAAGGGACTGCCTGCTGGCGCTCCATGAAAAGGCCAGAATCAACATCCAGCATGTGAGCTCCGGTGTTTCCGTGGACATTTTAAGAACCATGAAAAAGCTTGGCGCCGATATCTACGCCGAGGTGACGCCGCAGCATTTCTCGTTAAATGAGACGGCTGTCCTTAAAAAAGGCGCACTGGCGAAGGTAAACCCGCCGCTTCGCACCGAGGAAGACCGCTACCGCCTGATTGAGGGGCTAAAGGACGATGTGATCGACATCATCGCCACCGACCATGCGCCCCACAGTGCGGAAGAAAAGGCGCGTCCCCTTGCGGAAGCGCCGAGCGGGATGATCGGGCTGGAAACGGCCCTGGCCCTGGGGATTACAAATCTTGTCCGCAGGGGCCATATGACGATGATGCATCTTCTTAAGAAAATGACGGAAAAGCCGGCGGAGCTTTACGGCCTGCCCTGCGGCACGCTGGCAGTTGGGAATGATGCGGATCTTGTGATTTTTGATGAACGGGAAAAATGGACGGTGGAAAATTTCCGCTCCAAATCGGCCAACTCCCCGTTTATCGGAATGGAACTTTATGGAAAAGTAAAATATACCGTCTGCCGCGGGCAGATCGTATATCGGGATGAGGAGGAAAAGCATGAAACATAAACTGATCGGTACGATTTTTGCCGTTCTGTTCCTTTTGGCGTTTCTGCCGCTTCCGTTTACGGAGGGGGAACAGACGATGCTGTTCGGGTGGCTTCCGGCCACGCTGGCATACTGGTGGGTCCTGATGGTGGTGAACCTGGTGTTCGTCTTATGGGTCTGCAAGAGCTTTGTCAAACATGCAAATGAGGAGGAGGAAAAAGAATGATAAACACAGGCGCATTAAGTCTCGGAATCATTTTGCTCTATCTTTTTGCGATGCTGGCCCTGACGCTCTGGAACGGCAAGAAAAAACAGCAGAAAACGGCGGAGGGATTTTTCCTGGCAAACCGCGGCGTCAGCTCGGTGCTTCTTCCGCTTACGATGATCGCAGCCATGCAGAGCACCTTCGCGTTTTTAGGCGCGCCGGGCATGTACTATACCCACGGAATTTCCTATATCTGCATCGTTTTAAGCCAGGTATGGGTGGCTCTGATGGTCATTTATTTCGGAAATAAGATCCGTCTTCTCGCAAAGAAGAAAGGCTATATGTCTCTGGGCGACTATCTGGAGGACAGGTACCAGAGCAAATACATGAAGATTTTCTCTTCCTGCGTTTCGGTTCTTATGACGATGGTATTCCTTTCCATGCAGTACGTGGGGAATGCCCGTGCCATGAACATTGTCGGCGGGGATGCCATCGGATATGAGGCCGCAATCCTCGTGTCCATCGTGTTCTCCCTGCTTTACGTCCTGATCGGCGGCGCCGGCGGCGTTGTCCTTCTGGATGCGGTGCAGGCCATTATCCTGCTGGTTGGTATCGTCGTGGCGGCGTGGATCGCCCTGGTTCCCTCCGGCGGCATTGTGGCCCTGTTTACACAGATCGCCGATACGGCGCCGGAGCTTCTTTCCAGGCCTGGCCCCCAGGGACTTTACACGGGGAAATACTGGATCATGCAGTTCATTGTGCTGCCCTTTGGCATCTGGCTCTGCCCCCATGTATGGATGAAGTCTCTGATGGCAAAAGATGAAAACGCCCTGGCGAAATCGGCTATCAGTATCCCGGTTTCCCAGATTCTGATTTACGGCTTTGCCACCCTGTTCATCGGCCTCGCAGGTCATCTTCTGGTGAGCCCGGATCAGGTGGGCGCGGCAGACAATGTCCTGCCGGTTTTAATGACGACGCGCTCCAAGTGGTACATTGCCGCCCTGGTTATGGCAGCCGCCATCGCCGCGGGAATTTCCACCATCAACGCGATGCTTCTGGTAACGTCCCAGATCGTGTCCCAGGATCTGATCCTGATTAACAGGAAAGGGAAGATTTCCGAAAAGCAGAACATGCTGTTATCGAGATTCATCGTACTTGTGATTGCGGCCGTCTGCGGCGTAATCGCCTTAAATCCGCCGGAAACCCTGGTTCAGATCGTACAGGATGTGGCTTACACGGGGCTTGCACAGCTTGCGCCGCCGTTCCTTCTCGGCCTGTACTGGAAGCGCTGCAATAAGTGGGGCGCAGCAGCCGGCATGACGGCCGGCATTATCATCCTGTTCGGAACGCGGATTCTCAATGTGCAGCCGCTTGGCTGGCCTGGCTTCATGTGGGGCTTCTTTACGAATATCATTCTGACCGTTGTGATTTCCCTGGCCTGCGGGAAGCGGGAACAGGCTTAAAGGAGGGCAATATGGCTAAAATTTTGAAAAATGAGCGGCTGTCCGAGGACTTTTACCTGATGGTCGCCGAGGAAGAAAATCAGGCTGAAATGGGTCAGTTTTATATGCTGAGGGCATGGGATGAGTTCCCGGTGCTCTCGCGCCCCATCAGCGTCTTTGATGCTGATGGAAAGACCGTAAGCTTCCTTTATAAGGCAGTCGGAAAGGGCACGGAAATTTTCTCCCGTCTTGAGGCAGGGGATGAGATTACCCTGGACGGCCCCCACGGAAACGGGTATCCCGACGAGGGGAAAAAGATCGCCCTGGTGGGCGGCGGCGTCGGCATTGCGCCCCTGTACCTGACGGCAAAGAAGCTTAAGGAAAGCGATCCGGAGAGAACCGTGGACATCTACTTAGGTTTCAGCGGCGAGCCGGTGATGATCGAACAGTATGAGGCCGTGGCTGACCGGGTGGTTGTTAATGTGGGCGGCTTCATCACCGATGAGATTGACCCGAGGGAGTATGACTGCATCATGACCTGCGGGCCGGAAATCATGATGAAGGTGCTGTGTGCAAAATGTAAAAAGCTTGCGGTATCGGCGCCGGTTTATGTATCCATGGAAAACCGGATGGCCTGCGGCATCGGCGCATGTCTCGTCTGTACCTGCCGCACATCCGGCGGCAATAAGCGTACCTGCAAGGACGGGCCGGTATTTTTAGGAAGCGAGGTGTTTGGGAATGAGTAAGCGTCTGGAGACAGTATTCGCAGGGGTAACATTTAAAAATCCGGTTGTGCTTGCTTCCGGAACCTGCGGCTTTGGAAAAGAAATGAACGAATATTTCGATATTGAAAAGCTTGGCGGTTTAAGCTCCAAGGGCCTGACACTTAACGCCAGAGGCGGAAACGACGGGATCCGTATCTGGGAGACGCCCAGCGGGATCATGAACAGCGTAGGCCTTGAGAACCCGGGCGTCCGTCATTTCGTGGAACATGAATCCCAGTGGCTGAACGAGAAAAATCTGGTTCACCTGGTAAACCTGGGCGGTCATTCCATGGAGGATTACATCGAGGGCGCCGAGCTCTTAAATGACTGTGACGTCGACATGGTGGAGCTCAACATTTCCTGCCCCAACGTGAAGGCCGGCGGCATGAACTTCGGCGTTAAGGCGGAGACGGCCGCAGAGGTGGTGCGGAAGGTACGTGAAGTGTGCCGTCACAAGATGGTGGTAAAGCTTTCGCCCAACGCCGAGAACATCACGGAGCTGGCGCTGGCCTGCGAGGCGGAAGGCGCCGACGGCCTCTCCCTTACGAATACATATCTTGCGATGGCCATTGACATCAATAAGAGAAAGCCGGTGTTTGACAACGTCTACGCAGGGCTTTCCGGCCCGGCCATCAAGCCGATCTCCCTGCGGATGGTGCACCAGGTTGCCCACGCAGTGAAGATCCCGGTCATGGGCCTCGGCGGCATCACCACATGGCAGGACGCCCTGGAATTTATCATGGCAGGCGCGGCGGTGATCCAGGTTGGAACGGCCTCCTTCATGAAACCGTCCATCGCCATGGACATTATCGACGGACTGGAAAAATATCTGGAAGAACAGAATATCGGCAATATCTCGGAGCTCAGAGGGATTGTATAATGAAGGCAGGCGGGGACGTGTTCCCCGCCTGTTTTTGGCTGTTTGTGGGAAATTCCATGCGGAAAAAGAAAAATAATTCTTATAGCGAAATAAATTTCGTCAAGATGAATACGGATTTTATATAGATTATTGTTTCTCTATCGAAAAAAACAGTGAATAAAATTTCGTAAGTCGGTTGACAGGAAAATCACTGTGTGATATTTTTGTCAGGGCATCGCCGGGGACAGAATTTCGATGGCCTTTCTCAGCCGGCGATACCCGTCAGACCCATATTTTATCCTTTATGGGAAACCATAAAGGATCCCCCTTTTTGGGGAAAATTTTTACATTATTTATACACAAGGAGAGGAACAGTTATGAGAAAACACGCATGGAAAGCCCTGGCGGCCATGTGCCTGGCTGCTTCGCTTCTCGGCGGCTGCGGCGGCGCCGTGGTAGAGGAAGCACCGGCCACGACAGCGGCAGCAGAGAGCACAGAAACCACGGCAGCCGGAACCACGGATACTGCTGCGTCCACAGAAGCTGCCGGAACATCCGCTTCCGCAGGCGGAACCTTCACCTACGCCATCGGCGGCGACACCGGAAACACCTTAAATCCGCTTACGGCAGACGACCGCTACGGCCTGATGGCAAGCAAAATGCTGTATGCACCGTTATATTTTATCAACTTGGACGGTTCCGTTGACTATATTCTTGCAGAGAGCATGGAATCCAACGAGGACGGCACCGTCTGGACCTGCAAGCTGAAACCCGACTTAAAATGGTCGGACGGCGAGCCGCTGACGGCAGACGACGTGGTCTTCACCATCAATGCACACCATGAGAACAGCCCGTCCCTCTATGTAAACGGAGAGCCGATTGTGGCTGAAGCGACGGATGAGACAACCGTTACCTTTACGCTTCCGGCGCCGTCTGCATCTGCCTTCGAGCTTCTTTCCGCGGAGTTATTCATTCTTCCGCAGCATTTCTTTGAGCCGAAGGGGACTTTTGACGTGAACATGCTGGAGGAGACCCCGGTGGGCGCCGGCCCGTATGTCCTGGACGAATACATGACAGGCCAGTACCTGTCCTTCTCCAAAAACCCCAACTACGTTCTTGGAGAAGCCAACATCGATAACATCGTTTACCGGGTCATCGAGAAGGACGACACGGCAACCCTGGCTCTTCAGAGCGGTGAAGTCGATGCATGGGTTGCATCCGCGGCAGAGCAGATGCTTCCGTACCAGAATAATGAAAACTTCAACATTTACAACTATTCCGAGGGCCGTGTGGCTTACATGATGCTGAATTCCGTATCCGAGAACATGAAGGATATGGATTACAGAAAGGGAATCATGCATGCCCTTGACAGAAACGAAATCATGATGGCTGCCTACTCCGATCCGGAGCTTTACCAGCTGGATTACACCTTCCTTCCGCCGATCAACGAATACTACACCGAAGACGTGGAAAAGTATGAGCAGGATCTGGAGCTGGCAAAAGAGCTGACGGCAGGCGGCCCGACCGAGCTGACGCTTCTTTACAACGTGGCTGACGGCGTTCAGGAGAGAATGGCCCTTGCCATCCAGGCTTCCTTAAAGGAAATCGGCATCAACGTGACCTTAAACGGCATGGAGTTTGCCGCATACTTCAATTCCTACATGGATACTACGGACGGAAGCTTTGACCTGTTCTTAAACGGATATGTCATGGGTATCGACCCCAATGCATACTCCTCCCTGTTCTCCACGGAGAAGGAAAACTACACGAGATGCAGCAATACGGAAATCGACGCACTCTGGACAGAGGCAGACATGGTTACGGACACCGAGGCAAGAAAGCCGCTGTACGCAGAGATCCAGAAAAAGATCCAGGACGAGGCGATTTTCTACCCCATCGGTTCCAACTATAAGACGCTGATCGTCAATTCCAGAATCGGAAACGTGGAAGAGGCCGGACTTGTTCCGATCTATTCCATCAAGGACGCTTCCAAGCTTACCATTAACGAGTAGGCAATCCATTCGGCACAAAAACAATGCGCCGCTCCCCGTTCTCATTCGGCGGAGCGGCGCCTTCAGAGAAAATACGGACGAATTACCATGGGCGCCAACCGGTGCGGCATGGTAATTCTGTTTGATAGGAGAAAGTATGCTGAAATATATCATCAAGCGTATTGCTCAGGCCATTCCGCTTCTGATCCTAATTACCGTGATCTGCTTTACGATGATAAATCTGGCGCCCTATGATGCCGTCGACGCGATCACGACGCCGGACATGAGTGCAGCGGAAATCGAGGCGAGAAGAGAGGCCTACGGCCTGAACGATCCGGTTTATGTCCAGTATCTTCGCTGGTTCAACAACATTCTGCACGGCAATTTCGGATATTCCCTGCTTTCCCATACCAGCATCAAATACGATCTGCTGATCCGGATCCCCAACACGATTAAGCTGGTTCTCCCGTCCTATGCGACGGCTTACCTGCTTTCCATCGTCCTGGGACTCCTTTCCGGAAGCAGCAAAAACAAATGGGCGGACAAGATCATTGACGGTCTCTGTTCCATCGGGATTTCCATGCCGACCTTCTGGTTTTCCATGATTTTAATCTATACCTTCGGCTTTGTCTTAAACTGGCTGCCGATCATGGGAATGCACACGGTCGGAGACAATTCCCTCGGGGATTTCTTACGCCACCTGGTTCTTCCGTATGTGACCCTGACGGTCGGCTTCCTTCCGGATCTGACTCGTTTCGTTCGCGGTTCGGCCATTGGGCAGCTCAAAGAGGACTATGTCATTGTCCAGAAGGCCTTCGGTGCGAAAAAGGCGGAAATCCTGTTCCACCATGTCGCCAGGAATGTCATGATCCCGCTGATTACCAAGCTTGGCATGGCACTTCCGCAGCTTGTGACAGGCGCCGTCATCACAGAGACGGTCTTTTCCTGGCCGGGAATCGGAAACTACTTTGTAAAGGCTGTGCAGGGAATGGATTACCCGATTGTCATGGCAATCCTGGTGCTCTCCAGCAGCCTTGTGATTCTCGGAAACCTTCTCTCGGATATCCTTTACTGCATTGTGGATCCGAGAATTAAATCCATGCAGTAGGGAGGTCTGGGAATATGAGCAGTCAAACAGAAAAGAACAAAAAGAAAAAAAGAAACCGAAGAGTTGAGAACGTCATTTACGAGTTTCAGCACAACAGGCAGGCCATGTTTGCCGCTGTTTACCTGATCGCGGTGATTCTCATAAGTATTTTTGTCGTCTTTGTTCCCGGGCTGGATCCGGACGGCATCGACGTTGCAAATAAGCTTCAGGGGCCGAGCATGGCTCACTGGTTCGGCACGGACAACATGGGCCGCGACTACTTTGCCCGCGTCCTCTACGGCGGCCGCGTCTCCCTCGTGGTAGGCGTCCTCGCCATGCTGACCTGCATTGTCCTGGGGGTCTTTGTGGGAACGGTGGCCGGATATTTCGGCGGGGTCGTGGACAGCCTTCTGATGCGTATCGTGGACGTGTTCCAGTCAATCCCGTGGATCGTTATGGTGACGGTTGTCAGCATTTTCTTTAAGAAAGGCCTTTTTTCCATCATCTTCGTCATCGGTATTTTTTCCTGGATGCCTATTGCGCGTCTGGTGCGGTCGGAGGTGTTAAGCTCGAAGGAGCGGGAGTATGTACAGTATGCAAAATTCATTGGCGTCAGCTCCATGACGGTCATGTTAAAGCATGTGCTGCCGTCCGTGTTCCCGACGATCATCACGGCGGCGACGGCGGCCATTGCCAGTGCCATCATGACGGAGTCGTCCCTTTCCTTCCTGGGACTTGGAATCCAGCAGCCCATGTCTTCCTGGGGCTCTCTTCTCCAGCAGGCACAGCAGTATCTCCAGATGGCGCCTTACATGGCGGTTCTTCCCGGTGTGCTGATTATTTTAACCGTATATTCCTTTAATAAACTTGGAGACGTTCTGCGTGTATTCGTAGAACCAAGAGTACAGGCAGGTGAGAAAGATGGCTGATAGCAGAGAAAAGGTACTGGAGGTCCGGGATTTAAACGTGACCTTCCATGCAAGAGGACAGGAAATCCGGGCCGTGCGCGGTGTGAACCTTGATGTTTACCCGGGAGAGATCCTCGGGATTGTAGGCGAATCCGGCTCCGGAAAATCCGTTACCATGAAGGCGGTTCTCGGCATCCTGCCGGAAAACGCTTCCATAAAGGCCGGCAGCCTGAAGCTCCTCAGTACGGAAATGACGTCTCTTTCCGAAGATGAATACCGCAGGCTGCGGGGGAAAGACATGACGATGATTTTCCAGGATCCGATGACGGCACTTGATCCCGTGATGACCGTCGGAAAGCACATGGAAGAGGTGCTGAAACGGAACCTGGGACTGAAAAACAAAGAAGAAATCCGTCAGAAATCCATAGAAATGCTGGACAAGGTGGGGATTCCCGACCCGCCCTCCAGATTAAAACAGTATCCGCACGAATTTTCCGGCGGTATGCGCCAGAGGGTTCTGATTGCCATGGCCCTCGCGTGCGGCCCAAAACTTCTGATCGCCGACGAGCCGACGACGGCTCTGGACGTGACGATCCAGGCCCAGATCCTTGATCTCCTTCAGGAGCTGGAAGAACAGTACCACACGTCCATCGTGCTGATTACTCATGACATGGGCGTTGTGGCGACGGTCTGCCAGAGGATTGCCATCATGTACGGCGGCCTGATTATGGAAACAGGAACGGCAGACGAAATCTTTTATGATCCGAAGCACCCCTATACGAGGGCGCTTTTAAGGGCAATCCCGTCCACGGAATTAAAGGAAGGGGAGAGGCTCCAGGCTATCGAAGGCCTCCCGCCTTCTCTCATAAACCCGCCGGCCGGCTGCCCGTTTGCGGAACGCTGCGAGTATGCCGAAGAGAAGTGCCGCAGAGAGCTTCCGGCTTACCATACGTTTTCGCAGACCCATCAGGCCATGTGCCATATGTGCGCGCCGGAAAAAACGGAAGGAGGAAACTAAATGGATACGGAAAAACTCTTTGAA
The DNA here is from genome assembly GCA_018223415.1 of Eubacteriaceae bacterium Marseille-Q4139. NCBI lineage: Bacteria > Bacillati > Bacillota > Clostridia > Eubacteriales > Eubacteriaceae > Eubacteriaceae bacterium Marseille-Q4139. Next base: position 1,390,639 of record JAGTTQ010000001.1, on the reverse strand, counting down.
GTCAGGGACTTGAAAAAATATTTTCCCGTGAAGCGTTTCCTCGGAGGAAAGCCCCAGTATGTCAAGGCGGTTGACGGGATCACCATGGATATCATGAAGGGCGAGACCTTCGGCCTTGTGGGGGAATCCGGCTGTGGAAAGTCCACCCTCGGCCGCACTATGATCCGCATGTACGACGTGACCGGCGGCACGGTTTCCTATAAAGGAACTGATATCACGAAGGCCACGCCGAAGGACATGAGAAAATTCCAGAATAAGATCCAGATCATTTTCCAGGATCCCTATTCTTCTCTGAATCCATTCTGGAACGTGGAAGAGATTTTGCAGGAACCCTTAAAACAGATCGGGATGCCGGAGGGCGAGCGCCGCGACCGCATCGAGTACCTGCTAAACAAGGTGGGGATGAAAAAGGACGACATGGCGAAGTTCCCATACGAATTTTCCGGCGGCCAGCGCCAGAGAATCGGAATTGCAAGAGCCCTGACCGTGAACCCGGAATTCATCATGTGCGACGAGCCAATCGCGGCTCTGGACTGTTCGATCCAGGCCCAGGTTGTCAATATGCTGGAAGATCTCCAGCATGAGATGGGGCTCACGTATTTGTTTGTCTCCCACGATCTCAGCATGATGCGCTACATCAGCACGCGCATCGGCGTTATGTATCTTGGAAATCTGGTGGAGCTGACAGAGAGCGACACTCTTTATGAGCACCCGATCCACCCGTACACGAAGGCACTTCTTTCGGCCCGTCCCGTTGCCGATCCGAAACGGGCGAGAGCCAACCGCAGGATCCGTCTGGTCGGGGAGCTTCCGAGCCCTTTAAAAGTACCGGCCGGCTGCCCGTTTGCGCCGAGATGTCCCTATGCGTCGGATGTCTGCCGAGAGACGCGCCCGGCTTTCCGCGAGGTGGCGCCAGGACATTTTGCTGCCTGCCACCGGGCGGAAGAAATCGGAGACTAAAGCAGGAACAAAAAAGCGTGCCGGTATATTTCTGCATGGATGCGGGACTTTACCGGCCGCCCTTTTCCGGCTTCATACCCGTGTGCGGCAGGCCCGGAAAAACACCGCAGAAAGCCGCCAAATGGGGATTGACACCTGCCGGAAAGTGTGATACATTAAGCTTAATTCCGATGCACTATTGAACTCACATGTTTTTGTAAGTCATTAGCTTGTTATGATGAATTGCAAAAGCATGTGAGTTTCTTAATAAACGCCCAAAATGCAGTTTTATTAGAAAGTAGTCCGGAAAATAAATTTTTATTATGGAGGTACCAAAATGAACAACGGTACAGTTAAGTGGTTCAATCCTGAGAAGGGCTACGGCTTTATTTCCAACGACAACGGCGGAGATGACGTATTCGTACATTTCTCTGCAATCGTAGGCGAGGGCTTCAAGACTCTGGAAGAGGGTCAGAAGGTTACGTTCGATACCGAGCAGGATCCGAAGAACAGCCAGAAGCTCCGTGCAGTAAACGTCTGCAAGCTCTAATCTGACAGAAAACAAATAGGCAATGAGGCCGCCAGTTCCGGGGAAACCTGAGACTGGCGGCATATTTTTAATGTCGTTACAGAAAATTTTACAGGAAAACTCCGCATGAACACAGACAAAAACAAATTACAGAAACTGACCGACATTGCCCGTATGTACTACGAGCAGGACATGACACAAAATGAAATAGCGAAGAAATATAAGGTTTCCCGCCCGCTCATCAGCCGGATGTTAAAGGAGGCCAAGACGGCCGGGATCGTGAAAATAGAAATTTTTCCGCCGTTTCCGGAGGAAAGCCTGATTATGGAACAGGCATGCAGCGTGTTTGGAATTCAGGGCGGGGCTGCCGTGGCCGGCCGCGGCAACGACAACGAAACCAACGATGCCGTATCGGAAGCGGCCGTCGGGTACCTGAAAGGGCTCAGCATGTCCAATTACGGAATCGGATGGGGCCACATTATCGGAAATCTCGTATCCTACATGGAAAAGCAGGAGCCTGTTTCGAGCCTTGCAAAAAAGGTGTGTCCCCTCATCGGAAACAGCGGCGTCGGGAACAGGAACTACCATTCCAATGAGCTGGTGCGGGTCTTCGCGCTCCAGTGCGGCGGTGCGCCGGAGTATTTTTATGCGCCCTTTGTCGTTACCTCAGAGCAGGAACGGGAGATTTTTGAGGAGCTGGAAAGCTACCAGATGATGAAGCGCACCTGGGAGAATCTGGAGGTGGCCCTCGTCAACATCGGAAACTACCCGTCGGTGCCGGATTTTGCTACGGAGGCCAGGTACGGAAGTATTCTCCGGGAACAGAAGGCTGTGGGAAAGATTTTAAACTATTACATGGATATCCAGGGCCGGATTTTCCACTCCGATACGGATTACGCGCTCCAGATTCCGCTGGAGCTTCTGCGGCAGGTGCCCCATGTGGTCGGGATCTGTTCTGCCAACACGAGCCCCAAGGCCCTGACCGGCGCCCTGCGGACGGGGCTGATCCGCCATCTGATTGCACCGGCGGACATTTTAAAGGCGGCGGCCGAAATGGCGGAGAACGGATGATATGCCCGATAGAAAAGAAAATAGAAGTTACAAATGTAACACTCGAAAATGCTAAAATATTTTTGAGTGTTATTTTTTTGTGCATTAAGCACAAATATTGTGGAGGAATATACGGAGATATTACAAAAATAGCCTTCGGACATTGACATGTGTGATAGAGAATGATACGATAGGGTTACTAATGAAACATGCTCGGAAGGGGTGACGAAAATGACAATCACAAAGGAAGGGCTCAAGGGAATGCTTTCCCGCGCAGCCGAGCTGTGGATAGAGAACCGCGACTATTTAAGTGAGATAGATTCCCGGTTCGGGGACGGCGACCACGGCGTTACCATCGGAAAAATTGCCGGTATCATAAAAAAGGATCTGGAGGAATGGGACGACGCCTCCATGTACGATTTTCTCGATGATCTGGGAATGGATATCATGGCAGTGAGCGGCGGAAGCGCAGGCCCGCTTTACGGAACCATGATCGGCGGCCTGGCAGGCCCGTTGGAGGATGCGGACGAAATTGACGGGGAACTGTTAAAGGCCATGTTTGCGGCGTCTTTGGAGTCTATGGAGGACATCACGAAGGCCAAGGTCGGGGACAAGACCATGATGGACGCCCTGATTCCGGCTGTCGAGGCGGCAAAGGCTGTGGGAGACGATGTCCATGAAATCCTTGAGGCGGCCAAGGAAGCGGCGAAAAAGGGCGCAAAGGAAAGCGAGCAGTACGTCTCAAAATTCGGGCGAGCCAGAAGCTATAAAGAGGAGACTATTGGGACTCCCGACGCCGGCGCCGTCAGCACCTCGCTGTTTTTTGAGGGGATTTGCGGCGGGCTCTCGGCTTAATCGGAGCGGAAACGAAACGGCCGCAAGGCCGGGAACATAAATGAAGGAGGAAACGACCATGAAAATGAAGAAATTCATCAATTCCCAGGATAACCTGACCCCGGAGCTTTTAGAGGGCTTTGCGGCAGCCAATAAGGATCTTGTGACCCTTGGGGATGAGCGGATGATTATCAACAATCAGTTAAAGGACGCAGACCGCGTCACCATCGTGACCCAGGGAGGTTCCGGCCATGAACCGGCCATCAGCGGCTTTGTCGGCGAGGGCATGGTAGACATTTCCGTTGTCGGCGACGTGTTTGCGGCTCCCGGCCCGCAGGCCTGCTTTGACGCCATCAAGATGGCTGACAAGGGAAAAGGCGTGCTTTACATCGTTTTGAACCATGCAGGCGACATGCTGACGGGAAACCTCACCATGAAGATGTGCAAGAAGGAAAAGCTAAACGTCATGAAGGTTGTGACCCAGGAGGACATCGCCAACGCGCCGAGAGAGAACAGCGACGACAGGCGCGGCCTCGTGGGCTGTATCCCGACTTATAAGATTGCAGGCGCAGCCGCAGCGGAAGGAAAGAGCCTGGAAGAGGTGGCGAGAGTCACCCAGAAATTTGCCGACAACATGGCGACGCTTGCCGTTGCCGTCCGCGGCGCAACCCATCCGTCCACCGGCAGCATGCTGGCTGACCTTGGTGAAGACGAGATGGAAATCGGCATGGGACAGCACGGCGAGGGCGGCGGCGGACGCCAGCCGATGAAGTCCGCAGACGAGACGGCCGAGATCATGATTAACGCCCTGTTAAAGGACTTGAGCATCAAAGAGGGCGAGAAGGTCATGTTAATCTTAAACGGCACCGGCGCGACGACGCTCATGGAGTTATTCATCATTTACAGAAAATGCGAGCAGCTCCTTAAGGAAAAGAACATCGAGATCGTGGCAAATTACGTGGGCGAGCTTTTAACGGTTCAGGAGCAGGCCGGCTTCCAGATGTTCATGGCAAGAATGGACGATGAGCTTCTCCACTACTGGAACGCTCCGTGCAATACGCCGTATCTGAAGAAATAAGGATTACACAGCGCGCTGGCGGGGGGCTTCTCCGGCAGCGCGGGGAAGGGAGCAAAGAAGTGGCAGATAAAGACGGAAACAAGCTGGCGAAGGATTATCATGTGGACGTGAAACAGGAAAACCAGCTTTTTTATGTGAAGGGGAACGATCATGCCGACTGGGGCATGAAAGACCGCCTTTCCAGGATTTTTAACCCGAAGAGCGGGCGCACCGTGATGCTGGCCTTTGACCACGGCTACATCATGGGTTCCACGGCCGGGCTGGAGCGGCTGGATCTTGTGGTTCCGAAGCTGGCGCCGGCCATCGACGTGTACATGGCGACGCGCGGCGCCATCCGCACCTGCGTTCCGCCGACCTTCAACAAGGCGCTGGCTCTGCGTGTGACGGCAGGAAGCAGCGTCCTTGACGACGACATGAGCCATGAGGTCATCGGTGTGGACGTGGAAGACGCGATCCGCATGAACGCTGCCTGCATGGCTGTCCAGACGTTCATCGGGGCGCCTGGTGAAAAGGCATCCATCGACAACCTCTGCAAGACCATCGATGCGGGAAACCGCTACGGGATCCCGACGCTCGGCGTTGTGGCAGTCGGAAAGCAGATGGAGCGGACGACGAAATTTTTCCTGCTGGCAACGAGAATGTTAGCAGAATTTGGAGCGAACATGGTGAAGACCTACTACTGCGAGGACTTTGAAAAGGTCGTCGCGGCCTGCCCGGTGCCGATTGTCATGGCCGGCGGGAAGAAGGTGCCGGAGAATGAGGCGCTTGAAATGGTTTACCGTGCGGTTTCCGAGGGGGCAGCAGGCGTGGACATGGGAAGAAATATCTTCCAGGCAGAAGACCCGCTTGCGATGGCGGAGGCCGTTGCCAAGGTAGTCCATGAGGACTTCAAGGCGGCCGAGGCCTATGAGTATTATTTAGATAGAAAAGAAAAATAAGAGAGGGGCAGAAGCTATGGCAGCAGAATATATGCACATCGGGATCCCGATCACAAACAAAAAGCCCGGCATGACCTACAACGAAGGCATGAAGTTCTGGGTCAGCAATGTGGACGATTATGATTTTAAGATCGAATACCTGAAGTTTGAGGAAGGGACGCCGTTCCCGGAAATCCTTCACCATCATCCCCATGTGGCTTACAAGGTGGACAACCTGGAGCACTACGTCGAGGATGCGGATCAGGTGATCTGCGGCCCCATGGAGGCCGGCCCCGGCGCAAGACTTGCCTTTGTTATCAAGGACGGCGCCATCATTGAGTTGTACGAGCAGAAATAATCGTTTTCGGAGTGAAACGCCGCCGCGGCCTTCCGTTTTGGGAGGTTTCGGCGGCGTTTGCTGGCCGGAAGGGCTTTTTGGCAGCAGGAAAAGAGGAAAAAACAAACAAAACCCTTGCAAAATCAGGGATTTCCTAATAGAATAAGAGCGTAACTTCAGAGGGGAATGAAAAGCCCCTCTTTTTGACGGAGAAATTCCGAAGGCATGCGGGTGTGAGGACGGCGGCAGTGCGTCCGGGGAGATGGCGCGCCGGTGCGTCTGGCCTGAGCGTTTTGCGGCCTGAGAGCTGGTGCGGCGGTGTGGCGGCCTGGGCCGCGAGGATGCCGCTGGCCGGGGAGTCAGCGCGCCGCGGGTTCCCGGCGCCCGGGATGTTGCTTTCGGCCGGTGCGTCCGGCATTGCGCTCGTGGGATGCCCCGCTTCCCACCTTGCCTTCGTGGAATAAAAAAGGAGAAGAAAGAATGATAAGTGCCAATAATGTGACACTGCGTGTAGGAAAAAAAGCATTGTTTGAAGATGTCAACATCAAGTTCACCGAAGGGAACTGCTACGGCCTGATCGGTGCCAACGGCGCCGGAAAGTCCACCTTCCTAAAAATCCTGTCCGGCCAGCTTGAGCCGACAAACGGTGAAATCGCCATGACGCCGGGCCAGCGCCTTTCCTTCCTCCAGCAGGATCATTTCAAATACGACGAATTCCCGGTCATTGACACGGTCATCATGGGAAATAAGCGTCTCTACGATATCATGAAGGAAAAGGACGCCATCTACATGAAGGAAGACTTCACCGACGAGGACGGCATCAAGGCCGCCGAGTTAGAGGGCGAGTTTGCCTCCATGAACGGATGGGAGGCCGAGTCCGACGCAGAAAACCTGTTAAACGGCCTTGGCGTAGAGACAGAATTCCACTATAAACTGGTAAAAGAATTGACAAGCCCCCAGAAGGTAAAGGTGCTCTTGGCCCAGGCGCTGTTCGGAAACCCGGACATCCTGCTTCTTGACGAGCCGACGAACCACTTGGATCTCGACGCTATCGCATGGCTCGAGGAGTTCTTAATCAACTTTGAAAACACGGTCATCGTGGTTTCCCACGACCGCTATTTCTTAAACAAGGTCTGCACCCAGATTGCCGACATCGACTACGGGAAAATCCAGCTCTATGCCGGAAACTATGATTTCTGGTACGAGTCCAGCCAGCTCATGATCCGCCAGATGAAAGAGGCAAATAGAAAGAAAGAGGAGAAGATCAAAGAGCTCCAGGAGTTCATCCAGCGGTTCTCTGCGAACGCCTCCAAATCCAAGCAGGCGACGTCGAGAAAGCGCGCCCTGGAAAAGATTGAGTTAGACGAAATCAAGCCGTCCAGCAGAAAGTACCCGTACATCGACTTCCGCCCGTTCCGTGAGATCGGAAACGAGGTTCTCTCCGTGGAAAACCTCACGAAGACCATCGACGGCGTAAAGGTGTTAGACAATATTTCCTTTACTCTGGGACGCGAGGACAAGGTGGCTCTTGTGGGCCCCAATGAGCTGGCAAAGACAACACTCTTTAAGATTCTCATGGGCGAGATGGAGCCGGATTCCGGAAGCTACAAGTGGGGCTTAACCACGAGCCAGTCCTACTTCCCCAAGGACAACAGCGCCGAGTTTGCCAACGATGACACGATTGTAGACTGGCTGACCCAGTATTCGCCGGAAAAAGACGTGACGTATGTCCGTGGTTTCCTGGGAAGAATGCTGTTTGCCGGTGAGGACGGCGTGAAGAAGGTGCGCGTCCTTTCCGGAGGCGAGAAAGTGCGCTGCATGCTGTCGAAAATGATGATTTCCGGCGCCAACGTGCTGCTGCTCGACGAGCCGACCGACCATCTGGACATGGAGGCCATCACGGCGTTAAACAACGGCATGAAGAAATTCCCCGGCGTCATGATTTTCTCCTCCCGTGACCACCAGATCGTCCAGACCACGGCCAACCGGATCATGGAGATCATCGGCGGCAAGCTGATCGACAAGATCACTACCTACGATGAGTATCTGGAAAGCGACGAAATGGCAAGGAAGAGATTTACGTTCACCGTTACGGAGAGCGAAGAGAACGACGATTGATTTGCTGTATAGAAGAAATAGAAAAGGCAGTCCTTTTTCCGGCGTGTGCCGGGAGGGGGACTGCCTTTTTGTCATGTCTGCGTCCTGAAAAATAAGTATTATTTATGTGAATCCTGTGATATAATACTTATACAGACAGCATTCCTGATCATATAGGAAGGAGAGCGGATACAAGTATGACAGTTGATAGAAAAGTGAGCAGTATCGAGTCCAGTTTTCGGATGGAAAATATGAAGTTTGATAACGAATGCCGAAATAGAGTTGCTGGAATCCTTTCCGGAAGAATTTCATCGGCCGAGGCCATATCGGAGTTAAATAAAAAGTACGGTGTATCCAAAGCAAAACGTGAAAGATCAAGAATATAATTATTTTTATGATGACTGCTGCGATAGAAAGTATTGTTATCCGGGTACGAATGTTTTAAGAAATAAATTAAATATTCGAGATCTTGAAACATTACGTGATGCTGAAAGAGATTATTCAGCAGTCCGCCAGGCAGAGCTTGATAATAAAGGCGTTACTGGTGATTTTTCAATCAAACATCTTTGCTCGATTCATAGACATCTTTTCCAGGATGTTTATTCGTGGGCCGGAAAAATAAGAACTGTCGATATATCGAAAGGGACAATGTTTTGCTTGGTACCGTTTATAGAAACACAATTTGATGAGTTATATCGAAAATTAGTGAGAGAAAATTACTTAGCAGATATAACCGATAAAAAAGAGATGTCAATTCGTTTGGCATATTATTTAGGTGAGTTAAACATGATCCATCCATTTCGTGAGGGAAATGGACGAACGCAAAGAATTTATATTGAGCAATTATGCAAAAATAATGGTAGATTTGAGCTTGATTTTTCGGAAATAACAGGCGATGAAATGCTTCACGCAAGCATTCAGTCGGCGAGATCAGATAATGATTTGTTAGAAAAAATTATTTTCAAGTGCCTGACAGAAATAGGAATCTGAGAAAGAACGGAGGAGCAAAGCTTCCTGTTCAACAGCAAAAAACGCTGCCCCTTTTTACGGTGACAGCGTTTTTTATATTCAGGCATTGATCCTTTTTACACCACAGGAATCGCCGGCTTTTTCAAAATCCGCTTCATGGCCAGCAGATAGACGATGATGGACGCCAGCGGCCCGAACACGTCGGAAAGCGGCTCGGCGTAAAAGGCCGCTTTTGCGCCGAACATGGCCGGCAGGATGAAAAGAGCCGAGAAATAGACGAGCTTTCGGAAAAACGAAAGCGGCAGGGACAGCCGTACCTGCCCGATGCCTGTGAAGCCGTCCACAATCTCATACTGGATGCCCAGCGGGATGACGGACAAAGTACAGACGCGGATGGCCCACATGGCTTCCTCAGCCAGGGACGCGTCGGAAGTAAACAGGCGCACAAACAGCGGCCCGGCGGCTGTCCGCGCCAGGACGAATAGGAGTGCCGTGTAGCCGGCTGCCAGGATAAAAATGTATTTCTGCGCTTCTTTCACTCGGTTCGGCTGGTTCGCGCCATAATTGAAGGCCAGGATTGTCTGCGTCCCGCCGGTGATGCCGCCGAGAGGCATGGTGATGATTAACATAAAGCTTTGGACAATGGTGGCGCAGGTGACGAGCAGATCGCCCTCTGCTGGCCCGCCGTAATTCTGGAGAACGGCATTCATGGCGATAATCATCACGTTGTCGATGGCGATGATGATGAACGGCGTAAAGCCGATGGAAAGGATTTTCCGCATGATTTTTAAATCATATCCGCCGAAGGTGATTTTTACAGGCACCTGCTTCCCGAACAGGAAGGCAAGGACGAAAACACAGCTTGCCACCTGGGAAAGAACCGTCGCAATGGCGGCGCCGGCGACACCCATGTCAAAAAGGAAGATGAACACGGGATCCAGGATGATGTTTAACACCGCGCCGATCAGCACGGAAAACATGCCGGTCTTTGCAAAGCCCTGGCAGATGATAAACTGGTTCATGCCGGTGGACATGAGGGCGAAGAACGTCCCTGCCAGGTAGATGGAAAAATATGTATTGGAATAGGGGTACGTGGTGTCGCTGGCCCCGAACATCCGCAGCATGGGCTCGCGGATCGGGAAAATGGCCGCAACCATCAGCACGGAAAACAGGATCAGAAGCAGGAAGGAATTGGCGAGGATTTTCTTCGCCTGCGCCAGGTTCCCCTCACCCATTTTCATGCTCATAAGCGGCGAGCCGCCGACGCCGACTAAAAAGGCGGCCGAGCCCACCATGGTGACAACGGGCCCGCAGACGCCGACGCCTGCCAGGGCCACGCTGCCGACTTCCGGGATATTCCCGATGTACATCCTGTCCACAATGCTGTAAAAAACGCTGACAAACTGCGCCAGCATGCTCGGAACCGCGATTCGGAACACAAGCTTTTTGATATCGTCGCGCCCGAGATCATTTTCTAAGGCCATCTTTCGTTTCCCCCTGTTGTTCTGATAGTCGTGCGGACAAGGAAAATGTCCATGGATAATCTTACACGGAATCCGGAGAAAGTCAAGCAAGAAAGCAGGGGATTTGGGTTATTCCTCATCCCCGCCGGCCCACATCTTCACCGGCATTCCATTGACCTCCACATTGTCTTCCACGGCGATTAAAAGGAATCTCCGCCCCTCAATCGTGCGCGTCTCGATGAGATCCAGACGGTCGGGGCTTACCTTTACCTCCACGTCAGGCGTCTTCACGGCAAATTTCCCGGAACCTGTAATGGCCGGCACGAGAATCGTGGTGTTTTCGCCTGCCGTCTCCTCATAAACCTTGTCGAATCGTTCCAGCTTCTCCGTCTCCACGCCGCTGCGCTCCAAAAGCCCGCGAACCTCATAGGAGCCAAGCCGGAGCGGCTCCATGTCTTCCTTGTGTTCCTCGGCAAGCTCCGCGAGATTTTCATGGAGCTGTTTTGCTAGCTCGTAGCCGCATTCCTCGCCCAGCGTGTCGCTTAAAATCTCCTGGAACACTTCTTTCTGTGCCTTAAAGGAGATCGGCGGCCGGCAGCCTAAGCAGGTGTCGATAAACTCCAGATGCAGCTCCTCTGGGTTCTTGGAATAGTAGAGAAGCCCGTGGATATCGGTGCTGCGGTCGTTGAAGGCCGGGAACAAAAAGCCGGTCATCGGCGCCTGCACCCACCAGTCACGGACGCGCTCCTCGATGCTGTTGGTGGTTTCGTTGTAGGAAAGGCCCGGCTCGGAAAGCTTGACCGGGCAGATGCAGCAGAGGATATGGCTGTACACCTCGTCGGAGGCGTCGAACATCTCGTCGCCGTCAGAGGCCTTTCCGGGAATGTCGTAGGCGCTGTGAATCAGGATAATGTAATAATTCTCTCCGTAATCATAATTTTCAATAACCTTCTGGTAGAACGCGTCCACATCGCCGTCGTCGGAAAGCTTGTCGGCCCGCAGCTTCATGAGCAGGCTGTGGGCGCTGTCCTCGCCTTCGTCATGGATGGAATACTCCAGGTTGTGAAGGTTTTTCCCGAGGGAGCCGGACATGGACTTTTTAAAAATTTCGTAGTATTTATAGATTTCCTCTTCTGAGAGGGCAAAAAACGCCTCTTTTAACGTCGTTCGGATCTGTTTTTCCGCATCCACATAGCAGCCGCAGATCCGCGTGATGGCGTTGTTGTCTTTTTTGAACTGTTTCTTAATTTCGGAAATTTCACGTTTATTCATGATACTTATACTCCTTATGGGCCGGCGGGCAGCCAGCCTCTTTTAAAGCTTCAAAAGCCGTTCGGCATAATACATGGCAGCCACATGGACGGCCTGGACGAGCCCGCCCTCTTCCATGAGCTTTTTCGTTTCCGCGGCGGAGAGCACAACAACCTCGATGTCCTCGGTGGCGTCAAGCTCCTGCTCTTTTACGCGGCGGCAGCCGGTAACAAGATAGCAGTGGGCAAAGTTGCTGAGGCTCGAGGCATTGGGCGCCACCTTGCAGAGAAACACCGGTTCATTGCCGGCATATCCGGTTTCTTCCAGAAGCTCCCTCTTTACGGCCGCCGCCGCATCCTGGTCGGATTCCTCGATGCAGCCGGCCGGGAATTCCAGAAGAATCTGCTTTGTGCCATGGCGGTACTGCCGGATAAAGATAAAATCCCCGTCCTCGGTGACGGCCACCGCCACAACGAAATCCGGGATTGAGTTGACATAAAACGGAGAAACCTTCGTTCCGTCGGGAAGTTCACAGTCGTCGGCATGAAGATTGATCCAGCGGTTTTTGATGACCGTGGTGGAACCGTTTAAAATCCAGGGCCTGATAGCCATAGGATCCCTCCCTCGCGTTAATTTTTTGTGCGGTCAGCCAGGGCTCTGAGGCCCAGGGTGTAGACGTCGGCGCCGAGCCCGATGATGATGCCGGAGGCAATGGGCGAAATGACGGAATGGTGCCGGAACTCCTCCCGCTTATGGACGTTGGACATGTGAAGCTCGATGATCGGGCATTCCAACATCTCAAGCGCGTCGGAAATTGCATAGCTGTAATGGGTCCATGCGCCGGCATTGATTAAAACGCCGTCATATTTTTCCAAATATGCCTCATGGATCTTGTCGACCATGGCGCCCTCGCTGTTCGTCTGAAAGCATGTGACCGACACGTTTAATTCATCGGCCAGAGCCATCACGCGGCCGTTGATCTCGTCTAAGGTGATGGTTCCGTATTGTTCCGGGTTCCGTTTTCCGAACATATTGTGATTGACTCCGTGGAGCAGCATAAATTTCTTCATAATAAAAATTAACCTCCTCATGTCCTGATAGGAAATATTTTACCTTCGCACGGCGCCGTTTGCAAGCACGAATAAAATCCGGGGACATGCAGACAATAAGGAAAGCTCTGCGAAAACAAAAATCCGGCATGGAAGCCGGGAAAGGAGAACATTGCCATGAGCCGTTTTTTACAGTGCAAGGAATGCCATGGAATCTGCCTCGTCCTCTTTGGAAAGGAAGATGCAGGCTGCGGGACGTATGAAAAGCTTCATGCCAACACCTCCGATGGGGCTGTGGAAAAGCATCTGCCGGTGGTGAAGGCGTGGAAAAATGTTGTGGAGGTGCGCGTCGGGGAAAACGATCATCCAATGGCCGATGACCATTTCATCACATGGGTCTACCTGGAGACGACCCGCGGCGGCCATCTTCGCGTCTTAAAGCCGGGCGACGAACCGGCCGCAGTCTTTTCCTTAAGCGATGAGGAAAAGCCGCTTGCCGTTTACGAATACTGCAATCTCCACGGCCTCTGGAAAAAGGAGCTGGACGCCTGACGGAAAAGCCATTGACAGACGGAAGCAGGCCGATTATGATGGGAGAGGCGAACGTTTTGGCCGGCGAAAAGCCGGCCGAAACCGCCTGAAAAACACAGCAGGAGAAACACCAATATGAATAAAGAAGAAACGAATGTTTTCGGCGTGCTGATTACCATCCTCGGAGGCTGTCTCTGGGGCTTTTCCGGCGCCTGCGGGCAATACCTGTTTGAGTACCACGGAGTCACGGCAAAGTGGCTCGTCCCGGTTCGGCTCGTGACGGCCGGCAGCCTGATGCTTGTCTATTTCATCATCAAAGACAGGAAAAAGGCCTTCCGGATCTGGAAAAAGGGGCGGAATGCCGTGGATATCCTGGTTTACGGGATCGCCGGCATGATGCTCTGCCAATATACATATTTTGCGACCATCGAAATGTCGAATGCGGGAACGGCCACGGTACTCCAGTACCTTGCGCCCGTCATCATCATGGTGCTTGTCTGTGCCATGGAAAAGCGTGCGCCGAAAAAGACGGAGCTTTCAGCGCTCCTTCTGGCTGTGGCCGGCATTTTCCTGATCGCTACCCACGGAAACCCCGGCGAGCTTGCGGTGTCCCCCGGCGCCCTTACCATGGGGCTCGTCTCGGCCTGTACGGTTGTGATCTATAATCTCCAGCCCAAGAACCTTCTGGTGCAGTTCCCGGCGGCCTATCTTCTGGCATGGGCCATGTTCATCGGCGGCATCGTATTAAGCCTGATTTTCAAGCCGTGGCAGTACGCGGTCAGCGTCGATGCCGGGCTGTTTCTTGCCATGGCAGCCATCATCGTCCTCGGCACCATGACGGCCTTCAGCCTTTACATGACAGGCGTCCGCCTCATCGGCCCGTCGAAAGCCAGCCTCTACGCCTGCGTCGAGCCCATCGCGGCGACGCTTCTCTCGGCCGTCTGGCTCAAAGTCCCGTTTCAGGCCATTGACCTGGCCGGTTTTGGCCTGATTATTGCGACAATCTTAATCCTTGCGGCAGAGGATGTCAAAAAGCAGAAAGCGTAGGCGGCCCGAAAGCCCTGCGCTCTTACAGCGCAATCAGGCTCTCATCCTCCGGCACATAGAGGTTTCCGCTGTAATACCGCTTTCCCTCGTTTAAGTACAGGCGCCTGCGGCCGGCGATGTTGGAGTCCTCGGTATGCCATAGTACCAAATTTGGTATGCCCATGGATTCCGCCAGCTCGCAGGCCTCTTTTACGGTGCTGTGGTGCTTTTCATATGGCTTAAAAAGATCCCGGTCGGCATAGAGGCAGAAGGCCTCATGGAGCAGCCACCCCGTCCCGCGCACATACGCCTCGCAGGCCGGATTGTAGGGCTCGTCCCCGAGGAACGTCAGCTTCTGGCCGTTGTTTAAAAGAAGCGTGAAGCCGAACTGCTTTGCCTTCGTGGAATGAATGTCAAAAAATGTCACCTCGTAATCGAGGATCTGCTTTTTCTCCCCGTCCTTTAAGGGAACGAGATGGATGCGGCTTTCCAGCATGTCAAAAAACTTCTTCTGGATCGTCAGGCGGCAGAGGGTGGTGATAGTCTCCACCAATTCTTCATGGCAGTAAATATAGGCGTCGCCCTCATAGGCTTCCTGCCGCATTTTTGAGGCGATCATCCGCACCATCCAGACGATGCCGAGGATGTGATCCGTGTGTTCGTGGCTCACAAAAATATGGTGGATTCTGGAGAGGGGGATCTCCATATTTTCCAGTATCCGGAGGATCCCGTTCCCGCCGCCGGCGTCCACCATGAAATATTCGTCCTGGTTTCTCAGGGCGAAGCATGTATTATAAAGCTTTGTCACGGCGGCATTGCCGGTTCCAAAGACATAAATCAGCTCTCTGTCCATAAAAATCTCCTCTCTGATCCTTTCCCAGGTTGTCTTTTAAATATGAATATGTTACTATAAATTCAAAAGAAAAGCAATTCCCGGCAGAAGAAAACAGGGGCTTTTGGGGGAAAGACGGATCTGCCGGCATATGCAAGGGGAGGTAGCAAAATGAGAGATTTGGCGTATCTGCGCCTTTTGTCGAAGGAATATCCGACTGTGAAGGCGGCATCCAGTGAGATCATCAACCTGACGGCCATCCAGGGTCTTCCGAAGGGAACCGAGTATTTCTTCAGCGACCTGCACGGGGAGTACGAGGCATTCATCCATCTGTTAAAGAGTGCGTCGGGAATCATCCGGGAAAAAATTGCAGAGACCTTCGGCTATGTGATCTCGGAGGCAGAGGAAATCGCCCTGGCAAACCTGATCTATTATCCGGAAAAAGCGCTGCACAGCGTGAAGCGGGAAAAGAAATTCACGGAGGACTGGCAGAAGATTACGATTTACCGCCTGGTTCGGATCTGCAAGGAGGTTTCCTCCAAATACACACGTTCCAAGGTGAGAAAGAAAATGCCGCCGGCATTCGCCTACATCATTGACGAATTGCTGCACGTCGATTATAATGACGACAACAAAAAAGTCTATTACGACGAGATTATCCGCTCCATCATCGACATCGAGATGGGGGCTGAGTTTATTGTGGCCCTCTGCGAACTGATCCAGAATTTAACCATCGACAATCTCCATATCATCGGAGATATTTTTGACCGCGGCCCCCGCGCCGATATCATCATGGACGAGCTGATGCAGTTTCACGACGTGGATATCCAGTGGGGGAACCATGACATCTCATGGATGGGCGCCGCCACAGGAAACCTGGCCTGCATATGCAGCGTGCTGCGGATTGCAATCCGCTATAACTGCTTTGACCTGTTAGAGGACGGCTACGGCATCAACCTGCGCCCGCTGTCCATGTTTGCAGCCAGGGTTTACAAGGACGATCCCTGCGAGCGCTTCATGCCGAAGATTCTGGACGAAAACATTTACGACGCGGTGGATCCCGGCCTGGCGGCCAAGATGCACAAGGCCATTGCCGTTATCCAGTTCAAGGTGGAGGGGCAGACCATCGCCCGCCATCCCGAATTTGGCATGGATGACCGGGTTCTGATTAAGAATATCAACTTTGAAAAAGGAACCGTGAAGGTTCGCGGCAAGGAATACAAGATGCTGGATATGCAGCTTCCGACGGTGGATCCCAAGGATCCGTTAAAGCTTACGAAGGAGGAAGAAGAGCTGCTTCACACCCTCTGGCTCTCCTTCAAGCACAACAGCACGCTGCACCGCCACATCAAATTCATTTACTCCCACGGCGCCATGTACAAGTGCTGCAATTCCAACCTGCTTTATCATGGCTGCATCCCGATGAAGGCCAACGGGGAGTTTGACGAGATGAGCATCAACGGAATCGTCTACTCCGGAAAGCGGCTCCTGGATTTCATTGACGACGCCGTAAAAATGGCATATTTCCTTCCGGAGGAAGACTCGGCGAAGGAATGGTACCGCGATTTCATGTGGTACTTGTGGTGCGGGCCGAAATCCCCGCTTTACGGAAAGGATAACATGACGACCTTCGAGAGCTATTTTATTGCCGACAAGGCCGCTACAAAGGAAAACATGAACCCTTACTACCAGTTAAGCGCGAAGGAAGAGTTCTGTGATAAAATACTGAAGGAATTTGGGCTCCCGGAGGAGGGCTCCCATATCATCAACGGCCATGTGCCGGTGAAATTAAAGGATGGGGAAAGCCCTGTAAAGGCCGGAGGAAAGCTGTTCATCATCGACGGCGGCCTGTCGAAGTCTTACCAGCCGAAGACCGGTATTGCCGGCTACACGCTGATTTTCAACTCCAGGCACCTGGCCCTCGCCGAGCACAAGCCCTTTGAGCCCAACAAGGAGAACACGCCGAAGGTCACAATCGTGGAAAAGATGAAGAACCGCATCATGGTGGCCGATACGGACACGGGAAAAGAGCTGGCGGCCAAGATTGCAGACTTAAAGGAGCTGGTGGCGGCCTACCGCGGCGGAATTCTCAAGGAGAAAATGGAATAGGAGATAACAGGAGAGCTGCATGAGCAAAGAAGAGTTTTTGAGGCGCCTCGAGGAGGCGCTCTCAGGAGAGGTACCGGCATCGGTGATCCAGGAGAACCTGAATTACTACAACACCTACATTACCCAGGAAATGGCAAAGGGCCGCACGATGGATGAGATTACGGCGGAGATCGGAGACGCCAGAATCGTCGCCAGAACCATCATCGACTCCTGCGAAGCCGCCGGTGAGGCCACAGGGCCGGAGGTACGCATGGAGAGGGGCGGCGAGAATCCCTATGAGGAACGGCGGGAACGTGATCCCTTTTCCCATATCCATTACATCGACCTGAATAAATGGTACTGGAAGCTTCTGCTGCTGGTTCTGTTTTTCCTGGTGCTGTCGGTTGTCATGGGAATCGTAGGCGGGATTTTCTCCCTTCTCATGCGGTTCGCCGGGCCGATTCTTGTGATTGCGTTCATTTACTGGTTCATAAAAGGGATGCGGCAGTAGAGGCCGCATGATGACGATACATCGGCTGTGCTTTTCGGAAAAGACCCTGCGGTTTTTTCCGGGGAGTGCAGCCGATGGGCGTTTTATGGGGGATGAGGAATGGGAGGTTTATCATTTGACTGATACTCGCTGCGGTGATTATTTCCCCCCTAAATATATATAAAAGTGTGATTATGAAACCGAAAACTCCAATAAAAATGTGAGGAGTGACTGGATGGAACGATTGATTTTAAAAAAGCTGCTGGATTGGAAGAATTCTCCCTACCGCAAGCCTTTAATCTTGAAGGGGGTACGCCAGGTAGGTAAGACCTGGCTCCTGAAAGAGTCCGGCAGACGCTGATTCCTCAATTTGAAGTCATGCCCCGCTATTGGAGCCAAAATAACCCGCCTTACGAAGTGGATTTCCTTATCCAGCGGGAGAACGATAAAGCGCAGAACAAATCATTAAAAAAATATTAAATCCCTTAATTTCCTTGACAAAAACTCTATTTAAAAATATAATCATAACCGTAACATATTTAACAAATTCGTAATAATTAAAAATGATTTGTAATAAATAGGAGATTATATGAAAAGAGGACTTTTGAAGACCATGGGACTGATCTGTTTCTGTGCCGCGGCAATCGCCGTTGGACGCGGGCCTTCTGTGACGGCGGAAGCCAGCCAGGGCCCGGGATATCAGACAAGCTCCTCCCTTCTTGTAAAGGTAGACGGAATGAACCCGGAGCTTTTCGCTGAACCGGATACAGAAGCAGAAGTGGTCGGAGAGGCCTCCACTGGAAATACATACCAGGTAATTGAGCTTGTAAACGATAGCTGGGTAAAAATTGCTGTCGGTGAGACGGAGGGCTACTTAAACACGGTGCAGGCGGCGACGGTGGCTGAGACGGCCGAAGAGGTGAAGGACACCTCGGCGATCCGCAGGCAGGAGCTTGTAAACTACGCCAAGCAGTTTGTGGGCGGCCGCTATGTGTATGGCGGAACAAACCCCAACAGCGGCGTTGACTGTTCCGGCTTTACGGCCTACGTGATGAAGCACTCCGCAGGCGTGAGCCTTCCCCATTCTTCTGCCGGACAGGCTGGATGCGGCCGCGTCATCAGTGCCGCAGAGATCCGCCCCGGCGACCTTGTCTTTTACAGCAGCGGCAGCAGGATCAACCACGTTGCCATGTACATCGGCGACGGACAGGTGGTGCATGCCTCCAACGAGCGGATCGGCATCACGATTTCCAACTGGACATACCGCTCACCTTATAAAATCGTAAACGTACTTGGAGATTAACTCCCATCCGAAAAAGGATATAAGGATACAGAAACAGCCCGCAGGAATCAAAACCCTGCGGGCTGTTCGCATACATTCTTATTTATGAATCAGCCGGAAGGCGCCGGCCCGTTCCAACGCACGGGCAACCAGGATGAACAGGAGGGAATCCACCGGCCACTGAACCAGGTTTTTGATAATCCGCTGCGGCATCATGGCGAGGTACCCGTTTCCCGTTATGAGCGACAGGAAATACGTGTTCAAAAGGATGTTGCAGACGATGATGACAACAAATTTTGCTGCCAGCATCCGCGGGAGGCTCAATGGGCGCTTATAAAGGAACACGCCGTAGATAAATGGCGCCAGCATGGCCGTGAAGGTGAAGCCGGGGTTGAAGCCGTCGGTGGGGTTTAACATGAACTTGATTAAATCCATGCCGCCGCCGAACAGGGCGCCGACCACAGGGCCGAACAGGTAGTCCACCAGTTCGTTTGGCAGGGCGCTGAAGCCGATTTTCAGGTAGGGAGTTACCCGGATGGAATAGTAGCCGAGAAGAACGGACATGGCGCCGAAGACGGCGCAGGTGGTGATGGTGTTTACGTGCCTGAATTCACGGTAGGAATCCGTAAACAAAGAGAGAAATTTTCGCATAAAAAAACCTCCTTTGCAGATTCTGACCACAGCAGGAGATAAGAAAAGAATATCTTCTGAAGCAGCGGGATGCGGCACATGCACCGCAGGGGCCAAAGCCCACTTTCGTTCCGCCAGCAACTCCCTGTCTGACCGACACTTAACGCGCACATGCCTACTCTGCATGTTTTGATGTTGGGGACAAAACGTGTTTTGCCCCTATCCGTATGATATCACACCTTTACACGAAAGAAAAGGGCGAAAGCCGTATTTTTTCTGCGTTTTGCCGTATGTACATTTGGAAGCAGCCGCCTTATAATAAACAGTCGATTACAAATTTGCGTTTTACAGGGGGAAAGACAACAATGGAAAGAAGCGAAATGAAGGATCTGACAACAGGTTCCCCGATGCGGCTGATACTGGGCTTTGCGGTGCCGATGTTACTCGGCCTTTTGTTTCAGCAGTTTTACAATATGGTGGACACCATTGTCGTCGGGAAGTTTCTCGGCGTCTCAGCACTGGCGTCGGTGGGCTCCACCGGCTCCATCAATTTCATGATAAACGGCTTCTGCATCGGCGTGTGCAGCGGCTTTGCAATTCCCATCGCGCAGCGGTTCGGCGCCGGGGATTACCACGGGCTCAGGAAATTCACGGCCAACGCCGGCTGGCTTTCTGCGGCCTTTGCCGTGGTGATGACGGCCGTTGTCGGCGTGCTCTGTATGGACATTCTCCGGTGGATGCAGACGCCGGAGGACATCATCCAGGGGGCCTATGACTACATATTTATCATTTTCCTCGGCATCCCTGTCACCTACCTTTACAACATGCTCTCGGGAATCATCCGGAGCCTCGGGGACAGCAGGACGCCGGTCTATTTCCTTTTGCTTTCGTCGGTCATGAATATCTTTCTGGACGTTTTCACCATCCTTGTGATGGGCATGGGCGTCGACGGGCCGGCCTACGCGACGGTGGTTTCCCAGGGAATCTCCGGCCTGCTCTGCCTGGTGTACATGATTAAGCATTATCCGGTGCTCAAAATGACGGAAGAAGAGAAAAAGCCGGATCCGAATATGATGAAAATCCTCTGTTCCATGGGCATTCCCATGGGGCTCCAGTATTCCATCACGGCCATCGGAAGCGTCGTTCTCCAGGCGGCCGTCAATTCCCTGGGCTCCATGGCCGTGGCAGCCGTCTCGGCGGGAAATAAGGTCAGCATGTTCTTCTGCTGCCCCTTTGATGCCCTCGGCGGCACCATGGCGACGTTTGCAGGTCAGAACGTGGGCGCGGGAAAGCTGGACCGTGTGCGGGAAGGCGTAAAAATGGCTTCCATCATCGGCATCGTCTATTCCGTCATCGCCTTTGCAGTGCTGGCGCTCGGCGGAAAATACATTGCACTTTTGTTCCTGGATGCGGGGGAGACTGAGATCATCGATCAGGTGTCCATCTTCTTAATCGGAAACAGCATGTTCTATATCCCGCTGGTGTTCGTCAACGTGGTACGGTTTGCCATTCAGGGCATGGGATTCAGCACCTTCGCCATTCTGGCCGGTGTCTGCGAGATGGCGGCGAGGACGTTTGTCGGCTTCTTCCTCGTCCCGATCTTCGGCTATCTGCCGATCTGCATCGCAAGCCCGTTAGCGTGGATCTGCGCCGATCTCTTCCTGATTCCGGCGTTTTACCACTGCTTAAAAAAGCTGAAAAAATTGATGCATCAATAACCTGCGTCACGGACGCATGCATATTTTGGCCGGTTTCAGCCATACTAACGGTGTAGTCAAGAAAACCCAGTTAGGAGGAATTTGAAATGGCGAATAAGAACAGCTACGATATGGACAACAGCATGAGAAACGGAAGCAACAGTTCCAACAGCAAGAACAGCTCCAACAGCAGCAACAGCTCCAGAAACATGAACAGCGACAACTGCGGCAGAAACGGAAGCTCCAACTCTTCCAGAAACAGCAGCAGAAACAGCAGCGAGAACTGCGGCAGAGAGGATCGCTAAAACGGAAATCAGACGGACGGCAGGGACATGTTCCCTGCCGTCTTTCCGTACAGGCCGGGAACATGTCCGGGGCAACCCGAATACAATAAGGAAAGAAGACATGCGGAGGAACCTATGTTTCAGAACATTTCCATGAAACAGCTGGAGGCCATGTTGAACGGCCCGCGGGATTTCGTCCTTTTGGACGTCCGCGGCCGGGACGAGTTTGCCAGAGGCCATCTGGAGGGCGCCGTCAACATCCCTGTCGATGAGCTGGAATGGAGCCTGCATTTGCTCCCGGCCGGCCGCCGGATCATCGTCTACTGCGCTTACGGGGGCCACAGCATGATGGCGGCCAGATATCTGGACAGCCGCGGCTATCCCGTCACCAACGCAAACGGCGGCCTTTCCTACTACCGCGGGACGCATCTTGTGCGGTAAAGCCCCGAAAACGGCCAAAAGAACGCGCAAACCATTTGACACGGACTGCGCCAGCATATAAAATGATACGAGATACAGACGGAAAGAACAAAGAAAGCAGAGAACCGTATGGAAAGATTTGAATTGATTGTGCCATGCCATTTCGGCCTTGAGGCAGTAATGAAACGGGAAATCACGGATTTGGGCTACGAGGTGAGCCAGGCGGAGGACGGCCGCGTCACCTTTCTCGGCGACGCGGAGGCCATCTGCCGCGCCAATGTATTTTTGCGGACGACGGAGCGGGTGCTTTTAAAAGTCGGAAGCTTCCGGGCGGAGACTTTTGAAGAACTGTTCCAGGGAACGAAGGCCCTCCCCTGGGAGCAGTACATCCCGAAGGATGGGAAATTCTGGGTGGCGAAGGCCTCGTCCATCAAGAGCCGGCTTTTCAGCCCCTCAGACATCCAGTCCATCATGAAAAAAGCCATGGTGGAGCGGTTAAAGGGCGCTTACGGCCTCACCTGGTTCCCCGAGGACGGAGCCAGCTACCCGCTTCGTGTGTTTATCCACAAGGACATCGTGACCGTCGCCATCGACACCAGCGGCGAGTCGCTTCATAAAAGAGGCTACCGGACGCTCACCAGCAAGGCGCCGATTACGGAGACGCTGGCGGCGGCCCTTATCATGCTGACGCCGTGGAAAAAAGACAGGATTCTGGTGGATCCGTTCTGCGGCAGCGGCACCTTCCCGATAGAGGCAGCCATGATGGCCGCCAACATGGCGCCGGGCATGAACCGGGAATTTCTCTCGGAAAGCTGGAAGAACCTGATTCCGAGGAAGTGCTGGTACGAAGCCATGGACGAGGCGAATGATCTCGTGGACACGTCCGTGGAGACGGATATCCAGGGCTATGATATCGACGGAGACGTGATCCGGGCCGCAAGAGCCAATGCGAAGGCAGCCGGCGTCGATCACCTGATCCATTTCCAGCAGAGGCCTGTGAGCGAACTGAGCCATCCGAAAAAATACGGCTTCCTGATTACGAACCCGCCCTACGGCGAGCGGATCGAGGATAAGAAAAACCTGCCGGAGCTTTATAAGGTCATCGGGGAGCGGTTCGCGGCCCTGGATTCCTGGTCGGCCTATCTGATTACCGCCTACGAGGACGCGGAGCGGTACATAGGCCGGAAGGCGGACAAAAACCGGAAGATTTATAACGGAATGATGAAAACGTATTTTTATCAGTATCTTGGGCCGAAGCCGCCGAGGAGAAATGCAGGAGAAGCTGTTGGAAACAAGGCGTAAATATTACAGGAGAAAGAGAAAACGGCCGGGGAGAAAGCTCTTTCTGGCAGGAATCCTCATCTTTTTGGCAGTCCTGCTGGCATTTCGGGGATGGCGGAAGCCGGAAGATGAGAGAGCGCCGGAGCCGACCGTCGTCGCGGCGCGGGAGGAGCTGGTTTCCGGCACCCCGGCGGAGACACTGCCGGAACGCTTTGACCTGCGGGAACATCTTTCCATTTCCCGTGTGCCGGATCAGGGCGGCTTTGGCACCTGCTGGGCCTTTGCGTCGCTTCTGGCGCTGGAGACCACCATGCCGGCTAAGCTTCGGACGGGGCTCTCGGCAGACCACATGTCCTTAAGGAACAGCTTTGGACTTGGGCAGGAGGACGGCGGCGACTATGCCATGGCGATGGCGTACCTGCTTTCCTGGCAGGGGCCGGTATCTGAGGCGGAGGATCCCTACGGGGACGGCGTCTCGCTGGAGGGCTTAAGCCCTGTCTGCCATGTGCAGGAAATCCGAATCCTGCCGGAAAAGGACTATGAGCGGATCAAGCAGGCCGTATATACCTCCGGCGGCGTCCAGAGCTCTCTGTATTTTCCCATGGAGCAGGGGCGCGAGCGGGAGCTGTGCTACCGGGACGACACCTGTGCCATGTATTATGACGGGGAGAACGGGCCGAATCACGATGCAGTGATCCTGGGATGGGACGATGGCTTTCCGAGGGAGAACTTTTCTTCCATGCCGGAAAAAGACGGCGCGTTCCTCTGCATGAACAGCTGGGGCAGCAGCTTCGGGGAGGACGGCTGTTTCTGGGTCTCCTATGAAGACGCCAATATCGGGACGTACAACGTCCTCTATTCCGGTATCGAACCGCCGGATAACTACGGAACGATCTATCAGGCTGACCTCTGCGGCTGGACGGGGCAGCTCGGATACGGAAACAGGACGGCGTGGTTTGCCAATGTGTACGAGGCGGCCGGGGAGGAAGTGCTCTGTGCGGCCGGGCTTTATGCGGTGGAAGCAGGCGTTTCCTGCCGCATCTATGCGGTAGCCAATGTTCCGGAGACGGGCGGTGTGTCCCAGGCGTTTTCCGAACGGCGCCTTGTGTTCGAGGGGACATTCGCCGAGGCCGGTTTTTATACGGTGCCCTTTGAGGAGGCCGTGCAGGTGAGCGCCGGCGAGCGGTTTGCCGTCCTGGCGGAAGTCACGGCGCAGGAGACAAAACAGCCTGTCGCCATTGAATATGCGGCAGGTTCCCGCACAGAGAACATTGACATAACCGACGGAGAGGGGTATATTAGTCCTGACGGCCGTCTCTGGGAACGGGCCGAGGAGAAAGAGGGCTGCAACCTCTGTCTGAAAGTGTACAGTGAGGATGAATATGGAGAACAGAATCGTATTTGCAACGTCGAATGAAGGAAAGATGCGGGAAATCCGCGAGATTTTAAAGGATCTGGGGGCGGAAGTCCTGTCCATGAAGGAGGCGGGGGCATCGCCGGATATCGTGGAGGACGGGGACAGCTTCGAGGCCAACGCCATGATTAAGGCAAAGGCAGTCTGGGCAGAAACCGGCGGCATCGTGCTGGCCGATGATTCCGGCCTGGAAATAGATTATTTAAACGGGGAGCCGGGCGTCTATTCCGCAAGGTACCTGGGGGAAAAAACCTCCTATGAAATCAAAAACTGGAACCTGATTCACCGTCTGGATGGCGTGGAACAGGAAAAACGGACGGCGCGGTTCGTCTGCGTCATTGCGGCAGTCCTGCCGGACGGCCGTACCTTGAGCGCAAGGGAGACCATGGAAGGCTATATCGCCTATGCGCCGGCCGGGGAGGGCGGTTTCGGCTATGATCCGATCCTGATGCTTCCGGAATATGGGAAGACATCGGCAGAGATCACCATGGAGGAGAAAAACAAGATCAGCCACAGGGGAAAAGCTCTGGAGGCCATGAAAAAGCTGTTGGAAAAGGAAATTGGGGAACGTGTATGAAAATTTTAATCGTCAGCGACACGCACCGCAGGGATGGGAACCTGCGTGAGGTCATAAAGAAGGTTTCGCCCATCGACATGCTGATCCATCTCGGCGACACGGAGGGGAGCGAATGCTATTTCAGGGAATGGATTGGGAATGATGCATGCGCGGTCTATGCTGTCCGGGGGAACAATGACTTCTTTTCGTCGCTGGAGCGGGAAAAGGAAATTAAGATCGGGAAGTACCGCGCTTTCCTCACCCACGGCCATCTCTACGGCGTGACCCTGGGCACCGAGGGAATCAAGGAAGAGGGCAAGTCCAGGAATGCGGACATTGTCATGTTCGGGCATACTCACAAGCCCTGCCTGGAATACTGGGAGGACATGGTGATTTTAAATCCCGGCAGCCTTTCTTACCCGCGGCAGGACGGGAGAAAGCCGTCGTACATGATTATGGAGCTGGATCGTGACGGAGAAGCGCACTTTACGGTGAATTATATCGAAAAAGACGACATCATTTTATAAAAAGTAGTTGACAAGTGGAAATGCTTAGGATATAATATCTCTTGCGTTGCGAGGCAAAACGGTTGTTTTGTCAGCAGACGGGGTGTGGCTCAGCTTGGCTAGAGCGCCTGGTTTGGGACCAGGAAGTCGCAGGTTCAAATCCTGTCACCCCGACGAGAGAGTTGAATGTATCTCTCATCGCTTACATGCGGGTGTAGTTCAATGGTAGAACACCAGCCTTCCAAGCTGGATACGTGGGTTCGATTCCCATCACCCGCTTGTCACAGAGAAAGTGATAAAGCGAGGATTCCATGAGTCTGTAGCTCAGCTGGATAGAGCAACGGCCTTCTAAGCCGTGGGTCGGGGGTTCGAATCCCTTCAGGCTCGCTTGAGATCAAAACAATCTCATATTATGGTGGGTATAGCGCAGTTGGTTAGCGCGCCAGATTGTGGCTCTGGAGGCCCAGGGTTCGAATCCCTGTATCCACCCGATTTGTCCGCAGGCAGTTTTGTCTGCGGATTTTTTGCGCAGTGAGAATTCCAGTCCATGAAGCGCCAAGCGTACATTTTTTCGTATAAGCCCTTTTTTTCTGGGAATACTGAAAAAGAAAAGGAGGGATTTCCAATGCTGAATAAAATTGCGCTTGTCCTTCTGATCGTAGGAGGCCTGAACTGGGGGCTGATCGGCCTGTTCAAATTCGACCTGGTCGCATGGCTCCTTGGCGGACAGGGCGCCCTGTTCAGCCGGATCGTGTACACGATTGTGGCGCTGGCGGCGCTCTGGTGCATATCCCTGTTGTTTCAGCCGGACGCCAAGGCGGCCTGACAGGCGACTGGCACCCGAAAAATCCCGGGAACCCGCACGAAATGAACTGCTTCCCGTCAAGTAGACAATCAAAAAAATATAATTTTTTTCTGCCAGTAGGTATCACCTGCTGGCAGATTTTTACGCTGCCTGTAAATATTTTTCGTGTTTCTCCATTGGTGTTACTATACCAAGCTTCCTCTGCAAACGTCTGTTGTTATAGTAATTGATATATTTCTCTATCATGACCACCAGTGATTCTCTGTCCATAAATCGTTTACCATAATAACGCTCCCGTTTTAGAATTCCCCAGAATCCTTCCATTGGTCCATTATCGATACACTTTGCTACTCTGGACATGCTCTGCATCATCCCTGCTGCTTCAAGTTTTGCATGAAAGGCTCTATTGGTGTATTGAAAGCCTCTGTCACTGTGAAACATCGGATGTGCATCAGGATTATCTTTGACTGCATCATCAAAGGTATCAAACACTAATGCATTACTATTACTGTCTCCAATACGGTAGGATACGATTCTTCGGTCATACAGGTCAAGAATTGCACTTAAATATACCTTGTGCTTTTCATTTCCGATATAGTAATGAAATTCCGTTACATCGGTCAACCACTTTTCATTCGGAGCTTCTGCCGTAAATTCACGATTCAGGATATTTTCGGCTATGTACTGTGGATTTGCAGCCTGTCTTGTACAGCTATCGTTTGCATATTTAATGGTGGATTTGATACCAAGTTTCCGGCAGATGCGCAAAACACGTTTATCATTTACATCAATGTCATGGTAACGCTCCAACTCATCACGGATTCTGCGATAACCCTTATCAGGTGATTCTATGTGGATTTTTTCTATCAGTTCCGCAATTTTTCGGTTTTCCTGTTCATTCTCTGACATTTCATGGTTCAGCCATTTGTAATAAGCCGCCCTTGAAACACCGCCAATCTTACAAAGCGCCTGTATCGGATAATCGTGTTCTTTCTGTTCTTCTTTGACAGCCTGATAGATATGCTCGTGGCGGATCAGGCTCAGCCCCGCCTCCTTTCGATTTCCTCTAATTTTTTTAAGAATGATAACTCCATTTCTGCACGTTGCCGTTTGGCTTTTTCCAGTTTCAACTCCGCTTGAAGCTTTTCCACCTCTGTAAGAGAATCTTCCGATTTTCTTTTGCCGCGGTTATCCTGTAATGCAGGAACTCCGCCTGTTTCGTATTTGATAGTGTAATTTCGTGCCTGCTGATAGGACACCTTAAAGTTTTCTGATGTTTCAGCATAGTTATGGCCATGGGAAATGCAGTAGGATGCAATTTCCACTCTTTCTTCAAACGTTGTTTTTCTTCCTTTGGTCATAAGACTACATCCTCCTGTTCTGGAAGCCTTCAGTTCCTTATGACCATTATACAGCGCAATCCATTGCCTGAGTGTACGAGTACTGGAAATTTTATATTTTTTACAAATATCACGTAGTGAACCAAGACCAGAAAGATACTCTTGTACGGCAATCTCTTTCTCGGCAGAAGTTCTTTTGGTCCATCCTTTGTTGTAAAAGGTTTCTGAACCCATAGACTGATAATTACGAATCCATTCTTCTAAAGTAGTAGGATGAATTCCTTCGCCTGTTGATACAGATGTAATACTATGTTTAGCTTCCAAAATAAGCTTTACCATTCGTAATTTATCTTCAGCAGAATATTTACGCATAAGAAATGCTCCCTCCTTGATAAACAGTTTTATTATTTCAACTGTCTACCTAGAAGGGAGCATATCAAAATGCGGGAGCTCCCGGGATTTTTTTCTTGAATTTTTCGGCGTCCTGTGATAGACTAGAAAAAGACTGTTGGGCCATCGCCAAGCGGTAAGGCACAGGACTTTGACTCCTGCATCCGTTGGTTCGAATCCAACTGGCCCAGTCGGAGAAAGTGGCTGAAATCCTTTATTTTAAAGGGTTTTGGCCATTTTTTATTTCTGCCGCGGCAGTAATAAGCAGCAGTAATTTCCCGGAGAAATGGGCACCAAAACGGACACCAAAAACGACGCCGGCGCAAAAGCTCTATAAAAGCAGTTGAATTCTTCCCTATTCTGTTTTACTATATAAATACAAAACAGTAATTTTGTATTTATTATAAAAGACGCCGGGAGGACATGGCAGGCAAACAGAAAGGAGCTGCTGTATGAATTTACTGGAACAGTGTCAGAAATGGAATGAAACCGACGAATTTCAGAAGACCATCGACGCATTGGAGGCGCTTCCGGCCGGGGAGCGCACGCCTGAAATGGACAGCGAGCTGGCCAGGGCATACAACGGCCTGGCCCTGCCGCTGTTTGAGAAGAACTTCCGAAAACGGACGGAAGAAGCCTGGACGGCCTTTGCTGAGATTGAGGAAGAGCTGCGTCAGATTATGGATACGGACAGACTGCGGGAGCGGGGCGGGGAGCTGATCGAAAAATGCAGCAGCGCCCTGGAACTGGCCTTTCATTCTCCTGCCTTCGAGCTGGGAGTTCATGGCGGTCAATACGAGCTGATCCTCAGCGCCGAGGGGAACCGGGCGAAGCTGTTCCCTCTGGTGTATTTCCAGCGCCATGCGCCGGAGTCTGTGCTGGCTCACTGGAACATCCTGGCAGGGCGCCAGATCTCAGAGGGTTTTTCTCTCAGGGCAGGGGAAATCCAGGTGCAGGCAGACGATGTGCAGGTCTGGGCAGAACGAACGGAGGAAGGGATTTCGCTGACTATGTTCTGCGGAAAGCTTCTGCCTCTGCTGAAAGACGAGGAAGACAAACTCTGGTGGCTGTTTTACACGCTCACCGTTCAGGTACTGGGGGAGGTGCCCGTCATCGCATATGTAAGCAGGCTGGAGCTTGCAGAGCAGCCGAAAGAGGGAGCACCGCTCATGCTGTCGGATCTTCCGAAAGCACTGCGGGAGATGGGGTATGAGCTGTGGGACGATGCCGGGAGCTATCTGGACAACAGCTATATGAACTATGAGCTGGAGCCGGAAGAAGATCCGGAGGCCGACTGGCGGATGGATGTTTTCACCGGTTCTGCACGGCTTCCCGTCCTCATCAACGAGTACATGTGCGGCGAGAGAGGAACTATGGATGATTACCATAAGGACGGCATTGCGGCTGGCTTCCTGTGCTATCCGCTGGATGGTTTTGAGGGAGAAGAACAGGCAGCCGGGATTCTTAAGTTCCGGGACGATCTCCGGGAGGCGATCCGGGAACATGCCGGGGATGATGCCGCCGTCTTCCTTGGCGGAGCCACCGGCCTCTATTATGGGTATCTGGACTTCATCGCCTGGGATCTGCCGGCCGTGCTGGATGCGGCCAGGGACTTTTTTGCCGGCACCGATATATCCTGGGGCGGCTTCCGCGTGTTCCGCCGGAACGTGGGCGTAGTCCGTTTATGGGAACAGGAGAGCGAACCGCAGGTGGATCCGGAGACAGGCTCTCTGCTCTCGAAAAAGGATATGGAAACGCTGGCATCCTTTGAGGACGGCGTATCCGGCTATTTCGGGAAAATGCTTACATGGCTGGAAAATTTCATAGATCAGGGCATAAAGGAGAGGCGGTTTACCGAACGGCAGGCAAGACGGGATCTTGAAATCGCCCTGTGGTATGCCTATGCATGCAATAATCTGGATGCGTACCGCTATTATTACAAAGCGGTTCAGTGGATGAAGGATTCGGAACAAAACGCAAAAGGCTGCGCCACATGGTACTACCGTTACTCGGCGGCCCTGATGTACTGCGGCCGCCTGGAGGAAGCCAGGGATTATGCTGAGCAGGGAATCCTGGAAGAGCCGGACTATCCGTGGATCTGGCTCCAGGCAGGCAAGCTGCGGAGCCATTTTGGAGACAAAGAAGGCGCCCTGGAGGCGGCGGCCCGCGGCCTTGCGCTGGTACCGGGGGATTATGAATTCCTGACCTTAAAAAAGGAAATCGAAGCCGGAGAGCCCCTGGAACGGATGGAGTATCACTGGATCAATCCCGATGCCGACCGGACGCTCCAGCAGGGGTTAGATGAGGACTCCGACGACAAACAGAGAGCCATCTCCTGCATCTCCATAAACGCAGAAGGCCTTAAGACGTTCTGGGACATCTTCGGCTCAAAGCCGGAAAACTATATTGCCAATGCGCCCTTTACCCAGTTCCCTTGTACCGTGAACGGGCGTACCTTTGAGCTGGCGTTCCTGATGAATGAGGCCGGCATGTCCAAGCTGCATGCGGACTGGCTGGTACGGCTAAAGGAGTGGATCAAGGACGGCCGCTGGCTGGAACGGAATCATCCGGACGGCAGAGAGGCGAGCCTGGACACGGTGTTGGTAGGGCTTGACTACCGCATCGGCCTCCTCTACAAGCTGGCAGAGGAGGAACAATACTTCCAGATTTTCCTGAAGCCGGACGGGACGGAGGAGGACGGCGCTTTCTGGTCTTCGAAGGCGTAGAGCCATTCCGGAAGAAGAATAAAGCCCGAAGCTTCTGTTGGAAGGAAGTCTTCGGGCTTTATCTGGCTTATTTCGGCGTTCCGCCCGGTTCCCCGCCAGGCCCGTCGCGCCGCGGCACCTCATCGGGGATCACATTCGTTGCGCGGTCGCTTCCCGGAAGGACGATTTCCGGGGAGGGGCCGTTTTTGGACGGCGTCAAGATTTCAGGCTGCTGTTTCATGACAATACCTCTCTTTCCTGTTTTTCCTCTAGTATGCAGGAAAAGCAGAAAAACTATGCGGCGCAGACAGCAAACCGGCCGGCTCCCGATGAAAAGCGGAAGCCGGCCGGCCATTTTAAATAAGTTCATTTATGTTGGGCATAGCTTTATTCTGGCATGAAAAGTGCAGATTAAAGGACGCCTGCGGGCAGGGCAGTACCGACGCCAGGTCCAATCGGGATACCGATCATGACCCAAATGATCATGAAAAGAATCCAGAAGATCTGAAGGATGATGGCAATCGGGATCATGTTGGAGATCAGGGTACCGATCTTCAGGTCCTTCATGTACTTTGTCTGTGCCACACTCAAAACCATCCAGATGTATGCGGACATAGGAGTGAAGCAGTTTCCCGGAGAATCGCCGATTCTGTAAAGAAGCTGTGTGAAGCCCGGATGATAGCCAAGCAGCATGAACATCGGAACGAAAATCGGAGCGAAGATCGCCCATTTTGCCGAACCAGAGGATACGAAAATATTTACAAACGCGCAGATGATGATGAAGGCTACGCACATCGGAAGACCAGTAAAGCCAACATTCTGAAGGAAATCAGCACCTGCGATTGCAAGCAGAGTACCAAGGTTGGTCCAGTTGAAAAGGCCCTGGAACTGTCCGCAGAAGAAACAGAAGCAGACATAGGAACCCATGCCGGACATCTGTTTTACCATAGCCTTGCTGACGTCTGAGGAGTTCTTAAACGCACCGGAGGCAACACCGAACATGATACCGCAGATGGAGAAGAACACGAACAGGATCGGAACAAGACCGTTCAGGAGCGGAGATCCAACCAGGCCGCCGTCTTCTGCGGCCAGGATACCGGTAACGAAACCAACTACGATAATGAGAACGTAAATAATCGCGGTGATACCGGCGGCTCTTAAGCCTTTTCTCTGTGCAGGAGTAACTTCCTCAAGTTTTTCGGAAGAATCTCCCTGGTATTTTCCGAAACGCGGTTCTACGATCTTTGTACAAACAGTTCCGATGACAACAGAGCAAAGGAACGTGGACGCGATCATGAAGAACCAGTTACAGGTAACATCAACCTGGAAGGTAGATTCCGGAAGGAATGCCTTGATGGCATCGTTCGTGAGACCCTGAAGCAGGGAGTCCGTTCCGGCAATCATAAGGTTTGCGGAGAATCCGGCCTGAGCACCGGCATAACCGCAGATCATTCCGACAACAGGATGTTTGCCGACACTCATGTAGATGATGGCAGCCATCGGCGGAACGACGATCATAGCAGTATCGGAAGCGATGTTTCCTACGGTACCTACGAAAGCGATTATGTAGGGAACGAGAACAGCGGGAACATCCTTAAGGCCGCTCTTTAACATGGAAAGAATCAGCCCGGACTCCTCGCAGAGACCGATACCAAGTGTCATTGTAATAACGAGGCCCAGAGGTGCGAAACCGGTGAAGTTTTTCACCATGTTTCCGAGAAACCAGTTAAGGCCATCCCGTGAGAACAGGTTTGCGGACTGAACCTCAACCTGTGTTGCGGGGTTCACAAGAGTAAGTCCTATTATGCTGAAAACCATACCGATAATTGCGGTAATTAAAAACAGCCAGCAGAATAGGATTGCTGGCGGCGGCAGCTTATTGCAGACACGCTCAATGCCGTCAAGAAATTTGTCAACCCACGACTTTTTTGCAGTTGCGTTATCTTTCATACGCAGATCCCTCCTGTAAGATTTTGAATGACAGAAACTATGCCCCCATATCTGTCTTCTCCTACATAATACAATATTTGTTGGTAAAAATCCACAGTTTTTTTATAAAATATTTATGGTTTTATATTTATGTTAATAAATGGGGGAAAAATGTGGCAAAAAATGCTGATAAAATAACGAAAAAAGCCCTGCGGGGGCGCAGGACTTTTCCGTTTCAGGAGGGATCTGTCCAAAAGCGGGTTGACGATGCCTTCGGATGTTCCATTCTGCCTGGGCGAGCAGAAGGATCCCTGTATTTTGCCAGTCTTAAAGGAGTTGAATGTGATACAAATGAACCTCTTAGAAAGGGACTTCCTGGAGGGCTGCCCTTTCTTAAGAAAGAACCTGAAGCCAGTATAGCGTTGATATCTGCCGTTGTCCATAGCCAGCGGGGAAAATGAACACGAAATTAACCGGGAACAGAAGTTTTTTTGCGGAATTTATAGGGATTCTGCGGAACTTGTAAAAATATACAACAAAGCGGCGCCACACCAGGAGAAAATTTGTAAAAAATCACTTCGGCGGCGTGCAGTGCTTGCACTCCTTTTGGATTCATGTTACAATGAAACATACGGATGTACCTGCGCCGGCAGCGTGGTCTGCAAACGTGAACTTAAGAAAGCGAGAGGGGTTTTTTACAGATGAATTTTTTCGGCAATGATTTTCAGGCCTGGAAGCTGCATTCGTTAGCAGATTATGTCAACATTCTCGTGTTTATCCTGGCGGGGCTTTTGGTTCTTAAATTTGCGATCCGCCATATGAACAAGCAGAGGAACCACGAGGCGGCGGTTAAAAAGGTTGTGAAAAAGTTAAAGCGGCTGGCCAAGCGCCCCTCTAAACTATATGAAAATGCCGAGTTCCATTTTCCGGACGGAAAAAAATCCTACGACGCCGTGGTTGCGGACAGGAGCGGGATCTATATTGTGAAGGCCTACGGATGGGGAACGAAAATTTACGGTGCGCCTGAGGGGGAAGTCTGGAGACGCGAAGATCCAAGGCGGAAAGAGGAATTCCCGAACCCCTTAATCGAGCTGAAGGACGGTGCGGAGCGGATCCGTGCGGTTTTAAGGGAAAACGGCATCGACCGCATCAAGATCATGCCGCTTGTGGTCTTTGCGGACAACTACCAGACGCCGGAGCTTTATCTCGGCTACGGTTCTTTTTCCACCACGTACCAGGAATTAAAGGGCTGGTATAAAATGCAGTCAGGGACAAAGGAAGTCCAGTATGATTTTGAACGCGTTGTTTCTATATTAGAGAAACTCCAGGGCATGTCCTAAAATGGAATATGTAATGAATTTTACATAGATGGAAGGAAGCAAAAACACTACGGAATCAGGAGGGAAAACCAATGGTGAATGAAAAGAGACTTCTGGATACTTTTTTAGAGTATATCCAGATCGACAGTGAGACAAAAAATGAAAAAGCTATGGCTGAGAAGATGGTGTCCGAGTTAAAGGGGCTTGGCCTTGAGGTAAAGACTGACAAGGCAGGCGAGGGCTTCGGTTCCAACGGCTTTAACGTATATGCATATCTTCCCGGAACCATCCCCAGCGAACCGACGATCATGTGCGCCCATATGGACACGGTCGTTCCCGGAAACGGTGTAAAGCCGACGATTGAGGACGGCGTGATCCGCACAGACGGAACGACAGTTTTAGGCGGCGACGACAAATCCGGAATCGCAGCCATCATCGAGGCTGTGCGCGTCATCAAGGAACAGAACCTTCCGTGCCGCAATACGGAAATCCTGTTTACCATCGGAGAGGAAGGCGGAATGCACGGCGCCAAGAACATGGATTACTCCATGATCCAGGGCAAGGAAGCCATGGTTTTCGATGCCAGCGGCAATATCGGAAAGGTTTTGACCTGCGGCCCGGGCCAGATTAAGATTTTTGCGACGGTGATCGGCCGTTCTTCCCATGCGGGACTTGCTCCCGAAGAGGGAATCAGCGCCATCCAGGTTGCTGCAAAGGGAATCGCAAAGATGAACCTTTTAAGAATCGACGAGGAGACAACCTGCAACATCGGTACGCTGAAGGCAGAATATGCCACCAACATCGTGCCGGAGAAGGCGACCTTCGTAGCTGAGGTGAGAAGCCGCAATCTCGACAAGCTGAATGCCCAGGCAGAGCACATTAAGAGCTGCCTCCAGGAGGCCTGCGACGAGATGGGCGCAAAGCTGGAGATCGAGCTTGCAACCAACTATGTGAGCTTCAATGTGGCGAACGATGATCCGCTGGTACAGAGAGTCTTTGATTCCTGCGCGCGCCTTGGATATGAGCCGGAGACGGCAAAGGGCGGCGGCGGAAGCGATGCCAACGTCATGGCTCTCCATGGAATTAAGCCGATTGTCCTCTCCACAGGCATGACAAAAGTTCATACGACAAGCGAAACCTTAAAGGTGGAAGACCTCAACAAGTGCGCCGAACTGGTTCTTGACTTAATGACGCATTGATATTATAGTAGGATGTGAGGTCTGAATGAAAATGAGACAGGCTGTTCCTTCGGGAATGGCCTGTTTTAATAAACGGAAGAATCGAGGAAAAAGAAGTGAACCTGAATCTGAACCGGCGCTTAATGAAGCTGTCGCCGACACGCGTTCTGCTTGGCGGCTACTGCCTGATTATCCTGATCGGGGCAGTCCTGCTGACGCTTCCCGCCGCATCCAAAAGCGGGGAGTTTACCTCTTTTACGGATGCATTCTTTACGGCGGCTTCGGCCACCTGTGTGACAGGACTTGTGAGATTTGATACTTTCAGCTACTGGTCGCTGTTTGGACAGATCGTGATCCTTTTGCTGATCCAGATAGGCGGCATGGGATTTATGACGATCACGATTTTCCTGGCCTGCTTTACGGGGAAGAAGATCGGGCTTACGCCGCGGTTCCTTATGCAGGAATCGGTTTCGGCGCCCCAGGTGGGCGGCATCGTCCGCATGACGCGGTTTATTCTCCTCGGCACCCTGGCCGTCGAGCTTGGAGGCGCCGTCCTTCTGGCGTTCCGGTTCTGCCCGGAGCTGGGGCTGGGCCGCGGCCTCTACTATGCGGTTTTTCACTCCGTTTCGGCCTTCTGCAATGCCGGTTTTGACTTGTTTGGGTTTCAGGGGGAGTTTTCTTCCCTGACGGGGATGTACGACGACTGGTACGTGAACCTGGTGATTATGGCACTGATTGTCCTTGGCGGCCTTGGCTTTTTCGTGTGGAAAGACGTGATCGACTGCCGCGGGCGGTTTTTAAAGCTGCGGCTCCATTCGCGGATCGTGCTCGTGACGACGGCCTGCCTGATTTTCGGCGGGGCGGCCGCGATTTTCCTTTTGGAGCTTCCGGCCGGTTTTGAGGAGATGACGGCGGGCGATAAGGTGCTCGCGTCCCTGTTCCAGTCGGTGACGTCCAGGACGGCCGGATTTAATACGGTGGATCTTACGAAGCTTTCGGAGGGCAGCATTTTTGTCATGATCTGCCTGATGCTTGCAGGCGGCTCCACGGGTTCCACGGCCGGCGGCATCAAGACAACGACCCTTGCTGTCCTGCTTCTCAGCATTTTTTCTACGTTTCGCAGGAAGCGGAATGTGGAGGTCATGGGGCGGCGGCTTGAGGACGGCATCACCAGGACTGCTTCCTGTATTTTCATGATGTATCTGATTCTTTCGGTGACAGCCACCCTGATCGTATCGAGCCTGGAGGGAATCCCCGTGCTGACTGCCATGTTTGAGACGGTGTCAGCCATCGCTACGGTGGGGCTGACCCTGGGGATTACGCCGGAGGTCGGCATGATCTCGAAACTGATCCTGGCATTTCTTATGATTTTTGGGCGGGCGGGATCGCTTACGATGCTGCTTGCACTCTCTTCCGACCGGGCACCGGTGGCCTCGAAAAAGCCGCTGGAAAAGATCCAGGTCGGCTAGAGCCTTCCTGACAGAATATATGACGCAAAAGGAGTATGGACATGAAATCAATTTTGATGATCGGCCTTGGACGCTTCGGACGCCATATGGCGCTTAAGCTGATTGAAGAGGGGAACGAGGTTCTCGCCATAGAAAGGGATGAGGAGAGAGCCGATGAGCTGGCGCCGGTGATCCGGAATATTGAGATCGGCGACGCGACCCAGGAGGACTTCCTCCGTTCCCTTGGAGTGAGCAATTTTGATATCTGTGTGGTGGGCATGGCCGACAGCTTCCAGACAGCCCTGGAGATTACCGTGCTTTTAAAGGACCTCGGCGCCAGGTATGTTGTGGCCAGGGCCACAAGGGATATCTATAAAAAGCTGCTTTTGAGAAACGGAGCCGACCATGTGGTTTACGCGGAGCGCGAGGTGGCGGAGCGGCTGGCAGTCCGGTACGGTGTCAGCAGCAGTGTCTTCGATTATATCGAGCTGACGCCGGAGTACGGCATCTATGAGGTGGCGATTCCTGCGCGGTGGATCGGCCACAGCATTCTCGAGGAGCGGGTCAGGACGCGCTACAACATCAGCATCCTGGCGATCAAGCGCGACAGGAAGCTGTACCCGATGCCGCACCCGGACTATGTGTTCGGCGAGGGCGAAACGATGATGGTGATGGGGACGCATGAGGATTTGAAGGCGCTTACTAAGTAGGGGAGGAGACCGCGGGGCACGCCCCATCTTGACACCCCGCCCGGACAGTGCTAGAATACCTTCATAAGTAAAGAATATGACCCGGAGATTTGGAGCAAGGGAAAGAACGGAGAAACAGCCGTTTTTTTCGCTTGCTCTTTTTATTTTAGCAGGAGGCGGCAGTATGGGAAATAATGACTGGGATGTGATCGTGATCGGCGGCGGCGTCATCGGCTGCGCCATAGCGAGAGAGCTGGCACGGTACGATTTAAAAATCTGCGTTTTGGAAAAAGAGGAGGATGTCTGCGCCGGGACGTCGAAGGCCAACAGCGCCATCATTCATGCGGGCTATGACGCGGAGCCGGGGAGTTTGAAGGCGCGGATGAACGTGGAGGGGAACAGCAGGATGGAGGAGCTCTCAAAGGAACTGGACTTTGAGTTCAAACGGAACGGCTCCCTCGTGGTCTGCTTTTCGGAGGCGGAATTGCCGGCGCTCTGGGCGTTATATGGGCGCGGACAGGAAAACGGCGTTCCCGGCCTCAGGATTCTTTCCGGCGAGGAAGCGCGGGCCATGGAGCCGAACCTCTCCGAACATACGGCGGCGGCCCTCTATGCGCCGACCGGGGGCATCGTCTGCCCCTTTGGGCTCACGATAGCGTTGGCGGAGAATGCCTGTGACAACGGCGTGGACTTCCGGTTCCTCACGGAGGTTCTGGACATAGAAACCTTTGCCGGGGGCTACCTCATAAAGACGAACCGCGGGGCCTTCCATTCCAGGTATGTGGTGAACGCCGCCGGGGTTTACGCCGATGCCATTCACAACATGGTGAGCGAAAAGAAGCTTCACATCACGCCTCGGAAGGGCGAATACTGCCTGCTCGATAAGGAGGCCGGCGGCCATGTGTCCCACACGGTGTTCCAGCTTCCGGGGAAGCTCGGAAAAGGCGTCCTTGTGACGCCGACGGTTCACGGAAATCTTCTTCTGGGGCCGACGGCGTCGGATCTGGAGGACAAAGAGGCCGTAAACACGACGGCCGGGGGGCTTTCGGAGGTCATGAAAAAGTCGGCCCTGAGCGTGAACAATATCCCCTACGGCCAGGTTATCACGAGCTTTTCCGGCCTGCGTGCCCATGAGGACAGCGATGATTTCATCCTGGGCGAGGCAGAAGGCGCAGACGGATTTTTCGATGCGGCCGGAATTGAGTCGCCGGGGCTCACATCAGCGCCGGCCATCGGGATATATCTGGCAGAACTCGTGGCAAAAAAGGCAGGCGCAGGGCGAAATCCGCACTTTGACGGCCGCCGCCGCGGCATTATAAGGCCATCGGAGCTTTCCGCCAGCGAACGGGCCAGTCTTATAAAGAAGAATCCCTTATACGGCTCCATTGTCTGCCGCTGTGAGGGCATCAGCGAAGGCGAGATTGTAGACGCGGTGACGCGGACGCTGGGGGCCGTCTCCATGGACGGGATCAAACGGCGGGTGCGGGCCGGTATGGGACGCTGCCAGGCGGGGTTCTGCACGCCGCGTGTCATGGAAATTTTGGCGCGGGAGACGGGAAGGCCCCTGGAGGAAATCTGTAAAAACCGGCCGGGATCGGAGCTTGCGCCGGGAGAAAGGAGGAAGCCGGAATGAAATATTATGAGATTGTTGTCATAGGTGGCGGCCCGGCCGGGCTTTCGGCCGCAGCGGCCGCGAAAAAAGCCGGCTGCCAGGACGTGCTGGTTTTAGAGCGGGACTCGTCCCTAGGCGGGATTTTAAACCAGTGCATCCACAACGGCTTCGGCCTTCATACCTTCGGCGAGGAGCTCACAGGGCCGGAGTATGCGGCGCGGTATGAAAAAGAAGTGAGGGAGGCCGGGATCCCGTGTCTTTTGAATACCATGGTGATTGACATCAACCGGGACAAGGAGATTACTTATGTAAACCGAGAAGATGGGCTCTGTACCATAAAGGCCGGCGCCGTCGTTCTCGCCATGGGCTGCCGGGAAAGGCCAAGAGGGGCGTTAAATATCCCGGGCTATCGCCCTGCCGGCATCTATTCGGCCGGGACGGCCCAGCGGCTTATGAACATTGAGGGGCTTTCTATCGGAAAAGAGGCCGTGATTTTAGGCTCCGGCGACATCGGGCTTATCATGGCGAGGCGGCTTACGTTGGAGGGTGCTAAGGTGAAGGCCGTGGCAGAGCTGATGCCGTATTCCGGCGGCCTGAAGCGGAATATTGTCCAGTGCCTTGATGATTATGGGATTCCGTTAAAGTTAAGCCATACGGTTGTGGATATCCACGGAAAGGAGCGGGTCACGGGCGTGACGCTTGCAAAGGTGGGGCCGGACAGGAAGCCCATACCCGGCACGGAGGAATTTTATTCCTGCGACACGCTGCTTTTATCCGTGGGGCTTCTGCCGGAAAATGAGCTGACGAAAAAGCTTTCTGTCCCCATGGACGCGGCCACGTCAGGGCCGGAGGTAAACGACCGGCTGGAGACGGGGCTTCCCGGCGTGTTCGCCTGCGGGAACGTGCTCCATGTTCATGACCTGGTGGATTTTGTGTCGGAAGAGGCGGCACTGGCCGGGGAGTATGCGGCGGAGTATGTGAAGGCAGGAAACATGGAGAAAGCCGGGAATCGTGCGGCCGGACAAAATCATGGCGGAGCCGGGCATGTGCCGGAAGACGGCTTTCCTGCGCCCGAACCGAAGCTTCGCATCCATGCCGGCGCCGGTGTGCGCTATACGGTTCCCCAGCGGCTCTGCCCGGATGCCATGCGGGATTCGGTGACAATCCGTTTCCGTGTGGATAATGTGTACAAAAACCGCAGTGTCTGCGTGTATGCGGGAGAGCGGCTGCTTCGGAAAATCCCGAAGCGGATTCTCACGCCCGGCGAAATGGAACAGGCTGTCCTTTTAAAAAGCCAGCTCGCAGGCGTATCGGAAGAAATCACCATCTGCACGGAGGAGGCGTAGGTATGGAAACGAGAGAACTGACCTGTATCGGCTGTCCCATGGGCTGTCAGCTTTCGGCCGTTTTGGACGGCGGCGAAATCCGCGTGACGGGAAACCAGTGCGTCCGCGGGGAGATCTATGCGAAAAAAGAGGTGACGGCGCCGGAGCGGATTGTGACTTCTGCTGTGCCGGTGAAAGGCGGCGCGGTTCCGATGGTGTCCGTGAAAACAAGGGAAAGCATCCCCAAGGCGAAAATTTTTGCCTGCATGGAGGAAATCCGGCGGGTTTCTGTGGTTGCGCCTGTGAAGATCGGTGATATAATAATAGAAAACTGCGCCGGGACGGGCGTGCCGGTCGTGGCGACAAAGGATGTTGGAAAGGCGGAACAGTAGATGGAAGTGACATGTCTGGCAGAAAAGCGCAGGCTTTTGGAGGA
The DNA here is from genome assembly GCA_018223415.1 of Eubacteriaceae bacterium Marseille-Q4139. Taxonomy (NCBI): domain Bacteria; kingdom Bacillati; phylum Bacillota; class Clostridia; order Eubacteriales; family Eubacteriaceae; species Eubacteriaceae bacterium Marseille-Q4139. Next base: position 1,349,913 of record JAGTTQ010000001.1, on the reverse strand, counting down.
GACAGAGCTGTTTGTCCTCGATATGGACGGGACATTTTATCTGGGGGAACAGATTCTTCCAGGAGCGCTGGATTTTTTAAAAGAGGCAGAGAAAAAGGGGAAGCGGTACCTGTTTTTTACGAACAATTCGTCGAGATCGCCGAAGCTTTATATGGAAAAGCTGGCGCGGATGGACTGTGTGATTGAGCGGAACCAGATCATGACGTCGGGCGACGTGATGATCGAGTTTTTAAAGAGTGAGCGGCCGGGAAGGTCGGTCTATCTTGTGGGGACGCCGGCGCTAGAAGAGACGTTTCTCGAGGGTGGAATACGGCTCGTGAAAGAAACGCCGGACATCGTCGTCATTGGCTTCGATCTGACGCTCACTTATGAAAAGCTGGAGCGGGCATGTACGTTTATCCGGAACGGGGCCGAATTCCTTGCGACCCATCTGGACATCAACTGCCCCACCGAGGACGGCTTCATCCCGGACTGCGGCGCCATGTGCGCGGCCATTTCCCTGTCCACGGGAAAACAGCCGAGATATGTGGGAAAGCCGTTTGCCGAGACCGTGGACATGGTGCTTCAGGTCACGGGCGGAAAGCGGGAGACGACGGCCTTTGTGGGAGACCGGCTCTATACGGATGTGGCGACCGGCGTGAAAAACGGGGCGAAGGGCTTTCTCGTGCTGACCGGCGAGACAAAGCTTTCGGATCTGGAACAGTCGGAGGTAAAGCCGGACGCGGCCTTTTCCTCTCTTGGGGAGATGGGAGAGATTTTAAAAGAGCTGTAACTGGCGCGCCGTAAAAAAATTCCGGCGGACGCCTGCCCGCCGGAGAGAAAACAAGGTTATTTTTCTTCAAAGGTAAATTTCAGCACATCCGGCCTGGAATAATGGCCGCAGCCGTCGAATTCCATGCGGCTTGCCGGAACCAGGTTCATGTCCAGGTCGGCGAACAGGATGCCCTCCCGGTCCCAGATGGTTTCGGTAACGCAGTGGCCGAAGGGGTCGATGATATTGCTGCCGCCGCGGCAGACGATATCGGGAAGCTTGGCGATTTCCTCCGGGCAGTGAAGATCGGCCGGATACGACGCCTTTGTAAAGAACATGTCGCAGTTGATGAAATAGCAGTGGCCTTCGATGGCGATGTGCCGGATCGTGGACTGCCATTCCTCGTTGTCGTTGGTGTTGGGGGAGATGTACAGGGTGACGCCTTTTTCGTAGAGCGCCGCTCTTGCAAGGGGCATGTAGCTCTCCCAGCAGATCATGCTGCCCATGGGGCCCCAGGGGGTATCGGCTACGGGGAAATAGCCGCGGTCGGCGTCGCCCCAGACGATGCGCTCAGAGCCGGTGGGCTTTAATTTCCTGTGGACGCCGATCAGCTCGCCCTCCGGCGAGAAGAACAGGTTGGTGTTATAAAGGGTGGCAGAAACGGCGTCGCGCTCGGAAACGCCGATGCTTACATAGGCATGGGCGGCCTTTGCGGCTTTCCCGATTTCTTCGGTTTCCGGGCCGGGGACAACGATGGAATTGTCATAGTACCGCTTCCAGTCTTTGCGCCCGTCTTCGTTCCGGCTGCCGACGGTGAAGCCAAAGGTCATGCCGTAGGGGTAGCCGGGGATGAAAAGCTCCGGGAATACGATGAGCTCAGAGCCTTTTTCGGCGCAGGCGCCGATGAGGTCAAGGACTTTCTTCGTGCAGGCGGCCTTGTCGAATAGAATGGGCTCCGCCTGGACGACGGCGATTTTGCAGGTATCTTTTAAATCTTTCATATGCGTTCGCTCCTGTTTTTTGATGGATTCATTTTATCATGTCAGGCAGGCGGCGGACAAATGGAAAATACGCATAAAGGATATCGAAAAACATGATAATGGGAGACATACATGGAACTCAGGAATCTTAAGACATTCATCCGGGCGGCGGAGCTTGGGAGCTTTTCCGCGGCGGCCGAACGGCTAAACTATGCCCAGTCCACGGTTACGGCCCAGATCGAGTCCCTGGAGCGGGAGCTTAGTGTCAGTCTGTTTATCCGGACAGGGAAGCGGATCACCCTTTCGGCGGCCGGAAAGGAGCTTCTGGCATACGCCTGCGAGATGCGGGATCTGGAGGAAAAAATCAAAAGCCATTTTACGGAGGGCGGCGAGCCGGCCGGGGAGCTGCGCCTGGGATTTTTGGAGTCCATCTGTGCTTCGCCGTACATGGAGGGGATTTCGGAGTTCCTGGAAAAGTACCCGAAGGTGCGCCTGAAGGTGACGGTGGGGACGACGCTCCAGCTCATAGATATGTTAAAGCGCGGCGAGGTGGACGCGGCCGTGCTTTTGGATAAGCCGGTGACGGAGCCGGAAATCCGGATCCTTTATAAACGGCCGTCCCGGATTGTGTTTTTCGCGGCCGCCGGCGGAAAGTTTTCGGGACGCGGGCCGGTGCGCCTGGCAGAACTGACGGGGGAAAACTGGCTTCTTACGGAGCGGGGCTGCAATTACAGGAAGCTTCTTGAGGACGAGCTGGCTAAGAGGGGGCTTACGCTTTCCGACCGGCTGGAAATCGGCTCCACGGCGGCGCTTATCCGCCTTGCGGCCGGCGGGGCCGGGATTTCCCTCCTTCCGGAATTTGACCTGAAAGAGGAACTGGCGGCCGGGCGGGTTTCGGAGATTCCGGTTGAGGACTGCGCCATGGAGATGGACATCCAGATCCTTGTGTCGGCGGAGCGGTGGCTTTCGCCGGCCATGTCGCGGCTCTGCGGGGAAATTGCCGGAAAGTTTGACGGAGAATAGAAAGACAGGCATACAAAAAAAAAGAGGGTGTCCCAAAAGTCATGAAGTGACTTGAGGGGATACCCTCTTTTTCTGAAAAAATAGAGAACGGTTACCACGCCGTTCTCCATTTCCCCTTATTATGTGATATAATAAGGTATGCTCACATTTAAAGATTATACTACGGATCAATTACAATTACCACTATCTTTTGAAGATTTTATACCGGAAAATCATCTGGTGCGGGTCGTAAATACCATCGTGGACAGTTTGGACCTGTCTTCACTCTACGGCAGATACAAAGAGGGCGGATGCCCTGCTTATCACCCACGGATGATGCTGAAGGTTATGATCTATTCTTATTCTCAGAAAGTTTATTCCTCCCGCATGATCGCAAAAGCTCTTCGTGAAAATGTTAATTTCATGTGGATCGCTGGTGGAAATCAACCGGATTTTCGTACCGTCAATCGCTTTCGCCTTCACATGAAAGACATCATCGAGGATGTGTTCTTTGAAGTGGTCAAACTCCTGATCGAGAAAAACTATATCAAGCTTCAGAATTACTTTTTGGATGGCACAAAGATCGAGGCTAACGCCAATAAGTATTCTTTCGTATGGAACAAGTCCGTCCGTAATTATGACCGGAAACTAGATGAAAAGATCAAGAACCATCTCCGGGAGATCGACCGGATTGTGGCGGAAGAAAATCAGATTTATCTGGAAGAAGACCTGGAGGAAAAGGGGGAGCATACCCAGATCACCGCAGAACAGGTGGCAGCTGTTGTGGAGAGCATCGACAAAAAGTTGGAACAAGAGCCAGGAAATAAACAGCTGAAGAAAAAATCCAAAGAATTTAAAAAGGATATCCTTCCCAGGAAACAGAAATACGAAAAATCCCTGGAAACCTTTCGTGGAAGGAACAGCTATTCAAAAACAGACCAGGGTGCCACTTTTATGAGGATGAAAGAAGATGCCATGTTAAACGGCCAGCTAAAACCTGGCTATAACATCCAGATCGGGACAGAGAACCGATATATCGTGGGCTTTACCATACATCCCAACCCAACCGATACGAAAACAATGATCCCGCACCTAAGGCACCTGGAAGAAAAACTGGGGTGTTTACCGGAAAACGTGATCGCGGATGCAGGATATGGGAGCGAAGAGAATTATGAATATTTAGAAGAAAAGAAGGTAGGCTGTTATGTAAAATACAACAAATTTCACTGGGAGAAGAAAAAGAAAAACCGGGAGACCCCTTATCTGGCGGAGAATCTGCCCTATCTGCCGGAATCAGACAGCTTTGTCTGCAGAAATGGGAAACGGCTGGTGCATGTGGGAAACCGAAAATATGTAACAGAAGCCGGCTATGAAACTAGGCGGGATTATTACCGGTGTGAAGACTGCAGCGGCTGCCACTATGCATCAGAATGTAAGCATACGGAAAAGAACCGCACGGTCCGGGTATCCCACCGGTTGAATGAACTGAAAAGAAAAGCAAACGAGAACCTTTGTTCCGAAAAAGGACTGGTACTGCGTTCACAAAGGGTTGTGGAAGTGGAACAGGTCTTTGGGAGGATCAAAGGCTGTTGGTCGTTCCGTCGTTTTCACTTGCGCGGAGCGGATAAGGTAAAAATAGAGTGGGGACTGTTAGCAATCGCCCATAACATCACAAAGATGGCGCTGGAGAGATGAACATCCAGTGCTGTTTTTCATGTAAAAGCCCTTTTCAGCAATATAAGAAGAGGATGCCCCTCTCTATGATTTTTAATCAATCATAGTTTTGGGACACCCTCTTTTGTACGGTTAAAAAGGGTTGTAGAACTATAAAAGTGCGTATCTATGTTGAACTCCGGCCGTCCCCGGCCTGGAGATTGTTGTTTGGCGAGTCCGGCAAGACTTGCGCGCGCTTTTTTTTGCCGGCCTCATTTGTTTTTCGATGGTACCAGTATATCGGAGAATTGTGACAGAAGTATGGAGAAACTATAAAACTAAAATGAAAATGCCTGGGAAATTTCATACGAAAAATAAAAATAATTTTAATAATTTCTTCCTTGATATGTACGGTGCAGAATGGTATATTGTTCCCTGTTACCGCAGAGAATAACGGTGACGAGCGTTTACTCGATTGTGAAAAAACGGCGCGGAAACGGCGCCGCAGAAAAAGAAAAATGAGGAGATGACGATTATGAAAAAGAAACTGATGGTTTTGCTGGCGGTATGTGCGCTGGCGGCGGCCGTGACAGCATGCGGCTCCAAAAACAACAATGAGACGACGGCAGCGGCCACGACGGCTTCCGCAGAGGAGACAGAAAAGGAAACGGCAAAGGAAGAAAATGCCGGCAGCGAGGCAGCAACGGATGCAGAAGAAGAGACGAAGGAGACGATGGACGCTGAACTTGAGGCGCAGGGACCGGGCGCCGCAGAGGAACAGGAAGCTATCGAGCAGAATCAGAACTTTACTGATCTGGAAAACTCCGATTATACTGGTTTTGCAAACCAGATCGTCGAGGCCGTGAAGGCAAAGGACATGAATGCGCTGGCTGACCTGATGGCGTATCCGACATATATTTCCTGCGTCCAGGAAAATGACGGCGTCGTAGAGAGCAAAGAGGCGTTTTTAGCCCTGGATCCGGAGATGATTTTTAATGCAGAGCTGGTAGATGCGATTTCTGCGGCTGACCTTTCGGATCTGGTGCCGTTAATGGCAGGCGTTGTGATCGGTGACGATACGCCCAACATTATTTTTAATTCCGTGGACGGCGAGCTTGGGATCGTGGGGATCAACTACTAAATAGGAAAGGAAGCGAGGGACTGCCGGGGCAGTCCCTCATTTTTACGGTTCCGTTTCCATAGAAAAAACATCGGCTTCATTCAGCAGGCTTCGGTTTTCCATGAAGTCGATCAGGTTCTGCTGTACCGGACTGGTGTGACGCTTCAGATAGGAGAGGTAGATATTACGGGCAGCCAGAGGACTCTCCAGCTGATAAAATACGACCCGATCCGTCGGCGTTACATATTCGGGAATGGTAGAGCGCAGGAAAGAGATGCCCTGCCCTTCGCAGGTCAGATAATAGACAGTCATCATCTGTGAAAAATATGTAGGGACGTTGGGGACAAAGCCGGCCTGACGGCACATTTCCATTCCGCGGCGATAAATATCATTGCCGGGCATAAGCAGCAAAAACGCTTCATCTTTAAATTCCTGCAAAGGAACGGGCGGTTTTCGGCAGCCCGGCTCATTTCTTTTTATCAGTTCGTCAAACCGATACCGATAGTCTGACAGCTTCTTGTTTATGGCATATTCTGCGGGAACAGCCAGAATGATCTCCTCGGAAGCCCAGGCTTCGACCTGGATCTGAGGATGCTCGAGGCATTCCGCTTCCAGAAGAAAGTCAATTTTCCTGTCCAGAAGCTTTTCCAGAAGCGTTTCATTATTTCCCTCTGTGAACGTGAGTGTTATGTGGGGATAAAATTCTTTAAATTCTTTCATCAGCCTGGGCAGCACATAAGTGCAGAAGAAGGTAGAGCTCCCGATGTGAAGCGAGGTTCCACTCTGAGAATTCATCTGAGCAAAATGCTGCCGCATATCGTTTTCAATTTCCATGACCTTTTCAACCTGTTCAATGTAGTAGCGTCCGGCTTCCGTCAGGGAGATGGGGGAGGTGGTGCGGTCAAAGATGGGGTTTTTTATTTCCTGCTCCACCCGCTTTACAACGGAACTGAGCCACGGCTGGGAAACGAAAAGTTTTTTTGAGGCCTTGGAAAAGCTTTTTTCCTGATAAATGGCATATATGTACTCTTTATAGTTCAGCATGGAAAATCTCCTATATGAATTTCTTTATAAGGTGTTTATGTTTTGCGAATTTTACAGGGAGAACCTCTGCATTTACAATAATTATAGCAGGCGGGAGAGCCCTGTACAATGCTTGAAAAGGAAAATGAAAGGGAAGGAAGAGGAAAGATGAGTGCATGTATTGCAGAGAGAATGGAGCAGTTGATGCCTTCCGGGATACGCAAGGTTAATGAGAAAGCCCTGGCGATGGAACGGGCAGGGGAAAGGGTCTTTCATTTTGAACTGGGGCGTCCTGATTTTGATACGCCGGATTACATAAAGAAAGCGGCGTACCAGGCCCTGAGCGAGGGAAAGGTGCATTATACTTCAAATTTTGGGCACATGGAACTGAGGCAGGCCATCGCAGAGAAGCTGAAAAGGGAAAACCATGTTTCCTACCAGGCGTCAGAGGTGCTGGTGACAGTCGGGCTTTCTGAAGCTGTGTTTGCTGTCTTAGCCACAATATTAAACCGGGGAGATGAGATCCTTGTTCCTGATCCGGTGTGGCTCAACTATATCAATGTTCCGAATCTGCTGGGGGCAAAGCCGGTGACATATGGGCTGAGAGAAGAAAATGGATTCCAGATGGATCTGGACGAGATAAAAAGCAAAATAACACCCAGGACGAAGGCCGTTGTCATTGTCACCCCCAACAATCCGACGGGCGGGGTTCTGACAGAGCCGGTTTTGAAGGAGCTGGCAGAGCTGGCGGCCGCCAATGATCTGATGGTTATTTCCGATGAGGTGTACGAGCGCCTGATTTATGACGGGGAGAGGCATATCAGCATCGCATCTCTGCCGGGCATGAAGGAGCGGACGTTTACCTTGAACGGAATGTCGAAGGCATATGCCATGGATGGCTGGCGCCTGGGGTATGTTGCGGCTCCCGAGGAGTATATCAATGCGATGAATAAATTTCATCAGTACAATACGACGTGTGCGCCAAATTTTGTGCAGCTGGCAGCCGCAGCGGCTTTAAACGAAGAGAATGGAGAAGTGGATGCCATGGTCAGGGAGTACAGGAGACGCCGTGATTATGCGGTGAAAGCGATCAATGAAATACCAGGCATCAGCTGTCTGTGCCCGAAAGGCGCCTTCTATATTTTTATCAATGTGAAACAGTTGGGAAAGACCAGCGAGGAACTGGCTCAGTATCTTTTGGAGAAAGCCAAAATCGCACTGGTTCCAGGCAATGTGTTCGGGCCGGGCGGCGAGGGCTATCTTCGTATGTCCTTTGCGGCCAGTTATGAAGATATCGTTGAGGGATGCCAGAAATTGAAGCAGGCAATAACAGGAAAAGAAATTTAAAATAGGAAAGCATATAAGGAGGAGACAGTTATGAGACTTGCGACAATCCGTTTGGGTGAAAAGGAAAAAGCCGGCATCGTGACCGGCAGGGGAGTGCTCCCCATCAGCGCGGTCAATGCCGCGAAAGGGACTGACTGGAAGGAAGAAATGTATGACTTGCTCTGCGCCGGGGAAATTCCAAAACTGACAGACTGGTACAACAAAGGCGGCAGAGAAGAGCTGGAAGAAATGCCGGGTTTGGTTCCGGCGGAACAGGCGGTATATGCACCGTTATACCGCAATCCGAGGAGGATTTTTGGAATTGGCTTAAACTATGTGGATCACGCCGGAGACATCGGCTCTGCAGCTCCGGTGGGCTTTCCGGGAAGTTTCTTTAAGATGGCGGATACCCTGATCGGGCCGGGGGATGAGATCCGGCTTCCGGCACTCAAGGAAGCCCAGAAGACGACGGCAGAGGCCGAGCTTGGAATCATCATGGGCCGCGACTGCCGTGATGTTCCGGAGGAAGAGTGGGAAAGCGCCATTGTGGGATACACGACGATTCTGGATATGACAGAGGAATCCATTCTCAAGGGAAATGATTATGTGAGCGGGAATCCGAGATATCTGACGATTGTAAAGAATTTCCCGACATTTTTCTCCTTTGGGCCGGAACTGGTGACGCCGGACGAGGTGCCGGATGTGCTGAAGCTGGAGGTTCAGAGCGTGAACAACGGGGAAGTGTATGCAAAAAATACGGTGAGCAATATGACCCACAGGCCGGACAAATTAGTGTCTCTGCACAGCAAAATCCAGGGATGGTATGCCGGAGATGTTTTATCGACCGGAACGCCGCGCGCTTTCCACATTCAGGACGGAGATATGGCTGAGTGCCGTATTTATGGGCCGAATGGTTTTGAAATGGCCCCGCTGGTAAATCCGGTGGTGGATTTAAAGCTGCATCCGGATAAAAAATAAACGATGGTACAGGAGGTTTTGCTATGGAGTTAGGATTGAAAAATAAAGTATTTTTGTGTATGGCATCTGCTGCCGGATTGGGCAAAGGAATTGCGACGGAGGCAGCCAGAGAGGGCGCGAAGGTGATGATCTGTACGTCGGAGGCATTTAAAGACCAGCTTTATGCTGCCCAGGACGAGATCGGGAAGGAGACCGGAAACCGCCCGGAAGCATTTATCTGTGACGTAAATTCGGCAGAAGACATTCAGAAGCTGGTGGATCACACGACAGCCACTCTCGGAGACATCTGGGCACTTGCAAATATGTGTCCAGGCCCCAAACCCGGCCCGTTTGATTCCTTTGGCGACGCAGACTGGGAGAGCGCGTTTCAGATGTGCCTGCTTTCTTATGTCCGCACGATCCGCGCCTGCCTGCCGTCCATGCGCCGGTTAGGGGGCGGAAGAATTATAAATTCCACCAGCTCCTCAGTCAAGGACTGCCTGGATAATCTGATCTTGTCAAATACCATGCGTATGGGAGTCGTTGGAATGACGAAAACCCTTTCCTCGGAACTTGGAAAGGACAACATTCTGATCAATGTCATCGGCCCCGGACGCATCGAAACTGCCCGCATTGCAAGCCTGAATGCCATGCGGGCCGGGAAAGCCGGAATCACTGTTGAAGAATATGAGAAAGAAGATTTGAAGGCATTCCCTCTTGGCCGTTACGGCACAACAGAGGAATATGGCCGCCTTGCTGTTTTCCTCTGCTCGGAAGCAAACAGCTATATTTCCGGCCAGACGATTCTTTTGGACGGGGGAATGACAAGAGCCTATTAAGGAGAAAGGGCGCAGATGGCTTCGGCTGTCTGCGCTTTTCCTGATTATTAGGATATGCCGCAAATCACCTGAGAAATTGACAGTGACTTTCGCAGCTCGGCGGATTATAATAGGGGAAGAGAAAAGGGGTTACGCGGCCTTTTGGGCCGCAGCACAAAGGAGGGGTTATCATGGCAGAGGGAAAGAAACGTACCCGCGGAATGGATACAAGGCTTTTCCTGTTCTACGCCGGCTGTGCCATTTTCAACATCGGTTCCAATACGGCACATCCGGTCACACCAACGATTTTCACGACGCTCGGACTCGGAAGCTATATGTTCGGCCTGGCGCTGGCGGCGCAGCTTACGACGAATTTCCTGTTTTCGCCGTTCTGGGGCTGGCTCAGCACGTACATTTCCAACCGGCGGGCGCTTCTTATTACCTGCGTGGGGTACGGCCTCGGGCAGATTTTATTTGGCCTGTCTAAGACGGAGCTGGCCTTCATCGTTGCCAGGGCCCTGACCGGTATTTTCTGCGGCGGCTGTTTTGTATGCATCATGGCCTACATCGTCAACACGGCGCCGGACGGCGAGACCCGCGGGCGGTGGCTTACCACATCGGCGACGCTCCAGACCGTATGCGGCGCCTTCGGCTATTTCATTGGCGGCATGCTGGGGGAGATTTTCCCGCATCTTGCCATCATTTTCCAGGTGGGCTTCCTGTTTTCAGCCGGCGTAATCTTTTATATGGCATGCAGCGAGGACGCTGTCATGGCTGTGAGCGAGCTAAAAAAGAAGGAAAACAGGAAGGGGTTCAACCCGTTCGTGAGCTTCATCAATGCAAAGAGCTTCCTGACGCCGGTCTTTGCCCTTTTATTTATGGCATGCCTGCTTCAGAACCTTGGATTTACGACCTTCGACCAGACGTTTAATTATTACATCCGGGATCAGTTCAATTTTTCCTCGGGCTACAACGGCATCTTAAAGGGGATCATGGGACTCATCACCCTGGCGGCCAACAGCACGATCTGCATCTGGCTGATCCGGCGCACGGATATCCGGAAATCGTCGATCTCCGTGTTTGTTATATGCTCCCTGTCTATGCTGGGAGTCGTCGTGTTCTCGCAGATTATTCCGTTTGTCATCGTCAATGTGCTATTTTTCGCCTTCCATTCCGTGAGCCTGCCGCTGCTTCAGACGCTGGTGGCGGAAGACGTGAAAAGCAACCAGAGCAGCCTTGTCATGGGCTTTTACAACGCTGTGCGCTCCCTGGGCGGCATCGCGGGGGCCCTGTTTTCAGGACTTTTATACACGGCCGGGCCAAAGTTCCCGTTCATTTTTGGGTTTGGAGCGTTCATACTGGCGGCGGCCCTGCTTCTTCTGTACTGGAGAAAGGCAGAGGCAAAGGCGGCGGCTATGCCCCTTTAGACTGTATGTATTCGCGCGGGGAACAGCGGTAGTATTTCCGGAAGGCCTTGTAGAAATTGCTGCTGTTCCCATAGCCAAGCATGGGGGCGATTTCCTCCACGGACAGGCCGGTCTCCGAAAGCAGGAGGGCGGCCTTTTCCATTCTCTGAGCCAGAAGAAGCTCGGAAAATGACTTTCCCGTCTCACGCCGGAGAAGTGACGATAAGTAGTTTGGATGGTAGGAAAAATGGGAGGCAATGCACTTTAGGGTTGCCACATCGGAATGGCTGCTCATGTACTGGAGAACCTGCTCGGAAATTCCGGAGGGCTCCGGCGCCGGATATTCGGCGGCGTACTGGCGTTCAATCTGGACGAGGAAGGCCAGGGCAAGGGGCTTTAAAATGTCCTGGGTGTCTGCTTTTTTATTGGCATACTCGATCACCATCATCTCCAAAAGTGTCCGGATGGCGCAGGCATTTTCCAGCCGGAAGTGGATGAATTCGTCGGAAAACCGGTTGGAGGAAGGCACCAGGAAAAAGTGGAACAGCCGGAAGTTGGAGGAAAGCAGAGGGAGAAACGAGCGGAAAAAGGTCTGCTTTTGGATCAGGACGCCGATGATAGTCACGTTTTTGTTGTCATGGACGCAGAGCGCGTGGCCGGCGAAGGGCTGTCCGGCGTAAAGCTCCCCCTGGCGGATGGTGATGCAGTTGCCGCACTGGCAGCTGACGGAGCCGTATTCGCCCTCGTAGGTAAAATTAAAATAAAAGAAATCGTGGCGGTGGAACTCCTCATGGTGTCCGCCGCTTTGATGTACGACAATCAAAATCTCTTCGTCTTTTGGCCCCGGCCAGCAGCACAGGTTTTCCCGTCTGCCGTCCAGGATCATATCCTGATAAGACCAGTCTAAAGTCATATATTGGTTCCGCAGGGTCTCGACGGCGGAACAGAACGCTTGATTTTTCAAATGTTTTCTCCTGATTTTGTAAAATTACGTGCAGGCGGATATGCAGATGCAGCCGCCGGCGGGACTTTGCGCCCGGAGTTCTGGGGCGGGCGCAGAAACAGGTATGCGCAGGTATAATGTTCACGCTGTGAACATTATACCATAGGAGCGCCGATTCGGCGATTATTTGGCACATATTTTTATGTGTATTCTTGAGCTATGACTAAAAGTAAGTTAAAATTAGTCATAGAAAGTCATAGATTAGTCATAGAACGAAGTCAGATTGGAATGGATTAGTCCAAAGAAATTGTGGAAGATGCAGCGATAGAAGATTCAAATGTAGAAGCAATTAAAAAGCAAGAGAGCTTTTTTCTAAAAGCCAGAGCGACAGAAAAAGCTCAGGAAGTGCTGAAAAATTTATCAGACATCGAGGTCTTGTATAAGGCAGGCATCACAATCAAGGGGAAAATTACCAGAACAACATTATTGTTTAGCAAAAACCGATATGCAAAGTGGTATTTGAAATAATACTATTTGCGAAAACAGGAAATCTGTTCTAAATGGATTACGAAATTTTCCGCTAATTTTCCGTTTAGAAATGGACACAGAAGGAAAGATTTAGTATAATAACGGTGATATGCGTAAAATGAAAGGGTGGGAAGCCGATGAGTCAGAAAAAGAACGGCCTGAGCAATCTCGTCCTGATTACACAGCTTGGGATCAATGTGCTGACGCCGATTTTCCTCTGCCTGCTTGCCGGCGGGTTCATCGACCGGAAATTCGGTACGAAAACGATTCTCATCTTTTTGATCCTCGGAGTCCTCTCCGGAGCCTTGAGCGCCTACCGCACCGCGAAGAATACCATTGACAGGGAACGGCGGGAAAACGAGCGGGAACAGGCGGAAAGGGAACGGGGCTGGAACGAGCGGTTCGGCGGAAAGGAGGAAGACCATGAGTGATGAAACCAGACGTCAGGTCTTTGAGATGTATATCGGCGTGATCCTGCATAATGCGGTGATCGGCCTTATCTGTCTCATTTGGTTTCGTGAACCCTATGTATTTCTTGGGATTGCAGCCGGCATGGCTGCGGCTCTCGTATTTTTAGTAAGTCTCGCCATGTCTGCGGAGGTCTGCACGGCTTCGGGAAGTGAGGCCTATGCCTCAAAGAAGATGGCGCTCCATGCAGTGCTCAGGAGCCTGGGGATTCTGGCGGCGCTTTTGCTTCTCTGGAAGTTTACCAAGGTCAATATCCTCACGGCAGCCCTCGGCGTTCTCGGAGTAAAAACCGGCGCATACCTCTATCCGGCCGTGCACCGGCTTATGAATCATCGAACCGAAGGGAACTAGTTTCCTTTGGAATACAGGAAGGCATTTTTAATAGGAAAGGAGGCGGAAGACATAATGGGGGAAGCTGCTAACAGCGGTGTGGATTTTATGATTCATGGAGTCGTAAAATACCATCTGTTCGGGCAGGAATTGTGGCTGACGACGACGACCGTCGGCATGACGATCATCACGATCCTTCTGCTGATCCTGGCATTCGCGGCAAACCGGGCCATGAAGCGGGCAACCGAAGTCCCGGGGACGTTCCAGAACATCCTGGAAACCGGCATCGAGCTTCTTGAAGGCATGACGTCGGGAATCCTGGGCGACAGTGCGAGGCGGTTTGCCAATTATATCGGAACCATATTCCTGTTTATCCTGTTCTGCAACCTGAGCGGACTTTTTGGCTTAAGAACCGTGACGGCCGATTTCGGCGTGACGTTTCTTCTCGGCCTTGTGACCTTCGGGATCGTGCAGTACCAGGGAATCAAAAACCATGGAGTCGGTCATTTTACCGGCTTATTTAAGCCGATCCCGGTTTTGTTTCCGATTAACCTGATCGGGGAATTTGCAAACCCGATCTCCATCTCGCTCCGTCTGTTTGCAAACATGCTGTCCGGCGTCATCATCATGGGGCTGTGGTACGGCATGCTGCCGATTTTCGTAAAGATCGGTATTCCGGCGGCGCTTCATGTTTACTGCGACCTGTTTTCAGGCTGCATCCAGACGTATGTATTCTGTATGCTGACAATGGTGTACGTCAACGACAAGCTGTAACAGGCAAGACATTTTATCAATTTTCAGGAGGACAATCATATGAATATTTCAGGTCAGGACTTTATCTATGGCTGCTCCGCCATCGGGGCAGGGCTTGCTTTGATCGCCGGTATCGGGCCCGGCGTTGGACAGGGTATCGCCGCCGGACACGGCGCAGCAGCAGTTGGACGGAACCCGGGTGCCAAATCCGACATTACGTCTACGATGCTTCTTGGACAGGCCGTTGCCGAGACAACAGGTCTTTACGGCCTCGTTGTCGCTATTATCCTTATGTTTGTAAAGCCGTTCGGTTGATTTTTTAAAATAAACCAGAGGCTTAAGGAGGCGAGACGAAAACTTGGAACGGTTAATCAATTTTGACCCTCAATGGATCAGCGACGTTGTCATCACAGGCATCAATATTTTCATCCTGTTTTTCGCCCTCTCCTATCTTCTTTTTAATCCCGCCAGGGACTATCTGGAAAAGAGGAGAAATAAAATCGCCGGCGACCTTCAGAACGCGAAGGAAAACAAAGAAGAGGCGCTGGCGTTAAAGGCCGAGTACGAGAGCCGGCTCCGTGAAATCAATAAGGAAGCCGAGCAGATTTTAGACGAGGCCAGAAAGAAAGCAAAGAAGCAGGAGGCGGAGATCGTGGCGGAGGCCAGGGAGGAAGCCGGACGGATCCTCGCCCGCGCCGACCGTGAGATCGAGCTGGAAAAGAAGAAGGCGCTTGAGGATGTGAAGCAGGAGATGGTCTCCATCGCATCCATGATGGCCGCAAAAGCCATGGCGGCATCCATCGACGTGAAAATTCAGGATGCCTTGATTGAGGAGACATTAAAAGAAATGGGTGAGCGCACATGGCAAAGCTAGTGTCGAAGGTTTACGGAGACGCGCTGTTTGAAGAGGCCATGGAAAAGAACCAGGTTTCGGAGTGGTACGAGGAGGCCGGGGCGCTGCTCTCCATTTTTGCGGAGAATCCGAAGTTCATGGAGCTTCTAAACCATCCGCAGCTTGGAAAAGAAGAAAAAATCCAGGTGGCTGAGTCTGTTTTTTCCGGGAGAATCTCAGAAGGGATGGCGGGCTTTCTTTCCGTCGCCCTGGAAAAGGGAAGGCAGAAGTCCATCCCGGAGATCCTGGAATATTTTGCAGACCGGGTAAAAGAATATAAGAAGATCGGCGTGGTTTACGTGGAAAGCGCCGTGCCGCTCTCAGAGGAACAGAAAGAAAAGATCGAAAAGCGGGTTCTGGAGACTACGGATTATGTGAGCCTGGAACCGCATTATCAGGTGGACGAGACATTGATCGGCGGGCTTGTGATCCGCATCGGCGGGCGCGTGGCTGACAGCAGCATCCGCACACGGCTCGAAAACCTCAGGCGGGAGCTTTCAAAGATCCAGCTTGTATAAGGAAGCCGGGATATCCAAAACCGGCTCCGGCAGATGAATGGAAAAGAAAGAAGGTGCAGACCTTACATGAATTTGAAACCAGAAGAGATCAGTTCCGTCATTAAGGAACAGATTGAGAGATATTCCTCGAAGCTGGAGGTCTCCGACGTGGGAACGGTCATCCAGGTGGCCGACGGCATCGCCAGGATTCATGGCCTGGAAAAGGCCATGCAGGACGAGCTTTTGGAGTTCCCCGGCGAGGTCTACGGCATGGTGTTGAACCTGGAGGAGGACAACGTGGGCGCCGTTCTTTTGGGCGACACCTCGAAAATCAGCGAGGGCGACACCGTAAAGACAACGGGGCGCGTCGTTGAGGTGCCGGTGGGAGACGCCTTAACGGGCCGCGTCGTCAACGCCCTTGGCCAGCCCATCGATGGCAAGGGGCCGATTCACACCGACAAATACAGACGGATCGAGCGCGTGGCCCACGGCGTTATCGAGAGAAAATCCGTGGATACACCGGTTCAGACGGGCATCAAGGCCATCGACGCCATGATCCCCATCGGCCGCGGCCAGCGTGAGCTTATCATCGGCGACAGGCAGACGGGAAAGACGGCCATCGCCATCGACACCATCATCAACCAGAAGGGCCAGGGCATGCACTGCATCTACGTCGCCATCGGACAGAAGGCGTCGACGGTTGCAAATATCGTAAAAACCCTGGAGGAGTTCGGCGCCATGGATTACACGACGCTTGTCGTTTCCACGGCATCGGATCTGGCTCCGTTGCAGTATATTGCGCCCTATGCCGGCTGTGCCATCGGCGAGGAGTGGATGGAAAACGGCGAGGACGTGCTGGTGGTTTACGACGACTTGAGCAAGCATGCGGCGGCATACAGGACGCTGTCCCTGCTTCTTAAGAGGCCGCCGGGACGTGAGGCGTACCCGGGCGACGTGTTCTACCTGCATTCCAGGCTTTTGGAGCGGGCTTCCAGGCTTTCCGACGAGCTTGGCGGCGGTTCCCTGACGGCGCTTCCGATCATCGAGACCCAGGCGGGCGACGTATCGGCCTACATTCCGACCAACGTCATTTCCATCACCGACGGCCAGATTTATCTGGAGACGGAGATGTTCCATTCCGGCTTCCGCCCGGCCATCAACGCCGGACTTTCCGTGTCGCGTGTCGGCGGCGCGGCGCAGATCAAGGCCATCAAAAAGATTGCGGCCCCGATCCGTGTGGAGTTAGCGCAGTACCGGGAGCTGGCGTCCTTTGCCCAGTTCGGCTCGGAGCTTGATGCCAGCACGAAGGAACAGCTTGCCCAGGGCGAGCGGATCCGCGAGGTCTTAAAGCAGCCCCAGTACCAGCCCATGCCGGTGGAATATCAGGTCATGATTATTTATGCCGCGACGAAAAAGTACCTTCTCGACATTCCGGTGAACGAGGTTCTGGATTTTGAGAAGGAGCTGTTCCGGTTCGTGGATTTGAAATATCCGGAGATTCCGGAGAGCATCCGGAAGACGAAGGAGCTTCTCCCCGAAACCGAGGAGCTTTTAAAGAAAGCCATCGAAGAGTGCAAGGCGCAGAGATAAGGCAGGTGATGCAGCATGGCAACCATGAGAGACATTAAACGCAGGAAGGCCAGCATCGAAAGCACCGAGCAGATCACGAAGGCCATGAAGCTGGTGGCTACGGTCAAGCTCCAGAAGGCCAGAGGCAGGGCAGAGGATTCCAGGCTCTACTTCAACATGATGTATGAGACGATCCGGCAGATGTTAAAGAAGTCCGGAAGGCTGGATCACAAGTACCTGCGGGCCGCAAAGTCGGAGAAAAAGGCCATTGTCGTCGTCACCTCCAACAGAGGGCTGGCAGGCGGCTACAACGCCAACATGATCCGGCTCGTGGCGGACAGCGGGATTCCGGTTTCGGACGCGAAGATTTTCGCTGTCGGGAAAAAAGGCCGCGACGGCCTTTCCCGGAAGGGCTATGAGATTGCTGCCGACCATTCGGAAATGATCGAGGAGCCGTCCTATGACGATGCGCTGGCGGTCACGAAGGAGCTTTTAGCGCTGTTTGAGGCAGGGGAAATCGGGGAAATCTGGCTGGCTTACACGTCTTTTAAGAATACGGTGAGCCAGATCCCGAGGCTCATAAAGCTTCTGCCGGTGGACGCCAACGAGGCGGCCGGTTCTGAGAGCGGGGCGGAAAAGGACGATCTGCTTCTCATGAACTATTCCCCGAACCCGGAGGAGGTTCTTGACGCGATCATTCCCAAATATATCAGCAGCCTGATCTACGGCGCGTTCCTCGAGGCAGCGGCCAGCGAAAACGGCGCCAGGATGACGGCCATGGATTCCGCCACCAACAACGCGGAGGAGATGATCGGGAAGCTGTCCTTACAGTACAACCGCGCAAGACAGGGCTCCATCACCCAGGAGCTCACGGAGATCATCGCAGGCGCCAATGCCATCGAAGGCTGACCGGCCGGCGCCTTGGGAAGTTCAGATAATGACAAGGAGATAGGAAATGGCAGAAAAAAACACTGGCAAAATTACCCAGGTCATCAGCGCCGTCCTGGACATCAAGTTCGCGGACGGGAAGCTGCCTGAGATCAATGACGCCATTGAGATCGCCACAAAGGAAGGCGGGACGCTTGTCGTAGAGGTGGCGCAGCATCTTGGCGACGATACCGTCCGCTGCATCGCCCTGGGGCCGACGGCCGGGCTGGTGCGCGGCATGGAGGCCGTGGCCACCGGCGGGCCGATCACGGTTCCCGTCGGCGAGAAGACGCTCGGACGCATCTTCAACGTCCTTGGCGAGCCCATTGACAATAAAGAAAAGCCGGATACCGAAATGCGGCTTCCGATCCACCGGCCGGCTCCGACCTTCGAGGAACAGTCCACGGAGACGGAGATCCTGGAGACGGGAATCAAGGTGGTAGACCTTCTCTGCCCGTACCAGAAGGGCGGAAAGATCGGCCTGTTCGGCGGCGCCGGCGTAGGAAAGACGGTTTTAATCCAGGAGTTAATCCGCAACATTGCCACAGAGCACGGCGGCTATTCCGTGTTCACCGGCGTTGGCGAGCGTACCCGTGAGGGGAACGACTTATATTATGAAATGATGGAATCCGGCGTCATCAACAAGACGACCATGGTGTTCGGCCAGATGAACGAGCCGCCGGGAGCGCGTATGCGCGTGGGCTTAACGGGTCTTACCATGGCAGAGTATTTCCGCGACGAAGGCGGAAAGGACGTGCTGCTTTTCATCGACAACATTTTCCGTTTCAGCCAGGCAGGTTCCGAGGTTTCGGCGCTTCTCGGCCGTATGCCTTCGGCCGTTGGCTACCAGCCGACGCTTCAGACGGAGATGGGCGCTCTTCAGGAGCGGATTACGTCGACGAAAAACGGCTCCATCACGTCGGTACAGGCCGTCTATGTGCCGGCCGATGACTTAACTGACCCGGCTCCGGCCAACACGTTCACCCATCTGGACGCCACGACGGTACTCAGCCGTTCCATCGTGGAGTTAGGTATCTATCCGGCCGTGGATCCGCTTGAGTCCACCTCGAGAATCCTGGATCCGCGTATCGTGGGCGAGGAACATTACAAGGTGGCCCGCGGCGTCCAGGAGGTGCTCCAGAGATATAAGGAGCTTCAGGACATCATCGCCATGCTGGGAATGGACGAGCTTTCCGAGGAAGACAAGCTGATCGTTTCGAGAGCCAGAAAAATTCAGAGATTCCTGTCCCAGCCGTTCTTCGTGGCAGGGCAGTTTACGGGCCTTCCCGGCCGGTATGTGCCGCTTTCCGAGACGATCCAGGGCTTTAAGGAGATCCTGGAAGGAAAGCATGACGACATTCCGGAAAACCTGTTCCTCAACGCAGGAAATATTGACGACGTTCTTGCCCGTGTGAAATAGGGGGTGGGGACATGGCGGAGACGATGGTGCTTCAGATCATAAAGCCGGACGGCGAGTTCTACCGAGGGGACGTTACCATGGTGGAATTAAACACGGCCGTCGGCCAGCTCGGTATCTATCCTCAGCATATTCCCGAGACCGTGGCAGTGGCTCCCGGCATCCTGACGATCCACATGGACGCGGAGATTAGGAAGGCGGCGCTGCTTTCCGGCTTTATGCAGGTCATGCCGGAGCAGGTGACGATCCTGGCGGAGGCCGCGGAGTGGCCGGAGGACATCGACGGGAAGCGGGCCAATGAGGCCAGGCTCCGGGCGGAAAAGAGGCTTTCGGAGCAGGCGCCGGGCCTTGATGTGGCGCGGGCCGAGGCTGCCCTCAAGCGGGCGCTGGTGCGGCTTTCGCTGACGGAAAAATAAGAAAATAAGAAAGAGGATATCCTTACAGCCGTTTGAATGGCTCTGGGGAGATCCTCTTTTTTTATTGCGTAAAATGCGGCGGCTTGGCCGGGGTGTGCCGCCTGTATCTGTTACAGCCCTTTTTCATGCTTGATGTGCTTTTTATAGGACTTTATGACGGAGAGAACAAAAAGCAGCTCCTCTTCCGAAAGCTCCCTGGCATAGCTGTAAAGCTCCGACAAAATTTTTGCGCTGGGGCCGTCGGGCTGTTTCGGTTCCATGGAGCCGGTACCGTCTAAAAGCCACTGCCGGTTGATGTTTAAGACCTGGCAGATGGCGCTTAAGACGAGTGCCTGCGGTTCCTCGACTTTATCATGTTCAATATTGGTAATGACGCCCCGGGATACGCCGAGCTTCTCCGCCAGGGCATCCTGGGAGATTTTGCGGGCCTTCCGGGCTTCTTTCAAACGCTGTCCAATGCTCAAAGTTGTTCTCCTCCTTTGTACTTGAAGTTTAACATGGCCGGAATGTGTTGTCAATATATAGGCGGGGGGGGGTATTGACAAGACGGAGGATTGTAGGAAGAAGTTGAGGAATTTAAGGGAATAGGGGTTGAATCTTCCTGTGTTTTTTTGTATCATATTGTATTGTAAATACAATCGTAAGACGATTTCTGCGGCGGGCGCAGAAATCTGCCTGAGGCTCATGGGAGCAGAAGAAACATGAAAGGACGGTATGGTATGAAAAAGAAAAGAATGGCAATCGCAATCTTAGCGGCCGGTTTATCCGCAGTAGCAGTTATGCCGGCATTTGCCGGACAATGGAAAAGCGATTTCAAAGGCTGGTGGTATCAGAATGATGACGGTTCCTATCCAAACAATGGATGGGAAGAGATTGATGGGAGTTATTATTATTTTCAATCGGATGGCTACGCGCTTATGAGTACGACAACTCCGGACGGTTATTATGTAGGCGCTGACGGCATTTGGGAACCAGGCGGAGAAGAAGGCGAACGGATTAAATTAGAACAGGAAGAGCAGCAAAGACAGCAGCAGAAGCAGCAGGACGCGGCCGAACGGTTTGTTGATGTTTCCAAGTATTTTAATACCGACTTGCAGGATTATGAAAAGGCAAAGGCAATGTTGGGCGCCAGGCCATACTACGATGTGAATGCCGCCAAAGCGGGTATGTGGTATGAAACCAGTCCCATTGATATGGATAATATAAAACAGATTGCTTATCAGCCGCCATATTCTTTTCGTGATGAGAATCAGGAGGAATATGATAAGCAGAAAACATTTCGAATCAACTACGATGTCAACACAAACCAGATCGTCAGCATCAATGGCAGTCCCCGGCTTTTTATCAGTGGAGCGCCGCGCAGCGGTTTCTGGGCCAGTGAGCTCAAGTATATTGCAGAAACAGCCGGTGCGGCCGATATCGTATATGAAAATAATGATACATGGGCAGATACATTCGGGGTAGTTGGAAATACCATTGTTCCAACCGGCGGAAAAGAACTGGTACATAATGACAGCGTTACGTTTACCTGGAATAATTTGAAATACAGTTATAGCGTAAAAGAGCGTTCTATCACGGAAGGGCTTTACGGACTTATTATTTCCAGAAATTAAAAGGTAATGACAATATTTCATAATGAAAGGAAGATATATGGCATGAAAAAGAAGGGAATGGCAGCCGCCGTGTTAGCGGCCGGTTTATCCGCAGCAGCAGTTATGCCGGCATTTGCAGGGCAATGGGAAAAGGACTCGACGGGATACTGGTACCAGAACGATGACGGCTCTTATCCAGCCGCCGTATGGCAGTGGCTGGATGGGAATGGCGACGGCATATCGGAATGTTATTATTTTTATGAAGATGGCTATATGGCATCGAATACGACGGTTGATGGCTACACCGTTGATGAAAATGGATGCTGGACGGTAAATGGGCAGATACAAACGAAAAAGAATGTGGACAGCGTGCAGTTTGTAGATTTCAGCTCTTATTTTAATACGGATCTGCATACGTTTGCAAAGCAACTGGGGTATAGCGAGGAAAGTTTGGCCAACAAGATAGCGATGAGCAGGCATACTTTGGAACTCTATACGTTCCCATATGGCGGCGGCATATCATTTATAGACGATGACCCCAATACCGATTATCATTACATATTCCTGAAAGATGAAAATGGGGATTTTTCAAATCAGATGTCTTTTATCGCCACTGGGAATTTAAAGGAATTGATAACAGGACTTACAAAGGAAGAATATACAGCTTCAGAACTGGAGGAAATTGTAAGGCAGGCCGGAGCGACCAATATTCAAAAGACAGAGAAGGCCGAGAAGGAGATGGTTATGGGTCTTTCCGACGGCGGCTTCGTTCCGACGGACAATTACAGAATGCGCTATTATACAAAACTGGAATTTGACTATAATGGATATCACTATATGCTTGATAGCGTAGGCAGTCATAATCCGCTGATTCGAGAAGGAGAAATTCATCGCATCGACTAATGCATGGGATATGGTATGGACTGACAGAAAACCCCGGAGTTTTGTACACTCTGGGGTTTTCGTCTGCACAGATTTCTGTACAGGAACAGGGATGGAAATTCCCGAAACTAAAATTGACGGATAGGTTGATTTGTGATATATTGTATTTACAATACATAATAAAAGATTTAACAAAACAAAAGAGGGAAAAGAAATGGCGGAAAACCAGAAATTGCTGGAAGAAGTGATGGATGGCGCGAAGGCGGTTCCGCCTGAGTACCAGAGGCACCTTCTGGATGTGGTGAAGGCCATGGCGCTTACCCGCCGGATTGTCACGGTGGAACAGGAGAAGAAGGAACAGGAACCGCCGGTTTGATTTTAAAGCATGCGACGGAGATCGTGTGCCGCCGGAGAGATGGTTTTTCCGGGAAACGGTGTCCGAAACATAGAACAGAAGGCTGAAAAGCAGACAAGGAGAGGGACATGAAAAAGTTAGGAAAACGGATTTTACTGAGCTGTCTGTCCGGAGCGATGGCCCTGGGACAGGTGGGAACCGCCTTCGGCGGCTGGCAGCCGGAAAATGGCGCCTGGTACTGGCTTAAAGAGGATCAGACGAGACTTGCGGGAAGCTGGCTTCAGGATACGGACGGAAGCCGCTATTATTTTGAGGCCGACGGACGGATGGCTTCCGGTTGGAAGCAGCTGGACGGAAACTGGTATTTCTTAAATACCGGAATGACTGTGAATGGTTCCAATGCACGGCCATACGGCGCGGCACTGACCGGCTGGCAGTGGATTGACGGAAAGCGTTACTCTTTCCAGGCGCCGGAAGGGAAGATGCTCGTATCGGCGGCGGCGCCGGACGGCGGAGTTGTCAATACAGACGGGGTGTGGGTCGATCCCAACGGGAACGCTCAGACGGACGGGAGCCAGGGATATGTAACCGGCGGCTGGCAGTCGGGAAACGGAGCCTGGAATTGGATTAAGGGCGACGGGAGCCGTCTGGCCGGAAGCTGGCTTCAGGACGCGTCCGGGTACTGGTATTATCTGGACGGAAACGGAAATATGGCTCTCGGGTGGCTTCCGATGGGAGAAACCTGGTATTACATGAACAATGTGCCTTCGGTCAACGGCGTCAACCCGCTCGGAAGGCCATACGGAGCGGCGCTGACCGGCTGGCAGTGGATTGACGGAAAGTGCTATTATTTCCAGCCTTCGGGCGGCCAGATGTTGGCAGGCACAACGGCGCCAGACGGCTCGGCTGTCAATGCAAGCGGCCAGTGGGTCGATGGAAGCGGAAATGTGCAGATCAATGAAAGCAAGGGAATTACGTCCGGCGGTACCTGGCTGGAAGGGACGACGAAGCGGACGAGCGGCAGTTCCGGCTCGCGCAGTTCCGGTGGTGGCGGAGGAAGCAGTTCTGGTGGCGGCGGTTCCAGTTCCGGCGGCGGGAGCAGTTCTAGTGGTGGAAGCAGCTCTGGTGGAGGGAGCAGTTCCGGTGGCGGAAGCAGCTCCAGTGGCGGTAGTAGTTCTAGCGGCGGTAGCAGCACCGAGACGAAAAAGGTTTATGAGGATGGAACACCGGAACAGAGAAAAGCTGTGAAAGACGTGGTTGCTGCATTTAAAGAAGAGTACATAAAGGAAGGCATGTCTGACTTTGAAAAGGAGATGGAGATCATCCGCTATTTGGTAGAGAATGTGGATTATGATCTGTCTTTGGAAGCGGAGATGTCTCATGATTCTTACGGCGCGCTGGTTAACGGAGAAGCTGTCTGCGCAGGATATACATTTGCCTTTTGGCAATTGGCGGATGCGTGCGGATTGGAAGTCGTTTATGAGAGCGGAGATGCCTGGGGAGGTGCTCACGCATGGAACAAGATCAAATTGGATGGAAAGTGGTACAACGTAGATGTAACGGGAGAAGATCCGCTTGTAAATGAGAGTACGGAAAATGGATACGGATTTGACCGGTTGCGGAATTATTATATCAATGTGACAGACGAAGTCATTGAAAGGGATCATAAGCCCGAAATGGTTCGTGACATGGCCTGGACAGGCTATAAGCCGGGGACAGAAAAATACAAGGAATACGCTGCAACAGCGGAAAAGTATGGGCCTACTGTTGTGGAGTACTATCTGCTTACCGGAAAGGTAGATACCAGTATGTCCGGCGATAAATGGCGTAAGTATCTGATGTCACATCCCGATCAAATAAGGGACGGCGTTTTAGATGGCAGTAATGCCTCTCTGTCTATTTATGGACAACGGATGGATGATGGCAGTAACTATTTTGAAGCATTGGAAGAGACGGCTGTTACTGCTTATCTGCGAAAGGCATTTGAAGAGGGAATTCAGAGATTTTATTTAACGACCCAGACAAAGGAAAAGCCCGAGTGGTTGACAGCGGAGTGGCTAGTGAAGCAGATGGGCGGAACCTTGGAAAATTGGGTAACGAATCGAGCTGAAAGCTACGACGGTGATTACTGGGCATATGAAATCACTTATGACGGAGAGATCAGTGATCTGAAAACTACCGAGGAAATGCGAAAGCTGTTTGAGGAAGCACGTACAGACGACGGGAAAAATGTGGTAAAGGCGAAAGCTGAAGCCAAGGAGTACGTGACGGAGGCATTGGAAGCTAAGCGTCTGATGAAAGACAAACCCAAGACTGTCACAGTGATCTATGAGGGAATGGAAACGGAACGGTTAAATGATGAAGATTCAAGAGACTGGATTGATTATATCAAAAAAGTCGAAGAAACCAGCATGGACACCGTGATTGTGGATGGAACGGTCTATGTGATTTGCCGCTATACGCTGACTTATAAGACACTGGAAGAGTATCTGGATCTGGAGAAGGGCGCTTCCAACCTGTTTGAAACGTCCGGTACAGAGGATCTGGAGTATCTGAAGAAAAAGATTGACGCGGTAATCGAAAGCGAAGAGAGCGATGTTGTCTATGTGTATTATAAGAAAGGTGTCGGCGAAGCTCTTACGAGCGAGTTGAAAGATTATGTGGAATCGAAGGGAATGGATATCGGCATCTCATTGGTACGCCAGGATGAAAGAGAGCTTTCTTATGAGGGAGTCGAATATGAGTCCATTTTCTATCTGGTAGAATATTATGGACCAGCAGAGACCAAGAGCCTGAAAAAAAGTATAAACCGGGACGTTCTCGCAACGCCTTCCAACGCGCAGTACAGCCAGTAATGGCAAACACGCCCCTTAGCCGGGATGCCTTGGCTGAGGGGCGTTTGCGTAATGGGAAAACCCCGGACATTCCGGGAGACAGGGGTACAGGACGATATGGCAGGAAACAGGAACGCGGAGTGGAAAAGAAAGCGGAGAGCCAGAGCGGCAGCGTGGCGGCGCCTGCTTCATTTGATATGGTACACGGCGCCGTTTTGCTTCGGTGTTTATGGGTATTTGAAGCTGTGGCCGGGACGCTATCTGGACAGCCTGTATGCCGCGGTGAGCCTTTATGGGGGCTCCTGTGAGGCGGAAGACTTAAATTTATGGCTGGAGGCAGCCAGATGGTGGGGACTTGCGGCCACTGGCTCGGGTCTTATCTGGCTGGTGCGCCCGCTGAGGGACAAAGCCCTGCGGCTCTGGATTTCCGCCTGCAAAGGGACGATCATCTACGGCTCCGGCTTCTACGCGGAAAAACTGGCCGAAGACATTTCCATGGAAGAAGGCAGTTTTCCAAAGCGTATCCTCTTAATTCAGGGGGATCAGGCCAGCCCGGCAGGAAGGCAGATTTTGATGCGTGGGCCGGGGACAGAAAACCTTCTGTTTTATGAAAAGAACCGGGACATTTTTAAGGGGAGCCAGGTGTATCTGAACCTGGAAACCATTCTTCCATCCGGGGCGATGCCGGACGAGGTAAACGTGTTCAGCATCTCGGAAAACATCGCCAGGCTTTACTGGAAGCAGTATCCTGTTTTTTTATGCCATGGAGAAGACAAGACAACGAAACGGGAGATTGGCCTGATCGGGTTTGACAATCTGGGGCAGAATCTTTTGGCATACGGCCTGCTGAGAAATATTTACAGCGAAGATCAGGAGCTTGTTTATCATGTCTGGGGAGCGGAAAATCAGTCCTTTTCGCGTCTGCACAGGATTTTTGAGGAAAGAAACGGGGATGCATTGTTCCCGGACGGCACGAAGGATCAGGTGATCTTCCATGAGGAAGACTGGGACTCATCGCAGGGGCTTGCTGTTATCCGCAGCCTGCATCGCCTGATTTTCTGTCAGGATCATGAGAACAGCAAGAACCTGACACGGCTTTTGTTCCTTCTTTCCGATGCGGAGATCTGGGAAATCGGAGAGGAGAAGCCGGGAATCCATGTAAAGCTTGGCGGCGGGGAGGCCTGCGGTCTGGCCGGGGAGATAAAAGGTGCAGTCCGGTTTTTTGGCCGTTATGAAGAGGCGGTCACAAAGGAGTACATCATCCGGGAAGCGCTTTTAAAGGAAGCGAAGGAGCTTCACTGGCAGTACGCGAACAGAGCAGGTCAGGAGAAAACAGAATTTCGTTCGGAAAAGGAATATCGAAAGGCCGTGGAGGCGGCATGGAAACGCCTTCCGAGCTTTTTTGACCGGTACAGCAATATTGCGGCGGCTGATTACGGGGAGGTGCTGCAATGCCTTTTACGTGAATGTGAAAGAGAAGATGGCACGGTCGCGGATACCGACATGGAGCGTCTGGCCGCTCTGGAGCATATCCGGTGGTGCCGGTTCCACTGGTGGAACAACTGGACGCTGGATGAGAGACTGGAAAAGCGAAGTGAGAGAGAAAGGAAGCATCCGTGGCTTGGGCCTTACAGGGAGCTGCCGAAAAAGGAACAGCAGTATGACCTGGAGCAGGTGAAGGAATGTCTGAGAAACCTTGGTGAGAGACAGGAGACGAAACAAAAGGAGAAAGGATTTGGGGAATATGGGAATGCAGGAGAAGAAGCTGACGAGGGATGAACTGAGGGCGATGCCGCTTTCGGAATTAAAACAGCGGGTGAAACACTGGCACAGAAAGAATTGGGATAAATATCCGGAGGAAGATTATGCATTCATTAGTTATAGCCATGCAGACGATGACGCCAAAAAGGTTTATGAACTGGTGGCATGGCTGTTGCAGGAAGGGGTAAGGATTTCGATTGATACAGAGTATGCCGGAGATTCTAAAAGTTGGGTTGAGCTTATGGAAAGACGGCTTGAAAACCCCAGATGCAAAGTTATGATGGCGTTTTTCAGTAAAAATTATATACAGAGCTATCCGGCACTTATGGAATTTCTTTATCGCTATTCAACTGCCGTGAGAATAAGACGATATAAGAAAAGGGAGCTTCCTTTAATACCAGTGAATCTGAACAGCGATAGGAGCGTCTACATTAAGACGGCAGTATATGAGCTGGCACAATCATCGAGAGAAGAGGCGTTGAAAGAGGAGCCGAGCAATGAAGAGATTGAGTGTGTAAAGAGCGGCCTTAAAGGCCTGATGAATTTGGACGGCACAAATGGAGACTGGTACAGCACTCTTGAAAAGATGGTGGCAGGAAGCAGTGTGAAAACCAAACAGGGAGTTGCACTCTGTATGTCAGAAGTAATAGAAAATCAGGAGCCTCAGTTTGATAACTCTAAATGGATTGATGACTGGGAAGACATTTTGAATAGTTTGAAAACACATCAGATTTTGGTTCATGACCATGAGGAAACTATCCCATCAGAAGTTATGACTATGGATTCCCAGGAGGTCTCCACCCCACAGCCAGCCCCCAATCCGCCCCAGGATGGCATCCGTTTAAGCTGCCAGGACTTCATGAAGTACATGGACGAGAACAAATCCGTGTCGTTCCCCTCCGGAATCAAACTGGAGGCGCCGGGAACGGTTTTGGGCGGGCTTGCGGTTCAGGAAAATACCATCCGTGCCTTCTATAAGAGCATGGTACAGGCCATGGCCGGACAGTTGGGAGAAGAATATTTAAGAAAGGCCTATGAGGGAATGAAGTCCAACAAAGAGCCCCATCTTGTGCCGGAAGAACGGCTTGCCGCTATGGACTGGAGCAACCAAAAGCATTACACAAGGATGGAAAATCAGCCGGGCTGGTATCTATATACCCACCTTTCCAATAAAGGTTTTGTGGAAAAACTTCGGACAAGGCTTCGGGAAACCGGGCTGGATGTCACAGGTGTCTTTCTGAAAGACGGCGGAAAGCAGGCGGTGATTCTGGCGGCCTCCAGGACAGAGAATGGAGGCACGGGAGGCCTTGCAGAGAATACCGCAGCAGCAGAAACCGCCGCGACGGCGCAGGAACTTTCCATGCCGCAGGAAACCGCGTTCCGCCAGCCGATCCGGGATTTTAAAAAGACGTTCGAGGTGGCCCTCTCGGACAATAAAAAAGAATTTATGCGGCTTACCGGCGGCGGAAAAACTCCGCCGGTGGGCTTTAAGCGGATCAGCCTGGAGCTTCCGGGGCCGGATGGAGCCGTCCAGGTGACGGGGAACAAATGGAAGCCCCTGTTCGGACAGATGCTGGAGGCCTTTTATAGGAGAAGCGGAAAAGGCTTTTTTGAGGCCTGCGCCGCGGAGGCAGACCGGGGCGGAAATGCCGAGCCATATGTGGTTTCAGGCGAAATGTTCGAGGCCAGAATCAGCGAGGCGAACAAGAAGCATTACCAGCCGCTTAAAGCAGGGGATTTCTGGTTTAGAAACTGGTACGGCGCCGATCTTCTTGTGAATGAAGTGATGAAATGGATGGAGCGGTACAACGGCTATCTGTCCCGGAACGGCGGGCCGTCCTATGATCTCGATCAGTATTTTGTGGAGTATGAGCCGGAAGCAGAATTTATCCGGTATTTTAAGCTGTGATGGCGCTTGCCGTAAATATGGAAATTCAGAATGGAGAAAAGAAAATGAAAACAGGCTATCCGATGTTTGAACAGTATGCCGACGGAAAAGAACCGGCCATGGATCAGGCGGAGACGAATCTGGAGCGCCTTTGCCTGGAATTTATCCGGCAGGACTGCCAGGGGTTAAATTATTCCGAAGAGGAAAAGGAGGGAAGATCGGGAATTCCCTATAATTATGAGCAGGACGTCAACCGCCTCTGCTTCGAACGCGCCGTCCACCGGTTCATGCAGACGGGAACGAAAGAGGATGCGTTTGATATCTATTACTGCTATGCCGATTTGTTTTCGCCCTTCGGCAAGGGCTATAAGGCCACCAGAGTCCTGTTGGAAACGCTGTCGGAACATGAGGGAAACAGCGGCTCTCTTTTAATGTCCCACCGGGATCACTATTCCCACTCGGTCTATGTATTCCTTTTGGGAATCGCCGTTTACAAGGAAAATGAGGCAGTTCGGAATGCCTACAACCGCCGCGTTGGCTTCCCGGAGGCCGGCCCCGAAGCGTGCTGCCATTTTTTAAAGCAGTGGGGGCTTACGGCGCTGTTTCATGATGTGGGGTATCCCTTTGAGATTGCCCACCAGCAGATAAAAACCGTCGCCTACCAGCTTGCGGCGAAGAAAATCGGGAAAAAAGACAGGCCGGGAGAATGCCCGCCGCCGTTTGTGTCCTATGGAAACATGAACCTGCTTACAAAGCTCATCGAGGGCGAGCGGTATCTGGATTTAAACGATATTTTCGCGTCCGAGCTGGAAAAACGGTTCGGGAAGAAGCTGGGCATGGGATGGCAGCAGTTTTATGATATTCTGGAACGCCGTGCCGTGAACTCGGTTCTTTATATGGATCATGCATTTTTCAGCGGGATTTTGATGTTAAAGCGGATGCTTTCGCTCCGGGATGAAGACGGGCATGTGGTATATGACATTTCTTCGAAGGAACCGATGGAGGAAATGGACGCCCTCATCGCAATCCTTTTGCATAACAGCCTGTACCGCTTCGAGTTCGGCGTGATCGGAAGCTATAAGAGTGGGGATATGAGCAGGCGGCTCTCGCTGGACGACGGCCAGCCGCTGGCGTATCTTCTGATGCTCTGCGATGAGCTTCAGTGCTGGGATCGGACGGCCTACGGGCAGAATACGAGGCGGCAGGTCAGCCCCTTCGGAGCCGATCTTTTCTTTGAGGACGGAGGCATCCGGGCGGAATACTGGTATGACGGCAGCATGAAGGAAAAGGCCTGCAATTCTGCGGCATACAGGAACATGATGCCAAAAGCCGGCGGAGCCTTGAAATTCCGGGATGATATCGGTGAATTCCTGGCGCTGGAAAGTGTGGGCGGGCTTTCGGTCTCCACGGCCTGGCAGGAGAAGAAACGCGCCAGGAACCGCTATGCGTCGGAGAGCGATTATCTGAATCTATATGATTTTGCGCTGGCCTTAAACGGAAGGTACAACCAGAAGCTGACGCCGGAGAGCGTAGAAAAGCTGGAGGAAAAGGAACAGGAGGCCTTCCAGGAAGAGCTGGAGCGGGATTTTGACCGGCTTTCTCTGGAGTTTCGCCTCTCGAATCTGGCCCAGGCCAGGAATTACCAGGTGCATCTGGAAAAAATCGGCTGTTTCTACAACAGCAGGGCGATGGATTATGAGCTTGTAACGGATTTTACGAAAGAAGAGCTGGAAACATTGTCTGTTTTGGAGCATGAGCGTTGGGCCGAGGAGAAGCGGTCGATGGGCTGGGTGTTTGCAGACGATTATCAGAATAAGCAGGAGCGGGATTTGAGACGCGTCCACTGCGACTTAATCCCATATGAAGAGCTGACCGAAGAGGAAAAGGCAAAAGATGCGGAGCCGATGCGGCTTTTAATCCGGCTGTTAGATTTATATGACGGCCTGCGCATGTACCGCTTTGCCAGATAAACGGCGTCGGCCCCTTGCCTGTCCCTGTCCGGCGGTATATAATGAAGACAGTGATTTTTGTCCCTTTCGCGGCCATGCACCGCGCCTGGGACGCGCCGGGAGGGAGTATCTATGAGCAGAATCAGAATCGAGAAAATCGACATCACCCAGTTAGCGGCTGACGCCATCGTAAACGCGGCCAACGAGAGGCTGGCGGCAGGAGGCGGCGTCTGCGGCGCCATTTTCCGGAGAGCCGGCCATGAAAAGCTGGAGGCAGCCTGCCGGGCCATCGGTTTCTGCCCCACAGGGAGCGCAGCCATAACGCCGGGCTTTGGCTTAAAAGCCGGGTATGTCATTCATGCCGTGGGCCCTGTCTGGCAGGGCGGGAGCTTTGGCGAGGCAGAAAAGCTTTACGGCTGCTATGAAAAAGCTCTGGAGCTTGCCATGGAACACGGCCTCCATTCCATCGGTTTCCCGCTTATTTCTTCCGGGATTTTCGGGTACCCGAAACGGGAGGCATGGCAGCAGGCGCTGCGGGCATGCGGAGAGTTTCTGGCGCGCCATGAAGCGTATGAACTGGAAATTATTTTCGCCGTCCTGGACGACGCGGCGCTTATGATGGGACGGGAGGAGCTTGAAAAGATCCTCTGAAACTGCCCGCCTAAAATGGAAGTTTCAACTGCGTCTCCTTGAGGGAGCGCATGTTTCGCTCCGTGACCCTGTCCTCTGCTTCGAGATGCCCGGTAAGAAGCGGGGAACAGGGATCATGGCGGCCAAGGTTTCCGGCAGCGGAGGTTTCGCTTAAGACGGCGTAGCAGTAGCGGCAGCCGTTTTTGCATGTGTTGTAGGCTCCGATGTCGATGCTTTCCATGCAGCCGCAGGCAGGCCGCTGGTTCTTATCTTTTCCGGCATTTAGCGGACAGTCAAGAAGGCGTTCCAAAAGAGCCTGGTCGATGCAGGCTCCATGTTCAATTCCGTATTTCTGAAGGTCTATTTCTTCCGCGCAGGTCTTAAGCGCAATCCCATAATTTCCTGCAATTTCCGCAAATCCCCGCGTCAGAGTCTCCGGAAGCTCTCCGGAAAACGGCAAAAGCCTGGAACCGGACAGGTTCTTTTTTGTGTTCCGGTAAAAGTCGAGGAAGCTGATGACGCATGTTTTCGTGTGAGAGGACAGACGGCAGGCAAGAGCCTCGAAGGCGCGCAGGTGAAAGTCCGGGGTGTAGGTCTGCGTCAGGAGAATCGGGTCATACCGCCAGATCACCCGCTCTGGGCCGATGCTCTCCGAGAGGCGAAAGAAGGCCGGGAGTATGCAGTCCTTTTTGGAGGGGAGCCCCGGCTCCAGATCATGCCCGTAAGGCGTTATGGTGAACTGGAAATAGTACATATAGTCATGGAGTTCCCCCAGCTTTGGAAGCATCGGCGCCGGGTTCTTTGTCCAGAATACGATGGCGTCGACTACGTCCGGCGTCAGGCGGATGCGGCTCACCTGGCGATGGTTCATGGGGTTCCTCACGAGGACAAAACCCTCGCGCAGGCGGCGGAAAAACCACTCGGAATAGTAGGTGGGAATGTCGGTGCGGCGGCTGGCGCTGATAATCATGGGGACGGCCTCCTTGGGGGTGTTGGATAGGGGTATTATAGTATGTTGGGGGCGGGAGCGATGGAAAAGAGAAAATATGCTGGTACAGTTTCGAGTCAAAATTATTGCCGGAACGGAACAATCTCCCCGACAGCCCGGCCGACAAAATATACAAATCCAATGTGAAGCAGGAAGCAGGCGATCAGGAGAAGTGCGGAGCCAACTTTGCTTTTCGTTATTTCATAAACCTTCCGCCAGTAATTTCCCATAACCCATATTTCGGACGCAAAAAACAAAACGAACAGGACGCTGTGCTGAAACAGCATTGCCATATTGGAGAGGGCGTAGGTGATAAGGATATAGTTGATTGATTCAACAAACAGATCCATCCAGTTTGTCATTTTTTCTTTCATATATTGACTCCTTCCGCTGTGTTTATATCTGTTATTCTGCTGTTTCTACCCGGACATGCGGCTTGGGCGGTCGCGGTGCCTTTGGCGGAACTTAGTGCCCGGATTTTCGCGCCCTTGCATTTTTGCCTCATCTGTGATATAGTTAAAACATAAAAGGAACAGCCGCCCACAAAGGGGGTTGGCCAAAGATTAGAGATAGAAATTCCACCCTTTTACTGGCCAAAGTGTACAAGGGTGGTTTTTCTATACCCATTTCTGGGATTTAGAAACGATTACTTACGATTATTAAAAATAAAGGTAAGTAATGCAAGGATAAACATTCCGAAAGACATCATATCTTTGAAATCAAAGTTCATCCGCACCACCTCCCCTCTTATGTAGGATGGGGAGGCCAACGCCCTTGCAGTGACACGGCTGTTCCTGTCCATATATTACCACATCTCCTCTCGCCCTGACAATCCCATATTCCACCCCTTTTCCCTCAGCATCAGCCCAACCTTTATCTTCCCGCGCATTCTCCTCCTTCCCCTCTTTATAATTCCTTAATAAAAATTTAACTGCCACATCTATTTACAATAAAAAGTTGTCAGTGTATAATAGGTGCATGTCGTTTCTGGAATCGAGGTGCAAAAAGAGTATGAAAAAAGCTGTGGTACCCGCCCAGTATCTTCAGATTGCGTTAGACCTGGCAACCAGGATTGCTAAGGGAGAGCTGGCAGAGGGACAGCGGATTTACGGCCGCTCCGTGATGGCATCGGAGTACAACGTATCCCCGGAGACAATCCGGCGTTCGCTCTGGCTGCTTTCGGACATGAAGGTGGTGGAGGTAAAGCCCCAGAGCGGTGCTGTTGTGTTATCCTCAGACAACGCGAAGCGGTATATTGAAACCTTTCAGGAAAGTGCGAAAGCCGACTCTCTGCGGCGCCAGGTAAATGCCCTGATGGAGGAGGCGGAGGAAGTCCATAAGCGCCTTTCGGACGCGATGGCGGCGTTTATGAAAGCCCAGGAAACTTTTGAGGCGGCGAACCAGCCGCTTCCCAATTACGAAGTGACAGTCCCGAAGGATTCCCCGTTAATCGGGAAAAATATCGGGGAGCTGAAATTCTGGCAGTCCACCGGCAGCACGATTGTAGCCATAAGGAGGGGGCAGACCGTGATCCTTTCCCCCGGCCCCTATGCGGAGCTGTACGGCGGCGACGTGATCGTCCTGGTGGGGACGCCGGAGGCCGTCCAGGCGGCTCACAGCCTGGTGACATCAAAGGAGTGATTGAATGATTCAGTTTGAACATGTCTCAAAAAGCTATGGAAACAGCCCGATTTTAAAAGATCTGACCTTCACGATCCCCGACGGGAAATTCGTGATTTTAATCGGCCCGTCGGGCTGCGGAAAGACGACGACGCTAAAGACGATCAACCGTCTGATCGAGCCGGATTCCGGCAAAATCTCCATCGACGGAAAGGACATCCGCCAGACGGATAAGGTGGATCTGCGCCGCCACATCGGCTACGTGATCCAGCAGATCGGCCTGTTCCCCAACATGACCGTGGCCCAGAATATCTGCATCGTGCCGAAGCTTTTAAAATACAGTAAAGAGAAATGCGATGAAATCGTACAGGATTTACTGAAAATGGTGGGCATGGAGGAGCATGCCGGCAAATACCCGTCGGAGCTTTCCGGCGGCCAGCAGCAGAGGATCGGCGTCCTGCGCGCCCTGGCGGCTTCCCCGCCCATCGTCCTGATGGATGAGCCGTTCAGCGCCCTGGATCCGATGACCCGTGAAACACTCCAGGATGAAGTCAAAAAAATCCAGCAGAAGCTAAAAAAGACGGTGGTCTTCGTAAGTCATGACATGGCAGAGGCCTTAAAACTGGCGGATATCATCATCTTCATGGATAAAGGCGAGATTGTCCAGATGGCATCTCCGGAGGAGATGCTTGCAAACCCGGCAAACGAGCTGGTGGGGAGCTTCCTCGGAAAGCATGCCGGAAGCGCAGCCCCGTCCAAGGTGGAAAATTACATGCGTACCAATGTTTACAGCGTCCGGAACGACCGCGGCATCTTAGAGTGCGCCGAGCTGATGGCAAGGGGGAGCGTAGATACGCTTCTCGTGACGGACGAGGACGGGCGGTACCAGGGAACCGTCTCCATCGGCGACATCCGCCACTGGGGGCGGGAGTTAAAATCCGTCGAGCCGTTAATCCGTCAGGCCACGCGCACGGCCCGGGTCGGCGACGAGGCAAAGGAGAGCGTGGACTATCTTCTGGATACCGGCGCAAACTATGTGGTGGTGTTAAACGAAGACGATACCATCGCGGGAATCGTGACGAAGACAAGTGTGGCCCGATCCGTGGCCGACAACCTCTGGGGGTGATGAAAAATGGGCGGATTGATTGAGACTTACGGGGCCATGCTTTTGCGGGCAATCGGGATCCATACGGTTTACGTCCTGGTTTCGGTCACAATCGGCTTTGTCCTCGGCCTGCTTCTGGGAATCCTGCTTTCCAGAGTTCCTAAATGGTCGGGGATGATCATGCCGGTTCTTTCCATTTTCCAGACGATCCCGGGCCTTGTTTTTATCGGCGTTTTATTTATCTGGTGGGGCATGATTTACCCGACAGTGATTGTCGCCCTGACGGTTTACGCCATGTTCCCGGTGCTGAAAAACACCTACACAGGCATTGTGAGCGTGGACGGAAAATACCTGGAGGCGGCCCGCGGCTGCGGCATGTCGCCGTTCCAGATCCTTTATAAAGTGGAGCTGCCCCTTGCCATGCCGACGATCATCGCCGGTCTCCGGATGGCGGCAGTCTACACGGTCTCCTGGGCCGTGCTGGCATCCATGATCGGACTCGGCGGACTCGGGGACTTTGTCTACCAGGGGACGTCCTCCAACAACAATACCCTGATTTTAATCGGCGCCATCCCGGCGGCCGTCCTGGCGATTCTAATCGGCTCGCTCATCGACTGGCTCCAGAAAAAGGTGACGCCAAGGGGGCTTAGAAAGGAGGTGCGCCGATGACATGGTCTCTTATTTGGGAGCACTTATTCCTCGTGCTGGCCTCCGGCATTCTGTCGATTGTGATCGGCCTGCCTCTTGGAATCTGCGCCTATGTGTACCCAAAGGCGCGGGGCATTATTTTGCGCGTCGTTGACCTGCTCCAGACGGTGCCGTCCCTGGCGCTCCTCGGCATCATCATGGTGTTTTTGGGCGCAGGGAAGGTGACGGTTGTCGTGGGCATTACGCTGTACTCGCTGCTTCCCATTGTGCGGAACACCTGCCTGGGGCTTCAGGAGGTGGATCCCGGCGTCAAGGAGGCGGCCCGCGGCATGGGCATGAGCAAGGCCTACCGCGTCCTTATGGTGGAGTTCCCGCTGGCATTCCCGACGGTGTTCACCGGAATCCGGATTGCCATCGTAAATGCCATCGGCTCTGCTGTTTTCGCTGCCTTTGTGGGCGGCGGCGGTCTGGGTACCGTCATCAACCGCGGCATCCGCATTCAGGACATGGGGCTGATTCTCGGCGCGACGGCGGTTCTCATGGTGATTGCCGTCCTTTTGGATACGCTCATGGGCTGGTTTGAAAAGAAGATGAAGGAAGGGCACGGCGGCTCGAGGGCCATGTGGATTCCCGTGGCCGTGGTGCTCGGCGCGTTCCTTCTTGTTCTGCCATACGGAACCGGTTCGGCTTCCGGCAGCAAATCAGACACCATTTATGTGTACGACCTCAACTACACGGAGCCGCAGATTGTCGTGCGGATGGCGAAGCTTCTCGTGGAAGACAGGACGGATTTAAGCGTCGTCGTCATGGACGAGATGAGCAGCGTCAATGCCTTCAACGAATTGACGGCCGCAGAACCCCAGGGAGATTTCATCATGGGCTACGACGGCACGCTTTTAACGACTTATTTGGGACTTGACACGGCGGATATTCCCGAGGGGCAGAGCCTTTATGACTTTGCCAACGAAAAGGGCATGGAACGGTACGGCGTCCGGCTTTTAGGAAAGCTGGGGCTTGACAATACCTATGCCATCGCCGTTCCTGAGAAGCTGGCCGAAGAGTACGGCCTGGAATGCATCAGCGACCTGGTGCCCATTGCGAACCAGCTTGTCTTCGGCGCCGAGCATGAGTTCTTTACCGAAGAGGGCAGCATGAAATACGGCCCGTTTGCGGCCCACTACGGCCTGAATTTCAAAAAGACGGCGCCGGTGGATCTGGGGCTTAAGTACAACGCCGTGGAAAACGGGAGCTTTGACGTGACGGTGGTGTACGCGACGGATGGTTTGAACCGGAAGGCCGGCCTTAAAATCCTGGAAGACGATTTGAACTTCTTCCCGGAGTACAACGGGGCGCTTCTGTTCCGGGACGACGTGTTTGAGCGGGTTTCTGACATTGCGCCGGATCTGGAAGAGGTGTTGAATCTCCTGGAAGGCCAGGTGACGACCGAAGACATGGTGAACCTGACGTATGAAGTGGACGTCGAGGGACGCGATCTTGATACGGCAGCCCGGGAGTTCCTGGTGGAAAAGGGGCTTTTGGCGGAATAGATTTTCCTGTACTTCCTGCCGTCCGGGTGCTATACTTTGGAGAGAATTGGTTTCAGATCTGCACCTGAAGACCAGGAGGGATAAAATTGAAGCATAAGGTACTGCTGTTATCAAAGAGCCCGTCGACGAGCATCGGGCTCCGGTCTTATCTGACGAATATTTTTGGCCCGTACATCGACCTGGAGGCGTGCCTGACGGACATTGTGACGCGGGAATTTTTTGCGGGGGGGGGGCAGAATTAGTGCTCTTTGCCTCCGACGCGGCCTTCCAGGCTGCGGAGCCGTTCATGCCGGAGCCGACCCCATATATCCGGTGCGTGCGGACGTTTAACTACACGTATCTCCACAGGATCCTGACAATCCCGTCAGGCGAGAAGGTTTACGTGGTAAACGACACGCTTGCCAACGCCCGGCTGGCGATTGAGATGCTCGGGCAGGTGGGGTTAAGCCAGTATCACTTCCTGCCGTTCGGCCCCGGCGCCGGCGAGACGGATCCGGAGGTGCGCTACGCCGTGACCGTCGGGGAATCCAGGCTTGTTCCCAAGTACATCCCCAACGTGGTGGATGTGGGAATCCGCGTGCCGGATATCTCCACGATTGCCGGGATTGCGGCATTTTTTGGACTGCCCATGGGGTTGGTGGATGAGGTGACGAAGAATTTCATCAGCCAGTATGTCCAGCTTTTAAAGGTGGCAAATCACAGGCTGGAACAGGCCAACAATACGAAATTTCTGACCCAGAGCATCATTACCAACATCGGCACCGGCGTCTGCGTCGTCAACGGCCGCGGGGCCATCACCCTTGTGAACCGCCCGTTTGCAGAGGCACTTTCTATCGAGAAGCCGCGTCTCGTGGGCATGCTTCTTAAGGAGGCGGCGCCGGAATTTTACCGGCAGCTTTTAGAGGCGCGAAGGCGCGGCGGGAACCATGTTATGCTGGGGGAGGAAGGAACAGGCATTGTGGTGCTGTTCCAGGAAATTGAGGATTTTGCCCATGAAAAGCTGCTGTTTCTCCACTGCCAGCCGGGGGCAGCGGCACGGGCTCCCCGGGATGTGCGGAAACCGGAAGAGGCAGCCTGCCGCTTTGAGGATTATCTGACCGGGGACAAAAAGACGAAGGCCATGCTGGAGACGGCGAAGCGGATGTCCCTGACGGATTTCCGAATCCTGATTGAAGGGGAGAACGGGACGGGAAAACACCTGCTTGCCCAGGCCATCCACAGCAATTCCGGCGCCAGCACACACCCGTTTTACAGGCTCCATCTGACGGCGCTCTCCGAAGAGGAGACCATCCGAAAGCTTGCGGAAATCTATGAGGGGAACATCTTTGCAGACGGGAAAGGGACGCTTTATCTCGACGGCGTCCAATGCCTGACGGAGAAGCTCCAGCGGGAGGTGCTCAGGCTTCTTGATGCCAGGAAAGGGCTGCGGATTATCTC
The DNA here is from genome assembly GCA_018223415.1 of Eubacteriaceae bacterium Marseille-Q4139. Lineage (NCBI taxonomy): Bacteria > Bacillati > Bacillota > Clostridia > Eubacteriales > Eubacteriaceae > Eubacteriaceae bacterium Marseille-Q4139. The sequence continues at coordinate 1,310,901 of JAGTTQ010000001.1, read as the reverse complement.
TTCCTCGCCAAGGAGCCTCTATGAGATGTGTCAGGAGGGGGACTTCCTTCCGGAGCTGTTCTTCCGCCTCGGCGAGGTTTCGGCGGAGACAGTCCCGGTCAGGGAACGGCCGGAGGACATCCGCCTTCTCTGTGAATACTTCCTCAGAAACCTCTGCGGAAATCCTGCCCTTACGTGGGAAGAGCTGTTCGGCGACGGCCTGCGCCGCGTCTTAAACCAATATCCCTGGCCGGGAAATGTGAAGGAAATCGCCAACATGTGCAAGTACCTCTCCTGTATCCAAAGCGGCGGCCGTTTCCATGAAAAAGATCTTCCGCCGTACATGCTGGCATGGGTGAGGGCACGTCAGGAGCGTGTTGGGCCGTTGGAACGGGAGCTGTTATCCTTTATCGGGAGCCATCCGGGAATCGGGCGCGCCAGGCTCTGCGCGGAGCTGGAAACCCGAGGGATGGAAGTCTCGGAGGGGAAAATCCGCAGCCTCTTAAGGAACCTGGCCGACCGCGGCCTCATAAAGGCCAACAGGACGCGGGGCGGCTGCGAGCTGACGGAAGAGGGGGAGATTCTTCTCTAGGACATGAACATGCAGGAGGAAGAAAGACATGAATCATTTTTCCATCAGGAGCTTCCGAAACTTTCTGGCCGCAGGCGCTGCGGCCGGCATCCTTTATTTCCTGTTCAGTCATGAGGCCGAAGCGTCGTACCGGATAATCAACTGCCTGTTCCTTGGCGGCATGCTGCCGTTTATCTGGGGCGCGGCCAGGTTCATCCGCGGCTCCGGTACCTTCGACCTCTTTGTGTACAGCCACAGGAAGGTGTGGAAATACGGAAAACGCCACGAAAAAGAAGAAGAAGAGAACGAGGCCATTGCCCCCGGGACGACGGAAACCCTTGGGAGCTATTACGACTACCTTTCGGAAAAGAAAAAAGGGCCGTCCTGCCTGGAACCGCTGGCAGCCGGAGCCGTCTTTTTGATCCTTTCCTTTCTCGGCACATGGATCGTTTTTTAAGCCGCATATATGGAAGCTTTCAGCAGAAAGCCGTACTTTTGAGAGTTTTTGCTCCTAAAGTACGGCTTTTTTCATATATATAGCAGGAGAGCCCAAGACGGTCTGATTAGGCAGATAAAGATGAAAAATACCTGTTTAAACTGCCCAAACAGAAAAAAGACGGCCGGTCGGGGCTTAAGAGGAGGGAATGGATTTGACGATGTATTTTGTCGAAATGTATAATCAGAACATGTAAAAAAGAGAAATTTAACAAAAACAGACAGGACTTATCGGGAAAAGTATGGTTTTTGAGGGCGTCACGCCCTGAAAAATAGAAGAAGAAAGGGGAGTTTTCTATGAAAAAACGAGCAGTATCAATCCTTCTGGCATGTGCCGTGACAGCAGGCCTCCTTTCCGGATGCAGCAGCGAGCCGAAGAATCCGGGAGATTCCGGAAACGAGACAACGGCGGCAGCGGCATCCACCGAGGCGGCAGGCGAGACGTCAGGCGGGGAAACCGAAGCGGCGGAGAGCGCAGAAGCCACAGGCGGCGTGTTCCGCAACTACCTGACGACGGATATTGATACGATCAATCCGCACATCTACACGGCCAGCGCCAGCGCCGATGTTTTCGGCATGACCTCGCTCCTTCTCTACCGCGATTACCCGACGGCTGACGCCACGGCTTTCGAGTACGTGCCGGAGCTTGCCGAGTCTGAGCCGGAGCAGGTGGACGAGGAAGGAAAGGTATGGCACATCAAGCTGCGTGAAAATGCGAAGTGGGAGACTGGTGAGGCCATCACCGTTGACGACGTGATTTATTCGTTCCAGATGTGTCTGGATCCGCTTCTCGTCAACAACCGCGCATCCCAGCTTGCCAGCGACTATATCACCATCACGAAAGCGACCGATTACTACCTTCAGGGAACGGAAGGCACGGTTTCCTGGGATGAAGTGGGAATCAAAAAGGCCGACGACTACACGCTGGAGCTTCTCCTTGACGCCCCGGTAACGGCTGACGATATCAAAGCCCATTTTAACTACGCATGGACCTGCGTCATCCACAAGCCGACTTATGAGGCCTGCATGAACGACGACAGGACAAATACCACCTACGGCTCCAATCTGGACTCCTATAAGAGCTGCGGAGCTTTCATCTTAAAAGAATGGATCCCCGGCTCCCTGTTCCGCTATGAGGCGAACCCGGACTACGTCCTGGCCGACAAAATCAAGTTAGACGGCTACGAATACCGTGTGGTCGGCGACAGGAATACGGCGTTGGAGCTTTACTTAAACAACGAGCTGGAAGTGGTTTCCCTAAGCCCTGAAGCCATCGAGCAGTACATCGACGACCCGAGCATCAAGACGGCCCCCGCAACATCGATCCAGACAATCTGCATCAACCATCAGAACACCGAGAACAACGGCATCCTCGGGAACTTAAACTTCCGGAAAGCCCTGTTCTATGCCATCGACCGCGAAAGCATTGCAAAGATGACAAACGGCATCCCATCCAATTATCTGGTGGCCTCCAAGTGCCTTGGACTTGACGGCCAGACCTTCCGAAACATGCCGGAGTCTTCCGAGTACCTGACCGAAAACCTGGGCTACGATCCGGAGCTTGCAAAGGAATACTACGACAAGGCCATGGAGGAAAGCGGCCTCACAAGCCTGACCTTAACGCTCCAGTACAACGAAACCAGCGCCAACAACAAGGCGGCCTCCGAGTTCTTACATAAGACCCTGCCGGATATCTTCGGTGACACCTTTACCTTAGAGCTGATGGCAGCGCCGAGCTCGGTTCTCACCACCTATATCCAGGGCTGGAAGAATGGGGATCCCAACAGCTTTGAGCTCCAGTGGAGAGGCTGGAACACCAGTACGCCGGCCCCGTGGAACGGCCTTAAGGTTTACACCAGCATGTACTCCAACAAGAACGAGCCGTATTACAACGAAGAATACGACGCCCTCTGGGAGACGGCAAACTACGACATCGAGGCGAAGCTCGATCCGGAATACCGCATGGAGCTGACGAGAGAGATGGAGAAAATCGCGCTGGACGACGTGGTATGCGTCCCGGCCTACGAAGCGCCGAGCTACTACCTCATCAGCCCGCGGGTTCATCTGGTAACGCAGAACTATATTCCGGGCTATGGCTTTGGATATATCCTGAGCTCCGTAGATGCCCAGTAGCGTTATGACATAACCGGAATGCCTGCCGTCAGAATCAGCGTGGCGGCAGGCATTTCCCGATTTACGCGGCGCTGGCTGCACTGCCAAAAGCCGTTTGGAAAGGAACTTGGGTATGGCAAAATATTTTATACAGCGAATTGTGGCAATGCTCTTAACCTTATTTATCATCATCACCATCGGCTTCATGGTAATCCGCCTGATGCCGGGCGGGATCTTTGATGATGCCGTGGACATGACGTTTGAGCAGCGGGCGGCCCTGGAGGCAAAGTACAATCTGGATAAACCGATCCCGGTGCAGTATGCGCTGTTTTTAAAGGGGCTTGTTCTGGAAGGCGATTGGGGGACTTCCTTAAAGCTCTACATCAACGTCCCGGTCTGGGACATCATAAAGACAAAAATCCCCGTGACCCTCTATATCAATTTTTTTTCCCTGTTAATTTCGCTGCCCCTCGGCATTATTTTCGGCGTCGTGGCAGCCATACGGAAGAATACGGTCACGGACTATCTGATTTCGTTCATGGTTGTCATTTTCATCTCGGTGCCGTCGTTCATTTTCGCCACGCTGCTCCAGTATTTCGTGGCCTTTAAGGGCGGCCTGTTCCCGATCATCTACGACGCCACATCCACAGGCATGGACCGGCTCTACGGTCTGGCGCTCCCGATCATCGCCCTGTCTTTAAGCCCCATTGCCAGGGTTACAAGATACTTAAGGGCAGAGCTTGCGGAGACCATCAACGCCGACTTCATGCTGCTTGCAAAGACAAAGGGCCTCACGGAGCGGCAGGCCACCATCAACCACGGGATCCGCAATTCCCTGCTCCCGCTCATGAACATCATCGTCCCGATGTTTACGGGCATCATGGGCGGCAGCCTCGTCATTGAGACGATTTTCTCGATTCCCGGCATGGGCGGCATCATGGTAAATTCCATCAATGCCCCGGACTACACCGTGACGCTTGCGACCCTGATTTTCTATACGCTGGTGTCCTTAATCACCGTGCTTGTGGTTGACCTTTCCTACGGGATCATTGACCCGCGCGTCAGGATGGGAGGGAAGAAATAATGGCGAAATTCTATTCTCCTGATAATGAGGAATACAAAATTGAAAAAGAAAAGCTGGAATTTGTCCAGATGGGAGACGCCATCGCCGATGAAAAATTCCAGGATAAGCCCATCGGCTTCTTTAAGGACGCCATGCTGCGGTTCTGCAAGAGCCGGGTTTCCATCGCGGCCTTTATCGGGATTTTAGTGATCCTGGTGTTTGCCATTTTCGCGCCGATTATGAGCCGCTGGGACTACAACGACCAGGATTTAAACAGGATCAACCTGCCGCCGAAGATGCCTGTACTGGAAAACTTCGGGCTTTTAGACGGCACCAGGTGGCTGACGAACCGCCGCGTGGATGCCCTGGACGATACGAACCGCTATCCCGAGGGCAGTATCTTAAAGGTCATCAACCACCGGACGGTGCAGGGCGTCGAGATGTGCGATGTGAAGGTGGACTACTATAAATACTCCGGCCTCGAGGACGGGACGTATTTCTGGATGGGCACCGATTATCTGGGCCGCGACCTCTGGGTACGCATGTGGCGGGGCGCCAGGGTGTCCTTAGTCATCGCCTTTGTTTCCGTGTTCTGCAACGTGTTCATCGGCATCGTCTACGGCTCCATTGCCGGCTATTACGGCGGCAAAACCGACATGATTATGATGCGTATCACAGAGATCATCGGCGCATTCCCGGAGATCGTCGTGGTGACGCTATTCATCCTGTTTTTCGGCACCGGCATGATGTCCATCATCCTCTGTCTCATCGTCCAGAACTGGATCGGCACGGCCAGGATGATCCGTTCCCAGTTCTACCGGTATAAAGGAAGCGAGTACGTGCTGGCGGCCAGGACGCTCGGCGTCAAGGACATGGCGCTGATTTTCCGCCACATCCTGCCGAACTCCATCGGCCCCATCATTACAAGGGCCATGGTTGCGATTCCAGGCGCTATTTTTACGGAGTCTTTCCTGGCGTACATCGGCCTCGGAATCCGTGCGCCGGAGGCGTCCATCGGCGTCCTTTTGTCCCAGGGGCAGAAGGTCATGCAGCAGTACCCGAACCAGGTATTCTTCCCGGCCGTTGTGATTTCCCTTCTGATGATCGCGTTCAACATGCTTTCAAACGGCTTAAGAGATGCCTTTGACCCGACCCAGAGAGGCGCATAGAGGAAGGAGGAGACAGTATGGAACCTATTTTAAGCGTAAAAGATCTTTCCGTGTCCTTTAAGGCATTCTCCGGGACCGTGCGGGCCGTCCGCGACGTGAATTTCGACCTTTATAAGGGCGAGACGCTGGCGATTGTGGGCGAGTCCGGCTCGGGGAAATCCGTGACGACAAAGGCCATTTTGGGGATTCTGCCGAAAAACGGGCACATTGATAACGGCGAGGTTTTGTACCGCGGCGAGGACATGACGAAATACAAGGAAAAGGATTTCTATAAAATCAGGGGAAAGCGGATTTCCCTGGTGTTCCAGGATCCCCTTTCCGCCTTGAATCCCATCATGAAAATCGGAAAGCAGATCACGGAGGCATTGATTTTAAGCAAATCCATCGAACGCTCCAAAGCCAAGGAGCGGGCCATCGAGCTTATGGAGGCCGTGGGAATCCCAAACGCGGCGGAGCGGTACGACGCATACCCGTTCCAGTTTTCCGGCGGCATGCGCCAGAGGATCGTCATCGCCATCGCCCTTGCCAGCAACCCGGAAATCTTAATCTGCGACGAGCCGACGACGGCCCTCGATGTGACGATTCAGGCGAGGATTCTGGAGCTTATCAATGAGATGAAAAAGGAGCGGAACCTCTCCATCATTTTCATCACCCATGACCTCGGCGTTGTCGCCAACATGGCCGACAGGGTCTGCGTCATGTACGCCGGGCGCATCGTCGAGGTGGGTACCTGCGAGGACATCTTCTACCGGCCGGCCCATCCCTATACCTGGGCGCTTTTATCGGCCATGCCCGACCTGCACACGAAAGAGACGTTATTTTCCATCCCCGGCGCGCCGCCCAACATGCTGCACCCGCCGGCAGGCGACGCGTTTGCGGCCAGGAATAAGTATGCGTTAAAGATTGATTTTGAAAAGGAGCCGCCGTATTTCAAGCTCTCCGATACCCACTATGCGGCCACCTGGCTTCTCCATCCCGACGCGCCGAAGGTGGAGCTGCCGGAGATTTTAAGGCACAGGATTGCCAGGATGAGGGAGGAGGCAGCACAGAATGGATGACAGGAACCGAATTTTAGAGGTAGAGCATCTGAGCATGCATTTTGAGTCGAAAAAACGCGGGAAAACGTCGCTCGTAAAGGCCGTAGACGACGTGAGCTTTTATGTGAAGCGCGGCGAGACCTTTGGCCTCGTGGGCGAGTCCGGCTGCGGGAAGACGACGACGGGGCGCACGATTATCCGGCTTTACGACCCCACAGACGGCACCATCCGCTTTGACGGCACGGATATTTCGGGAAAGATCGATAAGAAGCTAAGGAAATATATTACCGACAACATCGCCATGATTTTCCAGGATCCCATCGCGTCGTTAAATCCCAGGATGACCGTGCAGGAGATCATTGCCGAGGGCTTAAAAATCCGCGGCGTAAAGGATCAGGCGGAGCTGCACCGCCGCGTGGTGGAGATGTTGGAGCATGTGGGGCTTCAGGCCGAGCATGCCTCCCGCTATCCTCATGAGTTTTCCGGCGGCCAAAGGCAGCGAATCGGCATTGCCAGGGCGCTGATCGTAAAGCCGCAGATGGTGATTGCCGACGAGCCGGTGTCGGCGCTGGACGTTTCCGTTCAGGCCCAGGTTATCAACCTGTTAAACCAGCTCAAAAGTGAGATGGGGCTTACGATTCTCTTCATCGCCCACAATTTGTCGGTCGTCAAGTATTTTTCCGACCGGATCGGCGTCATGTATTATGGGAAGCTGGTGGAAATGGCGGACTCCGACGAGCTTTTCGCCCATCCGATGCATCCCTACACGCGGGCGCTGTTATCGGCCATTCCGGAGCCGGATCCGGTGGCGGAGAAAAAGAGAAAGAAAATCCACTATGACCCGTCCATCCATCAGTACGGCGAGGGCGAACAGCCGTCCTACCATGAGGCGTCGCCGGGACATACGGTGTACTGTTCCGACAGGGAATTTGAGGAATATAAGAACGCGGTGAGCCCGGTGATCTGAGGATGGAAATTGTGGGGGCACGCACTCCGCGCAAAGGAATATGGCTGCTGGCGCAGCCGCGTTCCGGCGCGAGTGTGTGCCCCCCTGCCATGATAACAGGCAGATAGTACAAGAAAGAGCAATGCGTAAAAATACAGTGGCCTTCTCATATGCAGTTTGCTATAATAGGAGTGTAGGACATATAATGCAGTCCCCATCTTAAAATGGGAGTTTTTATGTCGGATGGAAAAATTTGTGTATGGCAACAGTAAATTATAGGAAGAAGGAATCAGCATGAGCGAGAAAACGCAGATCATATTTATGCAGGCGAGGATCATTCGCCTGGCTGCGAAAAAATGGAATACAGATATCCAAAAAGCCAATGAGCTCCTAAACAAATACGGCCTTCTGGAACTGATTGAAGCATGTTTTGAAACATTCCATACGGAGAGTGACCAGGCAGTATTTTGCGATTTGGAAGAAATACTGAAAAGCAAGGGGGTAGATATTGTTGCTGCGCTTGGGGAATGAAATGTTTCTTTATCACGGCAGTTATTGTGAAGTGGCAGTCCCTGATATTTCAAAATGCGCCGCTCACAAAGATTTTGGAAAAGGATTTTATCTGACGACATCAAAAGAACAGGCAGAAAAATTCATTGGAACAGCCCTCAAGAAAGCAAAAAGTCAGGGAATTATTTCTGAGGAACAGGAGTACGGCGTTGTGTCAACTTACTGTTTTACTCCAACAAAAAAGCTAAATTTGCACATCTTCACAGAAGCAGATACAGAATGGCTGCACTGTGTAGTGGCTCACAGAAAAGAAGGAACGTTCCCAGAAGTAAGACAACAGATAAATCAGTATGATATTGTTGCGGGGAAAATAGCGGATGATGCAACGAATTTTACGATTGTCGCCTATCTGTCAGGAGTATATGGAAGTATTGGTAGTGAAGAAGCAGACAGGTTTTGTATCAGCAGACTTTTGCCAGAACGGTTGAAAGATCAATTTTGTTTCCGGACAGAACGCGCAATTAGTTGTCTGAACTATGTGGGGAGCGAAAGAATATGGAGAAAATGATTGACGTATCGCAGGAACAAAAAGAATATGCAATTGATCTTTTGGTAACGCTTGTAGTAGAAGAACTGGAGAAAAATCCCGGCGGAAATTCCACAAGCCTGCTGAATGCATTCGTAGCATCGAAAACAGGCGCGCTGTTATATGATGAGTCTTCAAAATTGTGGTGGAATGGCCCGTCATATATCGCGGATATTTACCGGGAAGAATTGCAGAGGGAATTACAGAAAATATCCTGATTTTGCTTATACAGGGCTGCATGAATGAGGACAGGCCCGCCTGGCGGTATGGACGCCAGCGGGCCTTTTCGTATGGATAGAAAGAAGAAAGATTACAACTTGCAGTTAGCAAAAACTAACTATGCGGAAGTATAGCATATCTGCGGGAGAAATGCAAGAGGTTTCTTTTGGAAAAACAGTGAAAGATAGGCGGTTCTGCGGTATAATGACCGCATAGCGGTCATTATACCTGTGCATGCCGGTTTCCGCGCCCGCCGCGGAAATCCGGGCGCTAGATTCCGCCGGAGGCCCATGGCCGCATAGCGGACATGGTATAATGGAAATACGATTGAAAAAGATAGGAGGCCTCAGATGAAGGTACTTTGTTTTGGTTCCCTGAACATTGATTTTACATACCGTGTCCGCCATTTCGTGAAGAAAGGCGAGACGCTTGCGGCCGATTCCCTGCGAATTTACAGCGGCGGAAAAGGCATGAACCAGTCCATTGCGCTGGCGCGGGCCGGGGCGTCTGTCTGGCACGCCGGAGCTGTCGGGGAGGACGGGCTGTTCCTCATAAAAGAACTGAAGGCAGCCGGTGTCCGGACGGAGCTTATTGAAATCCGAGAGGAGGAGCGGACGGGAAACGCGATTATCCAGAATGATGCGGCCGGCGACAACTGTATCCTGCTTTACGGCGGCGCCAACCGGACGATTACGAGGGAACAGGCAGACCGGGCCCTTTCCGGTTTTGGCCCCGGCGATTTCCTCGTCCTTCAGAATGAGGTGAACGGGCTTCCCTATATTATGGAGCGGGCGAAAGAAAAGGGGATGCAGATTGCCTTCAACCCGTCGCCCATGGACGAGGCTGTTTTTGCCTGTCCTCTTGAGGCTGTGGGGACGTTCCTTTTAAATGAGGTGGAGGCGGCACAGCTTACGGGAAGTACGGGCGGCATGGAGCCGGAAGCCATGCTTGCGGCGCTTTTTGAAAAATTTCCCGATGCCGCCGTGGTGTTGACTTTGGGTGAAAAGGGCGCTTATTATCAAAAGGGCGGAACATGCATGTTCCAGCCGGCCTTTCCGGTGAAAGCCGTGGACACGACGGCGGCCGGAGACACGTTCACGGGCTACCTGATTGCAGGGCTTTCCAAAGGTATGCCGGTAAAAGAGGCCATGTCCCTGGCGGCAAAGGCAGCATCCATCGCCGTGACCCGTCCCGGCGCCGGGCCGTCAATCCCGAAACTGGAAGAAATTTAAGGAAAGGATAGCAGATTTTAACAATTCGGACATGAAAACGTAAGAGAAAAGACTGCGGAACGCAAGGATTTCCTGCTAAAATGAATATAACAGAAAAAGGAAACATGGCTGCTTATGCAGCGCGTCTTTTAGGAGGAGATATTATGAAAAGAAGCCATTTGATTATCATTCTTGGAACCATTGCGGCCGGCGCAGTCTTTCTGTCGGCCTGTGCGAGCCAGGCTTCCGCGAGCCTTCCGGAGGTCATTAAGGTTCAGAACGTAGGAGAAAACGGAGAAGGCACGTTAAACGTCGTAAGCCGCGAAACCGTAAAAGTGGTGCCGGACATGGCAAAAATCGTCTACGGGATCACGACGGAAAATGAAGATGCGGCCGTATGCCAGCAGGAGAACACGGAAAAATTAAATGCAGTTATCGAGTATTTAAAGGGACTTGGGTACGACGAAGGTTCGATCCAGACGTCTGATTTTTCCCTGAACCCGCGCTATGACTGGAGCGGGAATACCCAGAAGCTTGTGGGATATGAGATGACGACCAGGCTGACGCTCACGAATGTGCCGGTGGATGATCTGGGCAGTCTGATTTCCGATACGGTGGGGACGGGCGCCAACGAGATCTATTACGTTTCCTATTTTTCCAGCAAGTACGATGAGTGCTATCAGGAGGCGTTAAAAATGGCAGTGGAGAGCGCCCGCGCAAAGGCGGAGACATTGGCCGCGGCCGGTGGGCAGAAGCTCGGCGCCATCGTGAGCATGCAGGAGTACAGCGACAGCCAGTCGGGAAGATACATCGCTTCCGGCATAAACTTAGAATCCGGCGCAGGCGCCGTGGCGGAAACTGCGGCAGCGACCATGGACATGGCCGTGATGCCCGGGGAGATGGAAGTGAGCGCGCAGGTGAGCGTGGATTTTGCGCTGGCGGGGGAGTAACCGTTTAAGTGTGTCTGGCCGCTGTGAACCTGGCAGAACAGGAGGAAGTTATGAAAAAGAAGGAAAGTAAGGTATTTCTTTTGCTGGCATCGCTTTGTTTGCTTTTGGGAGGCTGCGGGAATGCCTCGTCCGGACAGGACGGGAAAGCGCCTTCTGTGACAGCGGGTGAAACAGAAAAGACTGCGGAGGCAGAAACGGTGACGGCAGGGGAAATTTCCGGCGAAACAGAAAAAGAGCCGGAAAAAGAAACTGCCGGTGAGACGGAAGAAACGAAAAAATCGGTGCCGGAGACGCCAAAGGTTCCGCCTGCTGCCCCGGTCGGGAACCTGAGTGAGCTTTTGTTTGAGAGGGATGATGTCGATGAGGTTCTGGTCGTAATCGGCCGAAATGGCCTTGACGATATCACGATTAAGACGAGCGAGGAAGAAAAGAATGCCATTCTGGATCTTTTGTATGCAGCAGATCTCAGTGAATGGGAGGACTGCGAAAGAGAGGGAGGAGCGAATGCTGACTTCAAGATCCGGAGCGGTGAGACAGAGGTGAAGCTTTCGGTCTATGATGGCATCGAGGGCATCACTGACGGGGAAAAGCAGTATATTGCGGTCAGCGATGCGAACCGGCTCCCGCTTGCGAAAATCGAAGGGCCAAAGGGTACCATTGATTTCCAGAGCCTTTCCGGACTGGCTGAGAGTGTGCGGCTTAATACCGATGACCCGGGCTATTCCGGCACGGCTTACGTTCCGGCAACGGGAGAAGAAACCAAGCTCAATAAAAGCACCTGCGGCTATGCACTATATTTCTTTGAAACTGCGCTTAAGGAAGAAACACTTGATTCTCCGGAGGATCCGGCCGCCTATGACGTCCGGATCGAAATCGGCGATACGGTTTATGAGCTTCAGAGTGATTCCGGGTTCTTTGCCAGGACAGATGCGGATGGAACGGCTTACGGAACGGTAAGCGAATACGGGCTTTCCTTAATTCTTGTGGGAAATATCTACTTAGGGCCTTAACCGTCTGGACAACCGCCGTTTCCTCTGCTAAAATAAACAGAAGATAAGAAATTCTTTAAAAGGAGACAGATAGCATGCAGAATCCAGTTATCACCATCGAGATGGAAAACGGCGATGTGATGAAGGCGGAGCTTTACCCGGAGGTGGCTCCCAATACGGTAAATAACTTTTTAAGCCTGGTAAACAAGGGCTTTTACGACGGACTGATTTTCCACCGCGTCATCCGCGGTTTCATGATCCAGGGTGGCTGCCCGCAGGGAACCGGCATGGGCGGCCCGGGTTACAGTATCAAGGGCGAGTTCTCCCACAACGGTTTCCAGAATGATCTGGCCCACACGGAGGGCGTGCTTTCCATGGCCCGTGCCATGAACCCCAACTCCGCAGGCTCCCAGTTCTTCATCATGCACAAGACTTCCCCGCACCTTGACGGCGAGTACGCCGCCTTCGGGCAGGTGATTGAGGGAATGGACGTGGTGAACCGCATCGCCGAAGTGCGGACGGATTACAGCGACCGTCCCATGAAGGAGCAGAAGATTAAGAAGATCACCGCAGAGACCTTCGGCGTTTCCTATCCGGAACCGGAGAAGTGCTAAAAAGGAGACTTCATGCAGGAGATCAGAACCGCAAAAGTAAATAACAGGGACGTTCCCATTTTGATTTCCGATGAAAAAGAGGCTCTTCTGGCTGCGAAAGCGGCCGGGAGAGCCATTGTTGGCTTGTGGGACTCCGGTCATCCGGAAAAAGACCTCTCGCCGGCCGTCTATCTGGTAGAGAAGCCGGAGGACGCCGACGAAGAATTTTTAGAGCGTGTGGCGAGGCGCCATCTGGGGCTCCCATGGAAAATCTGCGAGACCAAACGGACGATTGTCAGAGAGCTTCGCGGCGAGGATTTTATGGAGCTTTGGGACAATCAGGTGGGGCTCTCGTTTTCTTCGCCGGAGGAACTGGAAGTTTACACAAAGAATCAGTATGCTTTTTACGGCTTTGGATTCTGGGGGATCGTGGAAAAGAAAAGCGGCGAGCTCATCGGCGTCGCGGGGCTTCGGGTTCCGGAGGAAGCAGACGGGAAGATGGTTTATGGGATTTCCTGGGAAGATGCGCCGCCTGATTCGGCCGAGCTGGAGCTTGGCTATCATATTTTTGTGCCGTTTCGCCGGAAAGGCTTTGCAAAAGAGGTGTGCAATGCCATTCTTTCCTATGCAAAAGAAGATCTTTTCGCAGACCATGTCACGGCGAGGATCGCAAAAGACAATCTTGCGTCGGAATCTGTCGCCGCGTCCCTGGGAATGAAACGAGAAAACTGAGGAAAAGACTTGTCAAATGCCTGGCATATCCGATATACTAACATTTAGTAAGGAGTGTGGAATATGGCGGAACGTCTGGAACTGAAAGCATATGGAAAAATCAATCTTGGACTGGATGTGGTGAGGAAACGCGAGGATGGGTACCATGAGGTACGCATGATTATGCAGACCGTCGGAGTCCATGATACCATACGGATGGAAACCGGCGGGCAGGGGCTCTCGGTGGAGACAAACCTCCCCTATGTGCCGAACGGCGAGGGGAACCTGGCGTTCCGGGCGGCGAAGCTTTTGATGGATGAATTCGGGATCCGTGACGGGCTGAAAATCCAGATCCGAAAAGTGATCCCGGTGGCAGCCGGGATGGCCGGCGGAAGCACGGATGCGGCGGCTGTCTTAATCGGCGTGAACCGCCTGTTCGGGCTAGGGCTCACAAAGCGGGAGCTTATGGAGCGCGGAGTAAAGCTTGGGGCGGACGTGCCCTACTGTATTATGCGCGGAACGGCCCTTTCGGAGGGCATCGGAGAGATATTGACGCCGCTTCCGCCCATGCCCCAGTGCAGCGTCGTGCTGGCAAAGCCGCAGATCGGCGTGTCGACGAAGGCCGTCTACGGGAAGCTAAGGGCCAATGAGCTGCGTCCCGAAGAGCATCCGGACATCGACGGCATGGTAAGTGCCATTAAAAAAGGCGATCTGGACGGCGTAATCGCAAGGCTGGGAAATGTCCTGGAGAGCGTGACGGCGCCGGAACACCCGGAAATCGGACGGATTGAGGACATCATGCGAAGAAACGGCGCCGACGGCGTGCTGATGAGCGGCAGCGGCCCTACTGTGTTCGGGCTTTTTAAGGACAGGACGGCGGCGGAACAGGCTGCCGGAGCATTAAAGCAGGCGGAGGGCGGCAAGCTTTCCAAGCAGGTGTATGTGACGGGATTTTTTAACAGAAGGAACGGAAAACAAAAGGGGAGTGACAAAGGATGAATCAGTTTGAGATCAACATGGATGAATATCTGCCGCTCCGCGATGTGGTTTTTAAGACACTGAGGCAGGCAATTTTAAAGGGGGAGCTGGCTCCGGGGGAGCGTTTGATGGAGATCCAGCTTGCGGAACGTCTCGGCGTGAGCCGGACGCCGATCCGCGAGGCCATAAGAAAGCTGGAGTTAGAGGGGCTTGTTCTGATGATCCCGCGAAAAGGGGCCGAGGTGGCGAAGATTTCCGAACAGAACCTTCGGGATGTACTGGAGGTTCGCCGTTCCTTAGAGGAGCTTGCCATCGACCTGGCGTGCCAGCGGATGGAGCCGGAGGAGCTTTCGGAGTTAAAAAAGACCCAGGAGGAGTTTGCCGCGGCCATTTCAGAGGGCGATGCCATGCGGATTGCCCAGACAGACGAGCGGTACCATGACATCATCTACAACAGCACGAAAAACCAGAAGCTCGTGCAGATTTTGAATAACCTGCGGGAACAGATGTACCGCTACCGCCTGGAATATATCAAGGATGAGGACAAGCGGCAGATTCTGCTGGTGGAACATGACCACCTTATCCGGGCGCTGGAGAAGCGCCATGTGGATGAGGCCAGGAGAGCCGCACGGGAACACATCGACAATCAGGAAATCACGATTCTCAAGAATCTGAAGGAGCAGGAACATGACGTTCAGGGAAAAGTATCTGGCAGGAAGCATAAAGTTTGAGGAAATCGACGATTACATAGAGGAATGGAATAACAGCGGCGATGAGAGGACTCTGGCGCAGTTTTTAGGGCTTAATGCGGACGAGGAAGACGTCTGGATTGAGGAGAGCGACGAGGCCCTTCAGGCGATGCTCGATAAGGAAAGGAGAATGGGAGTATGACAACAGTAACATTGGGGAAGACCGGGATTACGGTAAACAAAAACGGGTTTGGCGCCCTTCCGATCCAGCGAATTACAAAGGATGAGGCGGCAAAGCTTTTAAGAAAGGCGTACGACGGCGGCATCACGCTGTTTGACACGGCGCGGGCGTATTCCGACAGCGAGGAAAAGATCGGATATGCCATGAGCGATATCCGCAACCACATCTATATCACCACGAAGACGGCGGCAAAGGATGCCGACGGCTTCTGGAAAGACCTGGAGACGAGCCTTGGGCTTTTAAAGACGGATCATGTGGATGTGTACCAGTTCCACAACCCGTCTGTCTGTCCGAAGCCAGGCGACGGCACCGGCCTTTACGAGGCGGCCGTGGAGGCGAAGGAGCAGGGGAAGATCCGCTTCATCGGTATCACCAACCACAAGCTTTCCGTGGCTCACGAGGCCATCGAATCAGGGCTTTACGATACGCTCCAGTTCCCGTTCTGCTATCTTTGCAGCGATGAGGACATCAAGCTGGTGGAGGAATGCAAGGCTCACGACATGGGATTTATCGCCATGAAGGCGCTGTCCGGCGGCCTGATTACCAATTCGGCCGCGGCTTATGCGTTCGAGGCCCAGTATGACAACGTGCTCCCGATCTGGGGCGTCCAGAGAGAGGCGGAGTTGGACGAATTCTTAAGCTACATAGAAAATCCGCCGGTCATGGACGACGAGATCCGTGCACTCATTGAAAACGACAGAAAGCAGCTTTACGGCAGCTTCTGCCGCGGCTGCGGCTACTGCATGCCGTGCCCGGTGGGAATCGAGATCAACAACTGTGCGAGAATGTCCCTGCTTTTAAGGCGTTCCCCGTCGGCTTCCCACTTATCGCCGGAGGGCCAGGAAAAGATGATGAAGATCAAGGACTGCCTCCACTGCAACCAGTGCATGAGCAAATGTCCTTACGGCTTAAACACGCCGGAGCTCCTCCAGAGGAACTTGAAGGACTACGAAGAGGTTCTGGCCGGGAAAGTGATGACGCCTACGAATTTTTAGTTTTTCGTGGGATTTCGGGCTGCCGCGATGCGGCAGCCTGTTGTGTTTGAAGAGAACTTGAGTAAAAAAAGAGCTGGTTCTACGGTTTTTACAACAAGTATTTTAATCATTCATTTAGCCGCCTGTCAGCATCCCGTCCGCCGTACATTACACGGATAACTGTGACAATCCCTGTGGTTTGATCCGGTATGTAAAATACCAGGTAATTGTCCACGGGCATCACACGGAGATTCCGGCTGTGCCAGGGCTCTTTCTCATATTTCCGGAAACGCTCCGGCATCTGATCCAATTCTGAAATGCCTTTTTCCAACCGGTCAATCTGGCCTGCTGCATTCTGAACCGACTGAAGATCAAACGCAATATATTCAAAAATACCGCGCAGGTCATTTTTTGCCTCCGGTGTCATCCGTACTTCATAAATCATATGCCGTATTCCTTGCGGATATCGGCAAAAGCCTTCGATGCAGGTATTGTGCGGCCCGCCTGCATATCCGCATATCCTTTCTCCAGTTCTGCGTGAAGCTGTGTCTCCGTCATGCGGCTTGCATCAAGCGGATGTTCCGGCAGCTTTACCTCAAATGGAAGGCCTTTATGGAGGATAATCTGTTTATAGAACATCGTGATTGCATTGGAAGCGGGGATACCAAGCTCATTCAGGATGGATTCTGCCTGTTCTTTTACTTCCGGCTCAATTCGTGCGTAGAGATTTGCTGTCTTTGCCATAATAAAAGCTCCTTTCTGGATTCTGCCCCTATTATAAACGATTGTACGCACAAAAGCAATACATGTCAGAAGGGCAGGCCCAGGAGCTTTCATGCGCCTTCCCCCACAGAAAAAATCCCCAAGCAGGCTGAAGCAAATCTTCAGCCTGTTTCGTTTATAAAGGTATAATCTGAACACCTGCCTGCATACAGGAAAAAGTAAAAAATGTATAAATTCCGTTAAAATTTCCGGCGGCGCTTGACATGGTGACAAGGTGTCACTATAATGGTGACGTATTGTCACAGGAACAAAACAGAGGGAGAATAATACAATACGGAAAGGAAGGATCAGAGTGCCGACGGAACGATTTTACCGGCTGCCCAGGGCAAAAGCCGATGCCATACGGATGGCGGCCCTTCGGGAATTCAAACGGGTTCCTTTAGAGGAGGCGTCTATCAACCGCATCATCCGGGACGCGGATATTTCCAGAGGAAGCTTCTATACATATTTTGAGGATAAAAAAGACCTGCTCCGGTGGCTGATTGACGACCGGGTAAAGGAATCCAGACGGATCATGGTCCAGGCCATGACGGAGAGCGGCGGCGATATCTGGTATGTATTCGAGCGCACCATGGAAGAGCAGTTGGAAATTGGAAGCAGGGAAGGCATTGCCGAAGTCTTTGCAAACATGATAAAGGGAAACGGCATGTCGGAGATGTTCCAGCTTGGAGAGGAATGCGGGGATGCCCCCCCGGATAGAATAAACAGCAGCATGCTCCAGTGGCTGTTTAAGCATCTCGACAGGACGAAATGCCCTCTGGATGTAAAACAGTTCGGCATTCTCATGGATATGCATACGCTTGCGATGATGTTAGCCATGAAGCAGTTCTTCCGCGACAAGCTTCCCAAGGAACAGGTAAAAGAAACCTATATGCAGTGTCTGAATATGCTGCGCTGCGGCGCATGTCCGAATGGAAAAAATCAGGATTTTAAGGAAAGGCAGGAAAAGGACATATATGAAGAAGGCAGGTAAGATTATAATCGGAGCAGTTGTAGCCGCGGCGGTCGTCGGGCTTGTGGCGTTCAGGATGATGAAAACAGAGCCGCCCATCGAGGCTGTGCCGGATCCGACCGTGGAGGTAGCTGCCCCGCAGAAAGGAACCATAGAACTGAACACAGGGCTTACGGGAACCGTGGAGCCGTCGGATGTGGTTTATGTGATCCCCAAAGGAGCCGGCGAGGTTTTGGAGGTCTATGTGAGTGTCGGTCAGACTGTGGAAAAGGATCAGCCGCTTTTTAAAATTGACAACAAGCAGCTCGACGCGGCAAAAATCACCCTGGACAGCGCCCGTGTCTCCATGAACGACGCCCAGACAAATTTAAGCCGCATGCAGGTGCTCTATGAGAGCGGCGACATTTCCGCCCAGAGCTATGAGCAGGTGGCAAGTTCGGCGCAGCTCGCAAAGCTTCAGTACGAGTCTGCAAAGTTAAATTATGACACGCAGCTGGAAAACAGCACGGTGGCAGCGCCGATTTCCGGACTTCTGGAGAGCTTCGACGTGGAGGCTCACGACATGGTGTCCAGCGGCGGCTATGTGGCTGTCATTTCCGGCGAAGGCAACAAGACCGTTTCCTTTTCCGTGACGGAGCGGGTCATGAACGGCCTGGCCGTGGGGAATCCGCTGACCGTGGAAAAGAACGGCATGGAGTACGACGGCATGATTACGGAGATCAGCACCATGGTGGATCCGGCTACGGGACTTTTTAAAGTGAAAGCTGCCATGAACGATGCCGCCGGGCTGGCGACAGGAAGCGCCGTGAAGCTCTACGTGACGGCACAGCGGGCAGAAAACGTGATGACGGTTCCTGCCGACTGTGTAAGTTACAGCGGCGGCGAGGCTTATGTCTATACCTTCGACGAGGCGGCCGGCATTGCCCATAAGGTGCAGATCGAGCAGGGGCTCATCGACTCGGAAAAAGTAGAGGTACGGTCGGGACTGAGCTATGATGATCAGGTCATTGTTACCTGGACAAAGGAATTATATGAAGGTGCGCCTGTCCAGAAGGCAGGAAGCGAAACGGCACAGGAAGAGACGGCAGAAACAGATGCCGGACAGCAGTAAGGAGGGGCGCACATGGGACTTACAAAACAGGTCTTAAAAAGGCCGGTCACCACAGTGCTCGTGGTGCTCTGCCTGATTGTTTTTGGTCTGAACTCCGTCTTCTCCTCCAAGCTGGAGCTGATCCCGGAGATGGAAATGCCGATGCTCATCATCAACGCCATTTACCCCGGCGCGAGCCCGGACGACGTGGAAGAACTGGTGACGAAGGTCATCGAGGATGAGGTCGGAACCTTAAGCGGTGTGGATACGATTACTAGCATGTCCAGTGAAAATATGGCGCTTGTCCTTCTTCAGTATGAATACGGCATGGACATGGATCAGGCCTATACGGATTTGAAAAAGAAGCTGGACGGCCTGGTGAACGACTTCCCGGACGATGTCCAGACACCAACCATCATCGAGATGGACATTAACGATACGGCTTCCCTGATGCTGGCCGTCAACAACGATGCCGAGGAGAATCTCTACAACTATGTGGACTCCACCATCGTTCCTGAAATTGAGAAGCTGGCTTCCGTAGCCAGTGTCGGTGTCAGCGGCGGACAGCAGTCGTACATAAAAGTCGAGCTGATCCCGGAAAAGCTGGCTCAGTACCACTTGAACATGAGCGCCGTGTCCTCTGCCATTGCGGCTGCGGACTTTACGATGCCCCTTGGAAGTACGGAAGTGGGCGGCAAAGAGCTGTCTGTTACCTCCGGCGTGGATTTTGATACGACGGAACTGTTAAAGAAAATCCCGATTACCATGGGAAACGGCAATATCATTTACATGGAGGATATCGCCAATATTTACGACAGGCTGGAGGATCAGGACAGTATCGGCCGCTACAACGGAAAAGATACGGTCTCCATTTCTGTTAAAAAGAATCAGGACAGCAGCGACATGGAGGTCTCCGAGGACGTTCTCCGGATTTTGAACGGCCTGAAAGAGGACGATCCGAATCTGGAAGTAGTTGTTGTTAATGATTACAGCGATACGATTATGAGCTCCCTGGAGAGCGTGTTTGAGACTATGATTATGGCGGTCATCGCCGCCATGGTAATTATCTGGCTGTTCTTTGGAGACGTTAAGGCATCGTTAATTGTCGGTACCTCGATTCCGGTATCCATTCTGGCCGCCCTTGTTTTGATGGGTGCCATGGGCTTTTCCCTGAATGTCATCACTCTGGGAAGCCTTGTGCTTGGCGTCGGCATGATGGTGGATAACTCCATCGTCGTTTTGGAGAGCTGTTTCAGGAATACCAAAGGCGGCGGCTTCGTGGAGGCCAGGAGCGCGGCTCTCGAGGGAACGCGGGTTGTCATCCAGTCCATCATTGGTTCCACGGCGACTACCTGTGTCGTATTCCTGCCTCTTGCACTGATTCAGGGCATGAGCGGCCAGTTATTTAAGCCCCTTGGCTTTACCATCGTATTCTGTATGCTGGCCTCCCTTGTTTCGGCCATGACGCTTGTGCCGCTCTGCTATACGTTTTACCGTCCGAAGGAGAAGACGGAAAACCCGGCATCCAGATTCATGAGGGCTCTTCAGGATGGCTACCGCGGCCTGATGAAGAAGCTTTTGAACCACAAGGCACTTGTTATGCTTACATCGGTTGCGCTGCTGATCGTATCGTTTATTCTGGCAGGCCAGATCGGCATGGAGTTAATGCCGGCGGATGACCAGGGAACAATCAGCCTGACGATTGAGACGCAGCCGGGCCTTACCATTGACCGGGTGGATGAAATCCTCAGAAGAGTAGAGGATTATGTTGTACAGGATGAGAATTTGGATTCCTACATGCTGTCCTACGGAGGAAGCGGCCTTTCCATGGGCGGCTCCGGTGCGACGCTGACGGCATATCTGAAGGATGACAGGACAAAGGAGACTGACGAAATCCTGAGAGAGTGGAAGAAAGACCTGATCGGGTGGGCGGACTGCTCCATTACACTGGAATCCCAGAGCTCTATGGGAACCATGGCGGCGGCAGCCGATGACGAGGTGGAATACATCCTTGTCAGTACCCAGTATGACGAGTTAAAACAGGTGGCCGATGAGATTGTTGCTGAGATGCAGAGCCGTCCCGACGTGACCCATGTCCACTCGTCGCTGGAAAATGACGCGCCCCTCGTAGAGGTGGCTGTGGATCCGGTGAAGGCGGCGGCCGAGGGACTTTCCCCGGTGCAGGTGGCCGGAACAGTCAACATGATGTTAAGCGGTACGGAGGCGACGACTCTCGAGGTGGACGGCGAGGAGATCAGCGTCATGGTGGAATACCCGGATGACGAGTACGAGACCATCGACCAGCTCCAGGGTATTGTGCTTCCGACGGCCACAGGCGGTTCTGTCGCCCTCATGGATATCGCGGAAGTAGGGTTTAAGGACAGCCCGCAGAGCATTTTAAAAACCGATAAACAGTACCAGGTTACGATCACCGGCCAGCTTACGGATGCCGCCACGGTGGAATCCAAGAACATCATCCAGAAGGAAGTTGTGGATCCGCGCCTGAGCAATACCATCGGAATGCAGGAGAATGCCATCACCGAGATGCAGAACGAGGAGTTCGGTTCCCTTGGAAATGCTATCGGAATCGCCGTATTCCTGATCTTCGTTGTCATGGCAGCCCAGTTCGAGTCGCCGAAGTTCTCCATCATGGTTATGACGACGATCCCGTTCGCCCTGATCGGTTCCTTTGGCCTCTTATGGCTGGCGGACTGCGCCATCAGTATGCCGACGCTTCTTGGCTTCCTGATGTTAGTCGGTACGGTTGTAAACAATGGTATTCTCTATGTGGATACGGTGAACCAGTACCGGCAGGAGATGGATATGGACACGGCTCTGATCGAAGCCGGCGCAACGCGTCTGCGCCCGATCATGATGACGACGATAACGACCATTGTCGGCATGATCCCCATGGCCATGGCTTACGGAGATGCTGGCGCCATGATGCAGGGCCTGGCCCTTGTAAACGTGGGCGGCCTTACGGCCTCTACGATCCTGTCACTTTTGATGCTTCCTATTTATTATAAGCTGATGAATCGGAAGCCGAAAACCCTGCCGGATTTTGACTGATCGCAGCGGCAGGAAACGAAAGAATTTGTAAGAGAAATGTAATTGAGTTTGTATCCGGAACAGAGTATGCTCAGAAAAGAAGATGGCTGAGCTTCAAATGACGGAGGAAAATAGATGAAAATGCAGAAAAACATGCGGAGAGCCGGTGCGGCTGTGTGCATTGCAGCGGCGGTGTCGGTCTCTCCCCTATGGCCGGCGGCGGGACAGATTTCGGCCCTTGCGGCCTCACAGATTTCTCCTGTGACCGAATACAGCGAAGAGGAACTTGCGCGCCTGCGGGACAACGTCCTGGAGTATGATGAGATCCCGGGGCTGGTGGAGCTGTACAACAGCGAATTTTTGAGCCAGCTCGACAGCTTTTACGGGAACCCCGGAAGTTCCACCGGCCTTTCCAGCAGTGAGCTTCTGCGCCTTGCAGGCGAGATGCGGGATGAGGCGGAAGAGCTCTCCAGGGAAGCCGAAAACCTGAAGGATGATATTTCCAAAAAGGAATATGAGGAGTATCAGGCCAGTGTCCGCGCTTTAAAAGCCTATGCGGCGAGCCTGGAAAAGGACGCCGAGGGGAAGCCGGCGGCGGTCAGGAGCCTAAAGCAGTTAAAAAACAACCAGGTGAAGGCGGCCAGAGCCCTGATGCGGGAATACCAGACTTTGGACTCGAAGGAGCAGATTGAAAAGAAAAAGCTGGAGATCGCAGAAGCGGAGTATGAGACGGCCCTTCGGAAGAAGGAGCTTAATATGTATTCTGCCGAAGAGGTTCTGGCGGCCGAGGATGCGAGAAATTCCGCAAGGTCCGCGGCTAAGAGCGCGGAAAACACAGCTTTAAATAAGAAGCAGGAGCTTCTTTCCATGCTTGGCTGGCGGTATGATGCCAATCCGGAAATCAGGAAGGTGCCGGAGGCGGATCAGGGAAAAATCGCCGGTTTCCAGCCGGAGACGGACAGCGAGACGGCGATTTTAAATAACTATACGCTGATGGCGACGCGCCGGGCGGGCGCTGCCGGGCTTGGCGGGCAGAACGCAAAGAACCGGCAGATTAAGAGCCAGGAAGATCAGGTTCGCATGGAGATGGAGGCGCTCTATAAGAGCGTGATCCAGAAGCAGACCGAGTTCTCGGCGGCTTCTCTGGAATACGAGGCGGCAGCGGCAGATAAGGCAGCGGCCGATCAGAAATACCAGATGGGAATGTTAAGCCGTCAGGAATACCTTCAGGCGGAGGTCTCCTGGATGACGGCGCAGGAGTCGAAGGAATCGGCGGATCTGGCGCTCCAGGCGGCCATCGAAGATTATGAATGGGCAGTGCAGGGCCTTTTGGAGATTGGAGGACAGTCATGAGAAGAAATTTAAAAATCATCATCTCTGCGGCGGCGGCTCTTTCCATGGCAGCCGCGCCGGTCACGGCCATGGCGGAAGAATTTGTTCCGGAGCCGGGCCAGGTCTACGACGAGGCCACATGGAACAGGATCCATGACAATGTGCTGGAATATGATGAGATTGAGCTGTTGATTGATGAGTATAATACGACGCTGAAGAACGTGAAGGAAACGTATGCGGACAATAAGGAATCCTACCGCTCTGTTGAAAAAGTGAAGGAATCGACGATGGACAGCGTCGGCGGGATCCTGGATCAGGCTCAGAACATGCAGAGCTACGCAGAAATGTTAAAGGATAATCCCAACACGATAACGGCGTATGCCAATGCGGTCTATGCGTCGGAATCCATGAGTGCCCAGGCGGAACAGCTTCTTCTCTCGGTGGATGCCATCACAGAGATGACGCCGGACATGATGAAGTTAAAGACTGTGGATTCTACGCGGGCACTTCTTGTTTCAGGCGCCCAGACAGCCATGATCAGCTACGAGCAGCTTTTGATCCAGCAGGCGAGTCTGGAGGATTCCGTTGCTCTCTTAAAAGAAGTCCTGGCGTCCACGGAGACGCAGGCAAACATCGGTATGGCGACAGCAAACGACGTCCTGTCTGCAAAACAGAACCTGGAGTCGGCTCAGGCCGGTCTTCTCACGGTGAATGCCAACCTTGACAAGATCCGCCAGTCCCTCTGCACAATGATGGGCTGGGCCTACGATGCGAGCCCGGAAATCCGCCCGGTGCCGGCGGCAGACGCTTCCAGAATCGGCGGGATGAACCCGGAGGCTGACAAGGAAAAGGCCATCGAGAACAACTATACGCTCCGCTACAATCTTCTGGATTATGAGAATAAGACAGACGGTTCCGTGGAGAAGCAGAACCTCCAGAGAACCATCGACAATCAGAGGACAGCGATTGCGTCTTCGATGACCAACCTTTACAACGATGTGCTTCAGAAAAAGAATGAATACGATACGGCTGTAACGGCTTACGGGCTGGAACAGGCAAAGATGCAGACGGCAGAGACGAAATACCAGCTCGGCATGATCGGCCGCCTGGAATATCTCCAGCAGAAAAATGCGCTGGTGACGAAAGAAACTGCGATGAAAAACGCGGATCTGGCTCTGTTTCAGGCGATGGAAACTTATGACTGGGCCGTGGCAGGAAATCTTGCCGTATCATAAATACAAATCTCCGGTTCCCCGGGCGAAAACTGCGGGGGAGCGGGGATTTTTTGCCTTATACAGGCTATTTTTACAGAAAGGAAAAGGAAACACATGGATTTTGAGCGGATTTATGGGAAATTTATGGAGCTTGCCTCCATCGGACAGGCGGAGGACGGCTCCGTGACGCGGCTGCTGTTCAGTGAAACGTATCTGGAAGCCCTGGAAAAGACGAAGGCCTACATGGAGGAGGCCGGGCTTACGGTATGGACGGATTCCTGCAAGAACCTTCACGGGGAGTACCGCTGCGGCCGCCCTGGTGCAAAAACCATCTACTTTGGTTCCCACCTGGACACGGTAAAGGAGGGCGGCCTCTATGACGGGATGCTGGGAATCGTGGCCGCCGTCGAGGCCTTTCGGGATTTCAAAGAATATCTCGGAGAAAACGGGGAGTGTTATGTAAACTTTCATCTTCTGGGAACCAACGGGGAAGAGGGCAACGACCTGGGCGGTACTTTCGGGAGCCGTGCCATGACCGGGCTTCTCGACCCGGACGCGCCGGGATATATGGAGCGGGCCGCGGCCTATGGCCTTTCGAGAGAGGATTTTGAGACGGTAAAACTTCCCATGGACGACGCCCTCTGTTATCTGGAGCTCCATATTGAACAGGGAAATACGTTGGAAAAAGCGGGAGAAAATATCGGCATCGTGACCGGCATTGTAGGGCTGGAGCGGTACGAAGTGACCGTGACGGGCGAGAGCAACCATGCGGGCACGACGATGATGGAGTACCGGAAGGACGCTCTGGTGGGAGCCGCCAGGCTCATCGAGGGCTTTGACCGGATTGCCAGGGAAATTGGAAACCAGATGGTAGCGACCGTGGGGACAATTTCCGTTTCGCCGGGGGCTGTCGCAGTGATCCCGGGACGGGCCGACATGGTGCTGGAAATCCGGAATCTGAGCGCTGAAAGGATGGAAGCGTTCATGGAAAAGGCCAGGGCACTTGGCGCTTCGCTTCCGGACGTGAAGGCAGAATTCTGTCAGATTGTAAAAAAGGCGCCGGTGCGCTGTGACGAGGGAATCATGGAGAAGCTGGAAACGGTCTGCGAAAGACATGGCTATCCCTGCCGCCGGATGTCCAGCGGTGCCACCCACGACGGAAACGCCATGGCAATGAAAATGCCCATCGCCATGATTTTCGTGCCGAGTAAGGACGGCATCAGCCACAGCAAAAAGGAGTTCACCGCCTGGGACGACGCGGCCAAGGGAATGACCGTGCTTGCGGAGGTGCTGCGGGAGCTTAACGAAGAAAACGGGCGGCGCTTCCGTTAAGGCCGCCTGCCGCTTTCTGCTTCACGAGCCAGGCGGAAGGCCCGTGTGCTAAAGTCCCAGGACATAAAAGCCCGCCGCATCGCTTTCTTTTTCAAGCCATGCGAGGAGCGTCTCATATTCCGGCGGTTTTTCCTGCTTCAGGCGCGCCGCAATCTGTTCGGCCCGGTCTGCCGGAAAAAAGTTGATGCCGCAGAGATCAAGCGGGCCGGTTTTGGTGTTGTTATAATATCCCCCGGAAAGGATATCGCCGTAAAAGGATAGAAATTCCGGGACATCGTCGCCTAGGACATAGAGGGAGCCGGCGTTCCAATGCTTTAAGCTGTGTACCGTGACGATATCCCGGATTTCGGTATTTTTTGGCAGGCGGCAGGACTGGATTTCAATGAAGCAGGAGCCGCCGGCCGACCGGCGTTCTTTCGGAGAAGAAAACATATGAAAAAGCATGGGAATCCTTTCCTGAAATTGTTTTTTTCATCATAGCATGGCCGCTCACCGCTGTCCACGAAAATCTTCCCCGACGCGTCCCTCTAACGCCCCAAAACCTCTAAAAATTTAAACTTCACCCGCACCGTCCCCGTCCCTTTGTGCCGCGCCCGAAGGAGCGCAAGAAAGTCGTCCTCCGGCAGAAGACCGGAAAGAACTTCCTTCGACTCCTCCGGCACGACGGCGTGGGTGCTGTCCAGATAGCAGAGGGACGGATACAGCACGCACCAGAAATTTTCGCCCTCACCGGCGCCCAAAAGGACGCGAACCGCGTCATAAGTGCCTGCGGGAAACGTCATATCGCCGTAAGTTTTTTCCGGGAATTCACAGGTTTCCAGCCGGATTTCGGCCGGGTAGGAAAAGCCGCGGCTTTCCATGAAGTCTTCCGCCGCGTTCTCCAGGGCGTCCCTGTTTTCCATAATATATGCGGAAAGCGCCTCCCTGGAGTCCGCCGGGATTTCCGCTGCGCCGTCGCGGATGGCATCCAGCAGAAAATCCTTTACTTCTAATTTTAATGCCTGATCCTCTGCCGAATTGCTGTTTGCCAGCACATGAAACCGCAGGATTTCCGGTGCAATGCGGGCTGCCAGGGCGGCGTCATGCTCCCGCTTTCCGGACATGGCCGTCAGAAAGGCTGTCAAAAGGAGCACCAAGGACAGGCAGAACCGATATTTCTTCTTCATCATCCGAACCTCATTTCATCACATTTGCTATTTGTAATTGTTTCCAACTGTGTTATAATCTAAACCGTATCCTTATAGAATTCAGGAGGAGAAAAATGCAGAAATTGAATCTTGTGGCACTGTTCGGCGGCCAGTCTTCGGAGCATGTGGTCTCCTGCATGTCCGCCAAAAACATCATCGCCAATATTGATACGGAAAAATACAACGTGATCCTGGTGGGAATCACCGAGGCCGGACACTGGCTCAAGGTAGACTCCCTGGCTCAGTTAGAGGACGATTCCTGGCGCGAAAGCCATGTATCGGCCGTCCTTTCCCCCGACGCGGAGGACAAATGCCTGCTCGTCATGGACGGGGATAAGACGGAAAAGATCCATGTGGACGTGGTGTTCCCGATTCTCCACGGCCTTTACGGCGAGGACGGCACGGTGCAGGGCATTTTAGAGCTTGCGAAGATCCCTTACGTGGGCTGCGGCGTCCTGGCGTCCTCGGCGGCCATGGATAAGCTGACGACGAAAATCATCGTAAACAGCCTGGGCTTCCGTCAGGCGGCCTATGTGGCGGTGATGAAGCATGAATTAAAGGACATGGAAACGGTGACGGCCCGCGTGGAAAGCGCGTTCCCGTACCCGGTCTTTATAAAGCCGTCCAACGCCGGTTCGTCCCGGGGGGTTACCAGAGCTGAAAACCGGAAAGAGCTGGAGGAAGGCCTTAAAGAAGCCGCCCGCCATGACCGGAGGATCCTGGTGGAGGAGGCCATCGTGGGTCATGAAATCGAGTGTGCCGTTTTCGGCGGCGGAGACGAGAAGGTTCGCGCTTCCGGCGTCGGGGAAATCCTTGCGGCGGCCGAGTTCTATGATTTTGATGCAAAATATTACAACGGGGATTCCCGTACCGTCGTGGATCCCGAGCTTCCGGAGGGCGCCGCAGAGACCGTCCGGAACGAGGCCAAGGAGATTTTTAAGGCCGTTGACGGCTACGGCCTGGCCCGCGTGGACTTTTTCGTAAAGGACGACGGGACGGTAATTTTCAACGAAATCAATACCATGCCCGGCTTTACGGCCATCAGCATGTACCCGATGCTCTGGGAAGCCAGGGGATGCGATAAAAAACAGCTTGTGGAGGACTTAATCCGTCATGGACTCCGCCGCTATGAGAGGTGATTCGCGGGATGGACAGAAACGCACCCATCGGGGTCTTTGATTCCGGCATCGGCGGCCTGACGGTGGCGAGGGAGATCATGCGCCAGATGCCGGAGGAAAAAATCGTCTACTTCGGCGACACGGCGAGACTCCCTTACGGCAATAAATCGAAGCAGACCGTCATCCACTATTCGGAGCAGATCATCCGTTTCCTGCGGACAAAGGGCGTAAAGGCCATCGTCATCGCCTGCAACACGGCCTCGTCCTATGCCCTGGAGGAAGTCCGCAAAAACGAGGATTTCCCCATCATCGGCGTCATCAATGCCGGCGCCAGGGCGGCTGCAGCGGCCACGAAAAACGGGAAAATCGGCGTGATCGGGACGGAAGGCACCGTCCGAAGCGGCACCTACGGAAAGGTATTACGGGAGATGAAGCCCGGCGTCGAGGTTTTCGGAAAGGCATGTCCGCTTTTTGTGCCCCTCGTGGAGGAAGGCCTTCTCCATGACTCGGTGACGGACGAGATCGCTTCCAGGTACTTATCCGTTTTAAAGGAAAAATATATCGACACCCTCGTGCTCGGCTGTACCCACTATCCGTTGATCCGCTCGACTCTCGGGCGGCTCATGGGCGACGGCGTGACGCTCGTGAATCCGGCTTATGAGACGGCAGTCCAGCTAAAAACCCTGCTTCATTCCATGGAGATGAGCTGCGATACCGGGAGAGAGCTGCCGCTGGAGGAAAAATACCAGTTTTACGTCAGCGACATGGCCGAGAAGTTCCGGGATTTTGCGACGGCAATCCTGCCGGACGAGGTAAAGAAAACCGTACAGATCAACATCGAAGAATATTAGCCGGAGACGGCGGGAGGCGCGTATGGGAAAAGAGAAGTATGCAGTCGGCATTGATTTCGGGACGCTGTCCGGCCGGGCCGTTTTAGCCAGGCTCTCCGACGGGGAAATCCTGGCCCAGAGCGCCCTCGCCTACCGCCACGGCGTCTATGAGGAGATGCTGCCGGACGGGACGAAGGCGCCTTCCGGCTGGGCGCTCCAGGATCCGGCAGATTATCTGGAGGTTCTGTTTCACACGGTGCCGGAGATTCTGAAGGCGGCCGGCGTCTGCCCGGAGGACGTGGTGGGAATCGGTGTGGACGTCACCTCCTGCACCATGTTCCCGGTGGACGAAAGGGGAATTCCCCTCTGTTTTCAGGAAAAATATCGGAATCATCCCCATGCGTACGGAAAGCTCTGGAAGCATCATGCGGCGCAGCCCGAGGCCGACAGGCTAAACCGGCTGGCAGCAGAGCGGGGTGAGGATTTTCTTTTGCGGTACGGGAATAAGGTAAGCTCCGAGTGGATGTTCCCGAAGCTCATGGAAATCTGCGAGGAAGCGCCGGAGATTTATGAGGCGGCGGCCAGATTCATCGAGGCGGCCGACTGGCTCCCGTGGATGCTCACGGGAAAGGAGACGCGGGCGGCGTCCATGGCCGGATATAAAGCCCTGTGGCATGAGAGCGGCTATCCGCCGGAAGAATTTTTAGCGTCCCTTCATCCGCTTCTTCGGAATGCGCCGAAAGAGAAACTTGGAGACGGCGTTCTCCCCCAGGGGAGCCTGGCCGGGCATCTGACAAAAGAGATGGCAGAAAAGCTTGGGCTTTCGGAACAAACGGCCGTCAGCGTCGGAAACATCGATGCCCATGTGGCCCTGCCGTCGGTGGGGATCACGGAACCGGGAAAGCTTCTTATGATTCTGGGAACGTCTACCTGCGACATTCTCTGCGGAGAGGACGAGCGCCATGTGCCGGGAATCTGCGGCGTCGTAAAGGACGGTGCGCTTCCCGGGCTTTACGGCTACGAGGCCGGACAGCCCTGCGTCGGCGATATGCTCGACTGGTTTTCCAGGCGGTGCGTGCCGGAGAGCTATAAAAAAGAGGCCGAGGCGGCGGGCGTAAGCCTTCAGGAGCTTTTAACAAAAAAGGCAGAAAGGCTGATTCCGGGAGAGAGCGGGCTTTTAGCTCTCGACTGGTGGAACGGGAACCGCTCCGTTTTGGTGGATTCGGAGCTTTCCGGCATGATCTTAGGGCTTACGCTTAAGACAAAGCCGGAGGAAATTTACCGGGCGCTCATCGAGGCCACGGCCTTCGGCCAGCGGATGATTATCGAAAACTTTGAAGCGTTTGGCGTCCCGGTAAAGGAGCTTTACGCCTGCGGCGGGATCGCAAAGAAGAATCCCATGATGATGCAGATCTATGCCGATGTCTGTAAAAGAGAAATTTTCGTCGGAAAATCCGACCAGTCCCCGGCCCTGGGTTCCGCCATGTTCGGCGCCGTGGCGGCAGGAAAAATGGGCGGCGGGTATGATACCATCGGCGAAGCGGCGGCGGCCATGGGACATGTGGAAGAAAAAACGTATGCCCCGGCGCCGGAGCATGCAGACGTGTACGACCGCCTGTACCGGGAATATGAGCGGCTTTACGCATATTTCGGCCGCGGGGAAAACGGCGTGATGAAGCGCCTGCTTTCCGAAAAGCGGGCGGCCGGAGAAAAAAAGAGGAGAGGACAGTCAACATGACAAAGGACGTGCTGGTGAGCGTGACGGGCACCCAGTTTTTCGGCGACGGCCAGGATGCTGTGGAAATCATTACGCCGGGAACGTATTATCTGAAAAACGGAAAACACTATATCCTTTATGATGAGGCCATCGCGGACACGGACATCGTGACCCACAACACCGTCAAGGCCGCCCCGGGGAAGGTGGAGGTCGCAAAAAACGGCGCTGTGGAAACCCGCATGGTTTTTGAGAGCGGGAAAAAGACCATGGCAAACTACCTGACGCCCCTGGGGCTCATCGTTTTAGGGCTTACGACGGTGGATATTAAGCTGAGAGAA
Organism: Eubacteriaceae bacterium Marseille-Q4139; assembly: GCA_018223415.1. NCBI lineage: Bacteria > Bacillati > Bacillota > Clostridia > Eubacteriales > Eubacteriaceae > Eubacteriaceae bacterium Marseille-Q4139. The sequence goes on along the minus strand of JAGTTQ010000001.1, from coordinate 1,279,937 downwards.
GAAGAAAACGCAGTCCATGTGAACGTGGACTATGCACTGGAGATGAACGGGGAACACGTTTCCAACTGCCAGATCGGCATCTGCGCCCAGTCCAGAGAGACGGCTGCCCTTCACCTTTCCGGGGAAAGGAACGGATGATGGAAAGTTTTCTGGTAGCAGTCGATGCAGTTACACCATTTTTGATCTATATCGTATTCGGATATCTGGCAAAGGCAAAAGGGATTTTGGAGGAAAGCTTTCTCCAGAAATTAAACAGGATGATTTTCAAGCTGTTTTTCCCATGCATGACGTTTTATAACGTCTACAAGGCGGACGCCAGCTCTCTGCCGCGGCCGCAGCTTATGATTTTCGGCGCTGTGAGCCTGCTGCTTTTGGAAGTGATCCTCGTGCTCATCGTGCCGAAGATCATTAAGGAGAACCCGCGGCGCGGCGTCATCATCCAGGCCATTTACCGCAGCAATTTCATTCTGTTCGGCCTTCCGCTTACGATCTCCGTCTTCGGCGATTCGGCGGCTTCGGTGGCGGCCATGATGGTGACAATCGTCGTGTCCATCTACAATATCACCTCGGTTATCATCCTGGAGATGTTTCATGGCGAAGGGAAGACCAGCATGAAGGAGCTGTTGAAAAACGTGGCGACGAACCCGCTTCTTGACGGCGCCGTCGTCGGAATTATCTTTTTTGCGCTCCAGATCAGGCTTCCGGCCTGTATTTTAAAGCCTATTGCGGCTTTTTCGGACATGACGTCGCCCCTGGCGCTGTTCGTTTTGGGCGGCACCCTGCATTTCAGTGAGGTGCGGGCAAATTTAAAATATCTGGTGCCGAGCCTTTCCATGAAGCTCGTTGTGGTTCCGGCCGTCATGGTGGCCATCGCTTATGCCCTTGGGCTGCGCGGCGTGGAGCTGTTCATCCTGCTTGCCATGTATGCGACGCCGGTGGCGACCTCGTCCTATCCGATGGCTCAGAACATGGGCGGCGACGGCGAGCTGGCCGGCCAGTTCGTAGTCATCAGTACGGTGGTGTCGGTTGTAACAATTTTCTTCTGGATTTTCTTTATGAAGAGTGTCGGTCTGATCTAAGGAAGCGCTGATGAAATCACCGTTTCTCTAAGACATGAAAAATGGGCCTGCGGCAGATTTTTAAGTTTCTGCCGCGGGCCCGCGTTTTGTTTCGCTCTTATTTTTTCTTGTTCTCGTTCGTGTCTGTCTTTTCCCAGAATTTCAGGCGCTGTGCCAAAGTTTTCTTTTTCGGCAGGGGCGGGATGCCGCCGCGCACGCTCTTGATTTCCGTTATGTAGAGGCCGCTGATGACAACCTTTGCCTCTGTCTTTAACGGAAGCTGAAGGAATACCTTTTCGTCAGCGATCATGGTTGCAATCTTCGGGCCAACCTTTACCTTTACAATCGGCACCTTGGCGCGTTTTGCGTACCAGGGCGTCTTTTCGTAGACGATGCTCGGGAGACCGGCGTCCTTAAGCTTCATTTTCTTCTTATCAATCGCCATGACCGTCGCCACCTGGGCTGCGGCTTCAATGACGGCCTGCTGTTCCACCTGGCGCTTTTCCAGGCGCCGTCCGAGGAAGTACAAAACAACCAGCGCGACAACGAGAATTACGAGGATGACAAGAACGACATTTAAAACGATGTTCCAGTTCATGGGGATACCTCCAATCCTTTTCCCTGTCCCGCCCGCGGGGCCAGGGCCTACGGAAAAGATTATATCATCCATTAAATAAAAGCGCAAGCGGATGTTTGCCCTATTTCCCGATCATAAGCCGGATTCTCATGAGGGTCATCCGGTTGCGGACACTCGGCGAGTAATGGAGCAGTTCCGAAAGGGCCGCATCCGGCACCTCGATGTCCGAAAGGCTCTTCTTTGCGCCGATTTTTTCATAGAGGGAGAGAAGTTCGTCCTTTGTGGGGATCTCCTTTATGATCTCGCGGATCTTCGGCCATGCGGCGGCTAACATTTCCGGCGTCACGCCGTTCATGCAGTCGTTCTGATTCTCCTCCAGGACGGCCGGCGCAAGCCGCTCCCCGTAAAAGCGGTACAAATCGTCCTTTGGATAGAAGGCATATGGCTTCACATACGGAGAAAGATCCGAAATGGCGGCTAACTCGTGGTAAACGCCGGAGACGAGGGCCGTTCCGACGCCCACCTTTTCCCCGTGGAGCGCATGGGAATGGACGCCAAGGGCTTCCGGCTCCATCTCGATTAAGTGGGAAATGTGGTGCTCGGCGCCGGAGGCCGGGCGGGAGTTCCCCATGAGCTGCATGGCGAGGCCGGAGAGAAGGAGCGCGTAGGTGAGCTGTTCCATGGCATGAGAATCCCGCTCCCCGACTTTTTCGCAGCATTCATAGACGGCCTTCACGGCGTCCCTCGTCATGCCCTCGATGGTGGGGCAGAAAAATTCGCCGGTCAGCGCGTGTGCAATCTTCCAGTCGGCCAGGGCCGTGTATTTTCCCAGAATGTCGCCGACGCCGGAAAGCGCCAGGTAGAGCGGCGCCTCTTTGATGACGGAGACATCGGCCAGCACGATGTCGGGAGCTACGCCGGGAAGCGTCTTTTTGTAGCCGCCCCAGGTCATAGCCGACACGGTGGAACAGAAGCCGTCCACACTGGCAGCCGTCGGGCAGGCGATAAAGGGGATGCCTAACTTGTTGGCACAGTAGCGCGTCGTGTCGTGGATCGTGCCGCTGCCCACGGCGATTAAAAGCTTCACGTCCGGATCCAGCTTCTCAAGGACGGCCCCCGTCGCCAGCTCGTTGGCATGGAGGTTTTCCGGGTTCAGGACGATTTCCTGCTCCGCCTTCGGGCGCACCAGGTTTTTCGCATGGTAGGTGTTTTCATCATAAACGGCGGCACGCTTTCCGGTGATGCCGTATTCTTCCAGATAAGTTTCAAATTTTTCGAGACAGCCCTCTTCGATGACGGCGGCGCGGGTGTTCATCACATGGTTTCTCCCGCAGGCGCAGGGGCCGTTTAACTTCCTGCTGTCAAGGATCATAACGTATTTTCCTCCTTTCCGGTTTGCCCTGATTATACATCTCCATGTGCATTCTGTCCATAGAAACGGAGCAAAACAAAACAAAAACGAAACCAAACGAAACTTTACGCCAAAATTTTCCCGGCCGCAGGCATAAATTTGGCAAAATCGCACGGCAATCGAGACAAACTTGTGCAAATTTGTTGACACCTATCGGGCCGTAGAGTAAAATATAGGAAGATGATTTGTAAAATAGTGGTAAAGAGAAGGAAAAATGAGGCAGGAAGAGCGCAGGAGCTACATTCTTAAACAACTGAATGACAAGTCGTCGGTTACGGTTTCGGAACTCAGCGAAGCCTTTGGGCTTTCTGAGGTTTCTGTGCGGAAGCTCCTTGTTTCCATGGAGCAGGAGGGCGTCCTAAAGAGGACGTGGGGCGGCGCGGTCAGCGCCTACGGCTCGCTCCGGGAGTTCTCCCACCAGGAAAAGGAGTTTCTCCACAAAGAGGAGAAAACGGCAATCGCCAGAGCCGCCTATGACTGCATCAGCGACGGCGAAGCCGTGTTCTTAGACAGCGGCACGACGACAATCCAGCTTGCGCGCCTGATGGTAACAGGGCCCAAGCGAAATATTATGGTCTGCACGAACAGCATCCACATTGCCATGGAACTTTCCAAGGCAGGCGATTTGCAGGTGATCGTCACGGGAGGGGAACTGCGGGCCAATATTTATTCCTGCGTGGGTTCCCTTGCGGCGGCGGCCCTGGATCAGCTCTATTTCGACAAGGGCTTTGTGACGGGCAACCACTTTACGCTGGAACATGGCTTCACGACGCCGATTCCCGCGGAGGTGGAGTTAAAGCGCCAGGTATTAAAGGCCTCAAAGGAGAAATTTATCCTGATGGACTACACGAAATTCGGGGATGATTCCCTGGTTTCCATCGCGCCGCCGGAGGGCGTGGATGTACTGATTACCGACTGGCACATGCCGAAATCCGTGGCGGACGAATTTTTGGCAAAGGGCGTCAAGGTCATCGCCGCCCGTTAAACAGGTGAAGGACAGCAAAATGAGGAGGAACGGAAGATGAGTGTGAATATTACGGTAAGCCATGCGCTGAAAAAGTACGGAGAGAACGTCATCATACCGGATTTGAACGTAAAAATAAAGGAAGGCGAGTTTTTCACGCTTTTAGGCCCGTCCGGCTGCGGAAAGACGACGCTTCTGCGGATGATCGCGGGCTTCAACTCCATCGAAGGCGGAGATTTCTATTTTAATGAAAAACGGATCAACGACCTGGATCCGGCCAAGAGAAACATCGGCATGGTGTTCCAGAACTATGCGATTTTCCCCCACCTGACCGTGCGGAAAAACGTGGAATTCGGCCTGAAAAACAAACATTTCCCGAAAGACGAAATCAAAGAGAGGGCCGACAAATTCTTAAAGCTCATGCAGATCGACTCCATGGCTGACCGGCTTCCCGACCGGCTCTCCGGCGGCCAGCAGCAGCGTGTGGCCTTAGCCCGCGCTTTGTGCATCGAGCCGGACGTGCTGTTAATGGATGAGCCGCTTTCCAACCTGGATGCAAAGCTGCGCGTGGAGATGCGTACCGTTATCAAAAACATCCAGCACAGCGTCGGCATTACGACCATCTACGTCACCCATGACCAGGAGGAGGCTATGGCTGTCTCCGACAGGATCGCTGTCATGAAGGGCGGCGTGATCCAGCACATCGGAACGCCGAAGGCCATCTACCAGAGGCCGGCGAACCTGTTCGTATCCACCTTCATCGGCCGCTCCAATGTCTTAAACGGAAAGCTTGTGATGAAGGACGGCGTCCCGCATTTAAGGCTTCTTGACTACGATGCGCCGATGCCCCATGTAAAAGAAGAGTACCGGAAGGATGCGGACATCATGATTTCCGTCCGCCCCGAGGAGTTCTTAATGAGCCGGGAGACCGGAAAGGGCATTAAGGCCGTCGTCGACGACTGCGTGTTCCTGGGCCTCAACACCCACTATTTCATGCACCTGGAAAACGGCCAGGAGGTAGAGTCCATCCAGGAATCCACCATCGACAGCATCATCGAGCCGGGAACCGAAATTTCCCTGACCATCAATACCGAGAAGGCAAACCTGTTTACGGCGGACGGTGAAAAGAACATTTTAACCGGCGTCCAGAATGACTGTGAGTCCTAGGGAAAGAGGTGAAGTCACAGATGAAAGCAAAGAAATTTGAGCTCTGGAGCGGCATTACCGTCATGTTCCTCGTGCTGTTTTTACTGTTCCTCGTCTATCCCATGTACGGGATTTTGAGGCAGGCAGTCATCACGAAGGAAGGCCAGTTCAGCCTCCAGGAATTTACGAAATTCTTCTCCCAGAGCTATTACAGCAAAACGATTTTAAACAGCTTTAAGGTCAGCATTACCGTCACCCTTGTGACCCTTGTAATCGGAATCCCGTTTTCCTACTTCTTTTCCTTTTACAGGCTGAGGGGTTCCAAGGTGCTGTTTGTCATCAGCGTCCTCTGCTGTATGTCGGCCCCGTTCATCGGCGCCTACTCCTGGATCCTGCTTCTTGGACGCTCCGGCATCATCACGCAGTTTTTAAAGAACGTGTTTGGAATTGAGCTTGGCAGCATCTACGGCTTTAAGGGGATCCTTTTGGTACAGTCCCTAAAGCTTTTCCCGCTTGTGTTCATCTACATGAACGGCGCCTTTAAGAACATCGACAATACCTTAATGGAAGCGGCGGCCAACATGGGCTGTACCGGCGTCAAGCGGTTTTTCCAGGTGGTGATGCAGCTTTCCATGCCGACGATCCTGGCGGCGGCCCTGATGGTATTCATGCAGGCGTTTGCCGACTTCGGAACGCCGCTCTTAATCGGCGAGGGCTTCCGGACGTTCCCGGTGGAAATTTACAATCAGTACCTGGGTGAGAACGGAACCGACCACAATTTCGCCGCGGCCATCAGCGTCATTGCCATCGTGGTGACGGCCGTCGTGTTCTTTCTCCAGAAATGGGCCACGGGCAAGTATAAATTTTCCATCAATGCCCTGCATCCCATCGAGAAAAAGCAGCCGAAGGGCATCAAGGGCCTTTTGATGTACGCGTACAGCTACCTTCTCGTAGCCATCGCCTTCCTGCCGCAGATTTATGTGGTTTACCTGTCCTTCAGAAACTGCGACCAGGCGGTATTTAAGCCGGGTTATTCCCTTGCAAACTACGAGCAGGCCATGAAAAAGCTTCTGGTGCGTTCCATTAAGAACACGGTTGTCATGGGCGTGGGCGCCCTGGCGATCATCATCGTGATTTCCATCCTGATCGCATACCTGGTTGTGCGGCGGGCCAGCTTCATCAACAACATGATTGACACCATGGCAATGCTTCCGTATATCATGCCTGGTTCTGTCATCGGTATCGCCCTCGTCATCGCCTTCGGAAAGAAGCCGTTTGCATTGACGGGTACCGTAACCATCATGCTGATCTCCTTCGTCATACGAAGGATGCCATATACCATACGGTCGGCCACGGCGACGCTCATGCAGATTCCCATGAGCATCGAGGAGGCGTCCATCAGCCTCGGGGCGTCGAAGCTTAAGACGTTCATAAAAATCACCGTGCCGATGATGTCAAACGGAATCCTGTCCGGCGCAATCTTAAGCTGGGTTGCCATCGTGACAGAGCTTTCCAGCTCCATCATCCTCTACAACAACCGGAACATCACGCTGACGATGTCGGCCTATGTTGCGATTTCCAGAGGAAATTACGGCCTGGCTGCGGCGTTCGCGGCAATCCTTACGGCCGTGACTGCGGTGTCCTTAATTGCATACCTGTTAATCAGCAAGTCGGAGGACATCGAGCTTTAAATCCGGATACCGACGGCCGAAAGGCCGGTTATATCAAAATATTATAAAAAAGGAGAGATTATTATGAGAAAGAGTCTGGCAGTTTTACTGGCAGCAGCAATGGCAATGTCTCTGACCGCATGCGGAGGCGGCGCAGAAGAAACGACGGCTGCGGCTGCACCGGCAGAGACGGAGGCGGCTGGTTCCGAGACGACGGCAGCTGAGGCAGCGGAGACCGAGGCCGCTGAGGCCGAAGCCGCAGAGCCGGAGGACATCGGCGACAGCCTTGTGCTTTACTCCAGTATGACGGAGAACGACCTGGACAACTTAATCGAACTGTTCAATGAGAAATACCCGGACTGCTACGTTGAGGTGGTAAATGGTTCTGCCGGCGAGCTGACCGCGAGAATCGCAGCCGAGGCTGAGAATCCCCAGGGCGACTTGATGTGGGGCGGCTTAAGCAACAGCGACGGCGACATGTACACCGATATTTTCGAGCACTGGCTTTCCGACTATGAGGACGAAGTCATCGAGGACTACAAGTCCAACAACGGCTTTTACAGCCTGGATCACCTTTCCACCTGCGTCTTCTGTGTCAACACGGAGTTAGAGGCAGAGCTCGGCATCGAGATCAACAGCTACGAAGACCTTCTGAACCCGGCATTAAACGGCAAGATCGTTTTCTCTGACCCGAACTCCTCTTCCGCAGCATGGAACAATGTCTGCAACATCATGTCCGTATTCGGCAATGACAGCGATGAGGCATGGGAGTACATCACGAACCTGATGAACAATGGTCTTGTTATCTCCACTTCCTCTTCTGTCTGCTTCAAGAGCGTTGAGACGGGCGAGTATGTGGTTGGCATTACCTACGAGGACGGCGCTTCCACGCTTCTTAAGTCCGGCGCCGACAACATCCGTATGGTATATCCGGAGGAAGGAACTTCCGCATCTGCATTTGGCTGCGCCGTTATTAAAGGCGCTCCCCACGAGGCAGCAGCAAAGGCCATGGTGAACTTCTTAATGAGCGAGGACGGCCAGAACGCTCTGGGCGAAGCTCTTGGAACCCTTCGTATGACCAACTCCAAGGCAAACTTCGAGAGCCCGTACCTTCCGAAGACAGAGGATGTTACCTGGGTAACGCGTGACGTTGACTGGCTGATCGAGAACAAAGAGCAGGTGCTTGAGCACTGGAACCAGATTTATACAGAAGTAAATCAGTAAGGATCATCCGAATCAGGACGGCCGCGGGAGTTTTCCTGCGGCCGTTTTTTGAAATTGGGATGCCTTCAGGCAGACGGAGGAGATAAGACTTGGAACGCAACCTAAAATTTATATTTGCATCGGATTCCTTCAAGGGCTCGCTGTCGTCGAAGGAGGCGGCAGAGCTTCTTACAAAGGCGGCGAAGGCCGTGTTTCCGGACTGTATCTGCGTCGGGGTTCCGGTGGCTGACGGCGGCGAGGGGACGGTGGATGCCGTCGTGTCGGCAGCCGGCGGCGAGATGCGGCCTGTGACGGTCTGCGGGCCTCTGATGGAAAAGGCAGAAAGCTTTTACGGCGTCCTTCCCGGCGGGCGGGCCATCATCGAGATGGCGGCGGCCTCGGGTCTTCCGATGGTGCCGGAGAAAAAGCGGAATCCGCTCTATACTACCACATACGGTACTGGCGAGCTGATTTTTGACGCATTAAAGAGCGGCTACCGGGACATTACGGTGGCAATCGGCGGAAGCGCAACCAACGACGGCGGCATGGGGGCGCTTCGAGCCCTCGGCGTGAAATTCCTGGATGCGGACGGAAATGAGCTTTCCGGCATCGGGGAAGATCTGGAAAAGGTGGAGAAGATCTCCATGGACGGCCTGATCCCGGAAGCAAAGGAGGCACGGTTCACGGTCATGTGCGACGTGACGAACCCGCTCACAGGAAAGCAGGGCGCAACTTATACTTTCGGAAAGCAGAAGGGCGGGACGCCGAAAATTTTAGACCGGCTGGAGGCTGGGATGATCCGCTATGCGGATAAGTTGGAGGAAGCAGCCGGGAAGTCCGTGCGGGACATTCCAGGAGCCGGAGCAGCCGGGGGCCTCGGCGCTGCGCTTTTAGCACTTCTCGATGCCAGGCTCCAGTCGGGAATCGAGACGGTTCTTGACCTGATTGATTTCGATACGCTTTTAGACGGCGCCGATCTGGTGGTGACAGGAGAGGGGCGCATCGACTGGCAGTCGGCCTTCGGAAAAGTGCCGGGCGGCGTGGCAGGCCGGGCGAAAAAACGCGGGATCCCGGCGGCGGCCCTCGTGGGCGGCGCTGGGCCTGGCAGCGAGAGCCTTTACCACTACGGGATCGACACGATTCTGGCAATAACGGACGGGCCCATGGATCTTAAGGAAGCCATGGATCATGCCGCAGAGCTCTATGAAAAGGCGGCGGAGCGGATGTTTCGGATGTTAAGAATCGGACTGGAGATAGAAGAAAGAAGAAGATAGCGGGGGATAGGAAAAATGATAGTCCGGGAAAAGGATTTTTATGTGAAATCGGCGTCCATTGCGGTGCCCATCGCCATGCAGAGTCTGATTACCATCGGCGTCAACATGATGGACACGATCATGTTAGGCACCATGGGGGAGACGGCTCTCAGCGCCTCGTCGCTGGCAAACCAGTTTATTTCCATTTACCAGGTCTGCTGCATGGGAATCGGGATGGGCGCCAACGTGCTGACGTCGCGGTTTTGGGGGAAACAGGATCTCGTGTCCTTAAAAAAGACGGTCACAATCATGCTGAGGTTAAGCGTCGTTTTCGCCACCATGTTCGCGGCGGCCACGCTTCTTATCCCCGGCGCGATCATGCGGCTGTTTACGGCAGATGAGGCGATTATCTACGAGGGAACCAGATATTTTGAGTGGTCGATCCTGTCATACTATTTCCTGGGGATTTCCCTGACGCTGTCGCTGGTGCTCCGGTCGGTGGGGCGGGCGACGGTGCCGCTCATGGCGTCCATCGTAGCCTTTTTCGGGAATATCTTTTTTAACTACATGTTCATTTTCGGCAAGTTCGGCGCGCCGCGGATGGAAGTGGCCGGAGCGGCGTTAGGAACGCTGATCGCCAGGATCATCGAGTTTTCCATGGTGGTGGGCTACACGTTCCTGAAGGATCAGAACATCGGCTACCGGTTCCGTGACCTGTTTGGAAGCTGCCGGGATCTGGTGGGCGAATACTTGAATATCAGTATTCCCGTCCTGGTGAGCGATTCGCTTCTGGCCCTGGGAAACAGCGCCGTCGCCATGGTTATGGGCCACATCGGCGCCCAGTTCGTTTCGGCAAACGCCATCACGGCCGTGACCCAGCAGCTTTCCACCGTATTCATCCAGGGCATCAGCCAGGCGAGCTGCATCGTCGTTGGGCATACCCTGGGAACCGGCGACAGGAAACGGGCGCAGGATCAGGGCTACACCTTCCTGCTTTTGGGCGTCGGCATCGGAATCGTGGCCGGCGGCATTATCGCGGCCATCGGCGCGCCGGTGATTTCCTATTACCGGATTACGGAGGAGACGGCCGGCATCGCCATGCAGCTCATGGAGGCCGTGGCCTTCATCGTAATTTTCCAGAGCGCCAACAGCATCATGACAAAGGGCGTTTTAAGAGGCGGCGGGGACACGAAGTTTTTGATGGTTGCCGACATCCTGTTTCTCTGGGTCGTCAGCATCCCCCTCGGCGCCATGGCCGGGCTAGTCTGGCATTTTGAACCCTTCTGGATTTATGTGTGCCTGAAGCTTGACCAGGTGATTAAGGCGGTCTGGTGCGTGTTCCGGCTGAAAAGCGGCAAATGGATCAAGAGTATTTAGAAACCGGCTGCGGCCGACAAATTTGTTGCGGCGGGCATGATTAAGTAGTATAATCGAACTGGGCGCGTTCTCCTGCCATGGGGGCGGGAGCGGACTGCCCAGCCGAATGGAAAGGAGACTCGATATGGGAAAGAAAACGGCATGGGAAGAAATTGACAAAAAGGCTCCTGAAATTTTGGAAGCCAGCGATGAGATCTGGGGTTACGCGGAGACGGCGTTTACAGAAGTGAATTCTGTGAAGACGCTCTGCGAGGTTCTTCGCAAAGAGGGCTTTGAGGTTGAAGAAAACCTGGCTGGAGTCGAGACGGCTTTTAAGGGGACGTTCGGTTCCGGCAAGCCGGTGATCGGATTTTTAGGTGAGTTTGACGCGCTTTCCGGTCTTGACCAGGAAGCAGGCGCGCTTGAGAAGAAGGCAGTTCATCCCGGCTGTTCCGGCCATGGATGCGGCCACAACATGCTCGGCACGGCGTCCCTGGCGGCAGCCATCGGCGTGAAAAAGTACCTGGAGGAGAGCGGGAAATCCGGCACGGTCATTTACTTTGGCTGCCCGGGCGAGGAAGGCGGCTCCGGAAAGGCATTTATGGCAAAGGGCGGCGCGTTCGAGGGACTGGACGCCGCGATTACCTGGCATCCCGGCGATGTGACGAGAGCCGATACGGGAAGCTCCCTGGCAAACTATCAGGTTGCATATAAATTCTACGGCACGTCTGCTCATGCAGGCGGGGCGCCGCATCTTGGAAGAAGCGCCCTGGATGCCCTGGAGCTGATGAACATGGGCGTGCAGTTCTTAAGAGAGCACGTGGTTCCCGAGGCGAGGATCCACTATGCGATCACGAATACAGGCGGATATTCGCCGAACGTGGTACAGCCGTATGCGGAAGTTTTGTACCTGATCCGTGCGCCGAAAAATAAACAGGTGGAGGAAATCTACCAGCGCGTCAACAAGATTGCCGAGGGTGCTGCCCATATGACGGAGACGAGAGTGGAAATCGACTTCGTGAAGGGCTGTTCCAACCTTGTGAGCAATAAGGTGATTGCAAAGAGGCTCTGGGACAATTTGACAGAGCTCGGCGCTCCGGAGTACACGGAGGAAGAGCTTCAGATGGCGAAGGCCTTAAGCGAGGGCGTCGGCGAGGGCCGGTTTGAGTCCCTGGAGAAGGTGGCCGCAGGCCTTGGAAAGGAAGAGAAGAAGGAAGTCCTTGCCCACAAGGGAGAATCCCTGTACCGCTTCGTGGCTCCGTTTGATCCGGTGGGCATCATGTCCTTCGGTTCCACGGACGTCGGCGATGTGAGCTGGAACTGCCCGACGGCGCAGGCGTATGTCACCACATGGGCGGCCGGAACGCCGGGACATTCCTGGCAGGTTGTCACCCAGGGAAAGAGCGGGCTTGCCCACAAGGGACTGCTCTACGCGGCAAAGGCCATGGCCGGTGCAGCCGTAGACCTCTTTGAGGAGCCGAAATACCTGGAGGAAGCAAAGGCGGAGATGGAAGAGACCTTAGACGGTGATACCTACCACTGCCCGATCCCGGACGGCTGCAAGCCGAGGGCGCTTTCCGCAGGAAAGTAGGAAACGTACATAAAATGGGGGAGCCGCGGTGAAAAGCTGCGGCTCCTGTTTCGCAAAAAAGCATGACAGAAATGACGCCGCCAGACGGCCGGCAAAGACAGGAGGAAACGAGACATGGAAGTGATTGACGCAGTCCTTACGAGGCGCAGCATCCGCCGCTTCAAGGAGAAAAAGGTACCGAGGGAGACGATTGAGAAAATTGCCGCCGCGGCGGCTTATGCGCCGTCCTGGAAGAATACGCAGACCGTCCGCTATTATGTGGTGGAGGACGACGCGGTGAAGACGGACATTGCAAGGAATCATACGATGGGCTTTGCCTACAACACCGGCACCATCGAGCATGCGCCGCAGATCGTCGCCGTCACGTCCGTAAAGGGAAAAAGCGGCGCCGTGGAGGAAGGAAAGTTTACGACGGCCCAGAAGGAGAACTGGGCGCTGTTCGATGCCGGGGCGGCCTGCCAGACCTTTTGCCTGGCGGCTCATGAATACGGCGTCGGGACAGTCATCATGGGGATTTTTGATGCCGGGACGGTGGGAAAGCTGCTCCATATCCCGGAAAATGAGCAGGTAGTCTGCCTGATTTCCATGGGATACCCTGACGAGGAACCGAAAGCACCGAAGCGGAAGCCGGTCGATGAGCTTCTGCATTTCTGTGAGTAGGACGAGAGGGGGAGAGCGGCGCGGCCGGTTTTTGCGGTTTTTCTCCCCGGTTCTGGCCTTTATGCTGATGTTCTGCCTGGCGCTCCCGCTTTCTGCGGCGGCAGCCGAAAAGCCGGCATATTTAAAATCTGTGACATATTTCGGTGACCAGTGGCCGATCAACTTCTGGAGCAGCGAGGACGACGAAATGGAAGCCAACATGGCGCGGATCGCGGCCGACGGCTTCAACAGCATCATCCTCGTGGTTCCGTGGCGGGAATTCCAGCCGGAGACGGATCCCGTGGCGTACAGTGACTATCCGTTTAAAAAGCTGGACGCCATCATGGACTGCGCCGAAAGGCACGGCCTTTGGGTCAGCCTGCGTGTGGGCTATTGCTGGGATTACGCCGGAACCTCCGGCGTGCCGGCAAGATATACGGAAATTTTAAAGCCGGAGAGCAGGGCGCGGGCCGCATGGCTGGATTACTGCCGGACATTATACGCGGCGGCTTCGGCCCATGGGAATTTTTACGGCGGATTTATTACCTGGGAGGACTTCTGGGATTACACATACAGCCTGGAGCGGGAGATTCCTGCCAGGGAGCGGATTCAGATGGCAAAGGACTGCGGCTATACGAAATATCTGGAGGAGCGGTACTCGATTGAGCAGGTGAGTGAGGCTTACGGCGCCGGTTTTTCCGATTTTTCCCAGGTGTACCTGCCCTATAAGACGCATCCGAGCGCCAGCCTTTTCTATGACTTTTACGATGAGTTCCTGATGAATCTCATGAAGGAGAGCCAGGCTGTGTTCCCGGAGCTTTCCATGGAAGTGCGCGTGGACGGCGATGTGATTTACGACGGGGACGGGAACCAGACTTACTATTCCCATGGGCGGACGTTCGCCTGTGAGGGCGCGCCTTATTCGGCCATCATGTACAGCGTTTCCATGGGCCAGGCCAACAATTACGAGCGGATCTCCGCGGAGCAGGCCCTTTCCGCCATGCGGACGCATCTTGGGAACATCAGCGCCATTGCAGGTGGGAAGCCGCTGTTCATCGAGCAGCTTCTCTACATGGATACGACGGCTGAGTTTTCCTACAATGCCCAGATCGAGGAGAACCAGGTGGACGATTACATCATGGGGCTGTCCCCGATCCTCAAGGATTACAGCAATGGATACGGCCTCTGGGTGTACCGGAATTATGTAAACAACTGCGTGTACAACGCTCAGTTTGCCCTGGGGACAAAAGGGTGGACGGCGTCTTCCGGCGTGCGTGCGGAGAGCCATGACGGATCGCAGGCCATCGCCCTGCCGTCCGGTGAGAGTATTTCCCAGAAGTTACTTAAAAAGTTTGACAGAAACGATACGGTTTACGTGGAGTTTTATGCGTACAGCGAGGCCGGAGCCGACATGACCGTAAAGGTCGGCGACTACGAGCGGGTGGTTCGTGTGAGCGGGCCGACACGGTTCGTCTATTCGATCCCATCGACGGCAGACTGCGTGCTGTCGTTCACCTCGGATAAGGGCGAGGTTGTCATTGACGATGTGAAGATTTATACTTATGAGCAGGAAGGCAGGATTTATGACACGGATGGAAGCGAGCTGGATTTGGCCGGCGCGTTCCGGACGTTAAATGGGCAGTTGAATTAGAAATGGGTTTAGGAAGCCCGCCGCGGCAAGGGGAGATGCTGCGGCGGGCGGATTTTATCAGTTATAACTGACAAAACTAAAAAATACGGAACCTTATCAGATACAACTGACAGAATTCCAAAAAGCATTTATTCCGGCCCAACAGAACGGGCATCATAAATTTTCCTAGCTGCCCCGACGGAGAAATTATAGGTACGCAGGGAGGCATTGCCATCGCCGTCTGCGGCTCTCCGGCAAAATTCAGCCAGATAAGCATCCCGGCCGCCGTACCATTCCGTGAGCTCAGGGGAATCTTTCAGGTACTTTTCCATGGCAGGCGCCGCGTCCAGGGAAAGTGTCTGGAGGTAGTACAGATCGCTTGTGCCGACGGCTTCATGGCCGGGCGCTGTCAGGTTGTAGGCGGCGATCACGGCGTCGGGCCGGGAAAGGGCCAGAGCCGTATAAAAAACGGAGACCACGACGAGGCCGTACCGGAACAGGGGAAACCGCTCCTTCCGGATGAGCAGGAAAACGCCTGCCATAAAAACAGCGGCCGTCCCCAAAAACCACAGGACTAAAAGCCTGAGAAGCGTCAGCCGGTAAACCGAGATGTAAAGGAGCATCCGGCAGGCGGCGGAGGCGATCATGACACAGGTGCAGGCGCTGACGGTGGTAAGAAGCGCCTTTAAATACGGCGCTGGCCGGAAATAGCGGAGAAAGCCGAGGACGAGGGCCAGGTTTAAGGCGATTACGAAGGTGAGCTGGAAAAAGCCCTGGCGGGCGTACTCCGCATAGGTCATGCCGTCCGGGAGCGTGCCTTTCCGGAGGAACAGGAAGACGACCTGGATGGCGCAAAAGACAAGATATGCGGCCGCGAAGGTAAAGAGGAAGCCGGAGGCAAAGGCCGGACTCCCTTTTCGGCGGTCACGGACGCCTTCCGGGAATTTCATTTTGTAGCGGCTGCACAGGATGCAGTAAAAGACGGCTGCGGAAACCACGGTCTGAAACAGGACGGAGGAAACCGAGGACGGGTTTACGGCACCGTCTAAGGCAGACACGAGGAGCTTATTGAAAACAACGTCGGCGTCCCCGAGAAGGCAGACGACGATGAGCACAAAGGGCAGGGAGAGAAACGCGCCGAGGATGGCGGCTGCATAAGGCCCCTTTTTTCCCTGGCGGGACGTCTTAAAATAGCGGATGCCGTGGGAAAACGGCACCGGAAGCAGGAGAAAAAGTCCGCCTGCATACCGGAGAGCAGAGGAAATGGCTGTCCCGATGTCCCAGCCGGAGTCGTCGCAGAGCTGGTGGAGAAGGAAAAAGGCCAGCAAGAAGAACAGGGCGATGCGGTTTATGGTATGGAGGAACAGGCTGTCTGTCCGGCACATGGAGACGCCGATGAGAAGTATGGACGTTGCTAAAAACCAGGAATCTTTCCTGATTTTAACAGACAGGCTTTGGAAGGCGGCACAAACGAGGACGAAGCCGGCGGCCAGGAAAAACGGCCATGTGATGCCGTTTGGGTTTTTATAGAAGCAGAAGGCGTAAAAGAGGCCTGTGAGAAGACAGCCGGCGCCGTATTTGGAAAAGCGTTCAAAGAGAGGCGCAGCCGGGTCCGGCGGCACTTCTTTTTCTATTTTTCCTGAGGTTTCGGCCGGATTCATAGCCAGAGCCGGTTCCGGCATTTCGGGCTGCATCATGATTTCATTTTGATGTTCCATCATCGTCACTCCTTTTCTGAATATTCAAGAATGTCCCCAGGCTGGCAGTCAAGCTCGCGGCAGATGGCTTCCAGTGTGGAGAAGCGGATGGCCTTTGCCTTGTTGTTCTTCAGGATGGAGAGGTTTGCCGGGGTGATCCCCACCCGTTCTGCAAGCTCGCCGGCGGAAATTTTCCGTTTCGCCATCATGACGTCGAGGTTTACGATAATCGGCATGAAAAATCCCCCTTCTATATGGTAAAGTCGTTTTCGTCCTTCAGTTCCTTGGCGCGGGCGAAGACATTTTTTATGACACGGATTAAAAGGCACATGAGGATCAGACAGCAGCCCAAAATTCCCCAGAACAGATAGTAAATCATGGAGAGGAAGCAGAAGATGCCGGTGATGCCGCACATCCAGGAGATGAGCCGGAGCCTTTTGATGTTTTCGGCTGTGAAAATGTCTTCATTCCCGATGGCGGAAATGAGGTTCCTTAAATGGAACAAGAGAATCCCAACCGGTACGGCGCAGGCGTAGATGGACGCCAGGAAGAGCCGCACGTCTTTCCCGGCCGCGGTGTAGCTTAAGCGCACGAAGACCGGGACAAAAAACGGGCAGGTGAAAAGGACGAGAACGTAGCCGGCAATGAACAGCCAGATACAGCATTTTGTAAGCGCAACCGATTGTTTTTCAGACCAGAACATGAAATTCCTCCTTGCATGTGGATATTGCGGTGCAGTGACCGCCTGGATTGGGTGTATCATAGCATAGGCGGAAACGAAAATCAATATATTTTTATTGTTTTTCGATAAAAATATATTGATTTTCCATGCACTGAATTATACCCTTGACTGAATAGGGGATAAAAGGGTATAATTCCAAAGTTTTGAAATCAAGCAGTATCGCCGCTGGGGAGATAAAAGCCCAGCAAGATTTCTCTTGCTTTTTTTCATCATCATGCTATACTGAAACCAGGAAAATTACATACGGATAAAAAGGGAGCTTGCCGCGGCAGGCTGAGAGGGAATGAAGGAACGATTCCGACCTGTGGAACCTGATACGGATAATGCCGGCGTAGGGAGAAAAGAGATTGGCTTTACGGCCGCATCGCATTTCGGGTTCCGGAGTGAGGAGCGGCTTTTTTCTTGCCGCGGGAAATCCCGCGGCAGGATCGGACACATTTTCCGGCCCCCTTTCATCCGGGAGAGGAGACGCATGAACTATACGACACAGATGGATGCCGCAAGGAAAGGCATCATCACAAAAGAAATGGAGCTTGTGGCCGAAAAGGAGAAGATGACCGGGGAGGAGATCCGGGCATACGTGGCCAAAGGGCAGATTGCCATCCCCTGCAACAGGCTTCATACGTCCATCGAGCCGAACGGCATCGGTTCCATGTTAAAGACAAAGATCAACGTGAACCTGGGAATTTCCAGAGACTGCAAAGACATGGACGTGGAGGTGGAGAAGGTAAACAGCGCCGTGAAGATGGGGGCGGAGTCCATCATGGATTTAAGCTCCTTCGGCGATACGCGGACGTTCCGCAGGCGCCTTACGTCGGAATGTCCGGCCATCATCGGCACGGTTCCGATTTATGACGCCGTGGTTTACTACCACAAGGCATTAAAAGAGATTACGACGGAGGAATGGCTTGACATTGTGCGGATGCATGCCGAGGACGGCGTGGACTTCATGACGATCCACTGCGGCATCAACCGGGCGACGGCCGGCCGCTTCAAGGAAAACAAGCGGCTCACGAATATCGTATCCCGCGGCGGTTCCATTATTTTTGCGTGGATGGAGATGACGGGAAAAGAAAACCCGTTTTATGAGCATTTTGACGAGATCCTGGACATCTGCCGGGAGTACGACGTGACCTTGAGCCTCGGCGACGCCTGCCGTCCGGGCTGCTTAAAGGACGCCAGCGACATTTCCCAGATTGAGGAGCTAGTGACACTCGGCGAGCTGACGAGACGCGCATGGGAAAAGGATGTGCAGGTCATCATCGAGGGGCCGGGGCACATGCCTCTTGACCAGATCGAGGCCAACATGCGGATTCAGAAAGAAATCTGCAAAGGCGCACCGTTCTATGTTTTAGGGCCTCTTGTGACGGACATTGCGCCGGGCTATGACCATATCACAGCGGCCATCGGCGGCGCCATTGCGGCGGCAAGCGGGGCTTCGTTCCTCTGCTATGTGACGCCGGCCGAGCATTTAAGGCTCCCGAACCTTCAGGACGTGAAGGAGGGCATCATCGCCTCCCGCATCGCTGCCCACGCAGCCGACATCGCAAAAGGCGTCCGCGGCGCAAGGGACTGGGATGATGAGATGAGCCTTGCCAGGAAAAATCTGGACTGGGAGCGGATGTTTGAGCTTTCCATCGACCCGGAAAAGGCCAGGGCTTACCGGGCGGAGGCGAAGCCGGAGAAGGAAGATACCTGTTCCATGTGCGGCAATTTCTGCGCCGTCCGCAACATGAACCGGATCCTGGACGGGGAGATTGTAAGTATTTTTGACGAATAAAAAGGAGCGTGAGCATATGAAAATTACAGTGAAAAAGACAGTTACGGCGGCCATGCTGGTGGCTTTAACCGTGTCCTTATCTTCCTTTGCAATTCCCATCGGGGCATCGAAATGCTATCCGGTGCAGCATCTTGTAAACGTGGTTTGTGCCGTGTTTTTAGGGCCGGGCTACGGCGTTATGGCGGCCTTCTGCACCTCGTTTATCCGGAACCTTCTGGGCACAGGAAGCTTGCTGGCATTCCCAGGAAGCATGGTTGGCGCGTTTCTATGCGGCATCGTGTACCAGAAAACCCATAAGTTAATTCTTACCTATATCGGTGAGGTTGTCGGAACGGGGCTCATCGGCGGGATGCTCTGTTTCCCGGTAGCGGCGCTTCTTATGGGAAAGGAAGCGGCGTTATTTACTTATGTCATGCCGTTTTTCATGAGTACGGCCTGCGGCACCATCATGGCGGCGATCCTCGTGGGAGCTCTGGAAAAGGCCCATGCCGTCGAGTATTTAAAAGGCGTTTTGGAGAGCTAGGATGAAGGAAAAAGGAATTTTATACTTGATTGCAGACAGGAAATTGGGCGATGAAAAGATTCTGGAGGCCCTTGCGGCCGGACTTGACATGATCCAGCTCCGGGAGAAGAATCTTTCGTCGGCAGAATACCTGCGGGATGCGAAATGGCTCTGCGAAAAGGCCAATGAAGCAGGCGCCCTGTTTCTCGTAAACGACAGGCTGGACATTGCCCTCGCCTGCGGCGCTGACGGCGTCCATTTGGGGCAGGACGATCTGCCGGTTTCTGAGGCAAAGCGGCTTGCGGCGGCCTGCGGCCGCCCGGATTTCATCGTGGGCGCCACGGCAAAAACAAGGGAACAGGCGAAAGAAGCCGTGCGCCAGGGCGCCGATTACATCGGAAGCGGGGCGTGGTACTCCACTTCTACGAAGCCGGATGCGACGCCGATTTCCGACGAGGAATATCTGGCGATTTTAAAAGAAGCGCCGGTTCCCAATGTGGCTATTGGCGGGCTGACGCCGGAAAATTGTGGGCGGCCGTTATCCCTTGGCGCGTCCGGCCTCGCGGTGGCAGGCGGGATTTTAGGCGCGCCGTCGGTGACGGAGGCGGTGCGGGCGTTTCGGGAACGGCTAAGGAAACGCTGATTAAATCACCGTTTCCTTAAAGGATTTCTGACACTAACCCCGCGTCCTCCAAAAACAAAAGGAGCAAACTCACAGCCAAAAGATCGGCGCATCCGCCCGGGCTTAAGTTCCGGCGGATGTAGTCCTGATCCAACTGTTCCATCGTTTCCTTAAAATCTGACAAAGAAATTTCAGAAAGAAGCCTTCGGGCTTCTTTTTTTGCGTCCATGGCAGCGGAAAGGCCGCCGCGGTGGATCATGTTGGTGTCGTCCACCTCTGCGATCAGGGTTAAAAGCGAAAGGACAGCCGCATCGTTTAATGGCCAGCCGGAAGAAAGGTGCGCCTTCAGGGCTGGAAGGCCGATTTTTCTTGCCGATGGAAAGCCGGCGGCCGCTTCGCCGCGGGCGCCGGGGATTTTGTATGCAGTATAACAGGCCTCTCCGGCGGTGGCACATTTGCCGGTTCCTTCAAAATCCTTCAGGGAACATGTCCCCAGGCGCCGGCAGAGGTCGAAGACTTCCGCGGCATCCGCCGGGAGACCGGTGCCGGCCAAAAGATTTCCGGCACAGACTTTTCCAAGTGCACCGCAGAGAAGGGCAAAGGAAAAAATAAGCCCCTTGTGGGTGTTGACGCCGCCGGTGGCAGAGAACATGGCTGCCTCAGCCTTCTGCCCCGCGAGGCGAAGTCTGGAAAATAAGGCCTCCGTCTGCTCGTCCCCGTGATCCCAGCCGATACAGAAAAAGTCCCGGAACCAGGGAATCAGGGCGGCGCTGCTGTCGAGAAACGTGAAAAAGTCCATGTCCTTATGGGAGCCGGAATTGTTCCGGTCGACGAGGCCCGGCTTCGGCGTCGAGGAAACCTCGTAGAGCAGGGCGCGCACAGCGCAGGCCGCCGTCTTGTCAGCGGAGAGGCCGCGGAAATAGTCGTTTAAAATCTGGGCAGTCCGCCAGAGAACCAGTTCCATGGAATGAGCCTGGCTCCTGGCGCAGACCTTGGCGTTTTCGCCGCAGACAAGGCAGGTGCGGGGCGGGAGCCCTAACTCCGTCCGGGAAAGCGGCCGACCGTCGCCAGCCAGCACGTCGATGTCGAAAAGGCGTCCCAGAGGATGACTTTCCTCCAGCCCGGACATGGCCTTTTTTACGGCCTGCGGCTCAGAACCAAGCAGGAAAAACGCCTCGTTTCCCGTTTTTTTCCGGGACTCCTCAAACGTCAGGACGGATGTTTCCGGAATGAGCGCCCGGATTTCCGAAAGTCCCGTTTCAAAGGCAGCTTCCGCCAACGGAAACTGTTTGATGGCGCCGGGAATGTTCATGGAAAAGCTGATGAGGCAGCTTCCGCCTGCTTTTAAAAGCTCTTTCTGCCGGTCAGCCCGAAGGCTTCTGGCGTCTAAAATTTCTTCCAGCGAGGCGGGCTCGCCGTTTATGACGGATGCTGGCTTCATGATTTTCCCCCGTATTCTTCTTTTAAGTAGTTGGCCGTACAAGGCGGCACCAGAGCCAGAAGCTCGTCGGTGACGCCGGATTCTTTCAGGAGCTTTCGTACACGGGAGGCGCTGATGATGGTCTCCTCGCCGTGAAAGCCAGCCGTGACGCGGGCGATTTTATGAAAGGCGATGCCGTGGCGCGGCAAAATCTCCGCCATGGCGATGTTGTACCGGTTCGTCACGGGATCCAGAGGTTCTTCGCCGGCGAACCGCTTGGCGATGGAGAAAATCGGCGCAATCTTCGAGGCAAATAACGTGATGTCCAGTTCGCTCTGGATTTTTGCCGCGTCTTCACCTTCTTTTAAAAAGTAGGTGGGGAAGGTGGCGGCAGAAATCATGTAAGGGCCGGACGGATGCACTTTTACATTGGGAAGATGGGCCGTCCCTTCTTTTACGAGCCGCATGCGGACGTCAAAGGGGAACTGGGATCGGTTTTCCTCCACGACGAAGATATGAAGCAGCTCCACGCGGGCGGCGGCGTAGGTGATGAGCGCCAGATGCCCCTTCGTAAACGGGTTGCAGTTCATGACGATGCAGCCGACGTTTGCGGACGAACGGTCCGAGGCGGCAAAGCGGGAGTAGAACCGCTCCAGCCCGTCCTTCCTGTTTTCTAACATGATGACGTCCTCTGTTTCGGCGAGCGGATAAAAGCCGCAGGCCGTGAACATGTCCCTGTTTTTCGGGCGCGTGATGACGAAAAGATCATAAAAACCGGCCTGAAAACGGTTTTCTACGAGCCTGGATATGAGGCTTCCGAGGGCGTTCTGCCCCCTCAAAGACTCATCCACGGCAAAGCATTTTAAAAGCGTACCGGCGCAGCAGCCGCAGCCGGCCAGCGTTTCGTCGGAAGAAAAGACACCGAAGGCGGCCTCGATGTCGTCTTCAAAGGCGAGGTGATGTTTTTTCAGGAACTCTTCCAGCATGTGCCTGTCCGGCGCAAAGGAGAGGGATATTTCATGTATGGTAAATTCTTCGGTCATAATCTGCACCTCCAGTCGTTTCGTTTCTTCTATTTTAGTATAGCTGCGGGGATATTTCCAGATATAATATGCAAAAAAGATGACGGGCATATGAAAAAACTATGAGGACAAACGGACATGAGTTTGTTAATATGTAAACAAACAAAAATTGTACATGCTATAACAAGAATATGTCAGGGGGAATCAGAACAATTATGACGCTTCGAGATATGGAATATATACTTGTGATTGCAGAGGAAAAGAGCATAACGAAGGCGGCTTCCAGGCTTTTCGTGGCGCAGCCGGCCCTGAGCCAGTGTGTGCACAAAGTAGAGCGGGAGCTTGGGATGCCGGTCTTTTTAAGGAATACAAACGGCGTTACGCTGACGGCGGAGGGGCAGTGCTTTACGGAATTCGCAGAGCGGACGCTGCGGGAACAGAAGGAATTTGAAAAACGGGTGCAGGATTTAAGACATGCGGAGCGGGGGACGATCCATCTGGGGCTCACGGGAACGCAGGCCAGGTACGTGCTGCCGTATTTTCTGCCGCGGTTTAAGGAACTGTACCCCCATATCGAGATTGTACTGGTGGAGGCCAGCAGCGACGAGACGGAAAACAAGCTGGTGAAGGGGGAAATCGACGTGGGCATTCTCCATCCGCCGATCATCCATGAAAGCCTGGATTTTTTTGAAATCAGCTATGATGAAATGGTCATCATCCCAAGAAGCAACAGCCGTTTCCAACCCTTTATCTACTTTAAGGAAGACGAGACGGCGCCTTACCTGGATATTGAATTTTTAAAGAATGAGCCGCTTCTTCTCACAAAAAGCTGGCAGCGGAGCCGCATGGTCTGCGAGCAGATTTTTCAAAAGGCCGGGCTCACGCCCCATATTAAGCAGACATCGAAGAATATCAGCACCCTGGGCGCGCTGGCGCAGGTGGACTACGGGACGACTATCATGCCGTCCAAGCAGGTGCCGGCTGAGTTAAGCCGACGGGGCATCTATAAAATTGATCCGCTTTATCATGTCCCATATTCCTTTTTCGCAGCCGTGTTAAAGGATACGTACGTTTCCATGGCGACGCGAAAACTTTTAGAGCTTCTTGAGGAGTTAAAAGGGACGTTTTAGGGCAGGCCGTTCCTCCGGTTTTCTTATGGCGGCGACATGGTTTTCCTATTTAACAGACCGGAAATTTTCGTTTATTCTGTATCCAGAAGCAGCCGGAAATGGCGAAGCTTCCATACGCGCGTAGAAGTCGGGAACCGGCTGGCGCCGCATCCGTGCCGGAGGGAGAACTATCCGGCGGAGAGCAGGCGGCAGACGGAAAAGAAAAAGACTGGGGGAATGAACATGAATTTTATTGGCATCGGAGTGATCTCGCTCCTCATCTATATCGCCTCGATCCTGGTTATCAACATGGGACTCAAGCGGAAGATGGCGGAGGCGATGATGTGGTCTTTCCTTCTGATTCTTGCCATCGGCGGGATATTCGGAGGAAAGGATGTGGTGTCCCTGGCAAAGTCGGGCATCACATCGGCGGCCAAGCAGGAGGTCGTATATGCCTCCATGGCCTTCGTTTTTATGGCCTATATGATGGATAAGACCGGCGTCATCGGCCGTCTTGTGGAAATTTTAAACAGTGTTTTAGGCCGCCTTCCCGGCGGTTCCGGCTATGTATCCACCATCGCCAGCGCGCTGTTCGGCATGGTGTCCGGTTCCGGTTCGGGAAACGCGTCGGCCGTCGGCTCCATCACGATCCCGTGGATGAAGCAGAGCGGCTGGAGCACCGAGCGGGCCACGACTATTGTGGCAGGAAATGCAGGACTCGGCATGATTTTCCCGCCGTCGTCGTCCATGCTTTTGCTTCTCGGAATGGAGGCCATCGCGGCCGAGCTTACCAGCAATGAGCTGTATGTGGGGCTCATGGGCGCCGGCATGCTTGTTCTGGCGTACCGCCTTTTCGTCGTATTTCTCTATGCGAAAAAGGACGGACTCAAGGCATCTGCTTCGGGGAACGAATCCTTTGGGGCGGCATTTAAGAAAAATGCGTCGTCTCTGATTATTTTCCTTGGAATCATCATCCCGCTGCTGTTTCAGATGGGCCCCACGGGAAATGCCGTCAAGGCCAGATTGAATGCGAGTCTGGACGGTTCCTTCGGCTCTATCTCCCTCGTGATGTGGATTCCGATTCTCATGACCTTCTTTACGATTGTTGAGGGCTGGAAGTATCTGCCCCATGATTTCAAGGGCTGGAAGGACATGATTAAGACCTCAGCACCGAAATACAGCGAGGTCGGCTGCCTGCTGTTCTTTGCCTTTGCGGCGGCCAGCGTCCTGACAAAGCTGGGGCTTCAGGACGAGTTTACGGCGATTTTCGAGTCCCTGGGCAGCTATTCTTCTGTCCTTGTGGTGCTTTTGATTGCACTGATTACGACGCTCATGGTTGGCCCGTTCACGGGAACCGCTTCTACGACGGCCCTCGGCGCGCTGTCCTATGCGGCACTCCGTTCCATTGGCCTGGCTCCGGTGGCCTGCTGTGTGGCGTTTCTGTTCCTTGTTTCCAACGAGGGCTGTATCCCGCCGAACTCGGCTCCGATTTACATCGCCAGCGGTATTTCCGGCTTAAACGAACCGTCGAGAATTTTTAAAAACCTGATCTTCCATTATGCGCTTCCTGTGGTGCTTTTGGCGATTCTCATCATGCTTGGGATTATCCCGATCATAGGCGCATAGAAAGGAGAGGCGACGATGAAAAAGACCATTTACAATATCTGCATGGCAGTTTTCCAGATTACGCTTCCGCTGTTCCTTCTGATGGGGACGGTGCTGGTGTTTGCACAGCTCATTGGGGCGCTTATGGGAAACGGGGCTATCGTCATGGGAATCGACGATGCGTTAAAAACGTATTCCGTCTGGGCAGCCAGCGTCTGCGCGTTTTCCGGCTTTATCATGAGCTATACGAGAGAGAAAAAGAAAAAATAGAGGGAAACCGAATGCCGTGGGCCCCGTTTTGGGGCCCGAACGGCTGAAAGGAGGTTTTGTCATGGAAATCAAGAAACCGGCCGTCGCCGGAACCCTGGAATCCAGCGACTGCCAGATCGTTATCCGGCCCAACCCCGGCGCCGGGATTGACATCGGGCTGGAAAGCGATGTGAAGATGATGTTTGGCGAGTCCATCCTGGAAACCATAAACGAAGTTTTAAAGGAATTTGACGTCACGGACGCCTCCGTGGAAATCCGCGACCGGGGCGCCTTAGACTGCGTGATCCGCTCCCGGATGCAGTGCGTCATCTGCCGCGGGGCGGAAGAACCTTACGACTGGGCAAAGGAGGACGGGAAATCATGGCAGAAAAAACCATCCATTTAAAGCGCACCAGCCTCTACGCCAGCGGGGCCAGCCCCGTGAACATGATCCAGGCGGTGTTCTATAACGAAGACGTCCTGATTTACGACCTGGAGGACTCGGTTCCGGCCGTCGAAAAGGACGCGGCCCGCTTCCTCGTCTACAACATGGTGAAAAACCACAGGCCCAAAGACAAATACGTGGCAATCCGCGTCAACGGCATTTACTCGGAATATCTGGAAGAAGACCTTCAGGCCGCCGTCCGCGCAAACCCCGACTGCATCCGTATCCCCAAGGTGGAGTACGCGAGGGAAGCGCAGGACATCTCAAGACGGATCGGGGAAATCGAGGAAAAGGCCGGCCTGCCGGTGGGGAAGATTGAGCTAATCTGCAACATCGAGTCCTACATGGGCGTCATCAACGCCATGGAAATCGCCCATGCCGACCCGCGGATCGTCGCCATGGCTGTGAGCGCCGAAGACCTGACGGCCAGCTTAAAGGCCCAGCGGACGAAACAGGGGTTAGAGGTGTTCTATGCAAGGAACGCGGTGCTGATGGCCTGCCGTTCCGCCGGCATCGACGCCCTGGATATTGTATTCAGCGACATCAACGACACCGACGGCTTAAAGGAAGACACAGCCCTGGCAAAGAACCTGGGCTTTGACGGGAAGACCTGCATCCACCCGAGGCAGATCGACACGGTCAATGCCTATTTCACGCCCAGCATGAAGGAGATCAAATACGCGCTCCGCGTGCTGGCGGCCGTGGAAGAGGGAAAGAAACAGCACAAAGGCGCCGTGACCTTAGACGGCGGCATGATCGACAAGCCCATGGAGCTGCGGGCGCTGACGACCTTAGCCCAGGCGAAGGCCGCCGGGATCAGGACGGAAGGGATGGTGGTCTAGGATGAAGAATGCAGTGGGACGTGAAATCCCGGAAAAGATCGGGGATTACATCGTAAGGCCGTACACAGGCGCCTACACGGGGAATCCCGGGACAGAGCCGGTAAAGAGCCTGCGGACGGCAGGAAAGCATGTATCCGGGGACTGCAAGATGGCAGAGAGCATCGAGGAGGCCATTAGAGCCTGCGGCTTAAAGGACGACATGACGATCTCCTTCCACCACAGCTTCCGGGAGGGAGACGAGATCATCGGCCAGGTACTAAAAGCCATCAAGAACCTTGGAATTAAGCACCTAAAGTTTGCCCCGAGCGCCGTGGTAAATATCAAGAATCCCTCGATTGCGGATTTCGTAAAAGACGGCACCATCGACCGCATCGAGGCCAGCGGGATCCGCGGGGAGCTGGGCGACGCGGTATTAGAAGGCCTGATGGAAAACCCGGTCATCTTAAGAACCCATGGCTCCCGCCCCCGCGCCATCGAGGCCGGGGAATTACAGATTGACGTGGCCTTCATCGGCGCGTCGGCGGCCGATGAGTACGGGAACGCCACGGGACAGATCGGGCCAAACGCCTGCGGTTCCCTGGGCTATTCCTTCATCGACGCCACGAGCGCCGGAAAAGTCGTCGTCATCACCGATAACCTGGTGGAATACCCCTGTAACCCCGTGAGCATTTCCCAGCAGTACGTGGACTATGTGGTAAAGGTTGACCGCATCGGCGACCCGGAAAAGATCGGGAAAGGCGCGGCCAGGATGACGAAAAACCCGAGGGATTTGATGATTGCCGAGCGGGCGGCCGACGTGATGGCGGCGTCCCGCATGTTTAAGGAAAACTTCTCCTTCCAGACCGGGGCCGGAGCCATCAGCATCGCCTGCACCAACTACCTGGCGGAGCGGATGGAAGCGAGAGGCATTAAGGCAAGCTTTGCCCTTGGCGGCATGACGGCAGCCATCGTGGACATGTATAAGAAAGGGCTGGTGCGGGTACTGGAATGCAGCCAGTGCTTTGACGCGGTGGCGGCGAGGGCCATTGCCGAGGAGCCGGGGATCGTGGAAATCGACAATGCGGTGTACTCGAACCCGTTTTCCAAGGGAGCGATGCTTGATAAGCTGACTTTCGGTGTGCTGGCGGCGCTTGAGGTGGACACGGACTTTCATGTGAACATCTTAACCGGCTCCAGCGGGGAGATGATGGGAGGCCTTGGAGGCGGCCCGGATGTGGCGGCCGGGGCGGATATATCCATTGTGTGCCTGCCGGTGGTGAGAGGGCGGACGCCGTCGATCACGAAGCGGGTGTTCACCTGCTGTACGCCGGGAGAGACGGTGGCGGCGGTGGTGACAGAGGCGGGAATCGCCCTGAACCCGAAGCATAAGTATTATGAGGAACTAAAGGAAGACCTGGAGCAGGCGAATTTAAAGCTTGTAACCATCGAATATCTCCAGGAGTTAGCGGAGTCCTTGACGGGAGTGCCGAAGCCCATCGAGACGACGGACCGGGTGGTGTGCATTGTGGAATACCGGGACGGATCGGTGATTGATGTGATCCGGGAGATTAAGAAATAGAAAACAGACCGGGCCTTGTCCTCCGACAAGGCCCGATCTGTTTTCGTACCAAACACCATTTATTCCCATTCCCTCACCTTCCTTTTCACCCTAAAAACCAACCTTTTCGTATATTCTTCATTTTCAACCAACAGCTCATACGCCTCCATCATTCCCGCACAGTAACAAAATCCGAAAAGCCCTGCCGCAAGCCCCAAAAACACAAACCCATGATATTTAGACCACGCAAAAACGCCTCCCGCGGTAAGGGAAACCGTGATAATCCCCAAAATGAACAGAACCGTACACGGAATGAAAAATGCGTGCCAGGTTTTCTTTCTGGCACAGAGTTCATCTGACAGAGCTTTCAGATACCCCTGATCAAAGCCCAGCGGTTCTTCTCTTAAAATCTTATATTCCTTCCGTTCCAAAACCGCACCGGTGACAAAGGCGGCAATTCCCGCCGCGAAACATCCCGCCATGCCCCAAAACCTCCATGCCATGCCTTCGGAAAACAAGACGAAAGGGATTCCCGAAAGTGCCCAGAACATAAACCCGATGCCAATGCAAAGATTTACCGTTTTCTGATTTTCCAGGTATCCCTGGGCCATTTCCCTGCTCACATAGTACCGATGCCCGTCCGTATTTTCCGAGGCCGCTTCCTCCCGAAGAAGAAAGTCAGCAGACACATCAAAAATGCTGGCGAGCAAAAGCAGCTTTTCCGTTTCGGGATAGCCTTGATGGTTCTCCCACTTGCTGACTGCCTGTCTTGTGGTGCCGAGCTGCTCGGCCAGGGTTTCCTGGGAAAGCCCTCTTTCTTTTCTCAGCTTGAACAGTTTTTCTCCGAATGTCATAGCTTCGCCTCCCTGATTTGGTAGGTTTATTTTAGTCCATTGGCCTGCCATTTTCCAGCGCTTCCGGAATGCAGTTTGTCAACTGGAGGTTGCGGCGGTGTTATTTTCCGTTTCGTCATGGAACCATATCTCCTTCCACAATCTTACAATACCTTCTAAGCGCATACTCCCCGTCATGCACACCGCCGATTCCCTCTATGCCCGAAAGCTCTCCGGCACCGCAGACCCGCGTCACGCCGGAGCGGATCAGCAGGTAAGAAAGCTCATCCCGTTCTGCATCATTGCAGATCAGGCATGCCGTCTGGAGCGCTCCTGCCATGCCGCGCAGAACCCGAACCATCTCTGTTCGCGGAAGAAGCCGCACGGGAAAGAGACTGTCTGCATCCCTGTGACCGACGGCTCCGGAAAGCTGATCGGAATACGCCCAGAGCGTCCGCCCGGCCGTCCCCCGGAGCGAGCCGCACTCCCAAACGCTTTCCAAAATCGTCCCGAACCGTTTTTTAAAGGCCAGAAGGTCGTCCCTGTTCTCGGAATCCAGGAAAAGAAGCTGGCAGGAATTGCAGTAACGTCCCTCGGTTTCAGCCAGATGGCGCGCCAGCCGGAACAAATCCATGGTTTTTGAAGCGCCATCCATGGAAATGTAGGCGAAGCTGACCTTAGGTCCCCATTCGATGAGTTTCCGGTCAGGCGGAAGGAGATTTCGAACAGCACGGACGGCATCGTTCCCGCCCCAGACCACGGCCGCGTCCGCCAGCCCGGCGAGCCGCCTAAGCTTTTCCTGCTTATCGGAGGGAATATGGAACACATGGACATAGGGAGAAAGTTTTGGCTCCTCGTTGACAAGCTGGCGTAAAAGGAACCTGGAAATAAGAAAATCCCCGGAGGCCGGCTTTAGGAGATTGATGTTTCCCGTCAAAAGTCCCTCAATGACGCTGTAAGCGCCAAGCCCGGCCATGTTCCCGGCGCCCACATGGAAGAGAACGCCAAGGGGAAACACGGTGCGCCCGTACTGCCAGTCTCCAAGTTCCCGATTTACCCGCTCCATGAGCCGATCTTCGGAGAACATCGCGGCAGCCTGGCGCAAACCGCCGTCCGGCACGGAGATTCCTTCAGGAAGGCGAAGCTCCCCGGACAGGATTTTTTCCGAAACCCGCCCGCAGGCCGCCGCCGTAAGCTCCGGCCTTAGAAGCGGCTTTTCCAGTGTCCGTATGATTTCAGATTTCAGATCTTCAAGGCTTCGTCCCATATCCAAGTCCTCCCTGTAAAAGTATGGCGGCATCGGCCGCGCATGTCTTTTCCGTTCCCGCCTCGGCCCGCCCCAAAAGCGTAAAATAAGGGGCCGAAATCCCGCAGCCGCATTCCTTTCCCTCATGCATCACAGCCAGGTCGCCGGTCAGGATACTCGTTAAGGGCATTCCCTTTGCCAATGGGGAAATCAGGTTTAAAAGCCCCGGCTTTCCGTAAGGCAGGGGCTTTAAGGTGTTCACATCCAGGACGGCCGCCCGGCTGTACACGGGAACATGGAAATGCCCGTTTTTGCAGGCACAGTAGAGGGATGAATGCTCGGCCGCACCGAAAAATTCCCTGTACTGATCCGGCGGGATTCCGAGCCTGTCCTGAATTAGCTCCAGAAGCTGCTCCCGCTTCGGCGCGTCGCCGTGAAAGCCCTTCCAGCCGCCGCCGAGAAGAACCATGGAGCCGCCGGGGAGCGCAAAGCGCAGTCCATGTTTTTTCAAATACAATAGGAAGAAATACGTATAGAAAGGAAACCCGATGATCCGCACAGGGAGACGGAGAGCCATGGCGAACCGCAGTGCCCTCAAAAGCCCGTCCCGGTTGATGAGAGGCCGTCCATGGCCGCCGGCCTTTAACGCATATACCCGCCGGACGGGCGGCGCAAAGAACGAAGTAACCGTCTGCGTCTTTGCGATCATGACAGGATCGTTCGGCCGCGGCGCAAAGCTCATCATCAGGCAGACAGCCGGCCGCGGCGAGAGGATTTTGTGATATTTTACGATGGCATGGGTCATTCTTGCCCCGCGCACCGCATCGGAAAAGCAGAAGCCGAGATTCGTCTTTTTCCCGCCGGTTCCCGAGGAGGTAACGCGAAATGGGAGCTTTTGCGGCTTAAGTGTCCAGAGGGGATGTTCTTTTAAGAAAGCGGCGGGAATCGGAACCGGCTCCGATCCCATAGAAAACCGCATGGAAATCCTGCGGTAGGCCGCATTGTGCCTGAAATGGAATTCCGTATTTTCCTGGACAGCCCTTTGGAACAGGCGTTCCGACCCTGCGGCATCGTAGAGTTCTCCGCGCCAGGAAAACAGCCGTCTTGTGTAGGACTTGTTCATGCGCTTCACCTGCCGTTTCTTTTCCCTTTTCTTAAGTATAGCAACTGGAAAAACGGGGGTAAAGGAAAATAGTCTTACGATTTTTGGTACGATTTAAAAATGCGGGCAGAAAGCATACCCATGATGCAGTGGACGAGAAAGGCGCCGGCCGCCATGGCGGCGATGTAGAGAAGAATTCCGGGAAAAATCCCCAATTCCATGGAGATTTTGTGGAAAACCGGCTGGGAAGACGGGTGAAACGGGGATATGTAGAACATATCGGCGCCGGAAGATGGGCCGGCGGCCGTGTTGACGGCAAGCGCGGCGATGCAGCAGAGGAAAAAGATCGGGAGCGTTTCGGCATAACCCCGCAGGGAATGGCTGGAAAGCCCGGACATACCGCAGTAAAGCCCAAGGAAAATTAAGAGAAAGTGCCAGAGAAAGCCATGGAGCGTCATGGTCCAGTAAGGATGCATGAGCCCGGCCGGCACGGCTAAGGCCATGATGCCGCCGAGAAGGCCGAAATCCTGAATGAATGTGGAAAAAACAGCAGAATATTTTCCGCTTTGTGGATAAAGCAGGCAGAGGTACATGGGAATGCTGCAAAGCTGGAACGGAAAGTACCACCAGTTGAAATGGCCGTCAAATTCGATAAAGAAAAGGAAGGCCTGCTTGTAAAGCTCAAGGAAGAGGAGAAAAAGGCCGCAGGAAAACAGGACGGCCTTCGGGGCCGCCCCGCGTTTTTTTGCCAGCCGCCGCGCCGCCAGCACAGCCAGGGGAATCCCGGCGGCGCAGAGCGCCAGATGAAAAGCAGAATATGGCTTCGGTGTTTCCATCTCCCATGCCGTTAGGGAGAGGACGTCTTTCAGAACAGAAATTACCTTCATTTACGGATTCTCCCTCCCGCGCCGCCACCAGACATAGGACATCACATACGGCACAATAACGATGGCTGCCACTGATAAAATTCCGGCCGTAAACACAAGCTTTTTATCAGAAATGAAGAATGCCCCAAACAGCCACAAAAGGCCGGAAAAAAACGTGATTTTCCCGCCGAGCCGGTGGGTCTTCCGCCAGTTTTCCTCGTCAGCCAGCGCCCATGGCGTCTTGATGCCGGAGGAAAAATTCGGCTTGAACTTCGGCAGGATGTTGCCGGTCACAAGCAGGGTGAGTCCGGCCATGACACAGGCAAACTGGGACATGTCAAAGGAGCCGGGGCGGAGGCACTGGATTACCATGGCGGCGATGCATGCGAACATGAAAAAATTCATGAATACGCAGAAAATATTATATTCTTTTATAAATTTCATGTAATTCTGATATTTAGGATCGATTTTCGGCACGACCTCAAACAGGAGATTGAACAGGACGGCCATGCCGCCGAAAAACCACACATAGGCTTTGGGATTGTATTCATCGGGGCCGTCTATGCCCCAGTGGGTCGGGATTTGTTCCGGCAGAAACGGGTAAGACGCCGCCAGGAACAGAAAAGTAAGAACCGTAATGGCGATACAGCAGATTCTTCTTGTTTTTACGCTCATAAGGACGCCTCCTTCAGTTTTTCAGCTCCATCATCCACTGGATGATGTCGTCAATGACAGACGTGTTCAGGGAATATTGGATGTATTTTCCCTTTTTTTCTTCATCAATCAGGCCCGCCTGCTTTAAAAGGTTCAGATGATGGGAGACGGTGGCCCCGGTCATCGGAAAGCACTCGGCGATCTCTCCGGCGTACATGGGCTTTTTCTTGAGAAGGTTCAAAATTTCCCGCCGCGTCGGGTCGGACAGGGCCTTAAACGTATCGGCAAACGCCATGAAATCACCTCACCTTTTGCGGAAATGGCAATATTTAGATAAATTTCTAAATGATTAAGTTAAGCTTATCACTCCGGGAAACGAATGTCAAGAGGCGGAAAAAACTGGCAGCTCTCCCAAACCTTTCACCTTCACTGGAAATGGCGGGGGATTTATGGTAGAATGTTCACAACGTGAACATTCTACCTGCGCATACCGGTTTCTGCGCCCGCCGCAGAAAGCCGGGCGCTAAATTCCGCCGGAGGCCCCATGGCCGCGGAGCGGACGTGGTAGAATGTTCACAACGTGAACATTCTACCTGCGCATGCCGGTTTCCGCGTCTACCGCGGAAAGCCGGGCGCTAAATTCCGCCGGAGGCTACCATGGCCGCGGAGCGGACATGGCAGAATAATTGCAAGAATTTTAACGCATGGAGCAGGCCGGCATATGAGAGAAGAAAACTTCCGAAACAAAATTTCCTGGATGATGTTCCTGTTCAGCCTTTTTGTGATCTGGGTTCATGCCTACAACATTGAGCTGTTTTCCGCCGGGCAGGCGGGGGCGCTCTGGGAGACGGCAGACAGAATCGAAACCATCGTCTCGGTGGCCGTGGGGCAGACGGCTGTGCCGGGCTTCTTTCTGCTGTCCTCTTATCTGTTCTTTCGGACATACCGGCCGGAAAAGCTTCTGAAAAAATGGAAGGAACGGGTTCACAGCGTCCTCATCCCATACATCGCCTGGAATTCCATCTACTACTTTGGCTACGCGGCGGCTTCCAGACTTCCGTCCATCCATGCCATCGTCGGAAAACCGCCGGTTCCCCTGGGGTTTTCGGAATATCTGGACGCCATCCTTCATTACAGCTACGCACCGGTATTCTGGTATCTGTACCAGCTTATCATCCTGATTATTTTGTCGCCGGTCATCTATCTGCTGGTAAAAAATAAGCTCGCCGGCCTTTTCTGGCTCGCCTTTTTGGCCGCCGCCGTTCACTTCCACTGGGACACACAGCACCCCAACACGGATGCACTGTTTTACTATTCCGCGGCGGCATGGGCGGCAGTGCATGGAAAAGCCGCGGTGGAAGCGGCATGGAACAGGAGGCGGGCGCTTTTTGGGGGCGTGGGCTTTCTCATTGCAGCGGCCTGCTTTGCCATGATGAGAAAGCCGGGGGCAGACGTTTTGTGGACGGTGCTTTACCGGTTTTTCGTGCCGGTGTCATTGTGGCTTCTGCTTCCGGAAAAGCGGCTTTTTGCGGCGCGTCCCTGGATGAAATTAAGCCTGTATCTCTATGCCGTGCATTACATCATCGTCCGGTTTGTGAATAAAGGCGCCGGCATGGTCTTTGCCCGGATGTTCGGGCAGGAGACGGTGCGCTGCGCGGCGGCCCTCGGCATTTACTTCCTGCTTCCGGGGGTTGTGCTTTTGGCGGCCTATGTATCGGCGCTTATCCTTGGGAAATATTTCCCGCGGCTCTGGCGGCTGCTTTCCGGCGGCAGGAGTATTCAATGAGGAATGGGAGAAAAATATGCTGGAAGAATTAAAAACCTTTGCCGCCGTCGTGCGGTATAAAAACTTTACCCGCGCCGGGGAGGCCGTCGGCCTGTCGCAGCCGGGCGTCAGCGCCCATATTCACCGGCTGGAAAATTATTTCGGCGTCTGCCTCGTCGAAAGGAGCGCAAAGCGGCTCCAGATCACGGACGCAGGCATGCGGGTGTACCGGAGTGCCCAGGAAATCTTAAAAATCCTCGATGAGACGGCCAGGGAAATCCGCGGCGGCACGGGCCAGGTTTCGGGAAAGCTCCATATCGGCGGGACGCTCACCATCGGCGAGTGCGTGCTTCCTGGGCTGATGGGGAAGTTTAGAGAGACGTACCCCGGCGTGCAGTTAGAGCTTACGGTGGAGAATACCATGGAGATCCGCCGCATGGTGCGGGAAGAACAGGTGGAGCTTGGCTTCGTGGAGGGCATCCACCAGAGCGATGAATTTGAAGAGGGCTATTTCATGGAAGATTCGCTGGTGCTTTTGACCTCGGCGAGCCATCCGCTGGCGGACACCGAGTTCATCGAGCCGGACATGCTGACGGAGGAGGACTGGATCGCCAGGGAAGAAGGCTCGGGAACCAGGGAATATCTGGATCTCTATCTGACCTCCAACCGGATTACGCCGAGGACGCTGACAGTGCTCGGCAGCAACTATGCCGTCAAGGAGGCAATCCGCAACGACATGGGGATTACCATTGCGTCGTCGCTTTTGGCCGGCGCGGGGGACGGGATCCGCATGCACCGGTTCGCCAGGGAATACGTGCGGCCGTTTTACTACATTGCAAACAGGAACAGGAATTTAAGCCAGGCGGCGCGGCTGTTCCTTCAGATGATAGAAGGGAAGGTTTCATGATACTGGAAAAAGAAGACTGGAAGGAAGGCGCATGCCCGGCGGAGAGCCAGGGAAAGAAAAGCGGCAGCCATGGGCATGAGCCGCTTCAAAACACCTCCATCCATGGGATTATCGAGGAATTTGACCGCCTTCTGGCGCGGGATGATAAGGACGCGGCGGCCGCGTATCTGGAAACATGGCTTTCGCGGTTTGAAGATACGGGCGACTGGGCCGGGCAGATTACTATTTTAAACGAAATGATGGGCTTTT
Organism: Eubacteriaceae bacterium Marseille-Q4139; assembly: GCA_018223415.1. Classification (NCBI taxonomy): domain Bacteria; kingdom Bacillati; phylum Bacillota; class Clostridia; order Eubacteriales; family Eubacteriaceae; species Eubacteriaceae bacterium Marseille-Q4139. The sequence continues at coordinate 1,244,245 of JAGTTQ010000001.1, read as the reverse complement.
ACCGGAACACCGGCGAGAAGGAGAAGGGGCTTTCGGCCGTGAAAAAGGGACTTTCCCTGGCTGGAGAGCACCGGCTTTCCGAGACAGTCAGCGGCGGGACGACGTATCTCAACGCGGCGACGACCCTCAAGGCCTTTGGCCGGGCGGCGGAGGCCATGCCTTATTATGAGCAGGCATTCCGCGCCTACGGAAAGAACCTCGACGCCGGGGATTACCGGTTTGGCGGCCTGTTCAACAACATGGCGTTAGCGTATGAGGATCTGGGGGATTTTGCGAAGGCCGAGGCGTATTACGGAAAAGCCATGGATATCATGGAAGGGCTTAAGCCTGGAAGTATTCTGGAAATTGCCGTGACATGGATGAACCTGGCCTGTCTTTATGAAAAGTGGGGGCGCGAAGAAGAAATCGAAGGCTGCCTTCTTTTAGCGGCCGAGGGCTTCCATTCGCCGGAGGTGCCCCATGACAGCTACTATGCCTTTAACTGCCGGAAATGCGCCATGACCTTCGACCATTTCGGATATTTCCGGATGAAACAGGAGCTTCTTTCGGAGGCGGAACGGATTTACGGAGAGGGTGCGCGATGAGAGGTCTTGAACTTTCGGAAAAGTTTTATGAGGAATACGGCCGCGGAATGATCGAGGGACAGTTTCCCGAATATGCCGGCGTCATCGCAGCCGGCGTGGCAGGAGAGGGTTCCGACTGTTTCGGGTACGACGATGAAATCTCCAGGGATCATGATTTCGAGGCGGGATTCTGCCTTTGGATTCCCGACGCGCTTGAACGGGAGCTGGAATTTAAGCTGTCCCGGGCTTACGGGAAGCTTCCTGAGGAATTCCTTGGGGTCAGGCGGGCGAAGCAGAGCCTTTGGGGAAGAAACCGCCGCGGCGTCATGCTGACTGGGGAGTTTTACAGCCGGTTCACCGGGCGGCCCGGTCTCCCGGAAAGCCTCATGGAGTGGCTTGGGACACCGGAGTACAGCCTGGCCTGCGCCGTAAACGGCCGGGTGTTCCGGGATGATTCAGGCGAGTTTACGGCCATCCGAAAGGAACTTTTAAAGGGGTATCCCGAGGATGTGCGCTTAAAGAAAATCGCCGCCCGGGCCGCAATGATGGCCCAGTCCGGCCAGTATAATTTTGAACGGTGCAGGCGGCGCGGGGAAATGGGCGCGGCGGCCATGGCGCTGTTTGAATTCGTGCAGCATGGGCTTTCTATGATTTTCCTGCTGAATAAAAAATACATGCCCTACTATAAATGGGCCTTCCGGGCGGGAAAAGAGCTTTCCCTTCTTTCGGAGCATGTCTGCGCCATGGAGCGGCTGGTTTCGGAGCCCTGGACGGCTTCTTTAGAGGCCATCGAAGCGGTCTGCGCCGGAATCATTGGAGAGCTGCGCCGCCAGGGGATTACGGATGGGAACTGGGATTACCTGGAGCCCCATGCCTATGAGGTGATGGAGCGGATTCGGGATGGGGAATTGCGGAATCTGCATGTGATGGAAGGGTGATGGAAAACGTATGGATGGACATTGAATTTTTTCTGTGCCTTCTGTATAATCAAGGAAGAAAATGCGTAAGATAATACGCAAGAATATGGAGGTGCCTTTTATGGAAGCGTACAGGCCGCCTTTTACAATAACGAATGAAATGCTGTCATCTGTATCGTCAATTTCCGAAAAAATTGGCCGCATGACAGCCTTTGATAACCTGGAAGCAAGGCCGCACCTCAGAAAGAATAACAGAATCAAATCCATCCATTCTTCCTTAAAAATCGAAGCCAACTCCCTCTCTTTGGGACAGGTTCGTGATGTAATAAACGGGAAAGCAGTTTTGGGAGAGCAGAGAGAAATACAGGAAGTGAAGAATGCCTATGCCGCTTATGAGCGGATTTCGGAAATCGACCCATACAGTATCCGGTGTCTGAAGCAGTTTCATGGAATTATGACGAAGTACCTGGTGGAGGAGTCCGGGGAATTCCGCCGGGGGGAAGAAGGCGTCTTTAACGGCGGGCAGTGCATCTTTATGGCGCCGCCGGCGCGGTTGGTTCCTCGGCTTATGGAAGAACTGTTTGGATGGATGAAGGAGGCGCGAAATGAGGTGCATCCCTTGATTCTTGGCAGTGTTTTTCACTATGAATTTGGGTTCATCCACCCGTTTTCCGTCGGCAACGGGAGAATGGCGAGATTGTGGCATACGGCGCTTTTGTCCAAATGGAAGCCTGTTTTTGAGTATGTTCCCATCGAAAGCCAGATTGAGAAATTCCAAAGTGAATATTATGAAGCGATTGCCAGGTGCCATGCAGCCGGAGAATCCACGGCTTTTATTGCGTTTATGCTGGAACAGATTGACAGGATCCTGGGCGATATTTCTGTTCAGATCAGCGAAGAAAATGAACAGCTTTCCGAATACGTGAAAAAGCTGCTTGCCGTCATGGAATACGAAATCCCCTATACGAGCAGGGCGCTGATGGAAAAGCTCGGGCTGAAATCCAGAGAGGGCTTCCGCAGAAATTACCTTCATCCTGCGGTGGAACTGAACCTTGTCAGGATGACGATACCTGATAAACCGAACAGCAGGAATCAGAGATATATAAAAGGATGATGTCCCGCTTTCCCCGCAAAAAACCTCTTGCAATACCCACTATTCTATGCTATACTGATTAAGCTGTTCTAAAAAGGACAGGAATTGATGATGTAACGTGACTGTCGGTCATGTGCCATAATAAGAAGAGGTGAAAAACATGAAAGAGGGAATCCACCCAAATTACTATCAGGCCAAGGTCGTTTGCAACTGCGGTAATGAATTTGTAACTGGTTCTACTAAGAAGGACATTCACGTAGAAATCTGTTCCAAATGCCATTCATTCTATACCGGTCAGCAGAAGGCTGCTTCCGCTCGCGGACGTATCGAAATGTTCAACCGTAAGTATGGTATGAAAACAGACAAATAAGGTTTGATTAAGCAAGGTTGAGCTTTTGGAGCATTCTGAAAACTCAGCCTTTTTTCGTTTCAGGAAACAAAATGCAGGAGGACAAAAATTGAAATATTCCGGCATCGGAGGACAGGCAGTAATTGAAGGTATCATGATGAAAAACCAGGATAACTATGCGACGGCCGTCAGGCGGCCCGACGGTTCCATCGAGGTGAAAAAAGATACCTATGTGAGCATGACGGAAAAGGTGAAATTCTTCGCGCTTCCGTTCGTGCGCGGCGTGTTCAGCTTTGCGGACTCCATGATCCTGGGAATGCGGTCGCTGACCTGGTCGGCCAGCTTTTTTGAGGATGACGAGGACGAGGAGCCGGGAAAGCTGGAAAAATTTCTGACTGACCGCTTCGGCGAAAAGCTGGAAGCGGCGCTTATGACGGCCGTCATGGTCTTTTCCATCCTGATGGCGATTGTCATTTTCATGGTGCTGCCCCTTGTGATTGCGAACTTTTTCCGGCGGTTCATCGCGTCGGAGACGGTTATGGCGGTCTTGGAGGGACTGATCCGCATCATGATTTTTATCGGCTACATCAAGCTCATATCGGGCATGGAGGACATCCGCAGGACGTTCATGTACCACGGCTCCGAGCATAAATGCATCAACTGCCTGGAAAACGGGCTGGTGTTAAACGTGGAGAATGTGAGGAACAGCTCCAAGGAGCACAAGCGCTGCGGAACCAGCTTCCTTTTGTTCGTCATGGTAATCAGCATCCTGTTTTTCATGGTGGTTCGCGTGGACACGGTATGGCTTCGGATTATAAGCAGGATTATCCTGATTCCTGTCATCGCCGGCGTCTCCTACGAGGTGCTTCGCCTGGCAGGCCGCAGCAATTCCAAAATCATGAACATCGTAAGCCGCCCGGGCATGTGGATGCAGGGGCTTACGACGAAGGAACCGGACGATTCCATGATCGAGGTGGCCATCGCCGCCGTGGAGGAGGTTTTCGACTGGAAATCCTATCTGGAGGAAAATTTCCCGGAAAAATATCCGGCGGGGTATTTTGAATCGGAAAAGAGGCAGGCCGTATGACATGGGCCATGCTTTTAAATGCCGGAAGAGAGCGGCTTTCTAAGGCAGGTGTCCCGGACGCTGAGCTGGATGCGTGGTATCTGTTTGAACATGCCTTCGGCATCAGCCGGGCCGCGTATTTCCTTCAGGCGGCCAAAGAGGCGGACGCGGGGAGCGAGGCCCTCGCCGCCTATGAGGACATGCTAAAAAAACGGGAATCCCGGATTCCGCTCCAGCATATTCTGGGGAGCCAGGAATTCATGGGGCTTTCGTTTCTCGTAAACCGGCATGTGCTGGTGCCCAGGCAGGACACGGAAACGCTTGTGGAGACGATTCTTTCGGAACAGAAGGGGAAGAACATAAACATTCTCGACATGTGCACCGGCTCTGGCTGCATCGCCGTAAGCCTTGCGGCGCTTGGCGGCTATGAGCATGTGGAGGCGGCCGATATCTCCGAAGAGGCGCTTCTTGTGGCAGAGGAAAATGCCAGGCGGCTTTTTCCGGCAGGGCATATCCGGTTCCGGAAGAGCGATCTGTTTTCCGCTTTTGGGAGGGACGAGCAGTTTGATGTGATTGCATCGAACCCGCCCTATATCCCGACGGAGGTGATTGCAGGGCTGGAGCCGGAGGTACGCGAGTTTGAGCCGAAGAATGCCCTGGATGGCGATTGGGACGGGCTTTCCTTTTACCGCAGTCTGGCGGCAGAAAGTCCCCGTCATTTAACGGCCGGCGGGCGTATATATATGGAAATCGGTTGGGATCAGGGCGAGGCCGTCTGCGGGCTCCTTTCTTCCCAGGGATTTACGGATATCAGAGTGATAAAGGATTTGGCAGGGAAGGACCGCGTGGTCTGCGGGGTGCGTCCTGCCGGGATGTGAGGACAGGAGGTTTCACATGTTTGACCGTTTGGAGGATCTGGTAAAGCATTACGAGGAGTTAATGCTGGAATTAAACAACCCCTCCGTGACAGAAGATCAGAGGCGGTTTAGAAAGCTCATGAAGGAGCAGGCGGATCTGGCGCCGCTTGTGGAGACGTACGGAGAGTATAAGAAGGCAAAGCAGGACGTGGAGGACAGCCTGGCACTTCTCGAGGAAGAGAGCGACGAGGAGATGCGGGAGCTTGCCAAGGAAGAGCTTTCCGAGGGAAAAAAGAGGATTGAGGAGCTGGAGGAAAAGTTAAAAATCCTGCTGCTTCCGAAGGATCCTAATGATGATAAGAATGTTATTGTGGAGATTCGTGCAGGCGCCGGCGGCGACGAGGCCGCCCTGTTTGCATCGGAGCTTTACCGCATGTATGTGCGCTATTCCGAGCGCCAGAGATGGAGAGTGGAGTTAATCAACGTCAGCGAGAGCGGCATCGGCGGTATGAAGGAAGTGGAATTCATGATTACCGGCCAGGGCGCCTACTCCAAGCTGAAATATGAGAGCGGCGTCCACCGCGTTCAGCGTGTGCCGGAAACCGAGTCCGGCGGCCGTATCCACACGTCCACAGCCACAGTGGCGATCATGCCGGAGGCCGAGGAGGTCGACGTGGTTATCGACGATAAGGACGTCCGCATCGACGTCATGCGCGCGTCGGGAAACGGCGGCCAGTGCGTCAACACGACGGACTCGGCAGTGCGTCTGACCCACATCCCGACGGGCATCGTGATTTACAGCCAGACAGAGAAGTCCCAGCTTCAGAATAAGGAAAAGGCGTTCCGCCTTCTGCGCTCCAAGCTCTATGACATGGAGATGGAGAAGCGCCAGAACGAGGAAGCCGAGGCCAGACGGAGCCAGATCGGAACCGGCGACAGGTCGGAGAAGATCCGCACCTACAACTTCCCCCAGGGCCGTGTCACCGAGCATCGGATCAAGCTGACGCTCTATAAGATTGATTCCGTCATGGACGGGGATTTGGATGAGTTAATCGACAGCCTGATTGCGGCAGACCAGGCGGCGAAGCTGGCAAAAATGAACGAAGAAATGTAAAAGAAGAGAGGCGTCAAAAGCGCGGGAAAACGAATCCCGGCGGCTTTTGGCGCCTGTATTTTTCTTTCACGGGAACACGCGTCCGGTGAGACGAGAGCGCTCCGCGCAGAGGCCTTGCCACGCACCTTTGCCCATCACGATTCTGCCGCCCGCGCCGTCTGCCGCGGCCTTATGGCCCTGTCTGCCGGCTTCTTTTTCTCATGTGCCAGATAAAGCCCGATGATAGCCAGCATGACGACCGTCGAAAACGGAGAGACGAGGCCGTAAAAAGCCAGGCTTTCCACACCGGTGCCGGCCATGAAAAACAGGAGCGGCACGCGGATGCAGAGGGCGCCGAAGCAGCAGTTTGCCATGGTAAATAAGGTCTTTTCGCATCCGTTTAAATACCCGTTCATGCAGAATAGAAAGGCGACGGCCAGATAGTCCAGGCTGCACGCCCGAAAAAACGGGATGCCGGCTGCAATGACCGCGGGATCGTCGGAGAAAATGCGGATCATGGACTGGGGTGAAAGCTGCGCCCAGGAAAAAAACAGGACGGAACAGAGGACGGCCGCCGACATGCCGTATTTTAAAAACTTTTTCGCCCGCTCCGGCTTCCCGGCCGCCATGTTCTGAGCCGTTAATGCCGCAAGGGCGCTGGAGACGGAGGTGGCCGGCAGCATGGCGAACACGTCGTACTTGCTGGCGATTCCGACAGCCGAAGCCGCCAGGACGCCGAAGCCGTTGATGATGGCGGTCAGATAGAGAAAGGAAAACCGCACCATGCATTCCTGGAAGGACACCGGAATCCCCAGGGAGAGAAGCTCCTTTAACAGCCGTCTGTCGACCCGTAGATTTTTTAGGGAAAAGCGGAACAGGAAGTTCTGGCGGTTGAGGCAGATGACGGCGCTTATCATGCTGACGGCCTGGGAGGCGATGGTGGCGATGGCCGTGCCGGAAACGCCCATGCCGAGGACGCCGACGGTGAAAAAATCCCCGGCGATGTTGCAGACGCAGGCCACGGCGACGAACCGAAGCGGGTTTAAGGAATCGCCGCAGCCCCGCAAAACGGCGCTGAGAGCGTTGTATTCACAGATAAAAAATGTCCCAAGGCAGCAGATGAAAACATACTGGCGCGCCTCTTCGAAGGAGCTTTCCGGTACCTTTAAGAGACTCAGGATGCCGTCGACGCTGAGGCATAAAACGGCCGTCAGAAAAAAGGAAAACAGGCCGAAGGCCGTGATTGTGGTTCCGATGGCGCGGGAGGCCTCCTCGTGCATGTTCCGGCCCATGTATTTTGCCACCAGGATGGTGCCGCCGAGGGTGAGGCCGGAGAGCAGGCTGGTGATGATCTGCGTGACCTGCGTGCCGGTGGAAACGGCTGCAATGCCGGACGGTGAACAGAAGCGGCCCACCACCATCAGATCGACGGCCCCGTAAAGGGCCTGGAGCAGGTTTGCCAAAAGAAACGGGACGGAAAAGGAAAGCAGTACGCGGTAAATGTTTCCTTCCGTCAGGGAATGTGTATTTTTCATTGATTTCCTCTCCTTTCCATGGTAGTATAATAATTCAATAAAGCGGAGAAATCTGTAACCTGGACTACACTTCGGAATAAATGGGGGATGAAAACGCATGGGACAGACAAAAATCCCGGAAAGCCTGTACGGATATTTTGAGCGCACCGGACACCGGAAACTTTACCGGCCGGGGGAAGCCATCTACCTCCAGGGCGACGCGTCCGGAAGCTTTTATTTCATCAGAGAGGGCCGCGTCCGGGCGTTCTGTACGGCGCCGTCGGGAAAGGAACTGACATTTGAAATCATAGAAAAAGGCCGGATTTTCGGGGAGTCGTCCCTGGCGGCCCGCTGTGCGCGGCCGGTTTCCGTCATGGCGGTCAATGAGGCAGAGCTTTACGCCCTGGACAGCGCCGCCCTCTATCAGGCCATGGGGGAATCGAAGGAGCTTGCGGCCGTCATCTTCGGGCTCCTTTCCGATACCTGCAACCATTTGACGGAACAGCTCAAGCGGATTTCCCTCTACGACAGCCGGGAAAAAGCCGCGAGCTTTCTTCTGACCGAGACGGAAAACCCGGATCCGGACAGAGGCGTCACCGAAAACAGCATCCCATACACTCAGGAGGATCTGGCGATGATTCTGGGAATGAACCGGGTCACAGTGAACCGCATCCTGACAGGGTGGCGGGAAGAAAAGGCTGTTTCCGTCTCCTATGGGGAAATCCGGATTTTAAACAGAGACTATTTGAAAGACCTGCTTTCGCGGGCAGAGATCATGTAAAGGAGAGGCCATGGATCAGGAATTTTACAGACGCGCCGGCATCGTAATCCGCAGCATCCCCGAGGGGACGGTGGCGACCTACGGCCAGGTGGCGCTTCTCTGCGGAAAACCGAAAAATTCCCGCCAGGTGGGCTATGGGCTTAAGAAAAATCTGGTGGGCGACGTGCCGGCGCACCGGGTTGTGAATTCCCGCGGAATTTTAAGCGGAGCCGTCCATTTTGAAATGCCGGATCTCCAGCGAATGCTGTTGGCGGACGAAGGCGTCTTTGCGGAGTGGACAGAAAAAGGCTGGCAGGTGGATTTAAAGCAGTACGGCTGGAAAAATACCATGGAGGACGCCCTGTTTCTCAAGGCGCAGTTTGAGGAGGAGACATGAAGACACTGTATTTAATCGGCGGCCCCATGGGCGTCGGAAAGACGGCGGCGGGCCAGCTTTTAAAGAAAAAGATAGCAGGAAGCGTGTTTCTGGACGGCGACTGGTGCTGGGACATGAACCCGTTTCTGGTGACGGAACACGCGAAGGCCATGGTGTTTGACAACATCTGTTATCTTTTGAAAAATTTCCTGGAGAGCCCGGACTACGGGACGGTGATTCTTGCCTGGGTCATGCATGAGCAGGCGATTGTTGATGCGATTGCGGAGCGCGTCGGGGGAAAGAATGTGAGAATCGTGAAAGTTTCCCTGGTCTGCCGGGAGGACGTTTTGCGAAAACGGCTGGAAAAAGACATAAAAGCCGGCCTTCGGGAGGCCGGCTGCGTGGAGCGGAGCTTTAAACGGCTCCGCTGTTATAAAAATCTGGATACGGTAAAGCTTGATACGTCAGAACTGACGGCGGCCATGGCGGCAGAGGAAATTGCGAAACTCTGACGGTGCGGCCGCCGTTTTGGCATGCCGGGGCTCATGGCGGGCATCTGTTACTTCGTTTCCTCCATGGCCTCGTCTGCCCAGTTTGGATTTTTTAAGATGGCGCGACCGACGCCGATCATGTCGGCAGATCCGGCTGCCAGAAGTTCATCGGCCCCGGCCCTGTCGGCAATCCCGCCGGTGAGAATGACCGGGATGGAGACGGCGCGCTTTACGGCCTCGGACATGTCGCGGAAGTATCCGTTTTCCGTATGCCCCTCCCTGCGGTATGAGCACATGCCGCCGGAAAGGTCGAGGAGATCAAGGCCGGCCGCCTCAAGCTGTTTCGCCGCCGAAACGGCGTCGTCGATGGTACTTCCGCCCTCGGTATAGTCGCAGCCGCCAAGACGCATGGCAAGCAGGAAATCCTCGCCCACCTCCGCGCGGACGGCCTTTATGACCTCGAGGTGAAGGCGGATCCTTCCGTCGATGGTATGTCCCGAATAAGCGTCCTCCCGCTTGTTGGTAAGGGGCGAGTAGAACTGATTTAAAAGATAGCCGTGGGCCGAATGGAGCTCGCAGCCGTCAAAACCGGCCTTTTTCACACGGACAGCCGCCTCGGCAAAGCTTTCTACGAGGGCGTCGATGTCCTCTTTCGTCATTTCCCGCGGCGTCTTCATTTCGTCCTGCGTCGGGGAGAGGGGATTTTTAAACCCGCTTGGGCTTATGGACTCTCCCTCAGAAATGCCGTCTCTTGCGGCGCTGCCTGCGTGGTTGATCTGCATGAGCGCATGGCTTCCGTTTTTATGGAGCAGGGCCGAAAGCTCGGAGAGCCCGGGAATATCTGCGTCCTTTGCGACGGAAAGCTGGTTTTTGCTGGCACGGCCGTCCGGGCGGATGAAACTGTGCTCGACGATGACAAGCCCCACATGGCCGCCTTTCGTCCGCTCGTCATAATGGGCGAGAAGCTGTTTTGTCACAGCCCCGGCGTCAGACCGTTCCGTGGCGCAGGGCGCCATCACCAGCCTGTTTTTCAGTTCCAGATGGCCTGCGCGTATGGTATCCGTAAGAAGTGTCATGGAAAATCCCCTCCTGAACATAAGATTTCTTACTTTCTATTTTACTTTAGAAGGCACGTTTGTCAACACTCCGTTACAGCACGAACCGCTGCCATTTCCCGCTCCGGTAGCGGAACGTAAAGCAGACGGCGCGCACGAGCCAGTCGATGGTCATGGCAACCCAGACGCCGAAGACGCCCATGCCGAGCATGGTGCCTAAAAGCACGCTGAAGCCGAAGCGGAAGACCCACATGGAAAAGATCGACAAAAGCATGGTGAACTTCACATCGGCCGCGGCCCTGAGGGCATTGGGGAGCGTAAAGGACATGGGCCAGATGGTGACGACGCAGAGGGAGTGGTAAATTAAGATCTTGACGGCATAGCCGCTGGCCTCGTCGGAAAGCCCGTAAATCGAAAGCACCGTGGGCATCGCCAGAAGCACCAGGATGTTCATGACGATCAGGCATCCGTATGCCGCGAAAAGCAGCCGCTTCGTATAGTATTTTACCTGCTCAAAATCGCCGGCGCCGACGCACTGGGCCGTGACGGTTAGGACAGCAAAGCCCATGGAGGTACCGGGGAGGACGGCAAAGGTCGCCACGTTGTTGCAGACGGCGTTGGCCGCCAGGGAGGCGGTGCCGTAGCCGGCCACCAGGCTCAAAACCACGATTTTTCCAAGCTGGAACATGCTGTTTTCCAGCCCGTTGGGAATCCCGATGTAAAGAATCTTCTTTAACAGCGAAAGATCAAGCCGGAACGGGTAAGGATGAGGCAGGTGCAGGATGTGTTTCTGGTTGTTTAACAAAAACAGCATCACCGCGCAGGCCACGCCGCGGGATACGAGAGTCGGAATGGCGACGCCCTCGACGCCCCGGTGGAAGACGAAAATCAAAAGGGCATTTCCTGAAACATTGATGGCATTCATCAAAAGCGAGGTGTTCATGGCGATTCTGGAATTGCCCATGGAGCGGAAGATGGCGGCTCCTGCGTTATAGAGGGCAATTAACGGGATGGATGCCAGCACGATCATCAGATAGACGGTACTGTTGTACATGACGTCTTCCTCGATTTTCCCGAAAATCCCGTGGAGAATCAGGTCGCGGCCGAGATAGCCGACGAGCATGATGCATATGGAAAAAAGAAACGTAAAGTTGATGAGCTGCGCCGTGGCCCGGCAGCCGTTTTCCGGCTCCTTTCTGCCGATGTACTGGCCGGCGATGACGGCGCCGCCGGTGGCAAGGGCCGTGAAAATATTGATGATTAAGAGCATGACCGTGTCCACAAGGGAAACGCCGGAAACCGCGGCTTCCCCGACCCGCGCAACCATGATGGAATCGGCCAGCCCGACAAATGCCTGAAGAAACTGGTCAATCATCAGAGGGACAATGAGCTTTATCAGGGATTTCCTGTCAAACATCCGCTCCAACTGTAAGACCTCCTTATGCGATAAAAATTCAAGTCAAAAGATACCACATAGTTTTAGCACAATCTTTTCGGGATGGCAACGGGGAAATTTTATAATTTTTCAATCGTGGGAAATTAAAAGAAAGTGCAGGCAAACAAAAAGAGGCCGGATTAGGGAGGCACTCATAAAACAGCATAAGAATGTTTTCGGGAGACGGCGCAGCTTCATCTATGCCGTTTCTCCGTTTTGCAGGTCGTTCAGCATGGTGGGACAAGCACGAGCGATTTTCGAAAAGTCTCTTGACTTTTTTAGGGCTATATGATATTTTGATTAGGAATAAGTTTCTGCCGAGAAACGCTTATTTTTGCTCCATTAGGCCATTGAAGGAGTAAAAATGGGCGTTTATTTTTTTGGATTATGGAGGTCTATATGGTATTTAGAGAAATGAGGAGAAAAAAGCAGGTGCTATCTCAAAAAGAAGTTGAGGGTATTCTGCATAAAGGGACATCTGGTGTGCTTGCCCTTTTAGGCGACAACGATTATCCTTACGCCGTTCCAATCAGTTATGTGTATGACAACGGAAAAGTCTATTTTCACAGCGCAAAAAGCGGTCACAAAATAGATGCTATTCAAAAGGCTGCAAAAGCGTCGTTTTGTGTGATTGATGAAGATTTAGTTGTGCCGGAGGAGTACACGACTTATTTCAGAAGTGTAATCGCTTTTGGACGAATACAGATAATCGAAAATGATAGCGAAAAAAGAGCAGCGATAGAAAAATTGGCAATCAAATATGCGCCGGAAGATACTGCCGCAAGCCGTGATGATGCCATAAGCCGCGAGTGGAAGCCTCTTTGTATGTTGGAAATGACAATCGACCATGTTACAGGAAAAGAGGCGATAGAACTTGTAAAAGAAAAGGAAAAATAATTAAATAGACTGTAAATAAAATCAGCCCGCCGGGGTTTCATTTTATTGTGTAGTAGGCCAGCGTTACACAAACGCCGGTCTTTTTTGTTTGTTAGGAGGATTGATTATCATGTATGAAGGCAAATCACACACGTTATTTGCCAAATATGCCGTACCGCAAATGATTGGGCTGCTGTTCAACTCAGTCTATATGATTGTTGACGGTGTATTCATTGGCAATCGACTTGGCCGCGACGCTATGGCAGCCGCTGCCGTTTCTGTTCCGCTTGTCGAGATACTGATTGCATTGTCTATGGCAGTTGCCACAGGCGCGGGCGTTTTGATTTCCGCACATCTCGGTCAAGGTGAAAAAGAAAAAGCACGCCATATTTTTAGTCTTGCTGCCCTATGTACGGCTGTTATGGGACTGTTGATTAGCGTATTGGGAAATATTTTTATACACCCGCTTGCTGAACTTTTAGGCTCAACACCGGTTATCCATGATGAAGCAATCAGTTATATGTGGTATATCGTTACTTTTTCCCCGTTCCTGCTTTTCAGTTTCTTGTTAAGCGGTCTGGTGCGTAATGATAATCGTCCAAAACTTGCCATGTTTGCTCTCATGTTTGGCTCTGTATCAAATATTATTTTGGACTATGTGTTTATGTACCCCTTGAACATGGGTATTGCCGGTGCAGCGTTGGCTACCGCACTTGGCCCTATTTTCAGCGTTTTAATTATGCTGCCCCATTTTATATTCAAACGCGGAAATTTGTATTTAACAAAGTTCAAATTGAAATGGAAAAATCTCTGTTCTGTTTATGTACTTGGCTTTCCGTCTTTTATCATGGAGTTTACCATTGGAATTATTACCTTTGTGTATAACTTTGCCATCGTGCATTATGGTTTTGGGGAAATTGGTCTTGCGGCTTACCTTGTAATTGGCTATCTAATGTTAATTATTTTGACACTGTTTCTTGGCATGGCGCAGGGCTTGCAACCCGTGTTTAGTTATTTTATGGGGACAGGAGAAGAAAAACGGAGCAAATCTCTACTTGGCTTTTCCATTAAAGCTTTTTTAACGATAGGTATTTTGTGCTATATCTTGATTATTTTCTTCTCCCGCGGCTTTTTCTCTATTTTCAACCCGGAAGATATTGAACTGATCAACTTTATGGAAAGTAAAAGCCTGCTATATTTCTCCGGCTTTTTCCTTGCGGGATTTAATATTTTAATGATTTCCTATTGGCAGGCAAACGAGCGCACAAGTAAAGCCCTTACGGTATCTCTATCCCGCAGCGTAATATGGCCGCCAATTTTAATTGCCGTTCTTCCGCTGATTTTTCGCAGCGAAGCCGTATGGCTCTGCCATTCTATCAGCGAAGTTATGACGGCGGTTACAGCAGTTGTTTTGATTGTTTTGCTCAAGCGTAAAAAAGAAAATCAGAAAGTTGGATTTTAAGGAGGGGACACGATATGAAGCGAATTATTACCATAGGCCGCGAATTTGGAAGCGGCGGGAGAGAAGTTGGCAGGCGTTTAGCCGAAAAACTGAATGTTGCCTATTATGACCGTGAGATTGTTGATGAATTGATGAAACGAACTCAATTAGCAGAAAGTTATGTGTTGCAAGTGGAGGAAAGCAGACCTTTACCGCTGTTACCGATAACAACTGCTCGCACTTTTGGTATTCCTATCAACTATCCGTTGGAAAACCGTCTGTCTATTTATAAGCAGGAAAGCGAAATAATCCGTGAAATGGCAGAGAAATCGGATTGTATCATTGTGGGACGGTGTGCGGACTACATTTTGCAGGACTTGAAACCTTTTCGGCTATTCATATATGCCGATATGTGTTCTAAAATTGTCCGTTGCAGAGAAAAAGGAGCCGACGCAGCGGAGATGACGGATAAAGAATTGCAGCAAAAAATTATGTCAGTTGATAAGAAAAGAGCGCATTACTATCAATTTTATACGGAGCAAAAATGGGGCGATAAAGCAAACTATGATTTATGCATTAACACAACCAATACTGAAATCAAGAAAATCATTTCTGCCATAGAGAAATTTATAATTTAACCGTCTAGTTCCCCTTTGTGTTCCCATGGTACTAACACACATGGGAACACAAAGTTTTGAAATGAACGGAAACATAATTGAAGTCCCTTTTGTTCAGGCATATACAGATGAAAATGACTAAAACAGAAAAAGAAAGAAAATAATATAAACGATACAAATAAGAGACCGCCTTTCTGTGGCAAAGTATTATTCCTGATAATTATACATAGGATTCCAAGGAGAATCAACAAAATTTATGAACTGTTCTCTTTCCACCCCCCTGAAATTGTGCTATAATGTCGCCATATACAGGGGATTTCCGCGCCCAGACGGCGCTTTCCCCGCGAAAAACAGAGGAAAAAAGGAGAAACCATGAAAGGAATCATTCTTGCAGGCGGCAGCGGCACCCGTCTTTACCCACTGACAAAGGTAACGTCCAAACAGCTTCTTCCGATTTATGATAAACCGATGATCTACTATCCGCTTTCCGTTTTGATGGATGCGGGAATCCGGGATATTCTGATTATTTCCACGCCCGACGACACGCCGAGATTCGAGGCGCTTTTAGGAGACGGCCACCAGTTCGGCGTCAACCTCTCCTATGCGGTGCAGCCAAGCCCCGACGGACTGGCCCAGGCGTTCATCATCGGCGCTGACTTCATCGGCACCGACTCCGTTGCCATGGTTTTAGGCGATAACATCTTCCATGGACAGGGCCTTGATAAGAGGCTCAGAGCCGCGGCGGAAAAGGAAACAGGCGCGACTGTGTTCGGCTACTATGTGGACGACCCGGAGCGGTTCGGCATCGTGGAATTCGATAAGGACGGAAAGGCCATTTCCATCGAAGAGAAACCGGAGAAGCCGAAGTCCAATTACTGTGTAACCGGTCTTTATTTCTACGACAACCGTGTCGTGGAATATGCAAAGAACTTAAAGCCGTCGGCCAGAGGGGAGCTGGAAATCACCGACTTAAACCGCATCTATCTGGAAAACGGCGAGTTAGACGTGACGCTTCTCGGTCAGGGCTTTACCTGGCTTGACACGGGAACCCACGAATCCCTGGTGGAGGCCACCAACTTCGTAAAGACTGTAGAAACCCACCAGCACCGGAAAATTGCCTGCCTGGAGGAAATCGCCTACTTAAACGGCTGGATCACGAGGGAAGAGGTCATGGCTTCCTACGAGATCTTAAAGAAGAACCAGTACGGCAAGTATTTAAAGGATGTCCTCGACGGAAAATACATCGACAAGCTGCCGGGCCATTCCGAGAGATAGAGAGAAACGCGGCGCAGGTGTTCCCTGCGCCCGGCAAGATAAAGGAGAAAAATCATGAAAATTATCGTAACGGGCGGCGCCGGATTCATCGGCGGAAATTTCGTTCATCATATGGTAAACAAATACCCGGACTATGAGATCATCAACCTGGATCTTTTGACCTACGCCGGAAACCTGGAAACCTTAAAGCCGGTGGAGAACAAGCCCAACTACAAATTTGTGCGGGGCGACATCGCAGACAGGGAATTTATTTTTGATTTATTTGAGAAAGAGAAGCCGGACGTAGTCGTAAACTTTGCGGCTGAGAGCCATGTGGACCGCTCCGTGGTGGATCCCGGCATCTTTGTCCGCACCAACGTCATGGGAACGACGACGCTTCTTGACGCCTGCAAGGAATTCGGCATCAAGCGGTACCATCAGGTTTCCACTGACGAGGTTTACGGCGACCTGCCCTTAGACCGCCCGGATCTGTTCTTTACGGAGGAGACGCCGCTCCATACGTCGAGCCCCTACTCCGCTTCCAAGGCCAGCGCGGATTTATTCGTTCTCGCTTACCACAGAACCTTTAAGATTCCGGTGACGATTTCCCGCTGCTCCAATAACTACGGCCCCTACCACTTCCCGGAGAAGCTGATCCCGTTAATCATCAGCCGCGCCCTGGCAGACGAGAAGCTGCCCGTTTACGGCACCGGCGAGAATGTCCGCGACTGGCTCCATGTCTCCGATCACTGCGAGGCCATCGACTTAATCCTTCATAAGGGCCGTGTCGGCGAGGTCTACAACGTGGGCGGCCACAACGAGCGCACGAACCTCGAGGTCGTTAAGACTATCTTAAAGGCCCTCGGCAAGCCGGAGAGCCTGATCGAATTCGTCACAGACCGTCCCGGCCATGACAGGCGCTACGCCATCGACCCGACGAAGCTGGAGACCGAGCTTGGCTGGAAGCCGAAATACAACTTCGACACCGGCATCGAGCAGACGATCAAATGGTACCTGGACAACGAAGAATGGTGGAAGAATATCATAAGCGGCGAGTACAGCAACTACTTTGACAAGATGTATGGAGAGAGGCTGAAATGAAAATATTAGTGACAGGCGTCAAGGGCCAGCTTGGCCATGACGTGATGGAAGAAATGGCAAAGCGCGGCATCGAAGGCGTCGGCGTCGATATCGACGAGATGGACATTACCGATAAGGCCGCCTGCGATAAGGTAATCACGGAGGCAGGCGTCGATGCGGTAATCCACTGCGCCGCCTACACGGCCGTGGATGCAGCCGAGGACAATGTGGAGCTCTGCCGGAAGGTCAATGCCGACGGCACGAGAAACATTGCCGAGGTCTGCAAAAAGCTGGGCATCAAGATGATGTATATCAGCACGGACTATGTGTTCGACGGTCAGGGCACCCGTCCCTGGGAGCCGGACGACGAGAGGCACCCGTTAAACGTCTACGGCCAGACGAAGTATGAGGGTGAGCTGGCGGTGGAAGAGCTGGTGGAGAAATTCTTCACAGTGCGGATTGCCTGGGTTTTCGGCGTCAACGGCAAGAACTTCATTAAGACCATGCTGCGGATCGGGAAAGAAAAAGGTGCCGCCACGGTGGTGGACGACCAGATCGGCTCTCCGACCTACACCTATGACCTGGCCCGCCTTCTTGTGGACATGATCCAGACTGATAAATATGGAAGATACCATGCGACCAACGAGGGACTCTGCTCCTGGTATGAGTTTGCCTGCGAAATTTTCCGCCAGGCAGGCATGGACAGCGTGACGGTGACGCCGGTTCCGACGAGCGGATATCCGGCATCCAAGGCAAAGCGTCCCATGAACAGCCGCATGAGCAAGGAAAAACTGACAGAAAACGGATTTGAACGCCTGCCGGCATGGCAGGATGCAGTCCGGCGCTATCTGAAGGAAATTACCTGGTAGAGAAGCGCATATAGTATTGCAGAAGGGGATGTTCTCCTTCTGCAATGCTTTTTGACGGAAAATTTCATGACAAGGAGTGGGAAGAATGGGAAAATATTTTGGAACAGACGGCTTCCGCGGGGAAGCAAACGTGGATCTGACGGTGGAACATGCCTATAAAGTGGGAAGGTTCCTGGGCAGTTACTATGGAAAAATAAAGAAGGGAGACCGCTGCCGCGTCGTGATCGGAAAAGATACGCGCCGCAGCAGCTACATGTTCGAGTATTCCCTCGTGGCGGGCCTTACGGCTTCCGGGGCGGATGTGTACCTTCTCCATGTGACGACGACGCCGAGCGTGTCCCATGTGGTGCGGACAGAGGACTTTGACTGCGGCATCATGATTTCTGCCAGCCATAATCCCTTTTACGACAACGGCATCAAGGTCATGAACGGCAGCGGCGAGAAGCTGGAGGAGGACGTGATCCTGGAAATCGAGAAATATCTGGACGGTGAGACGGAGGAAATTCCCCTGGCGACCGGCGAGGCCATCGGGCGGACGCAGGACTACTCGGCCGGCAGAAACCGCTACATCGGCTATCTGATTTCCATTGCCACCCGCTCCTTTAAGGGAAAGAAAGTGGGCTTAGACTGCGCCAACGGAAGCGCTTCCTCGGTGGCCAAGAGCGTGTTTGACGCCCTGGGCGCTGAGACCCACGTCATCAACAACGAGCCAAACGGCCTGAACATCAACGTAAACTGCGGCTCCACCCATATCGGGGTGCTTCAGCAATATGTGAAAGAGCATCACCTCGACGTTGGTTTCGCTTATGACGGGGACGCCGACCGGTGCATGGCCGTGGACGAAAACGGCAATGTGGTGGACGGGGATTTGATCCTTTACATCTGCGGAAAGTACATGAAAGAGCAGGGCGGCCTGAAAAACAACACGATTGTCACGACGGTCATGTCGAACCTGGGGCTTTATAAGGCTCTGGACCGTGAGGGCATTGATTATGTGAAGACGGCTGTCGGCGATAAATACGTTTACGAGAACATGTCCCAGACCGGCAATTGCCTGGGCGGCGAGCAGTCGGGACACATCATTTTCAGCAAATACGCCAACACCGGAGACGGGATTCTGACGTCCTTAAAAATTATGGAGGTTATGCTGGAGAAAAAGCAGCCTCTTTCCAAGCTGGCGTCGGAGGTGACGATCCTGCCGCAGCTTCTTAAGAATGTGCGGGTCAAGGATAAAAATGCGGCCCAGGAAGACCCGGCCGTGAAAGAGGCCGTGGCGAAGGCCGAGGCCGAGCTTGGAAGCGACGGGCGCATCCTTCTCCGCCAGAGCGGGACGGAGCCGTTAATCCGCGTCATGGTGGAGGCCGGCACGGAGGAAATCTGCGAACGGTACGTGAACCGGCTTGTGGAGGTATTAAAAGAAAACGGGCATCTGATTTAAGATGGAATCAGAAAAGCGGCATACCGGAACAGGCATGCTGCTTTTCTGGCTTTAAAGGAGTCAGGAATGGGAGAAAGGAAGAAAATAAATTGGCGAACATGGTGTGCACTGGCAGCCGGCCTGTGCCTTTTTGCGGCCTGCGCGGCTCTGTACCGGGCGGAGAACCGCTATCCGGTGAGAGTGCTTTCCGATATGACGGGAAACACCGGCGGCATGGCAGAGATTCCGCACTGGGAGGACATGGAAATTTATGAGCAGTACCCTCAGATTCTTGCAGGCGGAACCGAGTACCGGGCCGGACGCGGAGAGATACCGGCAGAGAGGCTGGGGGCGAAGCTTGCAGATATTTTCGCAAAAGGCTGGGATGCCTACGGCGAAGACAGCGAACGCACCTGCCCTGCGGAGGTTTATGAAATCCGGAACATTGCCGCTTCCTGTGCGGCGGCTGTCCGGTATGAGGGAACGGATATTTTTTATGCCGCCGTAAATGCCTCTTACTGGCCGGAAACCCTGGGACAGTTTATGGAAGACTTGGACTTAAGAAATAACCTGATTGTCAACTGGGCGTCCTGGGAATACCATAAGCCCATCGGCGGCGATACGGAGATCCGCTTTGAAAAGCTTGATATGAACAAGGTGTGGGAATTTCTGCTGGCCAAAGAGGCATCAAAAAATGTGTACAGCGATCTGAATATGGAACCGGCAGAGACGTTAATGGAACTTAGCGTCAGCATTCCGCTCCTGGGCTATGAGAATATCAGCATCCGCGTGGACAAAGACGGTTTTCTGACGACCAATATCCTGGAGACGGGAAAAAAGTTTTATATCGGAACGGAACATGCACAGGCTTTTGCTGATTACGTGTCGGAGGAATGTGACGGATATGAAGTGAGGCACCCGTCCGGCGGTGTTCCCATCCCGGAATAGGCGGCCGGAATTTCTGACGGATTGACGAAAGCTTTGCTGGCGGTTTCGGGCAGTTTGTGGTATGCTGACAGTGCATCAATGGAATGATTAAAATGGGAGGAATCATCGTGTATTCATTTGACCGAAACGAATATGAAAAGAGAATGGCCTGGTACACCGACGCGCGGTTCGGCATGTTTATCCACTGGGGGCTTTATTCAATCCCGGCGCGGGGCGAGTGGATCCGCAGCGAGGAGGAAATTCCGAAAGAGGATTACATGCGGTATTTTGAGGAATTTGACCCGGTGGACTACGACCCGAAAAAATGGGCCAGGGCCGCGAAGGAAGCCGGCATGAAATATGTGGTGCTTACGGCCAAGCATCACGACGGCTTCTGCCTGTTTGACAGTAAGTACACGGATTTTAAGGTTACGAACACGAAGCTTGGCCGCGATGTGGTGAAGGATTTCGTGGAGGCTGTGCGGGGAGAAGGCCTGAAGGTCGGCCTGTACTTCACGCTTCTGGATTGGTATCATGACGACTATCCCCACTACGGGGACAAGCAGCACCCCATGCGGAACCGACCGGAGTACGGAAACGAGGGCCGCAATTTCGACCGCTATCTGGACTACATGCATAACCAGATCCGGGAGATCTGCACCAACTACGGCAGGCTGGATGTGCTCTGGTTCGACTTTTCCTATGAGGATAAGTACAACGTGATGAGGGGCGAGGCCTGGCGCGCGACGGAGTTAATCAATATGGTGCGGGAGCTCCAGCCGCAGGTGATCATCGACAACCGCCTGGAGGTCAGCGGTGAGGGGTACGGTTCCCTCTGGACAGGGGAGCCGAAGCCGTACCACGGCGATTTCGTGAGCCCGGAGCAGATGGTGCCGCCGCAGGGAATCCAGGATAAAAACGGCCGGGACATGGTGTGGGAGTCCTGCGTTACCATGAACCGCAACTGGGGCTACTGCGAAAAAGACCATTATTTTAAGCCGGCGTCCATGCTGATCCGGAAGCTGGTGGAGTGTGTCTCCAAGGGCGGGAACATGCTGCTTAACGTGGGCCCGGATGCCAGGGGGAATATTCCGCCTCAGTCCATGGCAATTTTAGAGGAGATCGGCGCCTGGATGAAGAAAAACGGGAACAGCATCTACGGCTGCGGAAAGGCCGGAATCGAGAAGCCGGAGTACGGCCGCATTACAAGGAACGGGAACCGCGTTTACTACCACCTGTTTGAGAACACCATCGGGCCCATGCCGCTTACGGGAATCCGGCCGGAGGAGGTGGACTGTATCCGCCGCCTGGCGACGGGCACGGAGATTCCCATCTCGACCAGTTGGGTGCACAGCGATTATCCCGATATTGTGTTTGCCGACCTGGGGCCGGATCCGATTCTCCCTGATCCGGTGGATACGGTGCTGGAGGTCAGGCTGAAAGCGCAGTAAGGACTTAAGACGCGGCGGGGAGGCCCGCCGGGGCAGGGCGCCGACTTCAAACGCGGCACCGGGCCGGCCAGACTGTTTGTCCGGGCCATCCAGGCGAGGTACACACCCCAAACGCAGCGCCGGGCCTCCTTGCGGATATCCGGCGCCCCGCCGGGGCGCCTGCCTCCTGCCGCGTTTTACGAAGAATGGGAAAAAATGAAAAATACTACTTGACGAACCTGCCGCTCTGGTATATAATGCATAAGGTCAACGCGATGGGCTATCGCCAAATGGTAAGGCAACGGACTCTGACTCCGTCATTTTCTTGGTTCGAATCCAAGTAGCCCAGTTTCCCAAACATGTCCGGCAAAACAGTTGACAACCTGAGAAAAACGTATTAAAATATATTTTGTTATTGGGCTATCGCCAAATGGTAAGGCAACGGACTCTGACTCCGTCATTTTCTTGGTTCGAATCCAAGTAGCCCAGTTTGAAAGCTCCAATTTCGTAAGGAAATTAGGGCTTTTTGTTTTATCCGCGGGGGAGTTTGTCCCGGGCGGCAGAACACGCTCCGCGAGCGGCGGCTCGCGGGAATGAGAGGAAGCAGGAAGCATGTATGAGTTTGAGAGCCGCGTCCGGTACAGTGAAACGGATGCGGATGCAAAGCTGTCCGTGGTGGGGATGATGAATTATCTCCAGGATTGTTCCACGTTCCATTCGGAGGACTCCGGTGTCGGGCTTTTCCATTTGGAAAAGGAAAAGAAAATCTGGCTTTTGTCCTCCTGGCAGATAAAGATTTACAGACGGCCGTCCCTGGGCGAAACGATCACGACGGCCACATGGCCATATGGCTTTAAAGGGATTTTCGGCATGCGGAATTTCGCCATCTATGACCGGGAGAGGCGGCCGCTTCTTCTGGCGGACTCCAACTGGTTTCTGATGGACACGGAAAACGGCCGGCCGCTGCGGGTGACAGAGGAAGATTTAAAGCCCTACGGGGAACCGGGAGAACGGCTTCCCATGGAGGAAGCGGGAAGAAAGATTCTGCTGCCGGAAGAGATGGTACAGTGTTCGAGCCTTTGGGTCATGGCCCATCAAATTGATACGAACCACCATGTGAACAACGCCCAGTATGTAGAAATGGCGCGGGAGGCGCTTCCGAAACCGATGGAAATCGGTGAGATCCGGGCCGAGTACCGGAAGGCTGCCGTGCTTGGCGATGAGATTAAGGTTTTCGCGGCCAGGTGCCCGGGAGGTTATGTTGTCTCCCTTCAGGACGGTAAAGGCGCCGTCTTTGCAAATGTGGAGCTGAAAGAGAAAAGAGAGGACGAAGGACATGATTGAGCTTGGAATGATGCAGACGCTGACGGTGGTGAAGGAAACCAGCTTCGGCGTATATCTGGCAGAAACCGGAAGGCGGGGAGACGGGGAGGAGGCACGCGTCCTGCTCCCGAAAAAGCAGGTGCCGAAGGGCTGTACCCTCGGCGAAAAGCTTGAAGTTTTCATTTACAAGGATTCGGAGGACAGGCTGATTGCCACGGTATCAAAGCCGAAGCTGACCCTGGGGGAGACGGCGGTTTTGGAGGTAAAGGAGGCGACGGATATCGGCGCGTTCTTAGACATGGGGCTTGAAAAGGATCTGCTGCTTCCGTTTAAGGAACAGACGTATCCGGTGAAAAAAGGCGAGAAGTGCCTCGTGGCCCTCTACGTGGACAAGAGCAAACGGCTGGCTGCCACCATGAAGGTGTATCCGTATCTTCGCAGCGATTCTTCCTATCATACCGGCGACGAGGTCACGGCGTTTATTTTTGAGATCAATCCGGACATGGGGGCGTTTGCCGCTGTGGACGGCCGGTATCACGGCATGATCCCGAAGCGGGAGCTGTTTTCCGGCTTCCATGCCGGGGATGAGATCCGCGGGCGCGTCACCAGGGTGCGCCAGGACGGGAAGCTGGACTTAAGCGCAAGGGACAAGGCATACACCCAGATTTACGGGGATTCCGAGCTGGTTTTAAAGGTCATAAACGACTATGGCGGCATACTTCCGTTCAACGACAAGGCGTCTCCCGAGGTCATTGCGAGGGAGTTTAAACTCAGCAAAAACGCCTTTAAACGAGCTGTTGGCCATCTGTTAAAGGATGGTAAAATAGAAATCACAGAAAAAAATATTAAAGTATTGGAGGAAAAGAAATGAAGAACATCATCAGCACAAACAATGCACCGGCGGCAATCGGCCCCTACTCCCAGGCAGTTGAGGTAAACGGCATGGTATTTACTTCCGGCCAGATCCCGGTAAATCCGGCCACGGGCGAAATCCCGGAGGGCATCGAGGCTCAGGCAGAGCAGGTTATGGTAAATGTGAAGAACCTTCTTGAGGCAGCCGGAACCAGCATGGAGAACGTCATCAAGACGACCGTGTTCATCAAGGACATGAACGACTTCGGAACGATCAACGGCATCTACTCCAAATATTTCGAGAAAGACTGCCCGGCACGCTCCTGCGTAGAGGTGGCACGCCTTCCGAAGGACGTCTTAATGGAGATGGAAGCTATCGCTTTAAAGGCGTAATCCGTCATTTTTGACAAATAATGTTTCCCTGCCATGTCGTTTTTATCCGAAAAGGAAACAATTTGCTGTAAAACACGATGGAGATATGCAGTTTTCATGGAAATTGCAGCAATTATTTGTTGATTTACAATATGGAAAATCCCTCCTGTTTTGTGTACGATTAGTACAGACAAAAATGTGCATAGAAACGGAAGGGTGAGCAGGATGGCGGGATTATCGTTAAAGCATATATGTAAAATCTACCCCAATGGCTTCCAGGCAGTGAGGGACTTTAACCTCGAGATTGAAGAACCGGAGTTTGTGGTACTCACAGGCCCGGCCGGCTGCGGAAAAACGACGCTTTTAAAGGTTATTGCAGGCCTTGAGGAAGCAACGTCAGGAAAGGTTCTGGTCGACGGCCAGGATGTGACGGATGCAGACCCGCGTGACCGGCAGCTTGCCATGCTCTTTAAGAACAGCACCCTGTATCCGGGGATGACTGTTTATGAAAATATGGCCTTTGCGCTCCGGATGGCGAGGATGCCCCAGAGCGAAATCGACGAGAGAGTCACGGAGGCGTCAGAGCTTTTAGGGCTTTCCGGTATTCTTTCGGCAATGCCGGAAACGCTTTCGGAGATGGATGAGAGGCGGGTTCTTCTTGGGAGAGCCATCGTGCGCCGGCCGAAGGTGCTTTTGATGGACAGCGTGCTGTCCGGCATTTCCGTGAAGCCCCTGGTGAAATTCCAGAAGCTGTATGAGAAGCTCGGCATCATCATCGTCTATGTGACGAGTGATCCCGCGGAGGCCATGGCGCTCGGCACACGCGTCGTTGCCATGGAGAGCGGATGCGTCCGCCAGGCGGGGACGCCGAAGGAGCTCTACGAAAACCCGAGCTGCTCTTATGTGGCCAGCTTTTTTGGGACACATGCGCCGAACCTGTTTATTGTGACGCCGGAAGCTGAAAACGGCCGTGCGCGGATCCGCTTCCAGGACGGGGAGCTTCTGCTCCCGGAGGCCATTTCCAGGCGGCTTTTTGACGGCGGCTACATAGGAAACAGCGTGGCCATGGGAATCCGCCCGGAACATATCTGTCCTGCCGGCGAGGCAGCGGATCTCTCGGAGAACGGCGTGTTTGACTGCAAACTCCAGGATATCGAAATGTCTTCGGATGGCGTGTTCTGGAAGTTCGGCACAGAGGAAAATGGGTTTGAAGTGAAGGCCGGCGAGGCGGCAGCCGAGATCGGCGATACGCTCCGGCTTGCGGTAGATGTAGACCGGATCATCCTGTTTGACAGGGAAACGAAACGGGCAATTTAATAAAGGACAGAGAAACAGACGGGAGGGCCAGATGCGGCGCCTCCCGTTTTCCTTTTTGCAGGAACGGACTTTCGGCTTTTCCGCCAGACAGAAAACACAATTTTTCCGGGCAAAATCCGCTCCTTTCGTGGAATCTGACGGCCTGGGCGGAGAAAAATAGTAAAAATGTAAAAATTTTTCTTCCCTTTTTCGTTACTTTGCATTAAAATATAAAGTGGATTTATGTTATTAACTGTGTAAAGGAGAGAACACTATGATTTCAAATCAGATCCTCCAGTCGAACATCGACGGATTGAAGGAAATCACGAGGATTGACCTTTGTGTCTGTGATATTGAAGGAAAAGTGCTGGCTTCCACATTTGAAAATGCGGAAGAGTATGAAAGTTCTATTCTTGCGTTTGTGGATTCTCCGGCCGACAGCCAGGTAATTTCGGGCTATCAGTTCTTCAAGGTATTTGACGAGCACCAGCTTGAGTACATCCTGCTTGCAAAGGGCGGCAGCGATGATGTGTACATGGTAGGAAAGCTTGCGGCATTCCAGATCCAGAATCTGCTGGTGGCATATAAAGAGCGGTTTGATAAGGATAACTTTATTAAAAACCTGCTTCTTGACAATCTTCTTCTTGTGGATATTTACAACAGGGCGAAGAAGCTCCATATTGAGACAAACGTCAAGCGTGTCGTCTTCTTAATTGAGACGAAGAATGACAAGGACGTCAACGCCCTGGAGACCGTGAGGGGCCTGTTTTCCACGAAGACAAAGGATTTCATCACGGCCGTAGACGAAAAGAACATCATCCTGGTGAAAGAAGTCAAGCCGGGCGAGACATACGCAGATCTGGAAAAGACTGCCAACACGATTCTCGACATGTTAAATACCGAAGCGATGACGAAGGTGCACATCGCCTTTGGTACGATTGTCAACGAGATCAAGGACGTTTCCCGCTCCTACAAGGAAGCCAAAATGGCCCTGGACGTGGGAAAAATCTTTTACAGCGGGAAAAATGTGGTGGCATACAGCAACCTGGGAATCGGCCGCCTGATTTACCAGCTTCCGCTTCCGCTCTGCCGGATGTTTATCAAGGAAATCTTCGACGGGAAGTCCCCGGACGATTTCGACGAGGAGACCCTCACCACCATCAACAAGTTCTTTGAGAACAGCCTCAATGTCTCGGAGACCTCCAGACAGCTTTACATCCACAGGAACACGCTGGTTTACCGCCTCGACAAGCTCCAGAAGAGCACCGGCCTTGACCTTCGCGTGTTTGAAGACGCGATCACCTTCAAGATTGCCCTTATGGTCGTGAAATACATGAAGTATATGGAGAATCTGGACTACTAAATTATGATAGAAATTTCAAAACTGACGAAGACCTATGAGAAAAGCAGCAAGGCCTTAAAGAGCATCAGCCTCACCATCGACGACGGTGAATTTGTGTTTATCACAGGCCGGAGCGGCTCGGGAAAATCGACGCTTATGAAGATCCTGCTAAAGGAAGTCGAGCCGACCTCCGGCCGTGTCGTTGTCAACGACATGGATTTGGGGCGGATGCCGAGGCGCTATGTGCCAAAATACAGACGGACGCTCGGGGTGGTGTTCCAGGACTTCCGGCTTTTGAAGGACAGGACGGTGTACGAAAACGTCGCGTTCGCACAGCGGGTCATCGGCGCGCCGTCACGGACGATCCGGGAATCCGTTCCCAGGATGTTAAAGCTTGTCGGGCTTTCGTCGAAATATAAATCCTATCCCCACCAGCTTTCCGGCGGTGAACAGCAGCGGGTGGCCATTGCCAGGGCCTTAATCAACGATCCGGCCGTCCTTCTGGCTGATGAGCCGACGGGGAATCTGGATCCGCACAATTCCATGGAAATCATGCGGCTTTTGGAGGAGATCAACCGCCGCGGGACGACGGTCGTGGTCGTGACCCACAGCCGCGAGATTGTGAATGCCATGCATAAGCGTGTCATCACCATCGACAGGGGCATGATAATCGGCGACGAGGAAGAAGGCGGGTATCGGTATGAGGATTAGTACATTCTGGTTTTGTTTTAAACAGGGCATTGTGAATATATGCAGAAATATCTGGTTTTCCCTGGCGTCGACCGCGATTGTTTCTGCATGTATTTTTTTACTCTGCGTATTTTTCTCTATTATTGCCAACATTCAGTTTATGGTGCAGTCGGCGGAGACGAACATGGGGATCACCGTGTTTTTCAACGAGACTATGACGGAGGATGAAATCCTGGCCGTCGGGGAAGAGATTGCGGGCCTTGGCGATGTCATAAAGGAGATGCGCTATATTTCGGCCGAGGAGGCGTGGGAGAGCTTTAAAACCGACTATTTCGGGGAAGACAGCGAGCTGGCTGAGGGCTTTGCTGACGACAACCCGCTGGCTGGTTCGGCGTCCTATGAGATTTTTTTAAACAATATTTCCGATCAGAGTTCGGTGGTTTCCTATCTGGAGTCCCTGGACGGTGTCCGTAAGGTCAATTATTCCAACACGGCGGCCGAGGGGCTTTTGAGCTTCAACCGGATGCTTGCGATGTTATTCGGCGTCATCATCCTTCTTCTTCTGGCCGTGGCTGTTTTCTTAATCAGCAACACGATTTCCGTGGCTGCGGCCTTCCGGAAGAATGAAAATAAGATCATGCGGCTGATCGGCGCCACGAATTTCATGATCCGCGCGCCGTTCATCGTGGAAGGGCTTGTGATCGGCCTTCTTGGGGCGGCGATTCCTCTGGCCGCCATGTATTTTCTTTACCGGCAGACGGTGGCGTATGTGATGGAACAGTTCCGGATCCTTTCGGGGATCATCCGGTTTTTGCCGCTGGAAACGATTTTCCCGACCATGGCAGGGGTGTCCCTGGCGTTGGGAGCAGGAATCGGCTTCCTGGCGAGCTTTTTTACGATACGGAAGCATTTGCGCGTATAGGAGCAGGCGATGAGACAGAAAAAACGGATATGGACGGCTGCGGCCGCAGGTCTCCTCTGTGTGGGGCTGGCGTTCCCTGTCCTTGCGGATAAAACGGAGTTAAACGAAGCCCAGGACAGGAAAACGGAGCTCGAGGAAGAGTTAGAAAAGACAGAGGATACCTTAAAGAATCTGGAGACTCTTAAGGGAAACACGGCAGCTTACGTGAGGGAGCTGGATGAGAGCCTCTCTGCGGTGAGCAACGAGTTGGAGGCCTTAAACGGCAGCATCGCGGAAAAAGAGGGCCAGATTGAAACGACAAAAGGGGAACTTGAGCAGGCGAAGGAGACAGAAAAAAAGCAGTATGAATCCATGAAGCTTCGGATAAAATATATGTATGAGCGCGGCGACACGTCTTATGTGGAGCTGTTCATGGAGTCGGATTCTCTTTCGGAGCTTTTAAATAAGGCAGAATATATTTCAAAGATTTCTGAGTATGACAGGCAGATGCTGGATCAGTATGCGGCGACGAAGGACGAGATTGCCGCAGACGAGGCGAGGTTGGAGACGGAACATGCCGAGCTTCTGGATCTGAAGGAACAGACAGAGATCAAACAGGCGTCGGTGGAACAGCTCCTTTCGGCAAAGCAGGCGGAGTTAAGAAGCTATGAGAGCCAGATCGCCGAGGCGGAGAACCAGCTTTCCGAGTATGAAAAGGATCTGGAGGCCCAGGAGGCGGCCATCCGCCAGATTGAGGAAGAAATCAAGCGCCAGGAGGAAGAGGCGAGAAGAAAGGCGGAGGCGGCAGGACAGTCCTATGTGACAAAGGACATCGGCGACATCCACTTTATCTGGCCATGTCCGGCCAGCAGCAGGATCACCTCCGGCTTTGGCGGGCGTTCGTCACCGACCGAGGGCGCGTCCAGCAATCACCAGGGCATCGACATCGGCGCCCCGACAGGCAGCGACATCCTGGCGGCCGCAGAGGGCGACGTGGTGGTTTCCACGTACAGCTCGTCGGCCGGCAATTATGTGATGATAAACCACGGCGGCGGTGTCTATACGGTGTACATGCATGCTTCGAAGCTCCTGGTATCGGTAGGCGAGCATGTGAGCCAGGGACAGGTGATTGCTAAGGTCGGCTCCACCGGCTATTCCACGGGGCCGCATCTGCACTTCGGCGTCCGTTTAAACGGTACATATGTTGACCCGAGAAGCTATGTGAGCCCGTGACGGCGGATCGGGAAAACAGGACACAGTGACATAAGCAAGGAGAATGGAAATTGGAAGAAAAGGAAACGAGAAATAAATTCTGGAAAGGCGTCCTCGTCGGTGCGCTTGTGACGGCCTTCTGCGGACTGATTGCCGTTGGCATGGCAGCCGGCATCTGGCTCGTGGCAAAGCGTGCCAGTATCAGCATGACGGCGAGGAACGACGCGGTTCAGGAGGAGACGGCTGCTCTCGACATGGACCGGATCGGCACGAAGCTTGCATACATGCAGGCGCTTGTGGATGAATATTATCTGTTTGATGACGAAGACATTGAAAAGGCGGAGGACTGGATCTACACCGGCTTCATTTATTCCCTCGGCGACCCGTATTCCGCCTACTATAACGCAGAGGAGTATGCGTCCTTAAACGAAGACCTGGAGGGGGCGTACTGCGGCATCGGCGTCCAGGTGAGCCAGAACCTTCAGACCGGTATTGTCACGGTGGTGAAGGTGTTCCCGGACGGGCCGGCCAAGGAGGCGGGCATGCTGCCGGGAGATATTCTTTATAAGGTAAAGGATATTCTCGTGTCCGGCGAGGATTTAAATCTTTTAATCAGCGAGCATATCAAGGGAGAAGAGGGGACGACAGTGCCCATTGAGGTGTACCGGGAGTCCACCGACGAATACATCCAGATGGATGTGGAGCGCCGGATGGTGGAAAATATGACCGTGGAATATGACATGCTGGACGGCCATATCGGCTATGTGGCTGTTTCCTCTTTTGACGAGCCAACGGCGGAGCAGTTTCGGACGGCCATCGATGTGCTGGAGAGCAAGGGCATGGAAGGGCTGATCGTGGATCTCAGAAACAACGGCGGCGGGCTTCTGGACGCGGCGGAGGATATGCTGGATTATGTGCTGCCGGACGGTATGGACGCCGTGAGCTTTAAGGGAAAGGGCGTCGAGGACTTCACCTATGTGACGGATTCCGTCCTGTTTGACGGTGAAAAGACGGAGGAACATCAGGTAGATGTGCCGATGGTGCTTCTTGTAAACGGCGAAAGCGCCAGCGCCTCGGAGGTCTTTACCGGCGCGCTCCGGGACAACGACTGGGCCACGATTGTCGGAACCCAAACCTTCGGAAAGGGAATTGCCCAGGGCGTGTTTGAGATGGCGGACGGCAGTGCCTTAAAGCTTACGACGGCGTATTATTATGTTCCGTCGGGCGAGTGCATCCATGAGGTCGGCATTGCGCCGGATCTGGAAGTGGATCTGGATGAAGAATTAAAGAGCATGATTACGGTTCCCAAGGAGGATGACAACCAGCTTAAGGCGGCCGTCGATGTCCTGTTAAAGGGCGAGGACGAGGCGAGACGGCTGGTGGAGGAATCCCAGGCGGCCGCAGAGGAAGAGGCGGCGCCGGTGGAGGAAACGTCGGACGGCAGTGAGCTGGCTGCGGACGGAGAAGAAGAAACGGAAGCTGCCCCGGAAGGGGAATAGGAATTTGGGAGCACGACAGTGCGGAATGTTCGTGTGCGATGATCGAGCAGGGGAAAATCTCCCCTGCTCGATTGTAAGATAAGGCTTTTGGGGAAAAGTTTACGGAGGATAGGAAGGAACGATGAAAGAGAAGAACCTGACAGAAGGAAATGTGCTGAAAACGCTTCTGGTGTTTTCCGTACCGTTTTTAATTGCCAATATTTTGCAGTCCCTTTACGGGGCGGTGGATCTGTTTGTGGTGGGCCGCTACTGCGGCGCCGAGAGCGTGGCGGCCGTGTCCACGGGGACGCAGGTGACGCAGATTGTCACGAGCCTGATTACGGGACTCACCCTGGGCAGCACGATTCTCATCGGACAGTTCATGGGAAGCCGCGATCTTCCTCTCGTCAAGCAGACCATCGGGACGACGCTCACGGTTTTTGCGGGAGTGGCTGTCCTCCTGACGGTGGGGATGCTGGCGTTTTTGCGGCCGCTTCTTACGGTTCTCCAGACACCGGCGGAATCCTTTGACCTGACGGCGCAGTATGTGACGGTCTGTTCCCTCGGGAATATTTTTATCTGCGGCTACAACGCCATCAGCGCCATCCTGCGGGGATACGGCGACTCGGCGCGGCCGATGGTGTTCGTGGGGATCGCCTGCGTCATCAACATCATCCTGGATTTTGTGTTCGTGAAGTATTTCGGCCTCGGCGTCCGCGGGACGGCCATTGCGACGGTGGCCTCCCAGGCCTTCAGCATGGCGGCGGCCATCGTCTATTGAAAAAGGAAGGACTTCATTTTCGATTTCCGTCCGGCCAGCTTCCGGCCGGTGGGAGATATCGCAAGGCGTCTGGCCATTGTGGGTATTCCGATTTCCTTTCAGGAACTGATGGTGCGGATTTCGTTCCTGTATTTGATGACGGTGATGAACCGCTGCGGCGTGTATGCGGCTTCGGTAGTCGGCATCAGCAGCAAATATGACGTCTTTGCCATGCTTTCGGCCACGTCCATGGCCAACGCCCTGGCGGCGATTACGGCTCAGAACATGGGCGCCGGGAAAATCGCGCGGGCGAGGCGGTCGCTCTGGTACGGGATGGGCTTTGCCCTGGCGGTCTCCTTCCTGTTCTGGCTCTGGGCGCAGGTAAGCCCCCAGTCCATGATCCGGGTGTTCACGGACGACGCCAACGTGGTGGCGGCCGGGATCCCGTTTTTCAAGTCGTGCAGCTATGACTATATTATGGTGACAATGGTGTTCTGCCTGAACGGATACTTAAACGGCCGCCAGAAGACGGTCTGGACGATGGTGAGCTGCAGCGTCGGCGCCCTGCTTCTTCGGATCCCGATGGTGTATCTTTTCGGAAAGTATTTTGCCGAGGATCTTGGGATGCTGGGGAAAATCGCTCCGATTGTCTCCGGGATTATGGCGGCTTATACGCTGGCGTATGTGATTTGGGAGGGGAGAAAGCAGAAAGGGGTTTGAGAATTGCCCCCTTTCTGTCCATTTTTTCCTATATATAATAGGAAAATCCCCCGCGAACTGCACAGAACGTAAAAAATGCAGGAAAGTGCTTGCATTTTAAGGAAATCTGTGCTATGCTAACAACGCTGTGGCATGATAGCTGTGAAGCGTGAGGTTGCTGCCCATGTGGCAGGTTTTCCGTGGAGCGAATGTCAAGTTAAGAAACTGGCGACAAGTCACTGTACCAATTTAACAGCTGCTCAGGGTAAGGGGCAGTAACAACGTGTGAAGTCGTAAGATACACACGAGACCGTGTACAGTCACCGCTTGTCGTACTTCGTTAAAAGTGCGAAAAGGAGGCGACTTTTTTTATGGCAAGTCAGGTTATGAGAATCACATTAAAGGCGTACGACCATCAGCTGGTTGATCAGTCCGCAGGCAAGATCATCGACACTGTAAAGAAAACAGGAGCAAAGGTGAGCGGGCCGGTGCCGCTGCCAACCAAGAAAGAGGTTGTAACGATCTTAAGAGCTGTTCACAAGTACAAAGATTCCAGAGAGCAGTTCGAGCAGAGAACTCATAAGAGACTGATCGATATCGCAAGCCCGAGCCAGAAGACGGTGGATGCACTGTCCAGACTGGAAATGCCGGCAGGCGTTTATATCGACATCAAGATGAAGAATCATAAATAATTTGTGGTTCCCATCGAAGCGAAATTGGTAAAATCCTGAAGGGTTCTGATATAAAAGCAACACTTTCCTGAAAGGGAATCAACATCGCTGCAAAACGCAGTGTCATAGTGTTCCACCTATGTTGGGCTGTTCTAGGATGAACGTAGAAAAATGTTCTGCGTTCCGCTGTGGATCATGTAACAGGAGGTAAAAAAATGAAGAAAGCGATTTTAGCTACAAAAGTCGGAATGACTCAGATCTTCAACGATGAAGGCGTTCTCGTTCCGGTAACGGTTCTTCAGGCTGGCCCGTGTGTTGTAACACAGGTTAAGACCGAGGAGAACGACGGCTACAAGGCCGTACAGGTTGGTTTTGTTGACAAGAGAGAGAAGCTGGTAAACAAACCGGTTAAGGGCCATTTCGATAAGGCTGGAGTATCTTACAAGAGATATGTAAGAGAGTTCCGTTTTGACAATGCTGAGGAGTACAGCGTAAAAGACGAGATCAAGGCTGACATCTTCGCAGCAGGCGACAAAGTAGACGCAACAGCAATCTCCAAAGGTAAAGGTTTCCAGGGCGCAATCAAGAGACTGGGACAGCACAGAGGACCGATGGCTCATGGTTCCAAGTTCCATCGTCATCAAGGTTCCAACGGTTCCGCAACAACTCCGGGCCGCGTATTCAAGGGCAAAGGCATGCCGGGTCAGATGGGCAACAAGAGAATCACAACCCAGAACCTGGAAGTTGTCAGAGTTGACGCAGAGCAGAACCTGATCCTGGTTAAGGGCGCCGTACCAGGGGCTAAGAAATGCCTGGTAACACTGAAGGAAACAGTAAAAGCTGGCAAATAAGCTTTTACAGGAAAGGAGGAAATAGAAAATGGCAAACGTATCCGTTTATAATATGGAAGGAAAAGAAGTTGGCACAATGGAATTAAACGATGCCGTGTTCGGAGTTGAAGTAAACGAGCACCTCGTACACATGGCCGTTGTTGCACAGCTTGCAAATAAGCGTCAGGGAACACAGAAAGCAAAGACACGTTCTGAAGTTTCCGGCGGCGGAAGAAAACCGTGGAGACAGAAAGGTACCGGCCACGCAAGACAGGGTTCCACAAGAGCACCGCAGTGGACGGGCGGCGGCGTTGTATTCGCTCCGACACCGAGAGATTACAGCATCCGTCTCAACAAGAAGGAGAAGAGGGCTGCCCTCAAATCCGCACTTACAAGCAGAGTAAACGACAACAAGTTCGTTGTTGTGGATGAGTTAAAGTTTGATGAGATCAAGACGAAGAACTTCAAGAACGTCATGGATAACCTGAAGGTTTCCAAAGCTCTTGTTGTCCTTGCTGAGAATGACCAGAATACGGTTCTTTCCGCAAGAAATCTTCCGGAGATCAAGACATCCCTTGTCAATACGATCAACGTATATGACATTCTGAAATATAACACGGTAGTGGCAACAAAGGCTGCCGTAGCTTCTATCGAGGAGGTGTACGCATAATGGCAAATGTACAGTACTACGACGTAATCCTCAAGCCGGTTGTAACAGAGAAGAGCATGAACGCTATGACAGATAAGAAATACACCTTCCTGGTTCATCCGGATGCAAATAAGACCATGATCAAAGAAGCTGTCGAGAAAATGTTCCCGGGAACAAAGGTAGAGAGCGTAAACACCATGAACAACGAAGGCAAGAAGCGCAGAAGAGGAATGGTGTTCGGCATGACTGCCAAGACAAAGAAGGCAATCGTTAAGCTCACAGCTGACAGCAAGGAAATCGAGATTTTCCAGGGCCTGTAATTAACAGGAACTGAGAAAATCCACAGGCCTGCACTCCTAACCGAACCGCCAGGCGGTTTGGCCGCAGGCACCTATACGGCGAGAAAATGCCGTGATAAAATAAGAAACGCCAGAGAGCGTTGAAAGGAGTTTACAAATGGGAATCAAGACTTACAGCCCATATACACCGTCGAGAAGACATATGACCGGCTCTGATTTCTCTGAGATCACGAAGAGCACTCCGGAGAAGTCCTTAGTCGTTTCTTTGAAGAAGAACGCCGGCCGCAACAATCAGGGTAAAATCACCGTCAGACATCAGGGCGGCGGCAACAGAAAGAAATACAGAATCGTTGACTTCAAGAGAAATTCCAAAGACGGAATCCCGGCAACGGTTATCGGCATCGAGTACGATCCGAACAGAACTGCAAACATCGCATTGATCTGCTACGCAGACGGCCAGAAGTCCTACATCCTTGCTCCGCAGGGGCTGACAGACGGCATGAAGGTCATGAGCGGCGAGAACGCCGAGGCTAAGATCGGCAACTGCCTCCCGTTATCCATGATCCCGGTCGGCGCACAGGTTCACAATATTGAGCTGTATCCTGGCAAGGGCGGCCAGCTTGTCCGTTCCGCAGGAAACGCTGCACAGTTAATGGCAAAAGAAGGAAAATATGCAACACTTCGTTTACCTTCCGGCGAAATGAGAATGGTTCCGATCAACTGCCGCGCAACCATCGGCGTAGTTGGAAACGGCGACCACAACCTGATTAACATTGGTAAGGCCGGCAGAAAGCGCCACATGGGCATCCGTCCGACCGTCCGCGGTTCCGTTATGAACCCGAATGACCATCCGCATGGTGGTGGTGAAGGAAAGACCGGTATCGGCCGTCCGGGTCCGTGCACACCGTGGGGCAAGCCTGCTCTGGGTCTGAAGACCAGAAAGAAAAACAAACATTCCAATAAGTTAATCGTAAGAAGAAGAAACGGCAAGGCGATTTCGTAATCGATAGGAGGTAAAACGATGGCTCGTTCACTTAAAAAAGGACCATTTGCAGATGCTAGCTTACTGAAGAAAGTAGACGCTATGAACGAGGCAGGACAGAAGCAGGTCATCAAGACCTGGTCCCGCCGTTCTACGATCTTCCCGCAGATGGTTGGTCATACAATCGCGGTTCATGACGGCAGAAAGCATGTACCGGTATATGTTACGGAAGATATGGTTGGCCATAAGCTCGGTGAGTTCGTTGCTACGAGAACTTACAGAGGCCATGGCAAGGATGAGAAGAAATCCGGAGTACGCAGATAATTAAGACGCTTTGAAAGGAGGTTTTTTCAATGGCTAAGGGTCATAGAAGTCAGATTAAGAGAGAGAGAAATGCCCAGAAGGATACGAGACCATCTGCAAAGCTGTCTTATGCAAGGGTATCCGTTCAGAAGGCTTGTTTCGTATTAGATGCCATCAGAGGCAAAGACGTGCAGACTGCACTTGGTATTGTTACCTACAATCCCAGATATGCTTCCAGCTTAATTGAGAAGCTGCTCAAATCCGCAATCGCAAACGCAGAGAACAACAACGGCATGAGCGCGGAAAACCTGTATGTGGAGGAATGCTACGCAGATCAGGGCCCGATCATGAAGAGAGTGAAACCGAGAGCACAGGGCAGGGCTTACAGAATCGAGAAGAGAATGAGCCATATCACCATTGTCCTGAATGAGAGATAGGAGGCAGTTATGGGACAGAAAGTTAATCCACACGGCATGAGAGTCGGTGTTATTAAAGACTGGGATTCCAGATGGTATGCTGAAGCTGATTTTGCTGACAACCTGATCGAGGATCACAAAATCAGAACATATCTGAAGAAGAGACTGTACAGCGCAGGCGTTTCCAAAATCGAAATCGAGCGCGCTTCTGACAGAGTAAAGATCATCGTTTACACGGCAAAGCCGGGCGTTGTCATCGGCAAGGGCGGCTCTGAGATTGAAAAGCTCAAAGCAGAAGTTCAGAAGATGACAAGCAAGAAGCTGTTTGTAGACATCAAGGAAATCAAGAGACCGGACCGCGACGCACAGCTTGTTGCAGAGTCCATTGCACAGCAGCTTGAGAACCGTGTTTCCTTCCGCCGTGCCATGAAGTCCACTATGTCCAGGTCCATGAAGGCCGGCGTTCTTGGTATCAAGACCGCAGTAGCCGGACGTCTTGGCGGTGCTGATATGGCCCGTACCGAGTTTTACAGCGAGGGAACCATCCCGCTTCAGACATTAAGAGCAGATATTGACTATGGTTTCGCTGAGGCAGACACCACCTACGGCAAGATCGGCGTTAAGGTTTGGGTCTACAAAGGCGAGGTACTTCCTACGAAGGGAAATAAGGAAGGGAGCGATAAATAATGTTAATGCCTAAGAGAGTAAAGCGCCGCAAACAGTTCCGCGGAACGATGGCCGGTAAAGCTTTAAGAGGAAATAAAATCTCCAACGGTGAGTTTGGCCTTGTTGCCATGGAGCCGTGCTGGATCAGATCGAATCAGATTGAGGCAGCCCGTATTGCCATGACTCGTTACATCAAGCGTGGCGGTAAAGTCTGGATCAAGATTTTCCCGGACAAACCCGTAACTGCAAAGCCGGCTGAAACCCGTATGGGTTCCGGTAAAGGTGCTCTTGAGTACTGGGTAGCAGTCGTTAAGCCAGGTCGTGTTATGTTTGAAATCGCTGGCGTTCCAGAAGAAACAGCAAAAGAAGCTCTGCGTCTTGCAATGCACAAACTTCCCTGCAAGTGCAAAATTGCTTCTAAGGCAGATTTAGAAGGCGGTGATAACAGTGAAAACTAATAAATATGTTGAAGAATTAAAAGCGAAGACGGCTGCAGAGTTAAACGAAGAATTAGTTGCAGCAAAGAAGGAACTGTTCAACCTGAGATTCCAGAACGCAACCAACCAGTTAGATAACACAAGCAGAATCAAGGAAGTTCGCAAGAACATCGCAAGAATTCAGACTGTTATCACAGAGAAGGCAAGAGTTGCTAACTAATTTCACATCCGCGTGCCCAGACGGTGCGGACAGCTTGTTCGCTCCCATGACACACGCCGATGCGTGTAACAAATAGAGGCTTTGAAAAAAGCCGTTCGCAGGAAAGGAGATTATCCGTCGTGGAAAGAAATCTTAGAAAAACACGTACTGGTAAGGTAGTTAGCAACAAGATGGACAAAACGATTGTAGTTGCTATCGAAAACCACGTAAAACATCCGTTGATCGGTAAGATCGTTAAGAACACATATAAATTAAAAGCTCATGATGAGAACAACGAGTGCAATATCGGCGACACCGTAAGAGTGATGGAAACAAGACCGTTATCCAAGGATAAGAGATGGAGACTTGTTGAGATCGTTGAGAAAGCAAGATAATTGATTCAAGGAAGGAGTATCAAGGCATGATTCAGCAGGAAACCAGATTAAAGGTTGCCGACAATACAGGTGCAAGAGAACTTCTTTGTATCCGTGTTATGGGCGGCTCGACAAGAAGATATGCTAATATTGGTGATATCATCGTAGCTTCCGTTAAAGATGCAACACCTGGCGGAGTTGTGAAGAAGGGCGATGTTGTAAAGGCCGTTGTTGTGCGTACCGTAAAAGGCGCTCGCCGTAAAGACGGTTCTTATATCAAGTTCGACGAGAACGCAGCAGTTATTATCAAGGATGATAAGACTCCAAGAGGAACCCGTATTTTTGGGCCGGTTGCGAGAGAGCTTCGTGAGAAACAGTTCATGAAGATCGTATCTCTGGCTCCGGAAGTATTATAAGGAGGTGCCGGGTAATGCATAAGATCAGAAAAGACGATATGGTCAAGGTTATCGCGGGAAAAGATAAAGACAAGACCGGCAAG
Source organism: Eubacteriaceae bacterium Marseille-Q4139 (assembly GCA_018223415.1). NCBI lineage: Bacteria > Bacillati > Bacillota > Clostridia > Eubacteriales > Eubacteriaceae > Eubacteriaceae bacterium Marseille-Q4139. Next base: position 1,205,515 of record JAGTTQ010000001.1, on the reverse strand, counting down.
GTCCTGCATGTAGATACAAAGAAGAATACAGTCCTGGTTGAGGGCTGCAACATGGTAACGAAGCACACGAAGCCGAGCCAGACAAACCAGAACGGCGGAATCGTTCATCAGGAAAACCCGATGGATATCTCCAACGTCATGCTGGTTGTTGACGGCAAGGCAACGAGAGTCGGCTTCGAGGTGAAGGACGGCAAGAAGGTCCGCGTTGCCAAGGCAACCGGTAAAGTAATCGACTAATAGCGGAGAGGAGGAAAAACAAGTTGGCTAGATTAAAAGAAATGTATCAGAACGAAATCGTTGATGCAATGACAAAGAAATTTGGATACAAGAATATCATGGAAGTGCCGAAGCTCGACAAGATCGTCATCAACATGGGCGTAGGCGAAGCAAAAGACAACGCAAAAGTCCTGGACTCCGCAGTGCGTGACCTGGAGATCATCACCGGTCAGCACGCAGTCACGACAAAGGCTAAGAAGTCTGTTGCTAACTTCAAGATCAGAGAGGGCATGGCAATCGGATGCAAGGTTACTCTTCGCGGCGAGAAGATGTATGAGTTTGCAGACCGTTTAATCAACCTGGCTCTTCCGCGTGTGCGTGACTTCCGCGGTGTAAACCCGAACGCATTTGACGGCAGAGGTAACTATGCACTTGGCATCAAGGAGCAGTTAATCTTCCCGGAAATCGAATACGATAAGGTTGACAAGGTAAGAGGTATGGACGTTATCTTCGTAACGACTGCCAAGACCGATGAAGAAGCTCGTGAACTTTTGACATTATTCAATATGCCATTTGCAAAATAAGTAGGAGGATTTATCCATGGCAAAGACTTCGATGAAGATCAAACAGCAGCGTCCGGCCAAGTTCTCCACGAGAGAATACAACCGTTGCAGAATCTGTGGACGTCCGCACGCATATTTGAGAAAATACGGCATCTGCCGTATCTGCTTCCGTGAACTGGCTTACAAGGGCGAGATCCCGGGCGTAAAGAAGGCAAGCTGGTAGGCTGTGAGCACTTGGCGAGGCCTTTTCGAGCCTAGTGCGAACGCCGTTCCCGAATCTTAACGAGGCCGAGCCGAAGGCGAACGCCGAGTTTAGCTGAGGGAACATACCCGTTCCCGCCTGGCAAAAGTAGCTTGCGCCAGTGACGAAAGCCGTTCTTCGACCGGAAGGGAGAAGAACTTCCCTGTGAAAAGCAGTGGGGAGAGACAAGGAATCATTTCCTTTCTCTATGAAACGCCGGAAGGCGTTGTATCATCCCCACTCCCTCACCGGCCGCAAAGAACATCCCTGTGCCGCGCAGGACTGATTCCTGCGAACGACAGTGTGACACACCGACAACCTAAAAGGAGGAAATTGAAATCATGACAATGAGCGATCCGATTGCAGATATGCTTACAAGAATCCGTAACGCCAACACAGCGAAACATGATACCGTAGATGTTCCGGCTTCCAAGATGAAATTAGCCATCGCTGACATTCTTGTAAAAGAAGGTTACATCAAGAAATATGACATCGTCGAGGACGGCGGTTTCCAGACCATCCGCATCGCGTTAAAATACGGCAAGGACAAGAACGAGAAAGTTATCTCCGGCATCAAGAAGATCTCCAAGCCGGGCCTTCGCGTTTACGCAGGCAAGGAAGATATGCCGAAGGTACTTGGCGGACTTGGCATCGCCATCGTATCCACAAACCAGGGCGTCATCACCGACAAGCAGGCAAGAGAGCTTGGAGTAGGCGGCGAAGTTCTGGCTTTCGTTTGGTAGGCATTGAGCATTTAATGAGCACGAGCTGAAAGCGAAGCGCGAATTTAGTGCGAAAGCCGTTCCCGAACCTTAACGAGGCCGAGCCGAAGGCGAAAGCCGAGTTTAGTTGAGGGAACTTACCCGTCTATTTGGACGAAGGCAAAATAGATGTTATTCACTCCCCGCCTGCAAAACCCGTAACCCAACCCGCGGGCAGGGCGGAGACGTGCGGCCTGCTCCTTTTGCGGAGCGCGGCATAGATAACATAGAAACTGAAAACAGAGAATGTGCAAAGCGTTCTCCGAGAATTTAAGTAGGAGGTAAATGGCATGTCACGTATTGGTAGAATGCCGGTTGCAATCCCCGCAGGCGTAACTGTGACGATTGCAGAGAACAATGTAGTGACCGTAAAAGGTCCGAAGGGAACCCTGGTGAGAGAGCTTGCACCAGAGATGGAAATTAAAGAAGAAGACGGACACATCATCGTTTCCAGACCGAATGATTTAAAGAGAATGAAATCTCTTCACGGTCTGACAAGGACGTTAATCAATAACATGATTCACGGCGTTACCGAAGGCTACGAGAAGAAGCTGGAAGTAAACGGTGTTGGTTACAGAGCCCAGAAGCAGGGCAAGAAGTTGACACTTTCCCTTGGTTATTCCCATCCGGTAGAGATGGAGGATCCGGAAGGAATCGAGACGGTTCTTGACGGCCAGAACATCATCATCGTGAAGGGCATCAGCAAAGAGAAGGTAGGCCAGTATGCTGCCGAGATCAGAGACAAGAGGAGACCTGAGCCGTACAAGGGCAAGGGAATCAAGTATGCTGATGAGGTAATCAGACGCAAAGTTGGTAAGACTGGTAAGAAATAATTAAGGAGAGTGTAAAAATGGTCAGCAAACAGTCAAGAAGCGAAATCCGCAGAAAAAAACACGCTAGATTACGCAATCGTTTTGCAGGTACAGCAGAAAGACCGCGTTTAGCAGTGTTCAGAAGCAATAATCATATGTATGCTCAGATTATTGACGATACCGTTGGTCATACTTTAGTTGCTGCTTCTACCGTTGAGAAAGAAGTAAAGGCAGAGCTTGCCAACACGGATACCGTTGAAGCTGCTGCATACGTTGGAACCGTAATCGCAAAGAGAGCTATCGAAAAAGGCATCAAAGAAGTCGTTTTCGACAGAGGCGGTTTCATTTATCAGGGCAAGATTCAGGCACTGGCAGACGCAGCCCGCGAGGCTGGTCTGGAATTCTAGTAGAGAGGAGAATACAGCATGAAGCGTACAATCATTGATGCGAGTCAGTTAGAGTTGAATGACAAAGTTGTTGCCATCAAGCGCGTATCCAAGACTGTAAAAGGTGGACGTACCATGAGATTTTCCGCTCTGGTAGTAGTAGGCGACGGCAATGGACACGTAGGAGCAGGCCTTGGAAAGGCCGGAGAGGTTCCGGAAGCGATCCGTAAGGGCAAAGAAGCTGCCATGAAGAATCTTGTTGAGATCCCGAGAGACGAGAACAACAGCATCCCGCATGACTTCCTCGGCGAGTTCGGCAGTGCATCCGTACTGCTCAAGAGAGCTCCCGAAGGTACTGGTATCATCGCAGGCGGCCCGGTTCGTTCCGTAGTGGAGCTTGCAGGTATCAAGAACATCCGTACCAAGTCTTTAGGTTCCAACAACAAGACGAACGTAGTTCTCGCAACCATCGAGGGCCTTTGCAAGTTAAAGACTCCGGAAGAGGTTGCCAAGAGCCGCGGCAAATCTGTTGAAGAAGTTGTTTGCTAATAGGAGGATAAGAAGATGGCAGAGAAATTAAGAATCACATTGGTAAAATCCCCTATCGGTGCTGTTCCGAAGCAGAGAAAGACGGTTGAGGCACTTGGTTTAACCAAGATGCACAAGACTGTTGAGATGCCGGACAATGGTGCAGTCAGGGGCATGATCCAGAACGTAAGACACCTGGTAAAAGTTGAAGAAATCTAAGCTGAAATAGAGTAAGGAGGTGCAGTGATGAACTTATCTAATTTACATCCTGCTGAAGGTTCCAAGCATAGCGATAATTTCAGAAGAGGCCGCGGCCACGCTTCTGGAAACGGCAAGACTGCCGGCAAGGGACACAAGGGCCAGAAGGCTCGTTCCGGAGCTACAAGACCTGGCTTCGAGGGCGGCCAGATGCCGTTATACAGACGTATCCCGAAGAGAGGGTTCAAGAACATGAACCGCAAAGAGATCGTCGGAATCAATGTTGGTGCACTGGAAAGATTTGAGAACGACTCCGTAGTTTCCGTTGAAACCCTGATGGAGTGCGGTCTTATTAAGAACCCGCAGGACGGCGTTAAGATTCTTGGAAACGGTGAGCTTACGAAGAAACTTAACGTAAAGGCCAACGCATTCAGTGAGGGCGCAAAAGCCAAAATTGAAGCAGTAGGTGGAACCTGCGAGGTGATCTAATATGTTGAAATCTCTGCAAAACGCATTTAGAGTGAAGGAGGTAAGAGAGCGCATTCTCTTTACCTTCCTCATGCTTGTTGTAATCCGACTCGGCTCCTTGCTGCCGATTCCGGGTGTAGATGCCAGCTATCTGAGCAGCTTTTTCGCAAACCTTCAGAATTCCGGTATGGGATTCTTCAACGCGATCACAGGCGGATCTTTTTCCACCATGTCGCTCTTTGCACTGAGCATCACCCCGTACATTACGGCATCCATCATCATGCAGCTCATGACGATTGCCATTCCGAAGCTTGAGGAAATGCAGCGTGAGGGCGAGGATGGACGGAAGAAAATTGCAGAATACACAAGATATCTGAACGTAGGCCTTTCCCTGTTCGAGTCGGCTGCCATGGCAGTCGGCCTCGGCGGAAGAGGACTCCTTTTGGAAGATTACAGGAACATCTGGGGCTACCTTACGATCATTGCTGCAATGACGGCAGGCTCTGCCCTTCTGATGTGGATCGGCGAGAGAATCACGGAAAAGGGCGTTGGAAACGGTATTTCCATCGTACTTCTTTTCAACATCGTCTCCAGCCTCCCGCAGGACATCCTGACGCTCTATGAGCGGTTCATGGCAGGCAAGTCCGTGGCGGTTGCCGCAGTGGCAGCCATCCTCGTGCTGGCCGTAATCCTTGCGACCGTAGTTTTCGTCCTTATTTTGAATGGCGCAGAGCGCCGGATCCCTGTGCAGTACAGCAAGAAAATGCAGGGACGCCGGATGATCGGAGGCCAGTCCTCCCATATCCCGCTTAAGGTCAACACCGCGGGCGTCATCCCGGTTATCTTTGCATCTTCCATCATGTCCATGCCGGTCATGATTGCACAGTTTTTCCAGGTGGACTACGCCTCTGTCGGCGGAAAGATCCTGATGGCCCTCAGTTCCAACAACTGGTTCAGGCCTGACATGCCGGTCTATTCCATCGGCCTTGTGATCTACATTGCGCTTGTCGTACTGTTCGCGTACTTCTACACGTCCATTACGTTCAACCCGCTGGAGGTCGCAAACAACATGAAGAAGTCCGGCGGCTTCATTCCTGGCATCCGTCCCGGAAAGCCGACCTCCGACTATCTGAATGACATTCTGAATTATATTATATTCATCGGAGCAGTAGGCCTGGTGATCGTCTGCATCATCCCGATCATCGCCTCCGGCCTGTTCTCCGTTGGCAGCCTGTCCTTTGGCGGTACGTCCTTAATCATTATCGTGGGCGTTGTCCTTGAGACACTCAAGTCCATCGAGTCCATGATGTTAGTGAGAAATTACAAGGGCTTCTTAAACGACTGATAAGGAAGGGCGGCAGTTGCAGAAAATAAACCGGAACAGGCGGAAACTCTTTTTCGCCTGCTTCGGGTTATTGCGTCTATTGGCTTTTTAGCTTATGGGAGGAAACGCATGAAAATAATAATGTTAGGCGCTCCGGGAGCGGGCAAAGGAACTCAGGCAGAGAAAATCTCCGCAAAATACGGAATTCCCCATATTTCCACAGGAGATATTTTCCGGGCCAACATCAAAGCTGGAACGGAACTTGGGAAAAAGGCGAAAACCTACATGGACCAGGGACTTCTTGTCCCGGATGCCCTGACTGTGGATCTTCTGATGGACAGGATCAGCAAAGAAGACTGTAAGGACGGTTATATCCTGGACGGCTTCCCGCGCACGATCCCACAGGCAGAGGCGCTTGATGAGGCCCTGGAAAAACGCGGGGAGACGGTGGACTTTGCCGTCGATGTGAATGTGCCGGATGAGCATATCATTGACAGGATGTCGGGACGGCGCGCCTGCTTATCCTGCGGCGCTACATACCACATCGTCTATGCGCCTCCGAAGAAAGAGGGCATCTGCGACAAATGCGGCGCTGGGTTAGTGCTGCGCGACGACGATAAGCCCGAAACCGTAAGAAAACGCCTTTCCGTTTACCATGAACAGACGCAGCCGTTAATCGACTATTATCAGGCCAAAAAGATTCTTGCGGCGGTAGATGGCACGAAAGAGATGGAAGAAGTCTTCCAGGACATCGTAAAAATTTTAGGAGCTTAAAACCATGGCAGTAACGATTAAATCGCCCAGAGAAATTGAACTGATGAAGAAAGCCGGCGAGATCCTGGCAAAAACCCACGACGAGCTGGCAAAGGCACTGCGCCCGGGCATGTCCACCATGGACATCGACAGGCTCGGCGAAAAGATCATCCGCGGCTACGGCTGCATCCCTTCCTTTAAGAATTACAACGGCTATCCGGCTTCCATCTGCGTTTCCGTAAACAGCGAGGTGGTGCATGGGATCCCAAACAAGCACCGTTACCTGAAGGAAGGCGACATCGTGAGCCTGGACGCCGGCGTGATCTATAAGGGCTACCATTCGGACGCGGCGAGAACCTACGGAATCGGGAAAATTTCTCCGGAAGCTCAGAAATTGATTGATGTGACGCGGCAGTCTTTCTTTGAAGGGATTAAATTTGCAAAAGCCGGCAATCATCTCAATGATATCTCAAGTGCCATTCAGGAATATGCGGAAAGCTTTGGGTATGGCGTGGTCCGCGACCTGGTGGGCCATGGAATCGGGACACATCTTCACGAGGACCCGGAGGTTCCGAACTTTTCCCAGAAAAGGAAAGGGATCCTGCTTCGCCCCGGCATGACATTAGCCATTGAGCCGATGATAAACGCAGGCCGGGCGGATGTGGTGTGGCTGGACGACGACTGGACCGTCGAGACGGATGACGGGAGCCTGTCGGCCCACTACGAGAATACGGTCCTGATTACAGAGGGAGAGCCGGAAATCCTGTCGCTTCTTCCGGCGGGAGAGAGCCATGGAGCTTAAGAAAGGCTGGATGGCAAAATCCCTGGCCGGCAATGACAGGGGACGGCTTTACACCGTCGAACAGGATGCCGGAACCTACGTTTTCCTGACGGATGATACGGGAAAGCAGATCCGGAAAAACAAAAAGCATATCCAGGCAGTGAAGAGGATGAAGGAAACTTACACGTCATACAGGAGGAAATAAAAGGTATGTCCAAAGCAGATGTAATTGAAATCGAAGGCGTAGTTGTGGAGAAGCTTCCGAACGCCATGTTCCAGGTGGAGCTGGAGAACGGCCACAAGGTTTTAGCAACCATCAGTGGCAAGCTCCGCATGAACTACATCCGGATTCTCCCGGGCGATAAGGTGACGCTTGAAATGTCCCCCTACGATCTGTCCAAGGGAAGAATCATCTGGAGAGATAAATAAAGCAAAAAACTCTTGATTTGTAAGGGTTTTGGTGTTATAATGTTCCAGCGAACTTTGTTGAGACGCTTGTATTGCGCCCATTTTTCGGACGATTTTATACAGGTATTGCAGACGTAACGCCGTTTTTAACATGTTTTTGGCTTGGTGTGTGCCGGGAACGGAAGGAAGACGGACTACGAAGGAAAGGAGAATTACTGTGAAAGTAAGATCATCGGTGAAACCGATTTGCGAGAAATGCAAAATCATCAAGAGAAAAGGCAGTATCAGAGTAATCTGTGAAAATCCTAAACACAAACAAAGACAGGGCTGATGCCGCATAAGGAATGCCCATTTTTTCGCGCGGCGCCTACATGACTCGCCAGAGTGCGTTGTTCATGTAAGATCAAATTATTTTTCTACTATTTAATGGAGGTACACTCATGGCTCGTATTTCAGGTGTTGATTTACCAAGAGAAAAACGTGTCGAAATCGGCTTAACTTACATCTACGGCATTGGTAGAGCAAGTTCCAACCGTATTCTTGCGGCTGCTGGCGTAAACCCTGACACCCGCGTGAAGGATCTGACAGACGACGAAGTAAAGAATATTGCAGCAGTGATCGCTGATACCCAGACGGTTGAAGGTGATTTACGTCGTGAAATCGCTTTAAACATCAAGAGGCTTCAGGAGATCGGATGTTACAGAGGAATTCGTCACAGAAAGAGCCTTCCGTGCCGCGGTCAGAAGACGAAGACCAATGCAAGAACTTGCAAGGGCCCGAGAAAGACAGTCGCAAACAAGAAGAAATAAGGACAGGACGGTTTTTGATTTTTTGAAAGCTGTACTGGGCGAAAGCAAAGCACTTCGGCAGTAACAAACAATGATGAATCAAGTTGCATGTTTTAAAAACAGGAAACAGGGTTCAGAATTTCGCTCCCTGGACGGAAACCTTAGGCCGCTCAGGGCGGAGAAAGATGAAAAGAAAGTAGGTTAGTTTAAAATGGCTAAAAAAGTGTCCACTGCAAAAAAAGTGACAAAAAAGCGTGTAAAGAAAAACGTTGAACGCGGACAGGCGCACATCCAGTCATCTTTTAACAACACAATCGTGACATTAACAGATGCACAGGGAAATGCCTTATCCTGGGCAAGTGCAGGCGGTCTGGGATTTAGAGGTTCAAGGAAATCTACTCCATATGCAGCTCAGATGGCTGCGGAAACTGCAACTAAGGCAGCTCTTGTACACGGTTTAAAATCCGTTGACGTTATGGTAAAAGGACCTGGTTCAGGCCGTGAGGCAGCAATCCGTGCCCTTCAGGCATGCGGCCTTGAAGTAACTAGCATTAAGGACGTAACTCCGGTTCCGCACAACGGATGCCGTCCGCCAAAACGCAGAAGAGTCTAATTAGGAGGAAGTAAAATGGCAGTTGATAGAGTTCCTGTTCTTAAAAGATGCAGATCCCTTGGTTTGGACCCGATCTATTTAGGAATTGATAAAAAATCCAACAGAGAATCCAAAAGAGCGAACAAGAAGATGAGCGAGTATGGCCTTCAGTTAAGAGAGAAGCAGAAAGCAAAGTTCATCTACGGCGTTCTTGAGAAACCGTTCCGCAATTACTACGCAAAGGCTGTCCGCATGAACGGCCAGAGCGGTGAGAACCTGATGAAGCTTCTTGAGTGCAGACTCGACAACGTCCTGTTCCGCATGGGTCTTGGCAGAACCAGAAAAGAAGCAAGACAGATCGTAGACCACAAGCATGTACTTGTAAACGGCAAGTGCATCAACATCCCGTCCTACCAGGTTAAGGCCGGCGACGTGATCGAAATCAAAGAGAAACACAAAGGTGATCAGAGATACAAAAACATCCTGGAAGTAACCGGCGGCCGTCTTGTACCGGCCTGGATCGAGGTTGACCAGGAGAACCTGAAGGGAACTGTAAAATCTGTTCCGACAAGAGAAGAGATTGATGTTCCTGTAAATGAGATGCTCATCGTCGAGTTGTACTCCAAATAAGTAATTCACCGGAGCGGAGCCCCTTTTTCGGGTTTTCTCCGCTCCGTGGCATTCCTTAAAGGCATACCCAAAAGGAGGGGCTTTTTGTGTTCGATTTTGAGAAACCAAACATTGAGATAGCTGAAATATCCGAAGATAAGAGATACGGAAAGTTTGTCGTGGAGCCGCTTGAGCGGGGCTACGGCACAACTCTGGGAAATTCCCTTAGAAGAATCATGCTTTCTTCTTTGCCGGGTGCCGCTGTCAGCCAGGTGAAAATCGACGGTGTTCTGCATGAGTTCAGTTCCATTCCTGGAGTCAAGGAAGATGTGACTGAGATCATCATGAACGTCAAAAACTTAGCAATCAAGAATAACAGCGATACAAATGAGCCGAAGACCGCTTATATCGAGTTCGAGGGCGAGGGTGTCATCACGGCTGCCGATATCCAGGCAGACGCTGATATCGAGATTTTAAATCCCGACCAGACTATCGCAACTTTAAGCGGCGGTGCCGACAGCAAGTTCTACATGGAGCTTACGATCACCAATGGCCGCGGCTATGTAAGTGCTGACAAGAACAAGAACGACGATCTCCCAATCGGCGTGATCGCAGTGGATTCCATCTACACGCCGGTTGAGCGTGTGAATATGGCGGTTGAGAATACGCGTGTCGGCCAGATGACCGATTACGACAAGCTGACCCTGGAAATCTACACCAACGGAACGCTGGATCCCGACGAGGCCGTCAGCCTTGCTGCGAAGGTTTTAAGCGAGCATCTGAATCTCTTCATCGACCTGTCCGAGAATGCAAAGACTGCCGAGGTCATGGTCGAGAAGGAGAACAATGAGAAAGAAAAAGTCCTTGAGATGAACATTGACGAGCTGGAGCTTTCCGTCCGTTCCTACAACTGCTTGAAGCGTGCGGGAATCAACACGGTGGAAGAGCTTTGCAGCCGCACCTCCGAAGACATGATGAAGGTCCGCAACCTGGGCCGCAAGTCCTTAGAGGAAGTGCTTGCAAAGTTAAAAGAGCTCGGACTTCAGCTCAACTCGAGCGACGAACAGTAAATTTATGGAGAAAAAGCAGGTATCCAGTAAGCCCGAAGATGCATGGGTAGCTGTTCCACAAATGGAGGAGAATTAGAATTATGTCAGGTTATAGAAAGCTTGGAAGAACATCCAGTCAGAGAAAGGCATTACTTAGAAGCCAGGTAACAAGCCTCTTATATCATGGAAAGATCGTTACCACTGAGGCTCGTGCAAAGGAAATCCGCGGCATCGCCGAGGGCCTGATCGCACTGGCTGTTAAGGAGAAGGACAACTTTGAGACCGTTAAGGTAACAGCTAAGGTTGCCCGCAAGGACAAAGACGGCAAGAGAGTAAAGGAAGTTGTTGACGGCAAGAAAGTTACCGTTTACGATGAAGTTGAGAAGGAAATCAAGAAGGATATGCCTTCCAGACTTCATGCAAGACGTCAGATGTTAAAGACTCTGTACGGTGTGACTGAGGTTCCGACGACTCTGGCCGGCAGAAAGAAAAATACGAAGAAGGTTGACCTTCCGGCAAAATTGTTCGATGAGATTGCTCCGAAGTACGCTTCCCGCAACGGCGGCTACACGAGAATCGTGAAGATCGCACAGCGCAAGGGCGACGGCGCAATGGCAGTTATGATCGAGCTGGTATAAGATTTTAAGGTGACAGCCAGGTGGATATGTTTGTATTCACCTGGCTGTTTTCTTGTTTCTGGGAGGCACATTTTTGGAATTCTGCACCATCTTCTTACAGGATTGAAAGAATATCGTAAGTTGACGCGGCCGGATGCTGAGTTTATAATATTCCCATAAGGGATTATCTGGGATTTTGAATTACAGGATAAAGGAGATGGGGATGAATATGGAAAGACGTGCAAAGGTACAGAAGATAAAGAGGCTTTTGAGTGTTGGAGTTACGGCGGTTATGCTTGCGCTTCTCGGCGTTTCGCCGGCGTTTGCGGCTTCGGCGATTTCTTCCGTGAATATTACGCTGGATCTGGATATTGAGGCGGGAGAACCGCTTCCCAGCTTAAACTGCGGATATACGGGCGATGACTGCGAGGTGGCCGTTTCCAGCAATTCCAGGTACGACGTCAAGTCGGCCAAATGGGTCAAGGAGCCGGATGAGGCCACACTTGGAACCAGCTATTCGCTGAAAATCTATATCGAGGCCATCAATGACTATGAGTTCAACGGGACGTATTCCTCCAGAAACGTCAAGGTAAAAGGCGGAGATCTTGTTTCTGTCAAGAGAGAGAGCCGCAGGGAACTGCTTGTAACGGCAAAATCGCGGCCGGCTGAAGGCGAGTTCGATATCCCGGATGATGCCCAGTGGACTGATGCCGGAAGCAAGAGCAAGCTCGGCCAGGCAAAATGGAACCGGGTGGACAATGCGGCTTATGAGGTTTACCTTTACCGGGGTGGCAAGGTTGTTGAAAAACTGACAGGGATTACGGGTACCTCCTATAATCTGTATCCGTATATGACAGTCAAGGGAACGTATTCCTTCCGTGTGCGTGCCGTGGCGAAGGACGAAGAAACGGAAAAATATGCAAAGTCAAGCGACTGGAGCTATTCCGACGAGATCTACATCGGAGAGGATGAGGTTTCCGACGGAAGCGGCCGGATTTCCAGCGATGGTACGGCTGTGACGCCGCTGCCGCCGTCTGACACGTCCCAGGTGGGATGGCTTGAGAGCAACAAATACTGGTATTACCGGTATCCCGACGGAAGTTATCTGACGGACTGCTGGGCCAACATCGGAAACCAGTGGTATCTTTTTGATGCAAACGGCGCTATGATGACGGGCTGGCAGACAAGGAATGGATATACCTATTATCTGAAGGACAGCGGTGAGATGCAGACTGGCTGGCTCTCCTATGAGGGGCGCTGGTATTACCTGAATCCGCGGACAGATTTCGGCACGAACGGCGCCATGATGACAGGCTGGCTCGGTGTCGGCGGAACGGATTATTACATGAAAGCCGACGGCTCCATGGCCGAGGGCTGGCAGGAAGTGGACGGGAGCTGGTATTACTTCTATCCGGGAAGCGGAGCGAAGGCGTTCAATACTTATATCGACGGATTTTATGTGGATCAGAACGGTATCTGGAAAAAGCCTGAGGTGCAGGGGGCCTAGGCGGGTATAAAAAGCGGCGGAGCAGTTGAACAGAAAGCGAGGAATGACAGATGAAGAGAAAAACAGCAGGAAAGCTGTTCGCCGGAGCGCTGCTGGCGGGGCTGCTGACATGTTTTGCAGTGTTCCCGGCCTTTGCGGAAACCATTAGGAGCCTGAACCTGAGCTTTGACGGGACGTGCGAGACGGGACAGATTTCGGAGCCGCAGGTGTCTGTGAGCACGGACGGCGTTTCGATAGATTCCGTAAAATGGAACAAGAGCGTGTCAGGCTGGAAGCCGGGGGCGAAGGTGACGGCAACCGTGACTCTTTCAGCCGACGGCGGGGACACGTTTCTCTCAAGCTACGGCGAGCGTTCTTTGAAGATTTCCGGAGCAGAGCTTGGAAGCGCGAAGAAATCCGGAGAAAACCTGAAAGTGACAGCATATTATTATCCGTCGGTGCAGCTTGAAGCGCCGGAGGAAGCCGGATGGAGAAATGCGAATAAAACGATTGCCACCTGGGATAAGGTGAAATATGCTACGGCTTACCAGATCAAGCTGTATCTGGACGGCAATTATATTAAAACCATTGATGCCGACGGGACGACGAAGGACCTGAGTGAGTATATGACGAAGGAGGGCACGTATTCTTATGAGGTGCGTGCCATGGCGAAGGACAGCGGCGATGCGAAATATATGAAGAGCAGCGGATACACCGCTTCCACTGACAGTGTCGCAGAAGATCTTGGCGATACGGACGGAACCTGGAAGCTATATGTCCAGGGGAAGAAGTACCAGAAGGCCGACGGGACGCTTGTAACGGGCCAGTGGTACCGGATCCTTGGAGAATGGTATTACTTTAATGCCGATGGGTATGCCGTGACTGGCTGGAACGAGGTCGGCGGAAAGAAGTATTACATGGACGAAGACGGCGTGATGCAGACGGGATGGCTGGAAGACGGCGGAGACTGGTATTACCTGAATGCCGACGGCTCCATGGCCACCGGCTGGTGCCAGGCGTCGCCGAATCAGTGGTATTATCTGAATGAAGACGGAACGATGGCATCGAACGCCAGCATCGACGGGCGGACGCTCAACGAAGATGGACTCTGGGTGCAGTAGGAATGGGGGCATGGCAGAAAGTTTTCTGCTGTGCCTTTTCTTTTGGGGGCGCACTCCGGCGCGCGTGCACCAGGCACATACTTTTTCATGCAGGAAGGGAGGAATTCGATGAAAAAACTGTTTTTGGGTATCGCCGCCGCGGCCGTACTGGGGCTTACGGCAGTGTCAGGGATGATGAATGGGCAGGAGAATAAGGATATGGCGGTGATTTCTCTGGCGGAGGCGTTAGAGGATTATGATTATATGTGGAAAGTGCTCGAGGAAGATTATGCGCTTTCTAAAGTGGCGGAGAGAAAATACCTGCTGTCCATGGATGCCTTAAAGGAGAACTACCGAAAACAGATAGAAGCGCTTGGTGAGAAGCAGGTTGATTTTATGGCGTTTTACGGGCTGTTGGAAACATGCGTGGGAAAATTTCAGGGCTTAGGGCATCTGGCGCTTCTTGGGCCAGATGCGTATGCGGAAATAGCCACGCCGGGTTTGACGTACACGGAGACGGATCCGTTTGGAATGTGGTGCCTGACCATTTGTGATGACCCGGTGGTGAAGGAGCGGTATGCCTATCTGGAAACGCAGTATCCAAAAACAGCGGGAACATCAAAGGCCGCGGATGAGGAGAATCTGACTTTTCGGGAGATTGATGATGACACGGCGTATGTGAAAATAAAGAGCTTTAGAACAGACCATATTGAAGAAGACAGGGAAATGCTTGGCAGATGGTTTCGGGAGAACGCCGGGAAAGAGAATATCATCATCGATATCAGCGAAAACGGCGGCGGTTCCGATTTATACTGGATGGAGCTTTTAGTGGCGCCCAACATCGACAGCCCGATGGGATACGAGAAATGCTATGTCACGCCTTACGGAGAGGAATCGCGGGAGCCATATGCGGCCATGGGGCTTACGGAGGAGACATTCGAGACAGATTTTGACGTCCTGCGCGCCCTTCCGAACATCAATGAGGATGATTTGAAGGGGATGCGTTATTATAGAAAGCAGAGATTAACGGTTTCTCCGCTTTCCGATCAGAAGGTGTGCAAGGGGCGTTTCTTTGTCCTGGCAGGCAAAATGACCGGCTCGGCTTCTGAGGGATTTGCCATTTTCTGCAAGGCGACAGGCTTTGCAGTGCTGGTGGGGGAAAATACGCTAGGAGACGGCGGAGGCGCCAATGTCTTTCTGGCGAAGCTTCCCAACAGCGGTTTGATTATGAAATACCGGGCCATGCATGTGCTGAACCCGGACGGGAGCAGCAATGTAGAATTCGGAACGACGCCGGATATCAAGGCAAAACGAAATACAAGGGGGGAAATCTCTTATCTCGGCTTATGCCTTGATTATATCGAAAGCTTGGAACCATAGGCAGAAAATCACTTGACTATCCGCCCATTATCAACTAAAATTTAAAAACATGTAAACAATAGAAAATGGCCGAAAATTTAAAGAGAGGCAGACCATGGGAATTATCAGTGCAGTGAATTTAATTTTTAATTATATCCGGCATGACGACGAGAAAGGAACCGATGAGGTGACAGAGGCATTAAAGGGCGTCTCCCTGGACATCGAGGAGGGGACGTTCGTGGCAATCCTGGGCCATAACGGGTCGGGAAAGTCCACCTTTGCGAAGCTGATGAACGGGATTCTGCTTCCGTCGGACGGCACGGTTTTCATATCAGGCATGAAGACGGACGACGAAGAACATCTCTGGGACGTGCGGAAGACGGCCGGCATGGTGTTCCAGAACCCGGACAACCAGATCATCGGCAACGTGGTTGAGGAGGACGTGGGCTTCGGGCCGGAGAACATGGGCGTCCCCACGGACGAGATCTGGCGGCGTGTGGATGAAAGCCTGGAGGCGGTCGGGATGACGGCGTACCGGCTCCAGTCGCCAAATAAGCTTTCCGGCGGCCAGAAGCAGCGGGTTGCCATCGCAGGCGTCATGGCGATGAAGCCGCAGTGCATCGTTCTGGACGAGCCGACGGCCATGCTGGATCCCAACGGCCGGAAAGAGGTCATTAAAACCGTCCATGAATTGAACCGGCAGGAGGGCATCACGGTTCTTCTGATTACGCACTATATGGAGGAGGTCATCGACGCCGACCGTGTGATTGTCATGGACGGCGGGAAGGTTGTGATGGACGGGACGCCGCGGGAGATCTTTTCCAGGGTGAAGGAGCTTAAGACGTACAGCCTGGATGTGCCGCAGGTGACGGAGCTGGCCGACGAACTGAAGGAAGCCGGCATGGAACTTCCCGACGGGATCCTTACGATTGATGAGCTGGTGGAACGTCTGGTTCCGCTTTTAAATGGAGAGAACAGAAATGGCAATTAAGATTGAACATCTGAATCATGTTTACGGCCAGGGAACCGTGTTTGAGCAGTACGCCTTGAAGGATGTGAGCCTGACGATTGAAGACGGGGAGTTTATCGGGCTGATCGGCCACACAGGTTCCGGAAAGTCCACGCTGACCCAGCATTTGAACGGCCTTCTTAAGGCCACAAGCGGCGACATCCTCTATAACGGGACGAGCATCTATTCCGAGGGCTTTTCCATGAAGGAGTTAAGGAGCAAGGTAGGGCTGGTGTTCCAGTACCCGGAGCATCAGCTTTTTGAAGTGGATGTGTTTACGGACGTCTGCTTCGGGCCGAAAAATCTTGGCCTTTCCAGTGAGGAGATCGAGACGCGGGCGAAGGAAGCCCTGCATCTTGTGGGGCTGGACGAGAGCTTTTACAGCCAGTCGCCCTTTGAGCTTTCCGGCGGCCAGAAGCGGCGTGTCGCCATTGCAGGCGTCCTCGCCATGAAGCCGGAAGTGTTAATTTTAGACGAGCCGACGGCCGGTCTTGACCCGAAGGGGCGTGACGACATTCTGGGACTCGTGGAAACGCTCCACAGGGAGCAGGGGATGACGGTAATCCTCGTCTCTCACAGCATGGAGGACGTGGCGAAGTATGTGGACAGGCTCGTGGTGATGAACCACGGGGAGAAGGCGTTTGACGGGACGCCGAAGGAAGTGTTCCGGCATTATAAGGAGTTAGAGGCCATGGGGCTTGCGGCGCCGCAGATCACTTATGTGGTTCATGCCTTAAGGGAGCGGGGAATTCCCATCGGGGAAGACCTGACGACCATCGAAGAGGCAAGAGACGCAATTTTAGCGGTCTGGAGGGAAAACAGGCGTTAGCCTGGACGGAAGAGAATCGCTTTCATGCCGCCGGCGGCTGCGGCAGAAAGACCTGGAGGAAATGAAATGTTAAGAGATATCACACTTGGACAGTATTATCCGACGGATTCCGTCCTTCACAGGCTGGATCCGCGGACGAAGCTGTTCGGAACGCTTGTATATATTGTGACGCTGTTTCTGGCAGACAGCCTGTTTGGCTACGCGGCGGCGGCACTGTTTCTTGTGCTTGCCATTAAGCTTTCCAATGTGCCTGTGAAGTTCATGGTGCGCGGCTTAAAGGCCATCGTGTTCCTGCTTTTAATCAGCGTCAGCTTCAACCTGTTCCTGACGCCGGGAACGCCGATTTTTAAGATCGGCTTCCTTCAGATGACCTGGGAGGGGCTGGAACTGGCGACGTTCATGGCAGTGCGGCTGATTTTTCTCGTGATGGGTTCCACAATCCTCACGCTGACGACGACGCCGAACCAGCTCACGGATGGGCTGGAAAAGAGCCTGGGCTTTTTGAACCGCGTCGGCGTGCCGGTACATGAAGTGTCCATGATGATGTCCATCGCCCTGCGGTTTATTCCGATTCTCGTGGAAGAGACGGATAAAATCATGAAGGCGCAGATGGCGAGAGGCGCTGATTTTGAGAGCGGGAACCTGATTCAGAAGGCGAAGGCCATGGTGCCGCTTCTGGTGCCGTTGTTTATTTCTGCGTTCCGGCGGGCCACGGATCTTGCCATGGCCATGGAGGCCAGATGTTATCGGGGCGGCGAGGGCAGGACGAAGATGAAGCCCCTGCACTATGAAGGGCGCGATAAGAAGACGTATGCCGTCTATCTCGTCTATTTCCTTGCGTCGCTGGCGTTTAAGATTCTTTTATAGTGGGAGAATGGGATTTTGAAGCGGATCAGACTGACGGTTGCCTATGACGGAACCGGATACTGCGGCTGGCAGCTCCAGCCCAACGGTGTGACGATTGAAGAGGTTTTAAATAAAGCAGTTTCAGAGCTTTTAAAGGAGGAAATCTGCGTGGTGGGGGCGAGCCGGACGGATTCCGGCGTTCATGCCCTGGGAAACGTGGCTGTATTTGACACGGAGAGCAGGATCCCCGGAGATAAGCTCTGTTTTGCGTTAAACCAAAGGCTTCCCGAGGACATCCGGGTTCTGGAGTCCGCGGAGGTGCCGCTCACCTGGCATCCGAGGAAGCAGAACTGCGTGAAAACGTATGAATATATGATTTTAAACTGCCGGATTGATGTGCCGACAAAGCGGCTGTATGCCCATTTCTGCTATTTTCCGCTGGATGTGGAGAAGATGAAAAAGGCGGCGGCGTATCTGGTGGGCGAGCATGACTTTGCCGCGTTTTGTTCTGCCAGGCACCAGGCGGAGGAGACGGTGCGGACGCTTTATCAGGTGTCGGTCACAAAAGGAGAGGATGATATCATCACGATCCGTCTGAGCGGCAGCGGCTTCCTTTATAATATGGTACGGATTATCGCCGGGACGCTTATGAAGGCTGGCATGGGCGTGTATCCGCCGGAGCATGTGAAGGAAATCCTGGAGAGCCGTGACCGGCAGGCGGCCGGCCAGACGGCGCCGGCCAAGGGGCTGACGCTTGTGGGGATTGAGTACGAGAAGGCACTGTCGCCTGCGGTTTCCGGGGAAAATGAGCATTGGAGCTATGTTCTCGATCAGAGCGAGACGGAGACGTCAGGGAAATCTGTTCTGAGAATCCGGTTTTGTGAGAAGGCAGAGCTTTTGCGGCTCATCCGGCGGATGGTACATCAGGCGTACCGGAACGGCGCAAAGGAGGTTTTTGTGACGGTTCCGGAGGAATGCGAGGTTTCGGAGGAAGAGCAGTACGGGTTTTACCGGTTAAAACGGTGGGAAGACGGGCTGTGGCAGGCGGTGTATGCGCCGCAGGAGAAGGAGAAAGGGCATGGAGAATGTGACGCTTGATATTCGGAAGGCGAA
Organism: Eubacteriaceae bacterium Marseille-Q4139; assembly: GCA_018223415.1. Taxonomy (NCBI): domain Bacteria; kingdom Bacillati; phylum Bacillota; class Clostridia; order Eubacteriales; family Eubacteriaceae; species Eubacteriaceae bacterium Marseille-Q4139. The sequence continues at coordinate 1,186,679 of JAGTTQ010000001.1, read as the reverse complement.
AGAGGGCGAAGCGGCGGCCGTCGTGGAGCTGATTGAGAAGCGGATTCGCTGGATGGATGAAAAGCAGATTTCCCAGTGGAATAAAGAAGATTATCTCTCCATTTATCCGCCGTCTTATTTTGAGAAGCTGGTCAGGGAAGGCGCGATGTTTGTGGCAGTCTGCGGAAAACAGATTGCTGGTGCAGCAGCGGTATTCACCGAGGATTCCGCATGGGAGACGGATCGGTCGGCTTTTTATGTGCACCATCTGGTGACGGATACGGCATATCCCGGAACGGGGAAGGCGCTTTTGGCGTTCATTGAGGCATACGGAAGGGAGCAGGGGATGGACGCGGTGCGCCTGGATGCCAAGAAGGGCGCAGAGGCCCTCGGGAAATTTTATGACGGCCTGGGATATGAGGTTGTCGGAGAATGCCGGGAAGGAGATTATGTGGGGGAGAGACGGGAGAAGGTTTTGAGGTAACTTTTTGGAAATATGTGAGAAAGGCGTGCGGCGAGTCTGCACGTCTTTTTTATATGGGGCGCGTTTTCTGCCGGAACTCCCTCTTGCACCCACCCGCGATTTATGGCAGAATGAAGACATACATATGACATAACGGAGGTGCGTAAATGAAAGAAAAGAAGGGATACCGGATTGCATGGTGGCTGTTAGCGGCTGTCTTTTTTACCGGCGTGCTGGTGTACTCCGCTTCACAGGTGGTGCTGAATGCAGCTTTTTCCCTGGACGGCCTTGTGTCAGGGAGCGAGGAGTTCTGGGCCATGACAGATAAGCGGTTTGCGCTCCTTGATTTTTCTGACCGCTTTTCCGGGTTTTGTTCGACGGTCTATGTCATCGGCGATGCGGTTCTCACACGGAATTTCATATTAAAAGGAGAAGCGATGCCCTACAAACAGATCCTTTATCCGTATGCAATTCTTGTTCTGCCGTCTGCCGCCGCGGGCCTTCTGATTTCGGCGTTCGCCAGGGCGGGTATCGGCAATTTCTATGCGGCGTATTTCGGGATCTGGATTCTTCTTACGGTATTTCTCATGGTGCGGCTGATCGCCAATTTTCTCCGGTGCCGCCGTGGAAAAGACTGGTAATTGCCGCTTGATTTGACAGAAAAAGTCGGATAGAATAAAGGGGAGAAGGAAGGCGGCCGGTGGAAAAGATGGGCCGGCTGTGGATAAAAGGAGGCAGATTTATGTTTTTTGTGGATTTAAACAGTGATCTGGGGGAAAGCTTTGGAAATTATACCATCGGGATGGACGAAGAAATCTTAAAGTATGTTTCCTCTGCGAACGTGGCCTGCGGATGGCATGCCGGCGATCCCATGGTGATGGAGAAAACCGTGGCCCTGGCGAAGGAATTTGGAACGGCCGTGGGAGCACATCCTGGTTTCCCGGATCTTATGGGCTTCGGCCGCCGGAACATGGCGGTGACGCCGGAGGAGACAAAGGCGTATGTGAAGTACCAGCTTGGCGCGCTGTCGGCTTTTACGAAGAGCCATGGAATGACAATCCAGCATGTAAAGCCCCATGGCGCCATTTACAACATGGCGGCTGTGGACGAGAAGCTGGCGCGGGCCATGTGCGAGGCCGTTTATGAGGTGGATCCGGACATCATTTTCATGGGGCTTGCAGGCTCCAAGATGATTTCGGCGGCAGAGGCCGTCGGGCTCCGGGCTGCCAGCGAGGTGTTTGCTGACCGCGCCTACAACGATGACGGGACGCTGGTTTCCAGAAAGCTCCCGGGCGCGATGATTAAAGACGAGGAGCTGGCGATCAAACGCGTCGTCCGCATGGTGAAAGAGGGAAAAGTGACCTCCATCAACGGAAATGACATTGCCATCAAGGCGGATTCCATCTGCGTCCACGGCGACAATCCCAAGGCGCTGGCCTTTGTAAAGAACATCCGTGAGACGCTGATTTCTGAGGGCGTGGAGATAAAGAGCTTAAAATAAGGGGAGGAAGCCATGAGCGATGTCAGATATCTTGTTTCCGGGGATTCTGCTGTCTGCGTGGAGTTCGGAAACGAAATCAGCCCGGAGATCAACCGGAAGATCCGGGCGTTTAAGATTGCTTTGGAGAAGGAACAGATCGAGGGGATCGTTGAGACGGTGCCGACGTACCGGTCTCTGCTTGTTGTCTATGAGCCGGAGACGGTTTCTTTCGGTGAACTTACGAAACGGTTTGGCGAGGTCATGAAACATATCGGGAGCGTCCAGATCCCGCCGCCAACGGTGGTGGAGATTCCCGTCCTCTACGGCGGGGAGATGGGGCCGGATCTGGAATTTGTGGCAGAACATAACCACATGACGCCGGACGAGGTGATCCGGCTTCACACGTCGGAGGAATACCTGATTTATATGCTCGGCTTTATCGCCGGTTTCCCGTACCTCGGCGGCATGAATAAGAAGATTGCGACGCCGCGGTTAAAGAGCCCGCGGGTGAAAATTGAAGGCGGCTCCGTCGGGATTGCCGGCGAGCAGACGGGGATTTATCCCGTGGCATCGCCGGGCGGCTGGCAGCTCATTGGCCGGACGCCGGTGAAGCTCTACGATGCGGACAGGGAAAAGCCCGTGCTTTTGGAGGCGGGGCAGTACATAAAATTCCGCCCGGTGACGGAAGAGGAATATAAGGAAATCGAAGAGCAGGCGGCGGCTGGCACGTACTCCTGCGTCACCTATGAAAAGGAGGCGGAGTAATGGGCATCAAAATCATAAACGGCGGTTTCCTGACGACGATTCAGGACATGGGACGGTACGGCTTCCAGGAGACGGGCATGTCGGTGTCCGGCGTCATGGACACCCGCTCTGCTGCGCTGGCAAATATTTTAGTGGGGAACAGTGAAAAAGAGGCCGTCATCGAGGTTACGATGATGGGGCCGATGATCGAGTTTACGGAGGACAATATCGTCGCCCTCACCGGCGGTGACCTGGGAGCGAAGCTTTCCGGGAAGCCCATGCCGCGGTATGAGGCCGTGCATGTCCATAAGGGCGAGACCTTAAGCTTTGCCGGGATGTTTTCGGGGAGCCGGGCGTATCTGGCCTTTGCCGGCGGGCTCGATGTCCCGTCTGTCATGGGCAGCAAGTCCACGAACTTAAAGTCGAAAATCGGCGGCTTTGAGGGAAGAAAGCTTGGAGCCGGCGATGAGATTGGTTTTTCGGCGCCGAAAACATGGCTGCCGAATATGGGGAAGAGGAAGCTTTCGCCGGAGGATTTTTCTTCCAGGGAGTGTACGCTGCGGGTTCTCATGGGGCCGCAGGACGACTGCTTTACGGCAGCCGGAATCCGGACGTTTTTGGGGAGTGTCTACACGATCTCTAATGAATACGACCGCATGGGCTGCCGGATGGAAGGGCCTGTGATCGAGCATAAAAACGGCGGCGACATCATCACCGACGGAATCAGCTTCGGCGCTGTCCAGGTTCCGTCCCACGGAAATCCCATCGTAATGATGGCTGACCATCAGACAACGGGCGGCTATACAAAGATTGCCAATGTGATCTCTGCGGATCTTCCGCGCCTTGCCCAGTGCCGTCCGGGGTATCAGATCCGGTTTGAGAAGGTGGATATCGAGGAGGCACAGAGGCTTTACTGCGAGGAGAAGAAGCGGCTTCATGAGCTTTCCGATGCCCTGAATACGGCAGCAGTGCCGTCGTCGGAGGCGCAGGCGGTGGCCATCGCGGCAGCGGCCAGCGAGGATGAGACGTACTGGGAGAAAAAAGGCACATACCGCGTCGTGGTGAACGGGCAGGAATTCCTTGTGGATCTTGCCAGGGAGGCCGTGCGGAACCTTTAGGAGGAAATCAAAATGGCAGATGAGAGGAATGCCCGGCCAAAGGAGATAAGAGAGCGGATCCGAAGAGGGGAGATCACCGGGCCTACGGCCGGGATGTGCGGCGGATATGCACAGGCGAATCTCGTGATCCTTCCGGGGGAGTATGCGGCGGATTTTAAGGAATTTACGGCAAAGAACCCAAAGCCGTGCCCTGTTTTGGAAATCCTTGAGGGCAGCCCCATGGTTCATGACATGGGCGAGGGCGCCAATATCCTGACGGATATCCCGCGGTATTTTATCTATAAAAACGGCGTGCTGGCAGACGAGGTGACGGACATTTCGTCCTATTGGCAGGATGGCTTCGTGGGTTTCCTGATCGGGTGCAGCTTTTCTTTTGAGGAGGCGCTTCTTGCTGCCGGCATCGACGTGCGCCATATTTCCATGGGGTGCAATGTGCCGATGTATAAGACGAACATCGAGTGCGCGAAGGCCGGTGTGTTTGAGGGGCCGCTTGTCTGCACCATGCGTCCCATGACGCCTGCCGATGCCATGCGGGCGGTGGAGATTACGGAGCGGTGCCCAAATGTCCATGGAGCACCCATTTATATGGGAGATCCGGAAAAAATCGGGATTGCGGATCTTTCATGCCCTGACTACGGCGACAGCGTGGAGATCCGGGACGGCGAAATCCCGGTGTTCTGGGCCTGCGGCGTTACGCCCCAGGCGGCTGTGGAGCGGGCGAAGCTTCCGCTCGTCATCACCCACGCGCCGGGGCATATGTTTATCACGGATGTGACGAATGCAGAACTCAGCGATTACCTTGAAAAGAAGAAGAGAAGATAAAGCCGGGAACCGTCCGGCCGCAGCGTTTGCCTTTCAAAGCCTGCGGCCGGATTCTTTTTTGCGCGCCGGAACAGGAAGGGCCTCCAGCCCTTATTTTATGGGAAAAATTGCGGTTATTTGAGGAAAAAATGGTTGACACACCCGACAGAGTATAATATAATGTGTAAATGTGACATCGGGCAAAAATGCTGGTACCATAGCCCCGGAATCAGTATTTTTCGATACAGGAACTGAAATGGTTAAGTACAAACAGGAGGTCAATCCATGAAGAGCTTTATGGCCAGTCCGGCAACGATTGAAAGAAAATGGTATGTAGTTGATGCTACGGGATATACATTAGGACGTCTGGCATCTGAAGTAGCCAAGGTGCTGAGAGGAAAGAATAAACCGATCTTTACACCGCATATGGACTGCGGCGATTATGTGATCGTAGTAAACGCTTCCAAAGTGAAGGTAACTGGAAAGAAACTGGATCAGAAGATCTATTACAGCCATTCCGATTATGTAGGCGGAATGAAGGAGACAACGCTGAGAGAAATGATGGCTAAGAAGCCGGAGAAGGTTATCGAGTTAGCCGTTAAGGGAATGCTTCCGAAGGGACCTTTGGGAAGAAGCATGATTACGAAGCTTCATGTATATGCTGGTGCTGACCACGAGCAGGCAGCTCAGAAGCCGGAAGTTTTAGAAATCAAATTTTAATAGAAGGTCTGGAAGGAGGAAATCATAATGGCTAACGCTAAATACTACGGAACAGGAAGAAGAAAAAAATCTATCGCCAGAGTATATCTTACCGCTGGTACCGGTAAAATCACAATCAATAAAAGAGACATTGACGAGTATCTTGGCCTCGAAACCTTAAAGGTTATCGTTCGTCAGCCGCTTGTTGCTACTGAGACAGCAGACAAGTTCGACGTAATGGTTAACGTCCGCGGCGGCGGCTTTTCCGGCCAGGCCGGCGCAATCCGTCACGGTATCGCAAGAGCCCTGCTTCATGCAGACATTGAGTACCGCCCGGTGCTTAAGAAAGCAGGCTTCCTGACGAGAGATCCGCGTATGAAAGAGAGAAAGAAGTACGGCCTCAAGGCTGCCCGTCGCGCTCCGCAGTTCAGCAAGCGCTAAACTTTATCAAAAGTGGTCAAAAACCCCGGAACTACGCGGTTTCCGGGGTTTTTCCTTTTCAAATGGTTTGACGCAATTTGACAGAACGAAGCCTCTTTTAACCCGTTTTCTATGGGTTAAATGGTGGACAACCACCCCAAAAAGAGGGCTTATGGGTTAAAAAATAGGACAACCGAGACGCGATTTTGGGATGCCAAGGGGATGTTTATTTATACATCTCCAAGAGACCTTTTTCGTGAAAACGGTTTGTCTGAATTTGACCTAATTTGAACAAAAGAGAATAAATCTAATCGCCAAGCGCTCAGTATTTTCTACTGGGTGCTTTTTGCGTTTCCGGGGAATTTCATTCCGGGATAAGAAAAGGCCGTCACTTTCAATTTTTGAAGTGGCGGCTTTTTCTATTTCCAGAAGCCATAGAACAATTCAGAAATGAGGTGAAGTCATTGAACACGCAAATCATCGCCATCGCCAACCAGAAAGGCGGCGTTGGCAAGACAACCACCTGCGCGAACCTGGGGATTGGGCTGGCGCAGGCCGGAAAGAAAGTGCTGCTGATCGACGGGGACCCGCAAGGCAGCCTGACCATCAGCCTGGGCCACCCCCAGCCGGACAAGCTGCCCTTTACCCTGTCCGACGCGATGGGCCGTATCCTGATGGACGAGCCGCTGCGCCCCGGCGAGGGTATCCTGCACCACCCGGAGGGCGTTGACCTGATGCCCGCAGACATCCAGCTCTCCGGCATGGAGGTCTCCCTGGTGAACGCCATGAGCCGAGAGACCATCCTGCGGCAGTATCTGGACACGCTCAAGGGACAGTATTCCCATATCCTGATTGACTGCCAGCCATCCCTGGGTATGCTCACGGTCAACGCCCTGGCCGCCGCCAACAGGGTCATAATCCCCGTTCAGGCGGAGTACCTGCCCGCCAAGGGCCTGGAACAGCTGCTCCAGACCGTAAACAAGGTGAAGCGGCAGATCAACCCCAAGCTCCAGATCGACGGCATATTGCTGACGATGGTGGACAACCGCACCAACTTCGCCAAGGAGATTGCCGCCCTGCTGCGGGAGACCTATGGCAGCAAAATCAAGGTGTTCGGCACCGAGATTCCCCATTCTGTCCGGGCAAAGGAGATCAGCGCCGAGGGCAAAAGCATTTTTGCCCATGACCCTAATGGCAAGGTGGCCGAGGGCTATAAGAATCTGACCAAGGAGGTGATAAAACTTGAAAAGCAGCGCGAAAAAAGTAGAGCTGGCTCCATACGATGATTTGTTTTCCACCGAGGAAAGCCGCCAGGATGCCAAGCTGGAGAAGATACAGGAAATTCCGCTGTCTGAGCTGCACCCATTTAAGGGGCATCCCTTCAAAGTCAAGGATGACGAGGCCATGATGGAGACCGCCGACAGCGTTCGGCAGTATGGTGTTCTGGTTCCGGCGATCGCCCGCCCGGACCCGGAGGGCGGCTATGAGCTGGTTGCCGGTCACAGGCGGCACCGGGCCAGTGAGCTGGCCGAGAAAGAAACCATGCCTGTCATTGTCCGAGACCTGGACGATGATGCTGCCACTATCATCATGGTGGACAGCAACTTACAACGTGAAAGCCTGCTCCCCAGCGAAAGGGCCTTTGCTTACAAGATGAAGCTGGAGGCTATGAAACACCAAGGCGCACGGGGGGACTTAACTTCGTCCCAACTTGGGACGAAGTTGCGTGCAGATGAATTGTTGGCGCAGCAGGCTGGTTCGAGTAGGAACCAGGTGCAGCGCTATATCCGCCTGACGGAGCTGATTCCCGAACTGCTGGATATGGTCGATGAAAAGAAAATCGCCCTCAATCCGGCTTATGAGCTGTCCTTTCTCAAAAAAGAAGAACAGCGGGATTTGCTGGACGCGATGGACAGCGAACAGGCTACCCCCTCTCTCTCCCAGGCTCAGCGACTCAAGAAATACAGCCAGGAGGGACATCTGACCCTCGATATGATGCGCGTCATCATGGGTGAGGAAAAGAAAAGTGATCTCGACAAAGTGACTTTCACCTCCGACACCCTGCGGAAGTATTTCCCCAAAAGCTATACGCCCCAGCGGATGCAGGAAACCATTATCAAACTGCTGGAGGCGTGGCAGAAGAAGCGCCAGAGAGACCAGGAACGATGAAAGGAGCCGCCTATGAGGGATATTTCAGCCCGTGAGCTGAAAGGACACAATATCTTGGCCGTAGAGCGTTTTCAGGACAGCACCCGCTGGATGATCGAGTTTTCCGTTCAGCGCCCTTGTTCCTACGGCTGCCCCGGCGATGATATGCGGCTGTTTCTTACGGAGGACGGGTATCAGGCCGCCCTCGTAAGCCAGAAGCGTCGGGAAATCAAAATCAAGCGGTATGCCCGTGTGATCGAGGGCCATGTGCTCGACTTCAAACCGGACAAGCGCCGCCGCCACCCGTAAACTCATTATCACTACGAAAGGAAAGGAATGAATATGTGTACTGTCCAGAGCATCAAAGATGCCATCCGGGAAAGTTGCCAGTCCCAGTATGATATGGAATCCACCGACATTGACCGGGTTTTGCAGACCCTCCCGTTTTCGGAGCATGAGCCGATGTTCAGTCATCCGCCGAAGTACAAGCGTCCTTACCGGCCCTGGCAGAACAACAAAAACAGCTGAAAGCCACAGTCTTTTTCACGAAGGATTGTGGCTTTTTTGTTATGAAAACCTTCCTCCGGAAGGGCGCAACAACCCAGCCCGCCCGGACGGCAGGCTAATTGACTGTATAAGTTGTTGGATCAGGCGGAGCCGGGCAGGGCATCAGGTTCCCAGCCCAATGCTTTCAGGCGTTTCAGGTAACTATGTATTTTTCTATCCCGATTGAAAGAGTCGTAATAGTCAGATCCCAAATCACGAAAAGGCGCGCTGTTTTTCAACATGTGGTATATGGCGATCAGCATGGAATGTGCAACCGCAAGTGTGGCACGGTTCTTACCTCGTCTTGCGGCGATCCGCTGGTATTGCGCCGAGAAATAAGACCCTTTTACAGAACGTGCAGATTTTGCACATTGGGTCAAAATCGTCTTGAGCGGTTTGTTGCCTTTTGTTGTTTTCCCGTGCTTTCGCCGTCCTGCGCTCTGGCAGTTGCCGGGGCAAACCCCAGCCCAGGAACAAAGATGGGCGGCACTGGGAAATCTGCTCATATCCAGACCGATTTCCGCCAGAATCACCTCGGCGCTGCGCCGGGCGATACCGGGAATATCGCAAAGAGCAGCAATCGCCGCTTCATATTCGTCCATGTAATCCTGTACCAGTTTATCCAAGTCGGCAATACGCCTGGTCAGATCATCGATATGGTCTATAACCTGCGCCAGTAACTTTCTTTGCAGCGGTGTGGTAATCCCCTCAATGGCTGTCACGAGTTGCCCCAGTTTAGAACGCATCCGTCCATGAACCACCTTAGATACTTCCTCCTCACTGGTTGGGACGTCATCTTCAATGATCTTTTCCAGCAGCTTTCTGGCACTCTTTCCGTTGATGTCTTTGACCACAGAGTCCAATTTGATGTTGGCGCCCTCCAGGATCTTTTGTAGACGGTTGGTTTCTCTGCACCGTTCCTCTGTCAGGCTTTTTCGGTAACGGGTAATTTCACGCAGCTCCCGCTGTTCCCGGCTGGGAATATAACTTGCTTTCAGCAGTCCGTGGCGAAGCAGATCCGCGATCCATTCTGCGTCTTTCACATCGGTTTTGCGGCCGGGCAGTGCTTTCATGTGTGCCGCATTGACAACCATGGCATCCAAATCCATCAGCTCAAACAGGTTATACAGTGGTTTCCAAAATACGCCCGTGCTTTCCATGGCAATCATTTCACAGCCTGATTCTGTGAGCCAGGTTGCCAAAGACTTGATCTCGCTGGTCGTTGTGCCGAATTCACGCAGGCTCTGCTCTCCGCCCTGATCCAAGCAGGCCACGATGATCTTCTTATGCACATCAATCCCACAACAACACCGATAGACAACTTCCATACTCCTGCGCTCCTTACAAAAGTTGTCACGGCGCGCTCTCCTAAAGCAATTATTTTGCTATACGTCCTTTACTGCCGTTTGGCTGGGACAATTTGTGGTTCAACAGGAGAGCAAAACCAGTTTCATGCGCGCGCTCGTAGCGGCAAAAAAAGCCGATCTTGTGCCGTGCATCTATATTTTACCATACTGCCTTGTCTGCTGCACCTGGTTTTCATTCATCGTGGTGCAAGCATGTAATGCGGCATGAAGTTTCATGCCCTAAAATTAGAAAGGAGTGAAGTCAATGGCCGTTTTTCGCATTGAACGGACCAAAGATTATACCGTGATGAGCAATCATCACCTGCGGAACCACGAACTATCCCTCAAGGCAAAGGGGCTTCTTTCCATGATGTTATCCCTGCCTGATGACTGGAACTATACTACCCGTGGACTTGCGAAAATCTGCAAGGAGGGCGTTGATGCCATCGGCAGTGCGCTGCGGGAGTTGGAAACCGCCGGTTACATCGTGCGGAACCAGCTGCGGGACCAACAAGGCCGGATCAGCGACACCGAGTATGTGATTTATGAGAAACCCCAGCCCAGGCAGCCAGAAACGCCAAGGCCGGATACGGCTGTACCAGATACGGCTTCACCAGATACGGAAAACCCGTATCTGGATAAACCGGATACGGAAAAGCCCGCAGAATTAAATATAGAGAAACCAAATACTCAAAAACAAAATACTCATGGAGCAAGTACCGATTCCATTCCCTTCCGGGAAACAGCGGCAGCACAGCTGCCGGAACGGAAAGGAAGGGATGCGATGTCTGTCTCAGAGATAGAAAATTATCGGGAATTGATTCTGGAGAACATCGAGTATGACTATCTGTGCAGAGAGTTTTCGACCTACCGTGAGGACCTGGACGAGATTGTGGAGCTGATGGTGGAGACCGTTTGTGCCAAACGTAAAACCACTCGGATCGCTGGCAGCGACTTTCCCCATGAAGTCGTGCGCTCCCGGTTCTTGAAGCTGGATAGCGAGCATATCCGATTTGTCATGGACGGTATGCAGAAAAACACCACGGAGGTCCGCAATATGAAACAGTATTTGCTTGCAGTGCTGTTCAACGCGCCCACCACGATCAGCAATCACTACACCGTACAAGTCAATCACGATATGAACACAGGCGGCTGGTAAACAGCCGCTTTTCTGTTGCCCGGCAATACCGGGAGAAAGGATTTTGCCATGAAACGACCTCTTGCCTACATTACGGCTCCCTGGAGCAACAACCAGTATGAGAACGCCGAGAACGCTGCCACCTACTGCCGCCAGGTGTACGACGCCGGGTATTCGCCCATCTGCCCGGTTCTGTTCTTGTCCACCTTCCTCAAGGACGAGATTCCCCAGGAACACAAGGACGGGCTGGATATGGTGCGAGACTATCTGCGCCGGTCCCATGTGCTGGTGGTCTGCGGCCACGGCATCGACGAGACCGTGAAGAATGACATCGCCACCGCTGAGCGCCTGCGGATCACCGCTACCACCCTGGACGGTATCCTGACTGTGAAAGGCCAGGGACGCGGGAAAGGAGGTGCGCGCCATGCCTGAGCGTAAGACCGTGGGCCAGCTGATGGAGGAAATGCGGCTCAAGGCCGGGGCGCAGAACTACCACGGCCATGAGTACATGGATTTGGAGCGGTTTGCCGAGGACACCCGGCACATGATTATCTTCGATGTGCTGACCCACGATTCGCCGGTGGGCTGGAAAGGCGAACGGACCCGCCTGTTTCTGACGGAGGCCGGATACCAGAAAAGCCTGGAGAACCAGGAAAAGGGCCACATCAAGATTCTCAGCCATGCCAAGGTGCGCCAGGGACATCTGTACTATGACCGCTCCGATCAGCTGCGTTGAAAGGAGCCTGCCATGATGAAATACCTGCTGCGGCGGCTGGTGGTCCCGCCTTAGTATCAAGCGCCACCCCTGCAAAATCCGTGGAAAGGAGGCGATGACCTATGCAGGAGGAAGTGGAAAACAGGACTTTGACGCTGGTAGTCAGCGGAACAAAGTTTACCGGGCGGCTGTTTAAGGCCGCCATCACCAAGTACCTTGCCCACCGCAAGGAAAAGAAGCTGCAAAAGCAGAAAAGCCGGGATACCCCCGTGATTCCCCACGGCAAACAGACGGTGAAGCAGCTGATCGGCCAGAATCAGGGCGTTTCCAACATCGAGATCACCGACCCCTCCATCAAGGAGTTTGAAAAGATCGCCCGGAAATACGGCGTTGACTATGCGGTGAAGAAGGACCGCAGCAGCTCCCCGCCCAAGTACCTGATCTTTTTCAAAGGCCGCGATGCGGATGCCCTGACCGCTGCCTTTACCGAGTACACCGGCAAGAAGGTCAGAAAGGCGCAGAAAACAGAGCGTCCGTCCGTGCTGGCAAAGCTGAGCCAGTTCAAAGAGCTGGTGAAACACGCCGTTGTGGACCGGAACAAGCGGAAGGAGCTGGAACGATGAAGATGAAAAAGCAACTTGACATCAAAAAGCTCCTTTTGCTGAATATGCCCTATATCCTGATGGGGCTGTTCGCAACCAACTTCGGTGAAGGATGGCGGATGGCCGTGGGTGCGGACGCTTCGGCAAAAATGCTTTCGTTCTTCTCCACGCTGCCGGTGGCGCTGGCCAGCTGGTGGCCCAGCCTGCACCCTTTGGACCTGCTGGTGGGGCTGTGCTGCGGCGCTGGCCTGCGATTGGCCGTGTATCTCAAAAGCAAGAACGCCAAGAAGTACCGGCACGGTATGGAGTATGGCAGCGCCCGCTGGGGCACCCATGAGGACATCGCACCCTACATCGACCCGGTGTTCCAGAACAATGTGATTCTGACTAAAACCGAGAGCCTGACCATGAACAGCCGCCCCAAGGACCCCAAGACCGCCAGAAACAAAAATGTGCTGGTGATCGGTGGCTCCGGTTCCGGCAAGACCCGCTTCTGGCTGAAACCGAACCTGATGCAGATGCACAGCTCCTATGTGGTGACAGACCCAAAAGGCACCATCCTGGTGGAGTGCGGCAAAATGCTTCAGCGCGGCACACCCAAGCTGGGCAAGGACGGCAAGCCCATGAAGGATAAGCACGGCAAGGACATCTATGAGCCTTATCGGATCAAAGTCCTCAATACCATCAACTTCAAGAAGTCCATGCACTATAATCCCTTTGCCTACATCCACTCCGAAAAGGACATCTTGAAACTGGTCACGACGCTGATCGCCAACACCAAGGGCGAGGGCAAGGCCGGGGACGATTTTTGGGTTAAGGCCGAGACGCTTTTGTACTGCGCCCTCATTGGGTATATCCACTACGAGGCCCCGGTGGAGGAACAGAATTTCTCCACCCTCATCGAGTTCATCAACGCGATGGAGGTCCGGGAGGATGACGAGGAGTTCAAGAACCCCGTGGACCTGATGTTTGACGCGCTGGAGGCAGAGAAGCCCAACCACTTCGCCGTCCGTCAGTACAAAAAGTACAAGCTGGCTGCGGGCAAAACCGCAAAATCCATCCTGATTTCCTGCGGTGCGCGCCTTGCCGTGTTCGACATCGCGGAGCTGCGGGAGGTCACGGCCTACGACGAGCTGGAGCTGGATACCCTGGGAGACCGGAAAACCGCCTTGTTCTTGATTATGAGCGACACGGACGATAGCTTTAACTTCCTGATCTCCATGTGCTACACCCAGCTGTTCAATCTGCTCTGCGAAAAAGCGGACGATGTGTACGGCGGGCGGCTGCCGGTCCATGTGCGGTGCCTCATTGACGAGGCCGCCAATATTGGACAGATCCCTCGGCTGGAAAAGCTGGTTGCCACCATCCGAAGCCGTGAGATTTCCGCCTGCCTGGTGCTGCAAGCACAGTCCCAGCTCAAAGCTATCTACAAGGACAACGCCGATACCATCATCGGCAACATGGATACCTCCATCTTCCTGGGCGGCAAAGAGCCGACAACCCTCAAGGAGCTGGCCGCCGTGCTGGGCAAGGAGACCATCGACACCTACAACACCGGCGAGAGCCGGGGCCGCGAGACATCCCATTCTCTTAACTACCAAAAGCTCGGCAAAGATATGCCATACTTGTTGATGAAGAGTTCAGCTGCCTTGAATTTGACATGAACAGGGATACGATCAGCTGGATTCGGAGAAAAATCGAATACAGGAGGTCGCTTATGGAACACTTACCGAAGAAAACCAGTGAAAACGGCATCGGCTATACGCTGGTCGGTGATTATTACATCCCAGACTTACAGCTGCCGGAGGAAAACCGCCCCATTGGGATTTGGGGCCGTATGCACAAAGCCTATCTGGAGCAGTGCCATCCAGCCCAGTATAATGACCTGATCTTGACTGGCAAACTCTGGACATATCTGAGCGATTTGAACGAGCAGGCACAGAACCGGTTGGATTGTATCATTGCCCATATGAAAGAAGTTGAGGGAATCACAGAGGAATTGAAAGTCCAAGATCAGATGGCATGGGTCGGAGCCATGAACAGCATCCGAAACCGTGCGGAGGAAATTGTCAGTCACGAACTGATCTATAATACAAAAGAGGTGCTGTGAGATGGTGTTAGATGACTTATATTGTGGTAATATCTACCCCGCAGAACAGGTAGTTCCCCATGAAAAAGAATACCGCAAGCTACATAGGCACACTGGAGAGCTGCTTACCGAGTTAGAGGAAAAGCTTTCTAAAGAGCAGATGGAGCTGGTCAACCAGTTTCACACCCATGTGATCGATGTTCACTGTATGGAGTTGGAAGCACAATTTCAATACGGTTTTTCCTTAGGAATGATGCTTATGAAAGAAGTGTATGAGTTACTCAAACACCACCATAATAGTGATTAGTATTTTAACAATATACTCAAAATAAAAATGTCAATGGTTTATCCCGTCTATTAATCTTCAAAAATAAAGAATTTTTGGACAATCGAAAACATAGATTGTCCAATTAAATCCTTTATTGTCCATTTGAGTTTGATAAATTCGCAAAATTTCCCCCAAACATATTGCACCCCATAAAAAATAATGATATACTTGACAAAATGGGGTGAATGTGTTATGGCAGACGAACTATTTACAGTTGCTCAAGCGGCTGAATATTTGAAAGTATGCGATAAAACGGTACGGCGAATGATTGCCTCTAAGGAACTTGTTGCTTCCAAAGTTGGAAGTCGAAGCTGGCGCATCCGTAAAGATGACATAGATGCCTATCTAAACGCCACCAGTACGGGGCAGGAAGGAGCAGATACCATTGAGTGAAGAACTGATTCAGCGTAATTTGATAGAAGCTCCTGAAAAAATGGGCGATTGGAATTTCTACAATATTGGCGCTACTACATTAAAAGCTCTTAAAGGAGCGAAGATTATTCCCGATAAAGACTATGAGGCATATGAGGGAAAAAAGCCGGATGCCTTGATTGTTAAAAAGCCAATTATTATCGCAGCTATCGAGTATAAGACCCCTCAGGAGTTGCGAACCGAAAAGCAGATTGCTAAAGCTATTGCACAAGAAATTGGGACAGCTCAGATATTGCAGGCAAAAGTTTACATTGTTACTGACGGCAAGAAAACTTTTTGGATTAACCCCGCTACCGGTCAAGAAATTCTACAGGAAGATGGTAGCCGCATTACATTAAATTTTGACAAGAGTAGCACAGAGTGTATTACCCTCATCAATAAGATTCGAGCCTCTATTAATGCTACCAATAATCAAATCAAGGCTGCTGCGTCTGTTGATCCTCTGCCTCTGGCCGAAAAAGTATGGCAAGATTTATGGGCTGTTTCAGGAGCTACGCCTGAAAATTGTTTGTACACCTTTGTTGAGATTTTCATCTTCAAATACCTCAGCGATTTAGGTGTTTTGAAGGGAATGTATTCATTCTATGATTTGCTGGGAAAATACTCTGGCAATAATGAGAATGAGGTGCTTGAATATTATGCTTCCACGGTACGAGTAAAGATTAAAGCTCTTTTCCCTGGCAACCCGAAGGATAAAACTACCATTATCAATGGAACAATTTTTGTATCCAAAGATGACAAGGCTGTTTCTGGATATGCGACTGTTTTCCACAAAATTCTTAAGCGTTTTAATGATTTTGGGACTTTAGAGAACATAGACTATGACTTCAAAAGCAAGCTGTTTGAAACATTCTTGAAAGAATCAATCAGTAAGAAAAATTGGGGTCAATACTTTACACCCTTGAAGGTAGTTCGAGCTATTGTCAATATGATAGACATCGCTCCGGGTATGAAGATTTGCGATCCGGCGTGTGGCGTCGGAAAATTCTTGCTTGAACCGATTCTTCACGATTTGCACCGATTCTATAAAGTGGAGGATGGAGAGCTAAAGCCCCAAATTACGCTGAGTGGTTTTGACAAAGGATTTGATAAGGACGAACAAAAAACAATCATTCTTGCTAAAGCAAATATGCTGATTTATATGTCTGGTTTGCTCCGAGAGCATCCAGAAATGACAGATAAATTTGCTAAACTTTTTAACGACACATTTTTGCTTCAGACCAACTCGATTCTTGGAACCTTGGCAAAGCCTGTCCATGATCAGTATGATCTGATTTTAACGAATCCGCCTTATGTTATGAGCGGAAGTAGTAATTTGAAGGAAGAGATTTCCAAGGATGATACACTCAAGAAATACTTTTCTGTAAGCGCAATGGGTATCGAAGGTTTGTTCATGGAATGGATTATTCGTGCCCTCAAACCAAATGGAAAAGCGTTTATTGTCGTGCCTGATGGTATTATGAACCGCAGTAACGACAAAAAGCTCCGTGACTTTATATTGGAGCAGTGTGAAATTGATGCTGTCATCTCTCTTCCGTTAAACACTTTCTTCACAACTAACAAAAAAACTTACATTCTTGCTCTGACAAAAAAAGCACCTGTTATGGTGGATGGTGTGCCTACGCTTCAGCGCCAAACCTCCCCAGTATTTACCTATTTGTGTTCGGAAATCGGAGAAACTCGTGATGTGTACCGTTTTGACATCGATCAAAATGATTTGCAGGTTGCATCTGATCTTTTTAATATGTTCAAGGGTGCGAAAACGAGCTTTGCCAACACATTGAACATGATTGGTGATAAGAGATGCAAAATTTCGAGCATTGATGACTTTTACAACGGAACTCATTGGTGCGTGGAACGATGGTGGAATCACGAAGAACGGCAGGCTCTTGGTATCGAGGAAGAATCCAAGATAATCGGAGTAAATGACTTTAGAGTTTTACTTGCTGATACGATTAACACATTGTCTGAACTTGATGAACCATTGGCTGAAGTTGAAAAAAAAAACGATGAGGACCTTCAGTTTTTAGAAATTCCCATTACCCAGGTGTTTGATATTGTTCGTGGCGACGGAAAATATACTCGAAGCTATGTACATGAACACACTGGTGAGTATCCATTATATTCTGGCAACACATTTGGACCATTTGCGCAGATCGATTCCTATGATTATAATGTTCCGGCATTGACATGGGCAATAGATGGTTTAGCGGGCTACATGATGATTCACAGATCACCTTTTTCCGCAACCAACCACCGTGGAATACTCCTGCTGAAAGACACAAATATAGACCTGGAGTACGCAAAATATACCTTGGAACCTATTTTTAGAGAGCTTAAAAAAGGGCGGCAAGGCGATAATGGAGAGAATGAGTACACATCGCTACCACCATTTATGATTCAATCTGTAAAATTTGCTGTTCCGGTAGACCATAACGGAGAGCCTTGGCTTGAAAAGCAAAAAGAAATCGCCGCAGGTTATGTAACTTTGGAACAAACCAAAGAAACTGTTGTTGAACAAATTGCAAATCTCTCACAGGTTTCTATTGTGCCGAATTGTGACGAATATGCGATTGAATATTTGCCTTTGAGTGAGCTATTTGACACTATTAAAGGAAAGTCAAAGTACACCAAAAAGTACGGGAACCTACACTCAGGCCCCTATCCTGTCTACTCGGCATCAAGTCAAGGGACACTGACCCATTTAGATACCTACGATTATGATGGTCGTTATATGACATGGTCAACAAATGGATTTGCAGGTACGATTCTTATTCTGGATGGTAAATTTTCTATTAACGGAGATCGTGGAATCTTGGTTCCTAAAAACGGGCGTCAAGATTTGGACTTCGATTATATGAAATTTACATTGGAACCCATATTCCGGGAGCTGGCTAAAGGTCGAAAAGGCGATAACGGAGAAGATGAATTTACGAAACTATATCCTTCGATGTTAAACGACATTATGGTACCAATTCCCGTCGACGGTGAAGGAAATATTAGCCTTTCACTTCAAAAGGAGATTGCCCAGAAGTTTATATCAGTACAAAATAGTCAGAAGGAAATCATTGAAAAATTGGATGCACTAATATCCAAGAAAATTTCCATTTAATCAAAAGGAAGCGCTCATTTTATTTTGAGCGCTTCCTTTTTACTTGCGCTTTTTCTTCTTTGTCCCATGGTATGCCTGTGGCCGGGCCTTTCCCCTCATATTGTTGGGATTTTTAAGCAGTTTAGACAGGCTCAGTATCCGCATAAACGCTGAGAAATCCTCGGAAGCAATCTTGTCAAATGGAATTTGCATCTGGTCGCAAAACTCATGAATCACCCGTTCCTCATTACTGCCCAGCTGCATGGCACGGTCAAACTTTTCCTTGACCTCTGTGAAAGTCGGCTGCGAATCAGCGGTGGTACGGTCGGTGACATGAGCCTGACGAATATCCTGAACGATACTGTCCAGATCATCATGGATCGTGTGGCTGAAAAAATCACTCTCCTGTACCTGGCCGAGCTCCAGCGTGCGGACATAAAGGTCGTTATCCCCCGGCGCATGACTGCGGATCACTTCCTGCCGGGTGGCCTCCAGCACCAGATTCATCTGGGCAATTCGCATATCGGCGATCCGATCAACGAAAATCTCAATATCCGTCATCAGTCGCTGGAAGTTCTCATGTGTGGCAATCTCACACAGCAGCCGGTTGTTGATTTTTCCGCTGCTCAATAATGTAACCATATCATCACTCAAATGCAGGGCCTGAAGCTCTGTGTTTGGGTGATTTTTATTTTCCGACAACCCCATCAGGTAATCGGTGGACACCCCATAAAATTCCGCCAGCGTAGCGATGGCAAAGGGACTGATGTCCTTATAGTCGTCGCTCTCATATTTGCTGAGAGCAGATTTGGAAAGCCCTGTCTGCTCGGCCAGCTGCTCCAGGGTTAGGTGCTTATCCACCACCCGCAAATCCTTTAATCGTTCCGGGATAGACAGTTTTGTGTGCATCCACAATCCCCCTCTCATTAGGAAAATCCTTCCGTTTATCATCATTATACCATGATTCCATAAGCGTGGAAATATGCTGATTTCAAGCCATTTTCCATCGTTTTGGACATACGGGAGAGAGCCTGTTTTTTCGGTAAAATGAGTTTTGTCAGGAGACATAGAACCTTGAAAACTGAATGACCGGCTGCAAGGGGTATGACCTTTGGGGAAGTGACGCCATGACAGGAGCGCATCAAGAAGGACAATACGCCGGGGAAAATCCGGGCAGGAGCGATTGCAGGCAAACCGGCAACTAACACATGGAAAATAAACTTTTAGGAGGTTGATTTTTATGAAGTTGAGTATCCGGGAAAAGAAAGTACTGTACGACTTTGCCTGTCCCAACCACCACAACACGGTGACACGGCTGAAATGGCTGACCGCCTTAACCGTTGACCCTCAGGCCAAACATCGGATGCTGGAGCTGGCCCGGAAGATGGAAACGGAGATGGAAGAAAGCTGGTACACCGGCTTTTATCATCAGCTCCGTACGGAGATGGACGAGTATTACCGTGCCAAGCGCCGCCTGCGTTTGGCAAAGGAAAACACCGACTATGAGGAGGATCTGTATGACGAAGCTGTCTAAGTATGAGAAAGAAACCATCATCAACTGGAACGAGGCGGAGGACACCGCCAGTATCTACACCTTCAACGCCGATCTGAAGCGCAGGCTGGCCGAGTTCAGCCGCAAGTATCCCCAGCTGTGCCGGTTGGAGCGCAGCACCACTGAGGGCAGTGTGACCTATGTGATGGACAAGTCCCGCCTGTCCATCCGTCTGGTACCGCCGTACAGTGAGGAGAGGTTGGCGGCTGCCAGAGAATACGCCAAACAGCACGGATTTCAGGTCTTGCGGACGGACAAGAAGAGCGTCTGAAACCGGGTCAATTTACAGGAAAATAGCGGGTCTGCACCCGGTATTTTGCGGTGAATTGGTAACGGGATACCCCTGCATCACCCTGCCGGGAAATGCGACAAAAGGAGCATTCAGAGCCGGAGGAGCTGACAGAAACCGTACAAGTGTTGGAAGTCAAGGAGTACAGAGGGCGGCAAGCCCTTTGTGCTGGGTACAGGGGCGCAGCGCCCTGTTGGGGTCAAGGGGCAAAGCCCATTGGCGGGTTGAGGGCAGCCGCCCCATCGGGTCAAGGGTGAAACGCCTTGCCCAGGGAGAGTTGATGCCTTGCGTCAACTCGTACTGGGTATTACCTGACGCAGAAATCCGCAGGTTTAGCGGCTTCGCCGCTGCTCCCCTTCGGGAAAAATCAACGGAGAATGGAGGGATGAAAATTGAAACTGACACGGCACAACGGACGCTCCGGCAAGCATGGCACCTATAATCCCCGGCACAATGACCGCCGGTTTGATGTGGAAAACAGCGAACACATTGATACCCAGCGAGCTAAGAAAAATGTGTACTGGGACTGCTACCGTGGCTTCACTACCCCGGAACTTCGGGAGAACCCGGAACAGCCAGATTTCAGCTTTGAAGAAATTGAGCGGATGTATTACTACGAGCATTACTCCGACCATGTAGATGCCCAGAATGCCCGAAACGAGAAAACCCGGCACACTGAGCGCAACCGCACGGTAGAAGATCTTTTGAAAAACAACAAGACCTGCCCAGAGGAAAGCATTTACCAGATCGGCACCATGGAAGAATCCGTTCCAGCGGGTACTCTGGCACTCATTGTCAGCGAATTTTACGAGGAGTTTGAACGGCGCTTTGGTTCCCATATCCACATTCTGGACTGGGCGCTGCATCTGGATGAGGGTACGCCTCACATCCACGAGCGCCATGTGTTTGACTGCAAAAACCGGTATGGGGAGTTGTGCCCCCAGCAGG
Source organism: Eubacteriaceae bacterium Marseille-Q4139 (assembly GCA_018223415.1). Lineage (NCBI taxonomy): Bacteria > Bacillati > Bacillota > Clostridia > Eubacteriales > Eubacteriaceae > Eubacteriaceae bacterium Marseille-Q4139. The sequence goes on along the minus strand of JAGTTQ010000001.1, from coordinate 1,165,751 downwards.
AAAAGGCGCTGGAGGAACTGGGCTTTGAATTGCCTGATCCGAGTAAGCCCAAGGGCAAACACAACAATCGAAAACAAACCTTTGATGCAGTATGCCGCACGCTGCTCTTTGACATCAGCCGCAAACATGGGGTGCATTTGGAGCAGGAGCCGTCCTATGGTGGGCGGGCGTATCTGGAGAAACAGGACTATATCCTGATGAAGCAAAAGGAGCAGTTGGCCGCCCAGGAACAGAAGCTGGAGGAGCTGACCCTGAAAATCGAGGATGTGGAAACACTGGTGGAGGAAGTTTCGGATATTGCCTATGACAAGGCGGTGGAGGTTGTCACCGATGCTGTCCGGCTGGAAACCCATAAGGAGGATATCCGGCTGGTGGAGGAAACGAAAAACTGGGTACTCTCGCCGGAACGGAAAGCGCCGCAAAAAGAGCGTGAGTATGCCGCTGCCCGGCTGGATGGAGTGATCTCCAAAATCAAAAATGCCATGCAGTCTGCGCTGACAAAAATCCAGAAGAAGCTGATGCAGCCGGAGGTCAAGCAGGCTGGTAAACAGCAGATTCAGGAAAAGGCCAAGGAATCCATTCTTGCTTTCCTGAAAAAAGCCAAGCAGGATAGCGCACAGAGAGAATACAACCGGAAAAAGCAGCGGGAAAAACAGGATATAGAGCTTTAAGGCATCTGATTTTGCGAACAAATCAGATGCTTTTCTCTTGAGGAGGTGAGAAACATTGAACAGCGAATCTCAGAGTTTAGTGCCTGCAACCCAGCAGGACGAAAGTGAGGAATTGACCGTTGATGAAGTGCAGGAAAGCCTTTCCACGACGGAAAAAGGACAACCGGCTAACACCATTGGAAATTGCCGCACGGTGTTTTGCCAAGATCCGCTTTTGCGGGGCGCAATCCGGCTGAATCTGCTGACCGACCGTGTTGATATTGTGCGGGATCTGGGCTGGCGCAGAAGTACCAGCGCCCTGACTGATACCGATGTCAAGTATCTGCTCCTTTACTTTGAGCAGAACTACGGTTTGACCAGTGAAAAGAAGCTGATGGCGGCGCTCTCCATCGTGGCAAACGAAAACTGCTATCACCCCATTCAGGATGTGCTGAACAGTCTGGTGTGGGACGGCAAGCCCCGGATAAGCTCCTGTCTGCATCACTTTCTGGGGGCAGATGAGAGCAACTATGTGGAAGAAATGCTCAAACACTTCCTGCTGGGAGCCATCCGCCGGGTGTTCCATCCAGGTTCCAAATATGAGGAGCTGCTCTGTCTGGTGGGCGGCCAGGGAGCCGGAAAGTCTACCTTCTTTCGCTTCCTGGCTATACAGGATGAGTGGTTCTCCGATGACCTGAAAAAGCTGGATGATGACAAGGTGTTTGCCAAGCTGCAAGGCCACTGGATCATCGAGATGTCGGAGATGCTGGCCACCAGTAACGCCAAGAGCATCGAGGAGATCCGCTCCTTTATCAGCCGCCAAAAGGAAACCTATCGCACACCCTATGAATCCCAGCCCAAAGACCGTCTGCGGCAGTGTGTGTTCGGCGGTTCCTCCAACACGCTGGACTTCTTACCCCTTGATCGAGCCGGAAACCGGCGGTTCCTACCAGTGATGATTTACCCGGAGAAAGCGGAGGTTCACATTCTGGAGGATGAAGCTGTTTCCAGGGAATATCTGTTGCAGGTGTGGGCGGAGGCTATGACCATTTACCGCAGCGGCGAGTATTCCATGAAATTTTCAAAGGAGATTCAAAAGCAGTTGGTGGAAGTCCAGAAGGACTTCATGCCGGAGGATACCGAAGCCGGGCAAATTCAGGGCTTCCTGGAACACTACACCGGCAATGTGGTTTGCTCCAAGCAGCTGTTCAAGGAAGCGTTGGGACACGCCTTTGAGGAGCCGAAGCGTTGGCAGCTGCACAATATCAACGAGATCATGAACACGGTGGTGATTGGCTGGAAGCCCTTTTTCTAACCCCCGGATGTTTGCTGGATATGGGCGGCAGCGTGGCTGGGAACGAGAAATTTCCGGCAACGAAGTGCCCGACAACGAAGATGGATTTGTGGAGCTGAGCGAGGAAGAAGTCCGCCAGCTGGAGCTGCCAAAGGAGTGGATTGCCTGATTTATAGGGCTTGTTGCCCGGTTGGTTGTCGGCTGGTTGCTAACTTTGTTGCCGGAAAAATGGAGATGTGGATACGGTAAATGCCCATAAAGCAAGGCTTTTTGGTTGGTATCTGTTCTCTGACAACGAAAGCAACGAGATTTCGCAAGAAAATTTGAAAAGTAAGAAACGATAGCCGGACGATAGGTTACAGGTTTTTCGGGGTTTGTTGCCGGACTTCGTTGCCGTTTCCTTTGTCTGGCCTTTCTGATCTATGGAGGTAGCCTATGGAGAAAAACCAAAAGCAAGAAAACAAGCAGAGTAAAAAAGTAAAGTTTATCGTGGTACGGGAGTTTTCAGGTGATAAAACCATGCGGGAAGCCTTTGAACAGCTCATTGAACGGCAAACCTGCGAACACTTTGAAGAATGGCTGGAACGCAAGGCAAGCTGAGGGAATTGATTGAAGTAAAAACAGGGACATGATATAATATACATATCGTGTCCCTGTTCATAGAAGGAGATTGCTATGAGCAGGAAAAAACAAGTCAATCAGAAAATCACAGCCCTCTATTGCCGTATTTCTCTGGACGATGGCGGCGATAACGAGAGTATGAGTATCAGCAATCAAAAACTTATGCTCAAGGAATTTGCCGAGAAAAACGGGATGTTCCAGTATGAGTATTATGTGGACGATGGTTACACAGGGCGTAATTTCAATCGTCCCGCTTTTCAGCGTATGATTGCCGATATTGAGGCCGGTAAAATTGGTTGTGTCATCACAAAAGATCTGTCCAGACTGGGAAGAAATTATATCGAAGCTGGAAGCTATATTGAAATCTTCTTCCCCAAACACAATGTCCGTTATATCGCCATTACCGATGGTGTGGACAGTTTGACCCGTCAGGAAATGGACATCACGCCGTTCAAGAATATCCTGAATGATATGTATAGCCGGGATATTTCCAAGAAAGTGCTGGCGGGGCGTATGACCCGTTCCCGACAGGGAAAGTTCTGTGGTGGACAGCCTCCCCTGGGGCTGATGCGTGACCCGGAGGATCGGGGACATTTGATCCTTGACCCGGAAACAGCACCGGTGATTCGCAAAATCTATGACCTGGCACTGGATGGCTGGGGTTGTATGCGGATTGCCAAGCAGTTGATGGAGGACAAGGTTCCCATCACCAGAGTAAAAGGAAATACAGCCTGCGATGTCAACTACTATGCGTGGGGCGGCGCAAGAATTAGCCATATCCTGCGTAACCCCTTTTATAAGGGCGCTCATCTGGTTTGCAGGACGCACCAGAAAGGGATTCGCTCCAACACCTATAACATCATTCCCCGTGAGGACTGGGAAATCATTGAGGGTTGTCATGAGGCGATTGTGACACCGGAGGAATGGGAACAGGTACAGGCAATCGTGGATCGCAGGCCCCCTATTATGAAAGGAAATGCTTGCCCCTTCTACAACTTGTTCCACGGCATTATCTACTGCGCCACCTGTGGGAAATCCATGCAGGTGCGGTATGAAAAGGTCGGCAGAACTGGCAAAAACCGCTTTACCGGCGAGATGCGGGAACCGATTGATAAGGCGTATTATATTTGTCAGACCTACAACCGGCTGGGCAAAAACGCCTGCACCAGCCATAAAATCGAAGCCAGGGATTTGTATAATCTCGTCCTGAAGGATATTCAGGAACTGGCAGCGATGGCGCTCAAAGATGCAGATGCCTTTTATCAGCGGTTGAGCAGCCGGATGGAGCGCCGATATATGGCGGATGCTTCCGAGATGCAGAAAGAGCGTGAGCGCCTGGAAGCCAGAAACCGGCAAATTGACGATATGTTTCTGAGCCTTTATACCGATAAGGCCAAAGGCGTGATCTCTGAGCAGCGGTTTGTGAAGTTGACCGCCGCCATGGAGCAGGAACAGGAAGAAAATCAGCGTTGTTTGCAGGAACTGATGCGAATGCTTCAGCAGTCTGACGCTCAGGAAAGTGAAGTCCGTACCTTTATCCGGGAGATTCGGCAGTATGCCACTATCCAAGAACTGGATGAAACGGTTCTGAACCGCCTGATCAGCCGTATTCTGGTGGGCGAGGTCAAGAAGGTTGATGGTCAGAAAGTTCAGGAGGTCAGGATCGTTTATAACTTTGTTGGCGAAATATTTATGTGAAGAAAGGGATTTTTATGAAAACAGATATTTCTACTATTAAAGAACTTGAAAGGCTGTTTCAGGAATACGAGCAAGAGGTGCTGACAGCCCAAAATAGTGGATATTTACAGCCTAATACCACACGCACATATTTGCTTCATTCCGGAAACTTCGTAAAGTGGTGTAAGGACGAATTTGAGCCGGGTGCCAAAAACAAGTAAGCTCCCCCATTTAAGCTAAACAACAAACTGAACGGTTTCGTTCCAACCCTTCTCTTAACCGAGAAGGGTTATTTTTTTGCCCATTCTTGAATTCATCACTTGACATTGTGGTAAAGAGCTTATGAGCCAGGATGAACTGGCCGTCATGGACGGCGGCAAGTGTATCCTCCAGCTGCGCGGTGTGCGGCCTTTCCTCTCGGACAAGTACGACATCACCAAGCACCCCAATTACCCGTACACCGCCGACGCGGACCCCAAGAACGCCTTTGACATCGAGGCGTTCCTGTCCACCCGGCTCAAGCTCAAGCCCAACGAGGTCTACGATGTGTATGAAGTAGACGCAGAGGGCGTGTAAATCTGTTCCGCTGTGAAAGACCTGCTAATAAAAGTCAAGTAGAAATTTCAGATTTTTAGGGAGGCGAAAAAATGCAATACAAAATCAAGCCGCTGAGCATCTCAAAATTAAAACGGCGGCCAGCCAGATGGTATAGAGTGTAAAAATCAGTCGTGCTCCAGGGATTCCAAGTAGGCTTTCACAGAAGCGTAGTAGATGCGCAGGAACTTGTTGGCAGAGGCCATCATGTAGACACGATATGGCTTGCCTTCAGAGCGTTTCTTGTCCATGAACTGGTACACCGGCTCGTCTATTGGAGCACATTGCAGGATGACGCTCATCACCAGAAAGAGCGTCCTGCGCAGTGAGGCAGATCCTCGCTTGGAAATGCTACGGCTACGGACATCTATTTGACCGGATTGGTAGGGCGGGGCGTCAATACCCGCAAAGGCAACCAACGCTTTTTTGGAATGAAAACGGCGTACATCGCCAATTTCAGCCAGGAGTTGAGGGCCGAGGGTTGGGCCAACACCAAACATCCCCATCACTACAGGATACTCCGGCAGAGAAGCTGCCAGGGATTGCATCTCCTGTTTGAGAGCAGCTAACGCGGAAGAAGTTGTCTGGAGTTGAGAAATGGCCTGTTCTACCAAAAGTTTTGCCGTATCCGTTTTCGGTATGACACCGAAGTGTCTGCAAGCAGAGGCATAAATATCCAGCGCCTTATCCTCGCTGAAATTGTAGCCGTGCTTTCTGCACCACTTCTGGTATTGGGTAGTAAAGGCCTTCTCAGACCGGCCACAAACGCACTCGCAATGCCAAAAAGTAGCGACAAAGTCCACCCACTTCTCGCTGCCATCGGCGCGGGGCGGACTGGTAAACAAGCGATTTGCGTCTGGGAAGGTGGTGTCCAGCAGGGAGATCAGGTTATTCTTCAGCATGGTCTGAACTTTGGAATACTGTTGGTACTGCCGGTAGCAGATTTTCAGCATGAGTCGGGTATCCTCCTCCGGGATATATCTCGGCAATGTGAGCCAGTGGTCAAGACCGTAGTTGGCCAGCTTTACGGCATCCTTTTTGTCGGTTTTGGCCCGTCTTAAACTGTTGTTTCCGTAGTCATGCACCAGCATTGCATTGACTACCGAGACATAAAGGCCCGCGTCGTGGAGCAGCCAGGCCACCGGAGCATGGTAATTACCCGTGGATTCCATCACCACACGGGTCTCGCCGTCCAGGCTTTTGAGCAGTCCTGCCAGCTCGCTCAGTTCATTGGCGGTGTGACGTACTTCAAAGGGTGAAACCACTACCTCTCCGAAGGGCCGCATGACTGCAATCATGCTCTTACCCTTGGAAACATCGATGCCAACGCAGTTCATTCACATTCCTCCAATACAAAGAATCTGCAACCGGAATCCATCTTTTCTCGCTGCCGATTCAATCTATTGTGTGACACGAACTCTCCGACATCCGGTGGTTCAACCTGCTTAAATCGAACGCTGCAACGAGAGGATGGCTAACAGTCTTTCACACGGACATACAAGCCCAAGGAGTGATTGGTCAGCCAGTTGCTCCTCTCATTGTAGCTTAGGCACGAGATGGAGGGAAAGCCGGACTGGCTGTCCGGCTTTCCTGTCCAAATTTATTGTAATAGGAGTGATCTTATCTACCCGCCTCAACCGCCCCGGATGGGGCCATCGGCGTACAAAGCGGACAATCACCAAAAAATAATGAAAAAAGGAGGACAGCCGGAATCAGGCCCCGGAAACCGGGTGCCGATTGTTCCGGCTTTTGTATGCCTATGAATGACTAAATCAAACTTTTCAAATGATTCCGGCTAACTATAATTTATGGCATTTTTCAATCAGGCTATCACCGTTCTTCAGACCCTCGTTATCGCTCTGGGCGCTGGTCTCGGCATCTGGGGTGTCATCAACCTGCTGGAAGGTTACGGCAACGACAACCCCGGTGCGAATGCTCATGTACGGTAAGGAAGCAAGCAACCGAAAACAAGAGATAGACCGCCAGCACTACACTATTCCGAACCAAAGACCAAAAGATAAGCATTGTGGGAAAATCTAAACTTTTGGATTTTCCTACAATGCCAACTACGGCGGAATCCCTCCCACTCCTTATATCTTTCTGTATACATTGAATTTGTATTTAGTAAAATGCAGACAACACCACGGATCGGCTTTTGGTTGGACAATTCCAACCAAACACCACAGCAGACAGCAGAAAACATTCTGAACGCTAGGAAGCCGGTATGATTGTTACATATAAGGGGAAGAAAAATTTCTTTTAGGTACTTGCTTTCCTAAAACTGATGTGATACAATGATTTAATCCAGAAAAGGAGTAAAAAATATGCGGCAAGGTATTCTTAAATAAAACTATAATCAAATAGTGGGAACAAAGGATTATGATAGCTCCTTTTGTAGGGGCTTAGTTTTTTGTACCCAATTTAAGAATACTTTTGCCTTATCAATTTTGACATATCCCCAAAAACAGCAATCACAAACAGGTGTATGCTGTATATGTGTATGTCCGCAACTTATAATCCCCAGTGGTAAAAGTATTTTACTGCTGGGGATTTTTATGCCCTTTGGGGCTGTAAAGGGAGGACAATCACATGAAAATAATCAATATTGGAATTCTTGCCCATGTAGACGCTGGAAAGACGACCTTGACGGAGAGCCTGCTATATGCCAGCGGAGCCATTTCAGAACCGGGGAGCGTCGAAAAAGGGACAACGAGGACGGACACCATGTTTTTGGAGCGGCAGCGTGGGATTACCATTCAAGCGGCAGTCACTTCCTTCCAGTGGCACAGATGTAAAGTTAACATTGTGGATACGCCCGGCCACATGGATTTTTTGGCGGAGGTGTACCGCTCTTTGGCTGTTTTAGATGGGGCCATCTTGGTGATCTCCGCTAAAGATGGCGTGCAGGCCCAGACCCGTATTCTGTTCCATGCCCTGCGGAAAATGAACATTCCCACCGTTATCTTTATCAACAAGATCGACCAGGCTGGCGTTGATTTGCAGAGCGTGGTTCAGTCTGTTCGGGATAAGCTCTCCGCCGATATTATCATCAAGCAGACGGTGTCGCTGTCCCCGGAAATAGTCCTGGAGGAAAATACCGACATAGAAGCATGGGATGCGGTCATCGAAAATAACGATGAATTATTGGAAAAGTATATCGCAGGAGAACCAATCAGCCGGGAAAAACTTGCGCGGGAGGAACAGCAGCGGGTTCAAGACGCCTCCCTGTTCCCAGTCTATCATGGCAGCGCCAAAAATGGCCTTGGCATTCAACCGTTGATGGATGCGGTGACAGGGCTGTTCCAACCGATTGGGGAACAGGGGGGCGCCGCCCTATGCGGCAGCGTTTTCAAGGTTGAGTACACCGATTGCGGCCAGCGGCGTGTCTATCTACGGTTATACAGCGGAACGCTGCGCCTGCGGGATACGGTGGCCCTGGCCGGGAGAGAAAAGCTGAAAATCACAGAGATGCGTATTCCATCCAAAGGGGAAATTGTTCGGACAGACACCGCTTATCAGGGTGAAATTGTTATCCTTCCCAGCGACAGCGTGAGGTTAAACGATGTATTAGGGGACCAAACCCGGCTCCCTCGTAAAAGGTGGCGCGAGGACCCCCTCCCCATGCTGCGGACGACGATTGCGCCGAAAACGGCAGCGCAAAGAGAACGGCTGCTGGACGCTCTTACGCAACTTGCGGATACTGACCCGCTTTTGCGTTGCGAAGTGGATTCCATCACCCATGAGATCATTCTTTCTTTTTTGGGCCGGGTGCAGTTGGAGGTTGTTTCCGCTTTGCTGTCGGAAAAATACAAGCTTGAAACAGTGGTAAAGGAACCCTCCGTCATTTATATGGAGCGGCCGCTCAAAGCAGCCAGCCACACCATCCATATCGAGGTGCCGCCCAACCCGTTTTGGGCATCCATAGGACTGTCTGTTACACCACTCTCGCTTGGCTCCGGTGTACAATACGAGAGCCGGGTTTCGCTGGGATACTTGAACCAGAGTTTTCAAAACGCTGTCAGGGATGGTATCCGTTACGGGCTGGAGCAGGGCTTGTTCGGCTGGAACGTAACGGACTGTAAGATTTGCTTTGAATACGGGCTTTATTACAGTCCGGTCAGCACGCCGGCGGACTTCCGCTCATTGGCCCCGATTGTATTGGAACAGGCATTGAAGGAATCGGGGACGCAGCTGCTGGAACCTTATCTCTCCTTCATCCTCTATGCGCCCCAGGAATACCTTTCCAGGGCTTATCATGATGCACCGAAATACTGTGCCACCATCGAAACGGCCCAGGTAAAAAAGGATGAAGTTGTCTTTACTGGCGAGATTCCCGCCCGCTGTATACAGGCATACCGTACTGATCTGGCCTTTTACACCAACGGGCGGAGCGTATGCCTTACAGAGCTGAAAGGATATCAGGCCGCTGTCGGTCAGCCGGTCATCCAGCCCCGCCGTCCAAACAGCCGCCTGGACAAGGTGCGCCATATGTTTCAGAAGGTAATGTAAAGATACATAATCGTCAAGACGGCAACAATCAGAAGTTATGGAGGGTAACAATGGAATATAGTAAGGAAGATTTAATGGAAGCAAAAAAGCAAATTTGGGGAGTGGGAGAGAACATGGGAACAGAGGAAAGTAAAAAAATCTGGGAGGAGAACGCACAATTTTGGGATAATGCAATGGGTGACGAATCTAATGAATTTCACAGAGAGGTAGTGCGTCCCAAAGTAACGGAACTTCTATCTCCTAATCCTGCGGATTACATTTTGGATATTGCGTGTGGCAATGGAAATTATTCTTCGTATCTTGCACAAAGAGGCGCTTCGGTTGTCGCTTTTGATTACAGCAAAAAAATGATAGAATTGGCTAAAAGACGGCAATCACAATATGCAAAACAAATTGAATTTTGTGTGGCGGATGCGACCGATAGAAAAAGTATATTAGAATTAAAAAGAAATCGAGCCTTTACGAAAGCAGTTTCTAATATGGCAATTATGGATATTACGGATATTGAACCACTTCTTATGGCTGTTTATGAACTGTTGCAGGAAAGCGGAATTTTTGTCTTTGCAACGCAACACCCTTGTTTTGTCACGTTGACTGAAAAATATATGACACCGCACAGTTACTATGATATAGCGATTGAAGGGCAACCGAAAGAGCAGATTTATTATCATCGTTCCATACAAGATATTTTTAACCTTTGTTTTAGAGCTGGATTTGTCATTGATGGATTTTATGAAGAATGTTTTAAAACCAACAAAGAAATTCCTATGGTAATGATAGTAAGGCTTAAGAAGGTAAAACGTGATAGCTTAAAATAAATTCAAGTTTGTCGGGTAAATAGCAAACCCAGCCGAGCCAGTCAACGGTCAAGATGAACGGCGCATATGCGCAGCCGTTGACAGCCCCGCCCGCCTTTGCTGGTAGGCAATCAAGGGGCGACAGCAAGAAGTGCCACCGCCCCGCACTATTATTCAGAAAGGGGAATTTCCATGACCGACCAGATAGCCTATCAAGAATATATCCAGCGCAGGTACAACGCCTTTTGCAAGACTGTTATCCGCTGTGCCGCCTTGGACAAGATTTTGAAGCTTAAACGGCAATGGGAACGGCAAGTTTCCCTTGACTATCTGATGAACGAGAAGTTTGTCCAGTTTGCCGCGTCGGAGCCGGACGAGGAATACCCATTTACCGTCTGCGGTCAGACCGTCCTGCTCTGCAACGCCGCCCTTGCCGACGCGATCTCTGTTTTGCCGGAGCAGACGCGGGAAGAAATCCTGCGCTATTACTTTCTGCGCCAGCCGCAGCGCGTGATCGGCGCGTGTATTGGCCGGTCACGCAGCACAGCGGGGCGGCATATCCAGCTTGCCTTGCAGCGGCTACGCGAAGAAATGGGGGTGAGCCGGTATGAGTAGACTTCTCCCCTATGAAACAATCCTCAAAGCCCGTGAGGGCGACCCAGAAGCCGTGAACGCTGTCCTGCTCCACTACGCCGGATATATCCGCTATTTCTCAAAAGTGAACGGGCAGGTCAACGCCGAGGTGGAGGACTATGTAAAGCAGCGGTTAATTGACTGTCAATTCAAGTTCCGGCTTGACGAACCACCGGACAAGTCATAAAAACTGAATACCAGCCGCCACCGACGCGGCCAGCGAAAGCAGTAAGTCTTGAAAAAGATTTACTGCTTTTTTTGTTGTCCGGCTCCGCTCCCGGCCATTTTGCCCCCTGCCGGTTGTAGTAGTAAGCGAGGAGGGAATTTTTCTGCCCTGGTGTTTGGCATTTGGAGCATTTACCCGTAGTAGAGGGCAAAGAGAAAGGATTTCTCCAACACCGGGTAGAAACCACTGCGTCCGGTGTCATTTTAGCGAAAGCGGGCAGGAATGCCCTTTACAGGATTAGTAGTAGCAGAAAAAGAGAAACAAACTTTTGTGGTTGCAGTTTTCCAAAAAAGTGGCGGACGGAAGTGAGAGAAAGTTTGCAGTCACGGAGAGCAAGTTTCTACCACGGTGCCAAAATCCGCAATTCTGCAGTTTTGCCCCTCGCGGGAAACTTGTTGGGGAGTGCCTTCCCCAAACCCTGCTCATGCGCCCTTACGGGCGAGAAAGGAGGTCACACCATGCGAAAGAAATACAACACGCCCCACCGCAGCCGCGTTGTGAAAACCCGGCTGTCCGAAGATGAGTATGCCGACTTCACAGCGCGGCTTGCGCCCTATGGTATCAGCCAGTCCGAATTTCTCCGGCAGGCGATACGGCGGGCGACCATACGCCCGGTTGTCCATGTGTCGTCGGTCAATGACGAGTTGCTTTCCGCTGTCGGGAAGCTGACAGCCGAGTACGGCAGGATCGGCGGCAACCTCAATCAGATTGCCCGGTATCTGAACGAATACGGCGTACCCTACAACACCCTTTCCGGCGAGGTACGCGCCGCCATATCCGACCTTGCCGTCCTCAAGTATGAAGTCCTCAAGAAAGTAGGTGACGCGGTTGGCAACACTCAAGCATATCAACTCTAAAAACGCCGACTACGGAGCCGCCGAGCAATATCTTCTCTTTGAGCATGACGAGTTTACCATGAAGCCCGTCCTTGATGAAACCGGCAGGCTTATCCCCCGCGAGGACTACCGGCTGTCCACGCTGAACTGCGACGGGGAGGATTTTGCCGTTGCGTGTATGCGGGCCAATCTCCGCTATCAGAAAAACCAGCGGCGGGAAGATGTGAAAAGCCACCACTACATCATCAGCTTTGACCCGCGGGACGGGCCGGACAACGGCCTGACCGTAGACCGGGCGCAGGCGTTGGGGGAACAATTCTGTAAAGAGCATTTTCCCGGCCACCAGGCCCTTGTCTGCACCCACCCGGACGGGCATAACCACAGCGGCAACATTCATGTGCATATCGTCATAAACAGCCTGCGGATTGAGGAAGTGCCGTTCCTGCCCTACATGGACAGGCCGGCCGATACGAAAGTCGGCTGCAAGCACCGATGTACCGACGCTGCCCTGCGCTACTTCAAATCCGAAGTCATGGAGATGTGCCACCGGGAGGGGCTTTATCAAATCGACCTCTTGAACGGCAGCAAGAACCGCGTCACCGACCGGGAGTATTGGGCGCAGAAAAAGGGACAGGCCGCGCTGGACAAGCAGAACGCCCCCATGATTGCCGATAGTATCACGCCCCGGCAGACCAAGTTTGAAACGAACAAGGAGAAGCTGCGGCAGACCCTACGGAAAGCCCTTGCCACCGCCGCCAGCTTTGACGAGTTTTCCTCTCTGTTGCTGCAGGAGGGTGTGACCGTCAAGGAGAGCCGGGGGCGGCTTTCCTACCTCACGCCGGACAGGACAAAGCCAATTACCGCCCGGAAGCTGGGCGACGATTTTGACCGCGCCGCTGTCTTTGCCGTTTTAGAGCAAAACGCCGCCAGAGCAGCCGAAGCGCCAGCCAGATCCCCCGATCCCCCACGCACCATAAAAGACCGCTTGCAGGTTGCCAGAGCCGAGATAGCCGCCCCGAAACAGGACGGAGTGCAGCGGCTTGTGGACATTGAGCAGAAAATGGCCGAGGGCAAAGGCCGGGGCTATGAACGCTGGGCGAAGATACACAATCTGAAGCAGGCCGCCAAAACGCTGTCCGTCTACCAGCAATACGGCTTTACTTCCCCGGAGCAGTTAGAAGCCGCCGTTGACACCGCCTATCAGAAAATGCGCCAGACCAGCGGCGAACTGAAAGCACTGGAAACGAAGCTGCAAGGGAAAAAGAAGTTGCAGCGGCAGGTGTTGGCCTACGCCCAGACCAAGGCCGCCCGCGACGGGCTGCGGGCACAGAAATCCGAGAAAGCCCGCGCCGCATACCGGCAGGCCCATGAGAGCGATTTTATCATAGCCGACGCAGCAGCCCGGTATTTCAAGGCGCATGGCATTACCAAGCTGCCCGCCCGGAAAGCGTTGCAGGCCGAGATCGAGCAGCTTATCTCCGAGAAAGACGGCCTGTATAACACCTATCACGAACAGAAACAGCGGTTCAAGGAGTTGCAGACCGTCAAGCGGAACATCGACCAGATTTTGCGCCGGGACGAGCCGCACCGCAGAAAGGAGCAGAGCCATGAGCGATAACCTGCCCCACATGGACTACCGCCAGCACCGGCGGGCGCGGCGGCTGGTACATGAGTGCTGTAACTACGATGAGGGGAACTGCCTGCTATTGGACGACGGGGAGCCTTGCGTGTGCGTCCAGAGCATTTCCTTTTCCCTCATGTGCCACTGGTTCCGTGTGGCTGTCCTGCCCCTTGACGGGGAGCTGGCCGCAGCCCTCTTGTGCCGGGGAAGCCGGAAACGGTGTGCCGTCTGCGGGGCGGCCTTTGTCCCCAAATCCAACCGGGGAAAATACTGCCCCGACTGCGCCGGGCGCATGAAGAAAATCAAAGCCGCCGAGAGAAAGCGGAAACAAAGGCAGAGATGTCACGCTTTAGAGCCTTTCAAACCCGCATAAATCAAGGCTTTTTTCGTGGGTGTCAAAGGGTACGCGATACATTTATCCTTTTCCCCCGGAAACGGCGTTTTAATGCGTGACAATACGCCAAAATCAACCCGAACACAGGGAGGTGATCCTATCGCTGATTATATCAGGGCAGACACGCGGCTGCCCGCCTATCTGCCGTATCCCCGTTTCCTGCTGAAAATGGAGATTTCACAGACCGCCAAGCTGCTGTATTCGCTGCTGTTAGACCGTTCCACCCTCTCCCAGAAAAACAAGTGGCTGGACGACGAGGGCAGGATTTATATTATCTATCCCATCGCGGAGATAGCAGAAATACTGGATAAAGGCAGCACCACCATCAAGGGGGCGCTTAATGAACTGGACACGGCGGGGCTGTTGGAACGGGAACGGGGCGGCTTCTCCGCACCGAACCGGCTTTATGTCAAAGTACCGCCAGTGCCACAGGTACAGTTTTCAGACCAACTGATGGCCGGAAGTCCGCCCCTCATAGAGCCGGAAAACCGTCCTACTGATGGTCAGAAAACCGACCTTATGATGGTCGGAAAACCGTCCCCTAACCAAACTACTATAAACAACCTTACAGAGAGCCAAACAAAGGGAGTGAGTGGGGGGCCGTCCGCGCCCTATGGCCGATATGGAAATATTTTTCTGTCACAGACCGAATACGACGAGTTGCAGGCAGAGTACCCTGACAGGCTGGAACGGTTCATCGAGGAAATGAGCCGCTACCTTGCCGCCAACGGGAAAAGCTACCAGAACTATGCCGCCGCCCTGCGGATATGGGCGGGGAACGACAAAAAGGAAGCCCCTAAAAAGGGCATACCAGACTACTCATGCAAGGAGGGCGAGAGTTTATGAAGAATGAAATCAACGCGGTTTTGGAGAATATGACGACCACCATCCCGGAGCCGGAGGACTACACCGGCGAGGACGGTTTACTGTACTGCGGCAAGTGCCGCAAGCCGAAAGAAGCCTATTTTGCGCCGGATAAGGCCGCTATCTTCGGGCGCGACCGCCACCCGGCAGAGTGCGACTGCCAGAGAACCGCCCGCGAGGAACGGGAAGCCGCCGAAAAGCGGCGCAGACACCTTGACACCGTGGAAGAACTGAAACGCCGGGGCTTTACCGACCCCACCATGCGGGACTGGACTTTCGAGAACGACAACGGCAGGAACCCGCAGACCGGGCTTGCCCGCCGGTATGTGGAGCATTGGGAAGATATGCGGACAGACAATATCGGCTGCCTGTTCTGGGGCGGCGTAGGCACCGGCAAAAGCTACCTTGCAGGCTGTATCGCAAACGCCCTCATGGAGAAAGAAATCCCCGTCCGCATGACGAACTTTGCTCTTATCCTCAATGACCTTGCCGCCAGCTTTGAGGGGCGCAACGAGTACATTTCCCGCCTTTGTCGTTATCCGCTGCTGATCCTTGACGACTTCGGCATGGAACGCGGGACGGAATACGGGCTGGAACAGGTGTTCAATGTGATTGACAGCCGTTACCGCAGCGGCAAGCCGCTGATCGTCACGACCAACCTTACGCTGGACGACCTGCACAACCCGGAGGACACCGCCCATTCCCGGATTTATGACCGCCTGCTTTCCATGTGCGTCCCGGTACGCTTTACCGGCGACAACTTCCGGCAGGAAACCGCCAAGCGGAAAATGGAGAGCATGAAGAAACTGATTACCGACTGAAAGGAGTATTGCCTATGGCAGATAACAAGCAGCACGACACCCGCACCACCCGCCGCCCTGACTGTGTGACGGAAATCCGCATGGGCAATTCCGTCCTTGTCGTGTCCGGCTATTTCAAGAAAGACACCACAACCACAGCCGCCGACAAAATGGCGCGGGTACTGGAAGCGGAAGCCGCTGCTACACAGGAGCCGACTTATCCGGCGTGAACCGGGGCATGGAAAAGCGGCCATGCCAGGGAGCATGACCGCTGGAACGAAAATCGGAAGTGCTTTAGCAATTCTTAATCTCATTCTCTATAAAATAATTTGCAATTTCAAAGGCTTTTATTCTTCTCTTTGCCAATGTGATTTGTGATTTATAACGCTCGGAATTATCCTTTGATTCAAATGTTTTTACTGTTTCTCTTAGCTTGTGCAGAGTTGAATCAATTTGCCTTTTGGCCGCGGTTAATTCATCTATTGTATACTTCATGTTTTCTCCTTTAACTTCTGATTTTTTTGTTAAATCAGAGTATACCACGGAGTTATGAACTTTTCTACTGCAAATATGGGACGACAACCCATACCATAAAAATCGGAAAATTGAAAAGCTGTAAAGAAGCAAATTTAACGCTTTTGCCGCTGTACAGCCCCCGCCGTTCCGTGGTACAATGAAACCACGGAATAGTGGGGCTGGCTGTCGGAAACGGAGGATTTTATGTTAAGACAAGCCACCCAAAACCTCATTACCGCCCTTTATCCGAGATTGTCCCACGAGGATGAATTGCAAGGCGAGAGTAATTCCATATCGAACCAAAAAAGGATACTCGAAACCTACGCAAAACAGAACGGCTTTACCAATCTGCGCTGGTACACCGACGACGGTTTTTCCGGCGCGAACTTCCAGCGGCCCGGATTTCAAGCCATGCTTGCGGACATTGAAGCCGGGAAAGTGGGTACGGTCATCGTCAAGGACATGAGCCGGTTAGGGCGAAACTACTTGCAGGTAGGGTTTTACACGGAAATGCTGTTCCCTCAAAAGGGTGTGCGTTTTATCGCTGTCAACGATAATGTGGACAGTGCCAGCGAGGGCATGGACAACGATTTTACCCCGCTGCGAAATCTGTTCAATGAATGGCTGGTGAGAGATACGAGCAAGAAAATCAAGGCAGTGAAAAAGTCAAAAGGCATGAGCGGCAAGCCTGTTACCAGCAAGCCGGTTTACGGCTATGTGATGGACGAGGACGAGAATTTTATTATAGACGAGGAAGCCGCCCCGGTGGTGCAGCAGATTTACCAGCTTTGCCTTGCCGGGAACGGCCCGACCAAGATTGCCCGTATGCTGACGGAGCAGCAAATCCCCACGCCGGGGACGCTGGAATATCAGCGGACAGGCAGCACCCGCCGTTATCACCCAGGCTATGAGTGCAAATGGGCGACCAACACCGTCGTTCATATCCTCGAAAACCGAGAGTACACCGGATGTCTGGTGAACTTCAAAACGGAAAAGCCTTCTTATAAGGTCAAGCACAGCATAGAGAACCCCGTCGAGAAGCAGGCCATTTTCGAGAACCACCATGAGCCGATCATCGACAAGGAAACATGGGAACGGGTGCAGGAGTTACGCAAACAGCGCAAACGCCCGAACCGCTACGATGAAGTGGGGCTGTTCTCCGGGATTTTGTTCTGCGCCGACTGCGGCCATGTGCTGTATCAGCAGCGGTATCAGAACAAAGACCGCAAACAGGACTGCTACATCTGCGGCAGCTACAAGAAGCGCACCCGCAACTGTACGGCGCACTTTATCCGCACCGATCTGTTGACCGCTGGTGTCCTGGCAAATCTCCGGCAAGTGACCGAATACGCAGCCAAGCATGAGAGCCGGTTTGTGAAACTACTTGTCCAGCAGAACGAGATCGGCGGCAAGCGAAAGACCGCCGCAGCCATCAAGCAGCTTGAACAGGCGCAGGAACGCATTTCTGAAATCAGCCGCATTATCAAGCGGCTGTATGAGGACAATGTAAACGGCAAAATCAGCGATGAGCGTTTCATGGAACTGTCGGCTGACTACGAAGCCGAGCAAGCGGAGCTGAAAAAGAGAGCCGCCGCCCTGCAAGCCGAACTGGACAAGTCACAGGCAGCTACCGTCAACGCCGAGAAATTTATGGGCATTGTCCGCAAGCACCTTGCCTTTGAAGAACTGACCCCCACTCTCTTGCGGGAAATGATCGAGAAAATTGTGGTGCATGAGTGCAGCTATGATGAGAACGGCACCCGCAGGCAGGACATTGAGATTTATTACAGCTTTGTCGGCAAGATTGACTTGCCCGAATAACCGCCCGACCTATCCGACACAATGGCCAAGTGTCGGATAGGAACGGCAAAATTTTTTGCACTTCTATTGCTTCTTTATCACACATAAGCAAAGTCCCAGGGCATGAAGCAGCTCATGGCTGGCGCTGGCGTCGCCGTGGTCGGCATGGTCCTCGTACCCCTGCTCTCCAGCCTGTTCACCGTCTGATCGCTCCCGTCGTTAAGCTGTCATAAGAAATCCTTGCCGCCCCTGCCCCCAAGCGGGGGCGGCTGAAAGGAGGTTGACACCGTATGGATTTCTTACTCGATGCCCTTACTGACTGGCTCAAGGAAATGTTGGTAGGCGGCATTATGAGCAACTTATCGGGGATGTTCGATAGCGTGAACCAGCAGGTCGCAGACATTGCGACACAGGTGGGCCAGACCCCTCAGGGCTGGAACGGGAGTATTTTCAGCATGATCCAAAATCTCTCCAACTCCATCATGGTGCCGATTGCTGGCGTGATCCTGGCTATCGTGATGACGCTGGAGCTGATTCAGATGATTACCGACAAGAACAACCTGCATGATGTGGACACCTGGATGATCTTCAAATGGGTGTTCAAATCTGCCGCTGCCATCCTCATCGTCTCAAACACCTGGAACATCGTGATGGGCGTGTTTGACGCAGCTCAAAGTGTGGTGGCGCAGGCGGCGGGCATCATCGGTTCCGACGCTTCCATCGACATCTCCTCTGTCATGACCGATATGGAGTCCCGGCTGATGGATATGGACCTGGGGCCGCTGTTCGGCCTGTGGTTCCAGTCGCTCTTTATCGGCATTACCATGTGGGCGCTTTACATTTGTATCTTTATCGTGATTTATGGCCGTATGATTGAGATTTACCTTGTGACCTCGGTGGCTCCCATCCCTATGGCCACCATGATGGGCAAGGAATGGGGCGGTATGGGCCAGAACTATCTGCGCTCGTTGATCGCCCTGGGCTTCCAGGCATTTCTCATCATCGTCTGTGTGGCGATCTACGCCGTGCTGGTGCAGAGTATTGCCACCGAATCCGACATCATTATGGCCATCTGGAGCTGCGTGGGCTATACGGTCCTGTTGTGCTTTACGCTCTTTAAGACCGGCAGCCTCGCAAAATCCGTTTTCAATGCACATTAACCAGGAAGGAGGTAATCCCTTTGGCTTATGTACCTGTACCCAAGGATCTTACGAAAGTCAAAACCAAGGTCGCGTTCAACTTAACCAAGAGGCAGCTTGTCTGCTTCGGCGGCGGTGCGCTGATCGGCGTACCGCTTT
The DNA here is from genome assembly GCA_018223415.1 of Eubacteriaceae bacterium Marseille-Q4139. Classification (NCBI taxonomy): domain Bacteria; kingdom Bacillati; phylum Bacillota; class Clostridia; order Eubacteriales; family Eubacteriaceae; species Eubacteriaceae bacterium Marseille-Q4139. The sequence continues at coordinate 1,146,621 of JAGTTQ010000001.1, read as the reverse complement.
TCTTCCTGCTCCGGGGGCCTGTGGGAAACAGCGTGGCTGCCATGTGTATGATGCTGGTCATGCTGCCCTTCTTCATGCTGGCGATGTATGAAAAACACGGTCAGCCCCTGGAAAAGATCGTGGGCAATATCATCAAGGTGGCCGTCATCCGGCCCAAGGAGCGCCCGTATCAGACCAACAACTTCTATGCCGTTTTGGAACGGCAGGAAAAACTCGACAAGGAGGTGTATGACATTGTTCACGGTAATCAAAAGCTGGCTGCACCGGCTGTTCGGAAAAGACGAAAAGACCGCGCAGCCGGTTAATCAGAAAAAGATGAAAAAGCTGTCCCGCGCCGACAGAAAGCAGATCGAGGCTGCCATTGCCCGTGCCAATCGCACAGACAAAAAGAAAAAATCGGCTCAGGACAGTATCCCCTATGAACGGATGTGGCCGGACGGCATCTGCCGTGTGGCAGGCAGCCGCTACACAAAGACCATCCAATTCCAGGACATCAACTATCAGCTCTCGCAGAACGAGGACAAGACAGCGATCTTCGAGGGCTGGTGCGATTTCCTCAACTACTTCGACAGCTCCATTCAGTTCCAGCTGTCCTTTTTGAACCTGGCAGCCTCTGAGGAGACCTTTGCCCGCGCCATCAACATTCCTCTCCAGGGGGATGATTTTGACAGCATCCGGGTGGAGTACACCACCATGCTGCAAAACCAGCTGGCAAGAGGCAACAACGGTCTTATCAAGACCAAGTACCTGACTTTCGGCATCGACGCCGACAGCCTCAAGGCCGCCAAGCCCCGTCTGGAGCGCATTGAGACCGACATTCTCAACAACTTCAAACGCCTGGGCGTGGCCGCCGAGACCCTGGACGGCAAGGCGCGGCTGGCACAGCTTCACGGCATTTTCCACATGGATGAACAGGTGCCGTTCCGCTTTGAATGGGACTGGCTGGCTCCGTCCGGTCTGTCCACCAAGGATTTCATCGCGCCGTCCGGCTTCGAGTTCCGCACCGGCAAACAGTTCCGTATGGGTAAAAAATACGGGGCTGTTTCTTTTTTGCAGATCCTCGCCCCGGAGCTGAATGACCGGATGCTGGCGGATTTTCTGGATATGGAAAGCTCTCTGATCGTCAGCCTGCATATCCAGTCCGTAGATCAGATCAAGGCCATCAAGACGGTCAAGCGGAAAATCACCGACCTGGATAAATCCAAAATTGAGGAACAGAAAAAAGCCGTCCGCGCCGGATATGACATGGACATCATTCCCTCCGACCTTGCCACCTACGGTGCCGAGGCCAAGAAGCTCTTGCAGGATTTGCAGAGCCGAAACGAGCGAATGTTCCTTGTGACCTTCCTGGTGCTGAACACGGCGGACAATCCCCGGCAGCTGGGCAACAATGTGTTCCAGGCCAGTTCCATCGCACAGAAGTACAACTGCCAGCTGACAAGGCTTGACTTCCAGCAGGAAGAAGGGCTGATGTCTGCGCTGCCCTTGGGCCTCAATCAGATCGAGATTCAGCGGGGGCTGACCACCAGTTCCACGGCTATCTTTGTTCCGTTCACCACCCAGGAGCTTTTCCAGAACGGCAAAGAGGCGCTGTACTACGGTATCAACGCCCTGTCCAACAACCTCATCATGGTGGACCGCAAGCTGCTGAAAAACCCCAATGGACTGATTCTCGGCACCCCTGGTTCCGGCAAGTCCTTCAGCGCCAAGCGCGAGATCGCCAACTGTTTCCTGCTCACCAATGATGACATCATTATCTGCGACCCGGAGGCCGAGTACGCGCCCTTGGTGGAGCGCCTGCATGGGCAGGTCATCAAGATTTCGCCCACCAGCAGCAATTACATTAACCCTATGGATTTGAACCTGGACTACTCGGACGATGAAAGTCCGCTGTCTCTCAAGTCCGACTTCATCCTGTCTCTGTGCGAGCTGATCGTAGGCGGCAAAGAGGGCTTGCAGCCGGTTCAGAAAACCATCATTGACCGCTGTGTGCGGCTGGTGTATCAGGACTATCTCAATGACCCCCGCCCGGAGAATATGCCCATCCTGGAGGACCTCTACAACCTGCTGCGGGCGCAGGACGAGAAAGAGGCGCAGTACATCGCCACGGCGCTGGAAATCTATGTGACCGGCTCCCTCAATGTGTTTAACCATCAGAGCAATGTGGACATCAACAACCGTATCGTCTGCTACGACATCAAGGAGCTGGGCAAGCAGCTGAAAAAGATCGGTATGCTGGTGGTCCAGGACCAAGTGTGGAACCGCGTTACCATCAACCGTGCTGCCCACAAATCCACCCGTTACTACATCGACGAGATGCACCTGCTGCTGAAAGAGGAACAGACCGCCGCCTACACGGTGGAGATTTGGAAGCGGTTCAGAAAATGGGGCGGCATCCCCACCGGCATCACGCAGAATGTCAAAGACTTGCTTTCTTCCCGCGAGGTGGAGAACATCTTTGAGAACTCCGACTTCGTGTATATGCTCAACCAGGCGGGCGGGGACCGGCAGATTCTCGCCAAGCAGCTGGGCATTTCCCCTCACCAGCTTTCCTATGTGACCCACTCCAGCGAGGGCGAGGGCCTGCTGTTCTATGGCTCCACGATCCTGCCTTTCGTGGACCATTTCCCCAAGAACACCGAGCTGTACCGCATTATGACCACCAAACCCCAGGAACTGAAAAAGGAGGATGAATGACCATGAAACCCAACACCGAACTGAATACCATGATGTTTTTTGACGATGCCCTGGAGGGTGAGCGCACCCAGCTGCTCACCGAGCTGGCCGATGCCGTCAGCGAGACCCGCACGGCGGCGGATCAGGCTGCGGAGCTGAACGAGGACGGCGAAGCGGGCCTGCTGCGCCTGACGGAAATCTGGTGCGCCATGAACGGCGTCCCGGCCATCGTCATCTTCGAGGGCGGGCAGTCCGAGCTGCTGGCCAATGTGGTGGCGCAGATCTACGCCCATCTGCTTCAGCACCCCTCCCGTGACCCTGTGGGGCTGGCCGTCTATGTGGAGCTGCGCTACATGACGGCCTCCCTCATGTTGGGGGAATGGTTTGAATAAGGAACCGCGCCTGCGCTTTACGGACGAGGAACGGGCTGACCCGGCTCTGGAGAAGCCCATCCGTAAGGCGGACAAGGCCGCCGCCAAAGCAGACAAGGCGCAGGCCAAAATCCCCAAAAAGCAGGTCCGGCAAAAGACGGTGGACCCGGAGACCGGCAAAGTGACCACCAAGCTGGTGCTGGAGGACAAGAAGAAGCCGCCCTCCAAATTGTCCCATGCGGTGCGGGATACCCCCGCCAATGCCGCTCTGGGGAAGCTCCACAAGGAAATCCGGGAGACCGAACAGGACAATGTGGGCGTGGAGAGCGCCCACAAGTCCGAGGAGGCTGCCGAGACCGGCGTTAGGCTTGCACGGGAAGGCTACCGCAGCCACAAGTTGAAGCCCTACCGCAAGGCGGCCCAGGCCGAGCAGAAGCTGGAGAAGGCCAATGTGAACGCCTTGTATCAGAAGTCCCTGCGGGAAAATCCCCAGCTTGCCAGCAACCCCATCTCCCGCTGGCAGCAGAAACAGGCCATCAAAAAGGAATACGCTGCCGCCAAGCGCGCCGGTCAAGCTGTCGGGAACACCGCCAAGACTGCGGAGGCCACCGGCATGGCGGCCAAGGCGGTCAAGGAGAAAGCCCAGCAAGCGGGCGCGTTTGTCATGCGCCACAAAAAGGGCTTTTTGATTGCGGGTGCGATCTTCCTGCTGGTCTGTATGCTGCTCAACACCATGTCCTCCTGCTCCATGATGGCGCAGAGTATCGGTTCCGTGGTGTCCGGCACCACCTACCCGTCGGATGATCCTGAGCTGGTGGCGGTGGAGGCCGACTACGCTGCCAAAGAAACGGCGCTGCAAGCCGAGATCGACAACATCGAAAGCAGCCATCCGGGGTATGACGAGTACCGCTATGACCTGGATATGATCGGGCATGACCCCCATGAGCTGGCAGCCTACCTGTCCGCCGTGCTGCAAGGCTATACCCGGCAGAGCGCCCAGGCCGAGCTGGAGCGCGTGTTCGACGCACAGTATGAACTGACGCTTACCGAGGAAGTGGAGATACGATACCGCACCGAAACTTCCACGGACCCCGTGACCGGCGAGACGACCACCGAGGAAGTCCCGTATGAGTATTACATTCTGAATGTGAAGCTCACCAGCAAGCCCATATCTTCCGTGGCTTCGGAGCTGCTAACCCCGGAACAGCTGGAAATGTACCAGGTGTACCGGCAGACGCTGGGCAACAAGCCGCTGATCTTCGGCGGCGGCTCCCCGGATACGAGCAACTCCGAGGACCTGACCGGCGTGGTATTCGTCAACGGCACCCGCCCCGGCAATCAGGCCGTGGTGGACATAGCCAAAAGTCAGGTGGGCAATGTGGGCGGTCAGCCCTACTGGAGCTGGTACGGCTTCAATTCCCGTGTGGAATGGTGCGCCTGCTTCGTGTCCTGGTGCTACGGCCAGATGGGGCTGTCCGAGCCGCGCTTTGCCGCCTGCCAGTCCCAGGGTATTCCGTGGTTCCAGTCTCACGGACAATGGGGCGGGCGTGATTACGCCAATATCGCCCCCGGCGACGCCATCTTCTTTGACTGGGACCTGGATGGCAGCGCCGACCATGTGGGCCTTGTGGTCGGCACAGACGGCAGCCGGGTCTACACCGTGGAGGGCAATTCTGGCGACGCCTGCAAGATCAAGAGTTATTCCCTGTCCTACGAGTGCATCAAGGGCTACGGCCTGATGAACTGGTAAGGCCGATTTATGAGAAAAGGAGTGATTGAAATGGCTAAGAACAAAATCCAGCGCATTGACCAGGAGATTGCCAAGGTCCGCGAGAAGATCGCGGAGTACCAGGACAAGCTGAAAACCCTGGAGGCGCAGAAAACCGAGGCGGAGAACCTGGAAATCGTTCAGATGGTGCGCGCCCTGCGGCTGACCCCGGAGCAGCTGAACGCCATGCTCTCCGGTGGTACGGTCCCTGGCATGGCCGCTGCCTCCGCCAACTACAACGAACAGGAGGATACCGACCATGAAGAATAAGAAAATTTTCAAAACCCTTTCGGCCCTCTGCGCCGCCCTGGTGCTGATGATGGGCCTTTCCGTGACTGCCTTTGCCCAGGGAACGGAAGAACTTCCGGCGGAGGATGCCACCAACGACAGCAATGTGGTCGTGGAGGAAACCGAGGACAGTCCGGCCCTGACCCCGGATGGCAACGCCGCCCTGGTGGATGATTTCGGCGACAACAAGCAGCTCATCACCGTCACCACCAAGGCAGGCAACTACTTCTACATCCTCATTGACCGGGCCAACGAGGACAAGGAAACCGCTGTCCACTTCTTAAACCAGGTGGACGAGGCGGACCTGATGGCGCTGATGGAGGACGGTCAGACCACCCAGGAGCAGCCCGCCACCTGTACCTGTACGGAGAAATGTGTGGCCGGTGCGGTGAATACGGCCTGCCCGGTGTGTGCCACCAATATGAGCGCCTGCACGGGTAAGGAGCCGGAACCGGAGACCCCGGAAGAAACCCCGGAACCGGAAGAACCGGCGCAGAAACCCGCAGGACTGAATCCGGCCATTCTTTTGGCGGTGCTGGCTCTGATGGGTGGCGGCGGCGCTTTTGCCTACTTTAAGCTGGTAAAAAGCAGACCCAAGACCAAGGGCAACGACAATTTGGACGATTATGACTACGGCGAGGATGATACCGATCAGGAGGACGAGGACTCCTGGGAGACCGAGGAATCTGACGAGCCGGACGCTGACGGGGGCGGCGACGAGGAAAGCGAGGACAAGACGGTTTGACCCGCTTCACCGACAGCCCCTATGAACGCATGATGACACGCAGGCCGGAGGGCGGGAAGGAAACTTCCCGTCCTCCTACTTTATCTCCCGGCCACCCCTGTTATGGCTGCGGAAATTACCGTGACGGTCAGCCCTGCGTGGGATTCTGCCACCGGCAGCTGACCGCATGGCTGCGGGAAAGGAGGATGAAAAACCATGAAGCTGGTGATCGCTGAGAAACCGTCCGTTGCCCAAAGTCTGGCCGCCGTGATTGGGGCCACCGCCCGCAAGGACGGCTATCTGGAGGGCGGCGGCTGGCGGGTCAGCTGGTGTGTGGGCCATCTGGCTGGTCTGGCCGACGCCGACGCTTATAACCCGGACTACGCCAAGTGGCGCTATGACGATCTGCCCATTCTGCCGGAACCCTGGCAGATGGTGGTGAGCAAGGACAAGAAGAAACAGTTTGATGTGCTGAAGCAGCTGATGAACGCCCCGGATGTGACCGAAGTGGTAAACGCCTGCGACGCCGGACGCGAGGGGGAGCTGATCTTCCGCAGCGTCTATGAGCTGGCGGGCTGCCAGAAGCCCATGAAGCGGCTCTGGATTTCCTCAATGGAGGATTCCGCCATCCGGGAGGGCTTTGCAAACCTGCGCCCCGGTGCAGACTATGACGGCCTGCGGGATGCGGCCCTCTGCCGCGCCAAAGCGGACTGGCTGGTGGGTATCAATGCCACCCGGCTGTTTTCCGTGCTGTACCACCGGACCCTCAACATCGGACGTGTCATGTCCCCGACGCTGGCCCTCATTGTCCAGCGAGAAGCCGAGATCGACACCTTCAAGCCGGTGCCATTCTACACGGTCACACTGGAGCTGCCCGGTTTCACCGTTTCCGGGGAGCGCATGGCAGACAAGGCTGCCGCCCAACAGCTGAAAACGGCCTGCCAAGGTGCGGCTGCCACAGTGAAAAAAGTGGGGCGCAAAAACAAATCCGAGAAGCCGCCCGCCCTCTATGACCTGACCACCCTCCAACGGGACGCCAACCGGCTGCTGGGGTTCACCGCCCAGCAAACCCTGGACTACCTGCAAAATTTGTATGAAAAGAAGCTCTGTACCTACCCTCGGACGGACAGCCGCTATCTGACTTCGGATATGGCGGCGAGTCTACCGGAGCTGGTCCAGCTCACTGCCGGGGCGATGCCCTTTTCCAATGGCATGGAGATTGCCTGCAATGCCGCCCAGATTGTCAACGACAAGAAAGTGACCGACCATCATGCAGTGATCCCTACCCGCAACCTCCAGGGCGCGGACCTGTCCGGCCTGCCGGTGGGCGAAAAGGCGGTGCTGGAGTTGGTGGCTCTGCGCCTGCTGTGCGCCGTGGCCCAGCCCTATACCTTTGCGGAAACCGCCGTTGTTGTCGAGTGCGCCGGAGCGGAGTTTACTGCCAAAGGCCGCACAGTGAAAAATTACGGCTGGCGGGCGCTGGACGCTGCCTATCGCGCAGGGCTGAAGAATGTGGAGCAGGACAAAGAACCCGAGGACAAGGCTCTGCCTGAGCTGTCTGAAGGTCAGACGCTGCCCCTTTCTGGTGCTACCGTCAAGGAGGGCAAGACCACCCCGCCCAAGCACTTCACCGAAGATACGCTACTCTCCGCAATGGAGACTGCCGGGAAGGACGATATGCCGGAGGATGCCGAGCGCAAGGGCCTGGGGACCCCGGCCACCCGCGCCGGGATTCTGGAAAAGCTGGTTTCCACCGGCTTTTTGGAGCGCAAAAAGAGCAAGAAAACCGTGCAGCTCATGCCATCCCATGACGCGGTATCCCTTATCACCGTGTTGCCGGAGCAGCTGCAATCGCCCCTTCTGACTGCTGAGTGGGAGTACCGGCTGGGTGAGATCGAGCGTGGCGAGCTGGCCCCGGAGGATTTCATGGCTGGGATTAGTGCCATGCTCAAAGAACTTGTGGGAACCTATCAAGCTATCAAGGGAACGGAGTATTTGTTCAGCCCTTCCCACGAAGTGGTGGGCAAATGCCCCCGCTGTGGCGGAGAGGTTGCAGAAATGCAAAAAGGCTTCTTCTGTCAGACAGAATCTTGCAAATTTGCAATTTGGAAAAACAACAAGTGGTGGGAGATGAAGCACAAGCAACCTACCAAAGCCATCGTAACGGCACTGCTCAAAGATGGCCGCGCTCATGTGAGGGGCTTGTACTCCGAGAAAACCGGCAAGACCTACGATGCCACTGTGGTGTTGGCGGATGATGGGCAGTACGCCAACTTCAAGCTGGAGTTTGACCAGCAGAAAGGTGGCAAACGATGAAGCTCTCACGCTATGAACAGGAAACCATCATCCTCTACAACCAGGCCGAAGCCACCGCCGAGGTCTATACCCATGACCCCCGGCTGCTGGAGAAGCTGCGGCGACTGGCAGAGAAATACCCGGACCAGATTGTGAAAAAGGACCGCCAGACCTTTCTCGTTCCCAAACGCTGTGTGTCCGTCCGGGAACCTTACAGCGCCGAGCGCCGTAAGGCAGCCAGTGAACTGGCCAAGGCTGCCGGATACAGGCCGCCCACCCCCAAGAAAGGCAATGAGTAAGCATGGCTGAAAGTGTCTTTGAGGCTGTCAAGCAGTCCATCACCGTCCGAGAAGCAGCGCAGATGTACGGAATCGAGGTCAACCGGAGCGGCATGGCCTGTTGTCCCTTCCACGATGACAAAAATCCCAGCATGAAGCTGAACGAGGAATATTTTTATTGCTTTGGCTGCGGAGCCACCGGCGATGTGATTGACTTCACAGCGAGGCTCTACAATCTGTCCCCCAAAGAGGCCGCCGAGAAGCTGGCCCAGGATTTTGGCCTGGCTTATGACAGTCAGGCCCCTCCCCGGCGACGCCATGTCCGCCAGAAATCCGAGGCGCAGAAATTCAAGGAGGACCGAGACCATGCCTTTCGTGTCCTGGCCGACTACTTTCATTTGCTCCGCAAGTGGGAAACGGACTACACACCCAAAACACCGGAGGAAAATCCACATCCCCGATTCATGGAGGCAATCCAGAAAAAGGACTATGTGGGCTATCTGCTGGATTTTTTTCTGGAGAACAGCCCGGAGGAGCAAAAGCTGTGGATTGCCGAACATCAATCAGAAATAGCCAAATTGGAAAGGAGAGTGAAATTCATGGCTGATAAGACCACCAATCGAGAACGGTTACAAGAGATCACAGCGGGCATTGAACAGGGTATCAAGGAACTGTTTGAGAGCGAGAAGTATATGCGCTATCTGTCCGTCATGTCCAAGTTCCACCGCTACTCCGTCAACAACACCATGCTCATCTATATGCAGCGCCCGGACGCCACCCTGGTGGCCGGGTTCAACAAGTGGAAAAATCAGTTTGAGCGCCATGTGAAAAAGGGTGAGCATGGTATCACCATCATTGCCCCCACGCCCTACAAAAAGAAGATCGAGGAAATGAAGCGCGACCCGGATACTCATGCACCCATCCTGGACGCGGATGGCAAGGCGGTCATGGAGGAAAAAGAAATTGAAATCCCCATGTTCCGTCCGGTGAAGGTGTTCGATGTGAGCCAGACGGACGGAAAGCCCCTGCCAGAGCTGGCCTCCAGCCTGTCCGGGACGGTGCCGCACTATGAGGCTTTCATGGAAGCTCTGCGCCGCTCGGCTCCGGTTCCCATCGAGTTTGAGCCGATGGCCGAGAACATGGACGGCTATTTCTCCTCTGACCAGCAGCGGATCGCCATCCGGGAAGGCATGAGCGAGGTGCAGACTGTTTCCGCCGCTGTCCATGAGACCGCGCACAGTAAGCTCCACGACCCCAAAAAGTACGAAGCGGAGCCGACCTGGAAGATCGTGATGGTGAGCGAGGGCGGCACCAAGCATGACTTCCGTCTGGACTTCGCCACCGAAGCAGAGGCGGAACAGGCCGCCGCCGAGGAAGGCTGGCGCTATGTGGACGAGAATCGGTTTGAGTGGCGGTTGGAAGTGGAGGAAGATCTGACGGCGGTGAAACAGGCCGCCAAGAACCGCAACACCGAGGAAGTGGAGGCCGAGAGCATTTCTTATGCGGTTTGCCAGTATTTCGGCATCCAGACCGGCGAGAACAGTTTTGGCTACATCGCTTCCTGGTCGAAGGACAAGGAGCTGAAGGAGCTGCGGGCCAGTCTGGAGACCATCAACAAGACTTCCTGCGAGCTGATTAACGACATCGAGCGCAACTACAAGGAAATCTGCAAGGAGCGCGGCATTGACCTGACTGCCGCCACGGAACCGCAGCAGGACTCTATCGAGCAGCTGGCAGCAGACATCGACCAGTTCACTTTCGATTATGACCCTTATGAGTATCGGAACAATGCAGATAGCCGTGAGGACGCACTGCACGAACTGACTGCCACACTCCGAAGCGGAGATGCCAGCGGTGTACGCGAATGGCTCCAGAATATCGTGAACGAGGATGAACCGGATGAAACCACCCAAAAAGCTGCCGAGCTTATGGGACGCTTGGATCAGCTGGTGCCGATGACTGAACCGGAACAGCTGACCGAGCCGGAAAATACCGAAAGTGTCCAGCCCAGCGCCGAGTACCGGGAGGCCCTGTTGGTGCTGGATGATACCAGCTACCTTCATGTTCAGCCCTGCGACACCGGCTGGGACTACACGCTCTACGATGTGGCAACCATGAAGCAGATGGACGGCGGCCAGTTGGACGGGCCGGATATGGGCCGTTCCACAGCGGTTAGCCATATCTGCGAGGACCTGGGGATGGGCGGCAAGTCCATCAAGTATGCGCCGCTGTCCATGATCGAGACTTTGCAGGAGGCGGCTTACCACCAGATGCAGGAACAGGTCAGCCAGCAGACCACAGAAGCTGCCGCCACCCAGCTGCCGGATGCCCAGGAGCAGGCGTTGGACGAGTATCCCATGCCGGACCCGGCACTGACTCAGGATGATCTGGAGAAATGCGGCTACCTGGACGGTGACCTTCTGCCCCTCTCCAAAGAGCGAGCCTATGAGCTGATGGAGCGAGACCTGACCGTTTATATCGTCCAGGAGGGTGAAAACCCGGAAATGGCCTTTGACACTGCCGACCTGGACGCCCATGACGGTATCTTTGCTGTGTCCCGCGAGGAATGGGAGCAAAGCCCGGACTTTCACGAAAAAGTTTTGGAACGACAGGATCGGCAGTTGGAACGGGAACAGGCGTTTCTTTCCCATGAGGGAAATTGTTTTGCTATTTATCAGGTGAGCAAGGATGACCCGCAGAATGTGCGTTTTATGAATCTGGATTGGCTGCAATCGCACAATCTGTCCGTAGAGCGGAGTAACTATGACCTTATCTATACCGCCCCTCTGGACGGTTCCGGCAGCACTATGGAGCAGCTGGAAAGGCTGTATGAGCAGTTCAATCTGCAAAAGCCGGTGGATTTTCACAGCCCGTCTATGAGCGTCAGTGACATCGTTGCCATCAAGCAGAATGGTCAGGTATCCTGTCATTACTGCGACAGTGTTGGTTTCACCCAGGTGCAAGGTTTCTTGCCGGAAAATTCGCTGAGAAATGCGGAAATGACGGTGGAAGATGATTACGGCATGATCGACGGTATCATCAATAACGGCCCAAAGGAGCCGACAGTGGCCCAGCTGGAACAACAGGCCCGCAGTGGTCAGCCCATTTCTCTTATGGACTTGGCAGCAGCCGTCCATCGAGAGGAACGGGAAAAGAAAAAGTCCGTAATGGAGCAGCTGAAAAGCCAGCCCAAGACGGAACACAAAAAGACAGCGCAAAAAAAGAGCGCGGAAAGGGAGCTTTGATATGAACAACTTCACCTTTGAGGAAACGAACCTTCTTTGCATCTACAACACCGGCAGCCGCACCGGGCTGATCGACGCTCTGACGGAGATGCGCGGTGAGCTTTCGCCGGAGGAAGCCGAGCTGCGGGAACTGACGGACAGCGCCCTGGGTAAACTCCAAGCTATGAACGACACCGAGTTTGCCGAACTGGAGCTGTACCCAGATTTCGACGAGTAAAAAACACACATAAAGACCTGATGGGACGGCCTGATATGCCGTCCCATTTCTATTCAACATGAAGGGAGGACAGAAAACCATGCCATCCAAAGCTGAATTTTACCGGCAGATGGCCGAACAGGTATCGACCCAGCTTGTAGGCAGCTGGAAGGAGTGGACGGCTTTTCTCACCACCGCCGCCCGCCTTTATAAATACCCATTCCACGAGCAAATGATGATTTACGCCCAGCGCCCGGATGCCACCGCCTGCGCCGAGTATGACCTGTGGAATGAAAAAATGGGACGGTATGTGCGCCGTGGCTCCAAGGGTATTGCCCTGGTGGACGATTCCGGCGACAAGCTTCGCCTGCGCTATGTGTTCGATATTTCCGATACCGGCACCCGTGAACATTCCCGTACACCCTGGTTGTGGCAGCTGGAAGAACAGCACATTGGGCCTGTGTCGGCCATGCTGGAGCAAAACTACGGCGTTGCCGGTGACAATCTCGCCCAGCAGCTCACGGATGTAGCCGGAAAGCTGGCGAGTGAGTATTGGGACGATCATCAGAGAGATTTCCGCTATATCGTTGACGGTTCGTTCCTGGCGGAGTACGATGATTACAACATCGAAGTCCAATTTAAGTCCGCCGCCACCGTCAGTATCGCCTATGCCCTGATGTCTCGCTGTGGGCTGGATACGGAACAATATTTCCAGCATGAGGACTTCATGCCGATTTTCGATTTCAATACCCCGGCCACGGTTGGGGCGTTGGGCGCGGCGGTCAGCCAGATTAACCAGCAGGTTTTGCGGCAGATCGGCGTCACCATCCAGATCTATGAGCGCGAGCAACTCGCGGAAAGGAGCGTTACACATGGAGAACAGCCTGACTTACACGATGAACGGAGATTATCAGATTCCCGACCTGAAGCTGACCGAACAGCCGGAGAAGCCCCTGGGCAAGTACGGCAGGATGCGGAAAGCGTACCTGAAGGAACACCGGCCCCTGATTTACAATCAGCTGCTGCTGACCGAGAAGCTGTACCCGCACCTCATCGAGATCGACGAGACAGCGCAGAGCCGTCTGGAGCAGATGATGCCCCAGCTGGCGAAAGACGCGGGCGCGACGGAGCAGCTGAAAGCCAGCGACCCGATGCGCTGGGTGGGCCTGATGAACACCTGCAAAGCACAGGCCGAGGAGATTCTGATGGCGGAGCTTATTCACAGCTGAGTTTCTTCCTCTCCGAAGCAGAACAAATCAGAATCATAGATGAAGCAGAGAATGTGAAAACATCCTCTGCTTTTTCTTTTGCCCAGGCTGACATCGACCATGTGCTGCGGCTGGGCGGCAACACCTATCGCCAGAGAGAGCGCATTGTCGCGGCCTTTGAGGAGCAGAAGTCCACCACCGAGATCGCAGACACCCTGAAAACCCTGTACCATGGCGGCAACGGGATTGGCAGCATCACTGCATGGTATGCCGAGGATGGAATCCATCTTTCCCACGGCAAAACTGCCCGTTACGATAAGTCCGCCCAGGTCATTTCCTGGGAGAGTGCCGCTGAGCGTATCGGCCAGCTTTTGCAGGACGGCCAGTTTGCCACCAATGTGGAGCTGGCTGAGGCTGCGGGCTATGAACGCTCCCTCCTCGCGGAAAAGTTCTGGAATCTGTACCACGATTTCAGCGAGGAAGCCAGAGAAGCTGGGTATCTGCCCATCCTTTCCAACAATCCGGGGCGCGGTTTCCCGGAGGAATCTGCATGGCTCACCGAACAGCTGAAAAGCCCGGAGTTTCGCCAGAACCTTGCGGAAGAATATGCTGCCTTCTGGACGGCCTACCAGCAGGATCGGGATTTGCTGCGCTTCCACTACCATAAACCCAAAGAAATTTGGGAGAACCTGCAAGATCTGTCCTTGCCTCGCACCACCTTTACCTCTCAGTTGACGGAAGTACCTTCGGTCAAGCAGTTTATCTCTGAGGACGAGATCGACGCCGCCATGACCAGAGGCAGCGGATTTGAGGGCGGTAAGGGCCGAGTTTTCACCTTTTTCCAGGAACCCCATACGGATAAGGAAAAGGTGGATTTTCTCAAACATAAGTATGGTATTGGCGGTCACTCCCATGCCCTGTCCGGTGCAATGAAAAGCGATGAAAGCCACGACGGAAAAGGTCTGCACTACAAAAAAGACGGCTGCCCGGATGTGCATTTCACCTGGGAGAAAGTCGCCAAACGGATTACCGACCTGATCCAGAAGGGACGCTATCTCACAGAACAGGAACAGGCGGAGTATGACAAAATCCAGGCAGAAAAGGCCCTGGCGGAAGAAGATGCCCTGCAAGCCCAGCAGCCGGACCCGGCTGTGTGGGAATACAACGGCGTCAAGGAGCGCCACCCGGATGATATAATCCTCTACCAAATGGGGGATTTTTTTGAGCTGTACGGTGAGGACGCCAAAACTGCTGCTGCGGAACTGGACCTCAATCTCACGACCCGCGCTATCCCCGGCGGTGGCCGTGTGGAAATGTGCGGCTTTCCGGCAAACCGGCTGGAGCAGGTTGTGGAACAGCTGCGGGATAAGCATGATGTGACCATTTCCGCTGTCCCGAAGGGCGGCAGGGAGCGGCAGGAGTATTCCATGCCCTCTATCGACCATGAGGCGGAACAGCACATCAATGCCCAGGAAGCGGAGTTTGGCGCAGACGGGACCAGAGTATTTCAGGAGACCGAAGCAGCCGCAGCCCCTACGATTCGAGAACTGCATGAGCAATACAAGCCCATTGTACTTGCCGCTGTTATGGAAGATGTGCCATATCGCAATGCCTGCGGTCACAGTGACCATGAGAACGCCGTGATCGAGGGCAATGCCGCTATTCGCCGTGCTGTCCTGGGATCTGGCAACATGGAGCTGCTCCGCCTCTATTCCGACACACCGGAGTTCCGCCAGCGCCTTCATCGAGAAATCATCGACGAGACCTATCCCAAGCTCCATGAGCTGCTGCACCCTCTCACGGACAATGACATCGACAAGGCTATCCAGGACTGGAACGGCAAAATCGAAAGTAAACACGCCGTTGTCCGTTACATGGAGAAACATGGGCGGGAAAAAGATACCGCTGCATGGCTGGCCCATGAGTTTGACGGCGGCGATGGCAAAACCCCGTTTTCGGTTCGCCCGGAAAGCCCCGAAGGAACGGTGCTGCCCTGGCCCAAGGTACAGCGCCGGATCGCTCAGCTTATCAAGGAGGACCGGTTCTACACCGAAGCGGAACAGGACCGGTTCGACAACATCGACCCCATCGCCATTCGGGAGGCTTTGGCCGAGCGCGGCATTGTGAATGGTGAACTGGTGGATGAGGAAAAACTGGATAATGACCCATTCATCCAGCGTGTTATGGCGGATGTGGAGGCCATATCCAGAGAGAGCGTCCCGGCAGATGAGCCGGAACAGCCTTCTCCCCATAATTTGCGTGTTCTGGTTTCAGATGAGGAATACGCTGCGGCTCGTGGCACACTCCGGGAGCGAACCTCCTACGATCCAGCGGTTCCTCCTTACAATGTGGGTGATATTGTCTATCTGGATGACCGGCCCCATCAGATCACAGAGCTGCGGGATGACACGGTGCAGCTGCTGCCCACCGGCATGAGCTATCCCATCTACCGGGCTGAGAGCCGGGAACGGTTTGAGCAGCTTTTGCGGGAGGATAACCGCAACGACTTCTATACCGAATTCCTGCCTGCAAATCTGGATACGGTGGACCAGGACCTTCGGGATGTGCTGGCCCATGGCCTGATTGGTGAGGCGGACAAGGCGGAGCTTTCCGAGCTTCTTCGCAACGGCAAGAGTAACCAGGAGGTAGCCTTGTGGCTGAGCCGGGCCTATCCCAACATCGTGGAAACGATGGAGCTGGAGACCGGCGAGACCGCCGATTACCGCACGATGCCGGAAGGTATCGAGCTGGAAGTGCTGGATGCAGATGAAAAGCGTCTGGCCATGCTGTTCTTCCAGTGGAGCGAGGTTGCGCCTTTGCTGCGCGGGATGTATGCCCGTCAGTTGGACGGTTTTGAGCAGGAACGCCCCGAACCGGCTGCCGAAACCCCGGCCTTCCAAGCCGAGACTGTGGCTGTCTATCCGGGCGATAAGAACAATCTGCCCTATGATGTGGTTGTTCAGACCCTGCGAACCAATGAGCCGGAGCCGCCCACGCCTGCTGTCGAGCCGGAAAAGACTCTGGATGAGGTACTGGACGAACACCCCGTTTCCATTCAGGTAAACGGCGAGTGGCAGACCTTCCCCAATGTCAAAGCTGCCGAGGAAGCCTCTTATGAGGAATACAAGGCCAATCTGCGTCGCACCGCCGAGAATTTCCGTATCACTGACGATCACCTGGGCGAAGGCGGTCCCAAGGCTAAGTTCCAGGCCAATGTCGAGGCAATCAAGCTGCTGAAATACCTGGAGGAAACCACCGAGCAGGCAACGCCGGAACAGCAGAAAATCCTTTCCCGGTATGTGGGCTGGGGCGGCCTTGCCGATGCCTTTGACCCCGACAAGGAAAGCTGGAGCAAGGAATATGCCCAGCTGAAGGAACTGCTGACCCCGGAGGAATACGCTGCTGCCAGAGGTTCCACCCTCAACGCGCACTACACCAGCCCTACGGTCATCAAAGCGATTTACGAGGCTGTGGGCCGCATGGGATTTGAGACCGGCAACATCCTGGAGCCGTCCTGTGGTGTAGGCAATTTCTTCGGTATGCTGCCGGAGGAAATGCGAAACAGCCGTCTTTACGGCGTGGAGCTGGATTCCATCAGCGGGCGTATTGCCCAGCAGCTCTACCCCAAGGCCGACATCACCGTGGCAGGGTTTGAGACCACCGACAGGCGGGATTTCTACGATCTGGCGGTGGGTAATGTACCGTTTGGCCAGTATCAGGTTCGGGATAAAGCCTATGACAAGCTGAATTTCAGCATTCACAACTACTTTTTCGCCAAGGCTCTGGATCAGGTTCGTCCCGGTGGCGTGGTGGCCTTTGTCACCAGCCGCTACACGATGGACGCCAAGGATTCCACCGTGCGCCGGTATCTTGCTCAGCGCGCCGAACTGCTGGGGGCCATCCGTCTGCCCAATGACGCTTTCAAAAAGAACGCAGGTGCCGAGGTCGTTTCGGACATCATCTTCCTGCAAAAGCGTGACCGTCCGTTGGACATCGTGCCGGAGTGGACGCAGACCGGGCAGACCGAGGACGGCTTTGCCATCAACCGCTATTTCCTGGACCACCCGGAAATGGTGCTGGGCCGACAGGAACCGGAAAGCACCGCCCACGGCATGGACTACACCGTGAACCCCATCGAGGGGCTGGAGCTTGCCGATCAGCTGCATGATGCCGTGAAGTACATTCGCGGCACCTACCAGGAGGCCGAGCTGCCGGAGCTGGGCGAGGGCGAAGCCATCGACACTTCTATCCCTGCTGACCCCAATGTGAAAAATTACTCCTACACCGTTGTGGACGGCGATGTGTATTACCGTGAAAACAGCTGTATGGTACGGCCTGACCTGAATGCCACCGCCGAAGCCCGTGTGAAAGGACTGGTGGGTCTGCGAGAATGTGTCCAGCAGCTCATTGATCTGCAAATGGACGCCGCCACACCGGACAGCGCCATCCAGGACAAACAGGCCGAACTGAACCGGCTCTATGACAGCTTCTCTGCAAAATATGGTCTTATCAATGACCGGGCGAACCGGCTGGCCTTTGCTGATGATTCCAGCTACTATCTGCTCTGCGCGCTGGAAGTCATTGACGAGGACGGCAAGCTGGAGCGCAAGGCGGATATGTTCACCAAGCGCACCATCAAGCCCCACAAGGCGGTGGACACTGTGGATACCGCAAGTGAAGCTCTGGCCGTATCAATTTCCGAAAAAGCCTTTGTCGATATGGCGTATATGGCGGAGTTGACCGGCAAGACCGGCGACGAACTGGCCGCCGAGCTAAAAGGCGTGATCTTCCGTGTACCTGGGCAGTTGGAGAAAGACGGCACTCCCCATTATGTAACAGCCGACGAATACCTGTCCGGCAATGTGCGGCGCAAGCTGCGTCAGGCACAGCGGGCCGCACAGCAGGACCCTTCCTTTGCAGTCAATGTGGAGGCCCTTACCGCTGCCCAGCCCAAAGACCTGGATGCGTCGGAGATTGAGGTGCGCCTGGGCGCTACCTGGATCGACAAAGAGTACATCCAGCAGTTTATGTATGAGACCTTCGACACGCCGTTTTATCTCCAGCGCAATATCGAGGTCAACTATTCTTCTTTCACCGCTGAGTGGCAGATCACCGGCAAAAGCTCTGTAAGCCAGAACAATGTGGCAGCCTATACCACCTACGGAACCAGCCGTGCCAATGCCTACAAGATTCTGGAGGACAGCCTGAACCTGCGGGATGTCCGTATCTACGACACCATAGAGGATGCAGACGGCAAAGAGCGCCGGGTGTTGAATGCCAAAGAGACCACCCTGGCCGCCCAAAAGCAGCAAGCGATCCGGGACGCTTTCAAAGACTGGATTTGGAAAGACCCGGACCGCCGCCAAGCTCTGGTCCGCCAGTACAATGAGGAAATGAACTCCACCCGTCCCCGTGAATACGACGGCGGACACATTACTTTCGGTGGTATGAACCCGGCCATCACCTTGCGGGAACACCAGAAAAACGCTATCGCTCATGTGCTGTACGGCGGCAATACGCTGCTGGCACACGAGGTAGGCGCTGGCAAAACCTTTGAAATGGTGGCTGCCGCCATGGAGAGTAAGCGCCTGGGCTTGTGTCAGAAATCCCTCTTTGTGGTGCCGAACCATCTGACCGAACAATGGGCGTCGGAGTTTCTGCGGCTCTATCCTTCCGCCAACATTCTTGTCACCACCAAAAAGGACTTTGAGACCCACAACCGCAAGAAGTTCTGCGCCCGCATTGCCACCGGCGATTATGACGCCATCATCATGGGACACAGCCAGTTTGAGAAAATCCCCATCAGCCGAGAGCGTCAGGAACGGCTCCTTCAGGAGCAGATCGACGAGATCACCGAGGGCATTGCCGAGGTGAAGTACAGCGGCGGTGAGCGTTTCACGGTCAAGCAGTTGGAACGCACCAAGAAGTCCCTGGAAGCCCGGCTGGAGAAATTGCAGGCCGAGAGCCGCAAGGACGATGTGGTAACATTCGAGCAGTTGGGTGTGGACCGCCTGTTCGTCGATGAGGCGCATAACTATAAAAACCTGTTTTTATACACCAAGATGCGGAATGTGGCAGGTCTCTCCACAAGCGATGCCCAAAAGTCCAGCGATATGTTTGCAAAGTGTCGCTATATGGATGAACTGACCGGAAACCGTGGTGTGATTTTCGCCACTGGCACCCCCGTATCGAACAGCATGACCGAACTTTACACCATGCAGCGGTATCTCCAGTATGACCGCCTGCAAGAGCTGAACATGACCCACTTCGACTGCTGGGCCAGCCGCTTCGGAGAAACCGTCACGGCGCTGGAGCTGGCACCGGAAGGCACCGGCTACCGGGCAAGAACGAGATTCAGCAAGTTTTTCAACCTCCCGGAGCTGATGAACTTGTTCCGTGAAGTTGCCGACATCAAAACCGCCGATCAGCTGAACTTGCCCACCCCGGAGGTGGAATACCACAACATCGTGGCCCAGCCTACTGAACACCAAAAAGAGATGGTGCAGGTTCTCTCCGAGCGCGCCTCCAGGGTACACAGCGGCAGCGTTGACCCCTCAGAGGACAATATGCTCAAGATTACCGGCGATGGCCGCAAGCTGGGTCTGGACCAGCGTATCATCAACCAGCTGCTGCCGGATGAACCCGGCACCAAGGTCAATCAGTGTGTGGGTAATATCATGCAGATCTGGCGGGACGGCGAGGCTGACAAGCTGACCCAGCTGGTATTCTGCGACATTTCCACGCCCCAGGCAGCCCCCTCCAAAAAGGCAGCCAAACAGCTGGATAATCCCACACTTCATGCGCTGGAACAGGCTGTGCCGTTGGATGAGCCTGAGCCTGCCTTTACCATCTATGAGGACATCCGCCAGAAGCTCATCGCCCAGGGAATGCCCGCCGAGCAGATTGCTTTTATCCACGAAGCCAAGACCGAGGTGCAGAAGAAAGAACTGTTTTCCAAGGTTCGCACTGGGCAGGTGCGCGTCCTGCTGGGCAGCACCTCCAAAATGGGCGCTGGCACCAATGTGCAGGACCGGCTTGTGGCGCTCCATGACCTGGATTGTCCGTGGCGTCCGGGAGACCTTGCCCAGCGCAAGGGCCGTATCGAGCGCCAGGGCAACCAGAATCCGCTGGTCCATGTGTACCGCTATGTTACCGAGGGAACTTTCGATGCCTACCTGTGGCAGACGGTGGAGAACAAACAGAAATTCATTTCGCAAATCATGACCAGCAAAAGCCCGGTCCGCTCCTGCGATGATGTGGACGAAACGGCGCTGTCCTTTGCCGAGATCAAGGCCCTGTGCGCCGGAGACCCCCGTATCAAGGAGCGCATGGATTTGGATGTGGAGGTTGCGCGTCTGAAGCTGATGAAAGCTGACCATCAGAGCAAGCAGTACCGCCTGGAGGATCAGTTGCTCAAATACTTCCCCCAGGAAATCGAAACTAACAAGGGGTTTATTAAAGGCTTTGAAGCGGATCTGGAGACCCTGGCCGCCCATCCTCACCCGGAGGATGGCTTTGCTGGAATGGAGATCCGGGGCGATGTGCTGACTGACAAAGAAAACGCCGGTGCAGCCTTGCTAGACGCCTGTAAGGAGGTCAAAGGCTCCGAACCGGTGCAGATCGGCAGCTATCGGGGCTTTACTATGTCCGTGGAGTTTTCCGCTTGGAAACAGGAATATACGCTCCTGTTGAAAGGCCAGATGACCCACCGGGCAAGCCTCGGCACAGACCCGCGCGGAAACCTCACCCGTATCGACAATGCACTGGCTCAAATGCCTCAGCGTTTGGAAGCCGTGAAAAACCAGCTGGACAACCTTTACCAACAGCAGGCCGCAGCCAAAGAGGAAATCGGAAAGCCGTTTCCCTTTGAGGATGATCTGCGAGTCAAGTCCGCCCGTCTGGTGGAACTGGACACGCTGCTGAACATTGACGGCAAGGGCCATGCCCAGCCGGAAACTGTGGTTGCCAAGAGCGCACGGCCTTCGGTGCTGGACAGCTTGAAGCGCCCGGTGCCACCCCGTAGCCCTGAAAAGAAACCGAAACAACATGAGGAGGTGCGATAACATGAATACCAACGATCTGAATACGGCCCTTTATGAGAAGATGGCCGCTGAACAGGACAAATACCGGGACTGGCTGAAAAGCCAGCCCCCGGAGGAAATCCTGCACCATACCTATGAGTACACCGTCCGGGAGGACATTGTGATGGCGATGGAGGACTTGGAGCTGACCGATGCCCAGGCCCAGGCGCTTTTGGATTCGCCTACACCGCTGGCCGATGTGTACCGTCACTTTGAGAAGCTGGAGACCGGCTACATGGATGTGATCCGGGACAGCATTGAAAACCGAGCGGATGATGTGTGTAAGGTTTTGGAAGAACAGCGGTCCATCCCTCTCTATCTCCATTCTGCCGCCTATGCGTCCCAGCATGGGGAGATGGCACAATATAACCGCTCTTATCAGGCAAACTTTGACTGTAAAGAGGCCATTGAACACGCCATCAGCGCCCACTATGCGGATAACCGACTGGATACGGAGTCTGCGGTTAAGGCGGTGCTGGAAAAGTTCGGGTCGGAACGAGTACAGTTCATCCTTGCCAACACCATCCAGCATAAGGACAGCGACGGTCGCGTTTCCCGTGACAACAAAGCCTGGGCAAAGACCATTCCCATGCCGGAGGACAGCGGCACTTCGCGCCACTGTGCTTATCTGGTTGTGGATGAGGTCAATCTTGGTCTGACCGATCTGTTTACACGGCAGGCACGAAAAACGCTTCAGGAACCGGAGAAAGGCTCTGTCTTGCAAAAGCTCAAACAGGAGCCTACCACCCACAAGCCTGCTTTATCGAAGAAACAGGAGCCGGAACGATGAGCGCCAAAAAGCGTAAACGGGATGTGCCGGTCCTGTTTTGGGTTTCCGATGCGGAGATGGAAGCGATCCAGCAGAAAATGGCACAGTTCGGAACAAAAAACCTGAGCGCCTATCTGCGGAAGATGGCTGTGGACGGCTATGTGGTACAGCTGGACTTGCCGGAGCTGAAGGAACTGGTATCCCTGTTGCGCCGAAGCAGCAATAACCTGAACCAGCTCACCCGACGGGTACATGAAACGGGGCGGATTTATGATGCTGACCTGGAGGATATAGCCCAACGGCAGGAGCAGTTATGGGAGGGCGTGAAAGAAATCCTAACCCAGCTTTCCAGGCTTTCGTAACAGGGATATATGCCCCAACTGCGGAGGGAGGAACGGCGTTCTTTTCGCCGCGCCTTCCTCCGTTTTTTCTTTTGCCCATATCCTTGTCTTTTTGAAATGTTGGAAGGATAATATGGGTAGAAAACAGATTGCCGCAAAGGAGTTGAGAATAGATGAAAACCTTTGAGAAGGTGTTGGAGATTTTTCGTGAGTATTTGGACTGTGATCTAGAGGAAGAAGTCCTCCCTTGTCGAGAAGGTTATCTCCGCGTCACATGGAATGGAGATTCCCGCTACTGTGTGGATGGACTTCTCAGCCGGACACCGGACGAACTATTCGAGGTGCTGTTATCTGATTATCGCAGCTATGAGGAACTGCGGCTAACCAAAGGATGCCGAGAAGTGACGGAAGAAGATGAAAGACAGGCAGAAATTCTCTGTCAGAGCTTTCGGGAACGATGGAAGGAGGAAGAAAAATGAGGGCGATCTGGTTCATTCTGAAACTGCCGTTGAAGATTTTAATGGCTCCGGTGATTCTGTCGCTGACCCTGTTCGTCTGGATTTGTGTGGGGATTGTCTATGTCTCCGGTTTGGTGCTGGGGCTTATCAGCATGGTGGTTGCCCTGCTGGGTGTGGCAGTTCTGATTACTTACTCCTTGCAAAACGGCATTATCCTGCTGGTGATAGCATTTCTCATTAGTCCCTATGGTTTGCCAATGGCTGCAATCTGGCTACTGGGCAAGGTACAGGACTTGAAGTTTATCATTCAAGATTTGGTTTATGGATAATATGAAAACCTCCGACGAATTTCGTCGGAGGTTTTATGGTTCTAGGTTATCTTCTTGAAAAAGCGGCGATGCAAAAAAGGTATCTATCCCAATCCCCATTCCTTGGCACATCTCATGAATGATCCGTAGCTTAACCGAATCATACGAGCAGTTGATGACATTTCCAATCGTAGACTTGGGAACACCGCTTTTCATATACAGTTGATATTGTGTCATTTTTCTTTCATCTAGTAATTCTAACAGACGTTTGCTTACCGCCTCGTTTAGCTTCATTCTATACACCGCCCCTGTGACTGTACTATATTTAGTATATGGGCAGTTTTGCTAAAATTGGTCCCTGTACCTGTACTAATAGAGCTATTTGCAGTATGATGGTAATAGGGGTGCCATCGTATGAACGTAACTTTTTGTGGCCATTCGCAAATCACAAAGGCAGACAATATTGCGAATTGGCTTCGCAATGTAACACAAGACCTAATTGAGCAAGGAGCAACAACTTTTTATCTTGGAGGATATGGAGAGTTCGACAGTTTAGCAGCGTCTATTTTACGGGAACAAAAGAAAAAGTATCCGCAAATCGAGCTGGTTCTTGTATTGGCATATTTGAACACTGGCCGGGATGTTTCTGGCTATGACAGTACCGTGTATCCACCGCTGGAAAACGTACCGCGCCGTTTTTCGATTTCTCATAGAAATCGCTGGATGGTAGAGTCCGCCGATGTAGTGGTGGCCTATGTTCTCCATGATTGGGGCGGAGCAGCCACAACGTTACGGTGTGCCAAACAGAAAAAGAAGCAGATTATTTCATATCGTGATGAAATGGGCAGCTGAGGTTGTCTATTTTGCTGCCACTTCATATTTCCAAAACTGTTGAACGTTAAGCTGTCGGTAAAATTATGCCGAATTTTCATCACTTTACTTTTGAACTAATATTGCTTATAATATTAGTGTGAAAGGAAGTGGTACGGTGGGACAATTTGAACAGCTGGATCAGCTGCTGGAAACACAGGATGGGATGCTGCGAACAGCTCAAGTAGTATCTGCTGGTATTTCTAAGCCTGTTTTTTATGATTATGTGCACTCACGGGAATTGGAGCGGGTCGCGCATGGAATTTATCTTTCCAAGGATGCCTGGGTCGATGCCATGTACTTACTTCATCTGCGGGTCGAACAGGCAGTGTTTTCCCATGAGACAGCTTTATTTTTTCACGATCTGACAGACCGCGAGCCGCTGGAATATACGGTCACAGTCAAGACCGGATATAATCCCTCCAAGCTGAAAGCAGAGGGCGTACAGGTATTCACCATTAAGGCGGAACTGCATGGGGTGGGCCTGACAACGGCTCAGACACCATTTGGGCATACAGTTCCTGTCTATGACCTGGAGCGCACCATCTGCGACCTGCTCCGCAGCAGGAACAACATGGAGATGCAGACTTTTCAAGGGGCATTAAAGATGTATGCCAGAAGAAAAGACAAAGACCTGCGGACATTGATGCGGTATGCCGGTATGTTCCGGGTAGAAAAAATTCTGCGGCAGTATTTGGAGGTGCTTTTATGATAAAAACAGCAAGGCAGTTGAAGGATCTGATCCGCAATCTTTCCAGAAAAAAATCTGCGGACGCCCAGCTCTTGATGCGGAACTACATGATGGAGCGTTTTCTGGAGCGTATCTCCCTTTCTGAATATCGTGACAAATTTATTCTGAAAGGCGGTATGCTGGTAGCGGCTATGGTTGGTCTGGATGCCCGTTCCACGATGGATTTGGACGCTACTGTAAAAGGAGCCAATGTCAATGTGGAGGACATAGAGAATTTGATTTCCGCTATTGTGAGTGTCCCGCTTGATGATGGCGTCAAATTCCAGCTGAAAAGTATTTCGGAGATTATGGATGAGGCGGAATATCCGGGGATTCGCGTAAATATGACTACAACCTTTGACGGTGTGGTGACGCCTTTGAAGATTGACATTTCCACAGGGGATGCCATTACCCCCAGGGAGATCCGCTACTCTTTCAAGCTGATGCTGGAAGATCGCTCCATTGATATTTGGGCGTACAATCTGGAAACGGTTCTGGCCGAAAAGCTGGAAACGATCATTACCAGAACTACCACCAACACCCGCATGAGAGATTTCTATGACATTTATATTCTGGAACAGCTGCATGGGAATACATTGGACCCTCAGATTCTCCATGATGCGCTGCGGGCCACTGCTCACAAACGCGGGACAGAACGACATCTTGCAGAAGCTGCCGAAGTTTTTGAGGAAGTGGAGAACAGCTCGGTTATGCAGAAACTTTGGGAATCGTACCGCAAAAAATTTTCCTATGCGGCAGATCTGGAGTGGAACATCATCATGGGGGCGGTGCGCAGTTTATACGCTCTCAGTGAAAAGGAATCGAGCCTATGAAGAAGCACGGCCATTATTGTAAAGTCTGCGGAGAATATAAGGCTAATGAAAAATTTTCCGGCAAAGGTCATGCGGCGCACGTCTGTAAATCCTGTGCTTCTTTGCCGCCGGAGAAGCAAGCGGAGCAAATGACAATAAACCGCTTGCTGAATCTCCCATGGAGATTATCAAAGGAGCAGATTTCCTGGCTGAAGAACCGAATGAAAGATAAGCGCCGGGAAGTTCGTGCGCTGGCAAAAGAACAATACGAGATGAGGTTTCCTCCGAAGCGGTTAGAGGACATCGAGGACAATTTTGATTTTCTCGATGAGGACGATTTAATAGAATAACAAAAGCGGTCTGCACCATGCAGGCCGTTTCTTTTTTGGAAAGGAGGTCTCCCTTATGGCAACCACACGCATCATGCCGCTGCATATCGGCAAGGGTCGGACTGAGAGCCGTGCCATCAGCGATATTATTGACTATGTGGCAAATCCCCAAAAGACCGACAACGGAAAATTGATTACCAGCTATGGATGTGACAGCCGCACTGCTGATGCAGAGTTTCTGTTGGCAAAGCGGCAGTATATTGCCGCCACCGGACGAGTGCGCGGTACAGATGATGTGATCGCCTACCATGTGCGCCAGTCGTTCAGGCCCGGAGAGATCACACCGGAGGAAGCCAACCGGCTGGGCATAGAATTTGCCAGGCGGTTCACCAAAGGCAATCATTCCTTTGTGGTCTGCACCCACATCGACAAATCGCATATTCATAATCACATCATCTGGTCGGCGGTCAATATGGATTGTGACCGGAAGTTCCGTAACTTTTGGGGAAGCACCAGAGCTGTTCGACGTTTAAGTGACACCATTTGTATCGAGAACGGACTATCCATTGTGGAGAACCCCAAGCCCCACGGAAAAAGCTACAACAAGTGGCTGGGCGAACAAGCCAAGCCCTCCCATCGGGAACAGCTACGGGTGATGATTGACCGGGCGCTGGAGCAAAAGCCAGCAGACTTTGACACACTTCTGCAACTGCTTTCCGAGATGGGCTGCGAGGTATCTCGGCGCGGGAAAGCAATCCGCCTTAAAGCTCCCGGCTGGAAGAATGTAGCCCGTATGGATGACAAGCTGGGAGCCGGGTACAGCGAAACAGAAATCCGTGCGGTGCTGGCTGGAGAAAAGCAGCACACGCCCCGCAAGAAATCCACCGTGCAGCCGGAGCCACCCAAGGTCAATTTGCTGGTGGATATTCAGGCAAAATTGCAGGCCGGGAAAGGTGCTGGATATGCACGCTGGGCCAAGGTTTTTAACTTAAAACAGATGGCGCAGACCGTGAATTTTCTTACCGAACATCACCTACTGGACTATACAGAGCTGGAAGAAAAAGCGGTGGCGGCTACCGCCCATCACAATGAGCTGTCAGCGCAGATTAAGGCGACGGAGAAACGCATGGCAGAGATCGCCGTCCTGCGTACCCATATCGTTAATTATGCCAAGACCCGCGAGACCTATGTTGCCTATCGCAAGGCCGGTTATTCCCGAAAATTTCGGGAGGAACATGAGCAAGAAATTCTGCTCCATCAGGCGGCAAAAAATGCCTTTGATGAGATGGGAGTGAAGAAGCTGCCCAAGGTCAAAGACCTGCAATCTGAGTATGCCAAACTGCTGGAGGAAAAGAAGAAAACCTACGCCGAGTACCGGCGTTCCCGTGAGGAAATGCGGGAACTTTTGACGGCAAAGGCCAATGTGGATCGGCTGCTGAAAATGGATGAGGAACAGAAAAAAGAACAAGAAAAAGACCACGGCCAGCGGTAAGCCGGTCATGGTCATAAGCGTCCATCGGACGCGTAGCCGCAGAATGAAATTCTGCGTTCAAAGGGGCTTGGGGGCGCTGCCCTCAACAAGCAAAGCAGAGGGGGAAATCACGTCAGGATTTTTCCCTCTGTGGGCCGAGTGTATTAACACCGGCATTGCTTGCCACTTTTGTTCGCAAACAATATCCGTATCCTTTACACGATGATTTACTTTTATTATCATAGTCGTAATAAGTATATAAACTACTTACATATAAGCACCTAAAATATGAAAGGGCTGATAAAATGATGACCTTTGAAAAGGTTTTAGAAGTATTCAACGATTACCTAAATAAAGATAGTGTTTTGGAGGTGGTGAACACTAAGCGAGGATACACCGTTATGATTTGGGATGAAAAAGATGAGCAATGGTTTGGTGTGGAACATTGCAAAGCCCCCGAGCTTTTACGGGATGCCTTACTTGATGGCTATCGTGATTTTTTAGAGCAACAACTTACTCATAACCGCAGGAGTTTAACCGAAACAGAAATCTTAGATATTCAAAACCGATGTGAACAGCTTTATGATTTGTGTGGAGAATAAAAAAATAACCTAAAAAGTGCGATAGCCTGTGTAGGTGTCGCACTTTTTTCAGTTGGCTTGGCTTACGAAAACAGCGTTAATTATTCCGCAGTTTCTCTTGCCTTTTTCAAGCCTTGAGCCGTAGCTTCCATCACGATAAGCTCCTTTTCTTCCATATCATTCAACAGTACATCAACTTGTTTGCGGCGATTGTTGTCGCCATCTTCATTGCATGGAAAAAAGAACTGGTCTACAGAGATGTCAAGCAAGGTAGTAATGAGATAAAATTTGTTAAGCCTTGGGTGCTGCCCCCTGTTCTCTATATACATAATAGAGCGTGGCGTAAGGTCTACCAGTTGGGCAAGATATTCCTGTGTCCACCCTTTTGCTTCCCGAGCTTTTTTTATCGCTATACCTAACGGCTTAAAATCAAGTTTTCTTTCATCTTGGTACATTTTAATATCATCCTATATCATTGTACATTTCGGGTGATGATATTTGAACGAAGTATGATTTTATGTTTAGTAGTGTATAATTTCGTATTAGTGGAGAGAAACTTGCTATTATTCGTCATTCCGTATATAATAATTATATACTCTTTGCGAAAGGAAGTTGATATTATGAATTACATTTCTGTGAAAGCCGCTTCTGAAAAATGGGGCATATCGGAAAGACGGATACAAAAATTATGTGAGGAAAATCGCATTGACGGAACTGAAAAATTTGGTCGTGCATGGATGATACCAAAAGATGCAGAAAAACCCGTTGATGGACGTATGAAAACAAGGAACAAACAGGAGGAGAATCATGGAATTTAATGAAAAGCTACAACAGCTTAGGACTGGAAAGAACTTAACGCAGGAACAACTTGCGGAGCAATTATATGTATCAAGAACAGCCATTTCAAAATGGGAAAGCGGCAAGGGTTACCCTAACATTGAGTCGCTCAAGTGTATTTCTAAATTCTTTTCTGTGACCATAGATGAACTGCTATCGGGCGAAGAACTGATTACACTTGCCGAAACTGAAAATCGTTCCAACTTGAAAAAAATTTACAGTTTCATTTATGGAATATTAGATATGATGGCGGTTACTTTTATACTTTTGCCGTTGTATGGTAACCTTGTTGACGGATATATTTATTCTGTCAATCTACTTTCATTTACAGACACTACCCCAATATATCTTGCAATCTATTGGATTGTTTTTATTGTTTTGATTGCACTTGGGATAGCGAAACTGATGTGTGTTTGTTTTGAAAAGGAATCATGGAGCAACATAATCACAAAATGCTCTCTCGTGCTGAGTACGCTTTTTATCTGCTTCTTCGCTGCGGCAAGACAACCCTATGTAACCGCCCTTATGTTTCTGCTATTTGTTGCTAAAATATTTGTCTGGATAAAGCAAACCCAAACAAAGTAAAATGCCATAAACCCTTTAAAATAGGCTCTGACACGATAAGTGTCGGAGCTTTTTTCGTGCTGACATCTATTGTGTCGGCATTGTGACGGTAGATTTCTTGGCTTCTATGCAATACTCGTGGATAATAAGATTGTGGTCAGCGAAAACAAGAACAGCAACCCACGGAAAGGAGAATCAAATATGGATTATATCATTGAAACAGAAAATCTTACGAAGCGATACGGAACAGCCACCGTTGTCGATAAGGTAAATCTTCATGTGCCAAAGGGCAAAATTTATGGTTTGCTCGGCAGAAACGGAGCAGGCAAAACCACAGCAATGAAAATGATGTTGCAGCTTGCTTTCCCAACGGAGGGAACGGTACGCTTGTTTGGCACAAACTATAAGGAAAATATCCATACCCTTTATAGCAAAGTAGGCTCTATTATCGAAACACCGGGATTTTACAGTAATTTAACAGGGTATGAGAATTTGCAAATTCTCGCTAAACTGCGAGGGGGAGTATCTAAAAGTGGAGTAGAAAAAGCTCTTGAAGTTGTGGGGCTGCATAAGGAGAAAAGAAAAGTCTTTTCCGATTATTCCCTCGGAATGAAGCAACGGCTTGGTATTGCCGCCGCCATTATGCACGAGCCGGAGCTTTTAATACTTGACGAACCGATTAACGGACTTGACCCCATTGGAATAGTTGAAATACGCTCATTTTTATCTGAACTTAGTCACAATCATGGCATTACCATTTTTATCTCAAGCCATGTTTTAAGCGAGATTGAACAGATAGCAGATATTATCGGCGTTATGCACGAGGGGCATTTAGTAGAGGAAGTGAATATATCCGAGCTTCACAAAAGGAATCGAAAATACATTCAATTTGATTTATCTGACAGTGAGATAGCCGGAAAGATTTTAGAAAACCACTACCACATGACGGATTTTACAGTGCAGGACGGTACGGTGAGAATTTATGACTTTAGCCAAAGTGTTGGAGAAATCAATCGAGAATTTGCACGAAATGGACTGCTCGTGACAAGGATAAATGATAGTGAGGAAAACTTAGAGGACTACTTTTCTAAACTGATTGGAGGTGGCGGTATTGCTTAATCTTATTTCTTGTGAATTATTAAAACTAAAGCGTTCAAAAATGGTGCTAATTAGTGTGGCAGGGGTATTATCTACCCCACTTTTGATGTTAATAGAAGCCTTGCAAACACATTTTGATAAGCCGGAGATTATCTTTACCTTGTCTGACATATACAGCGACAGTGTACTGTATATCATGCTGCTGGTAAACATTATGATATATGTGGCAATTGCAGCTTACTTGTTTAGCAGAGAGTACACAGAAAGCACCCTCAAAACCATATTGCCCATACCCATTTCAAGGACAAAACTATTAATTGGAAAATTTTGCACCCTGCTTCTTTGGATTGTTATGCTAACCCTTGTAACATGGGCAGGTATATTTATCGTTTGTGGGCTATATGACGCTGTCTTTACATTGGAGGGATATAGCTTACTAGTGGCAATAGTATGGCTCCCCAAGTTTTTGTTTGGCAGTATCCTGATGTTTTTAACAGTTTCTCCTTTTGTGTTTGTTGCTATGAAAACAAAAGGATTTGTCGCCCCGATGATTGGCTCTGCCGTGATTGTCATGGGAAGTGCCGCACTTTCAAATCAAGAATGGGGAGCGTTGTATCCGTGGACAGCCACCTATTTCTTGGTGCAGGGTAAACTTCAGAGTACCGGCTATCCTACACTGCTGTCTGTATCTATTATTATTCTTGTATCAGCAGTTGGTTTTCTTATGACCTTTCATCATTTTAAAAAGGAGGATTTGAAATAATGGTACTTGATTTTATAGAAATTTTAAAAGTTATTTTTCTTGGAATTGTTGAGGGTATTACTGAGTGGCTACCTATCAGCAGCACAGGACATATGATTCTTGTGGACGAATTTATCACACTTAATATGAGCGAAGCATTTAAAGAAATGTTTTTTGTTGTTATTCAACTTGGAGCTATACTCGCAGTGGTTGTAATGTTTTGGAACAAGATGTTTCCCTTTCAATTTAAGAACAAAGCACAGTCAATTGTTAAAAAGGATACTTTCTCGTTGTGGTTCAAGGTTGCGGTAGCTTGTGTACCGTCAGCTATTATGGGGATTCTATTTGATGATTATTTGGATGCTTACCTCCAAACCCCCATTGTGATTTCAATCATGTTAATCTTTTATGGTTTGTTATTCATTCTCATAGAAAATTGGAATAAAAAGCGTACTCCTACTACTATGGCACTTTCTGACATCAGCTATAAAACAGCAATCTTGATAGGGGCATTTCAAGTGTTATCACTTATACCCGGCACATCACGGTCGGGAGCAACGATTATAGGTGCTTTACTCATAGGAGTTTCACGAGTGGCAGCAGCAGAGTTTACTTTTTTCCTCGCAGTACCTACTATGCTTGGAGCAAGTGCTTTTAAGCTGTTAAAATTCGGGTTTGAATTTACAAGTGCAGAACTGCTCGCTCTTGTTCTCGGTATGGCTGTGGCATTTGCGGTATCTGTCTTAGTAATTAAATTCCTAATGAACTTTATCAAAAAACATGATTTTAAGGTGTTTGGTTGGTATCGAATTGTGCTTGGTATACTTGTTGTACTTATAAAATCTTAATAATGCGTTTTCTTTGTGCGCGAATAAAAATGCCAGTTGGTCCTTAAGATCAGCTGGCATTTTTGTTTCTGGGGATGGAAAACAACCCAGAGATTCTCGTTGTCGATCTCCTCCTGATTTTAGTTTGCATGGTGAATTTTGCAAATTGAATCTACAGGAGGTTAATAATGGGATTTAATTATGGATATGAGAAAAAGAAGTTTGATAGTAGATGGAAGCGTTTAGAAGTTGAGTATTGTGATGCAGGGATGAGCGAAGAACAGATTGCTGCCATGAAAGAATATGACTGGGCATGGTTTTGCAGTCAAAGGGTTTTTCAAAACCATACGCAACCAATACCTTGTGAACAATATGATGAAGTATGTGGTCAATCACAGCTGTTCCGAAAGTTTGCATCGTTATCTTATCAATGGGATGTTGATAAGATTGATCAAACGCGATATGGATGGTTGGCTTCGGTGGAAAACGAACAACTACTGTTGAGATTGAAGAAGCTGTCGAAGAAAGATTTGGAGCTATTGACATTACTTTTTGTGGATGGTTATCGTCAAATTGATGTAGCACGTCTTTGGCATTGTTCCAGAAGTGCTGTTGCACAAAGATTTAAAAAAATGGCTCTGTCACAACAAATGGTTGATTTTTGACGAGAAATAGCGTATAATAATAGTAAGAAACAGTACCACCGAAGGAGGTAATTGGATATGCCTACTATCAAAGACGCATTAGATATTATCGGTAAGTTGACTGTCGCAGAGCAGGAAAGCCTTAAAACAATGCTTTTAAGTCCTGCCTTTGTAAAGTCTTTGAATATTGAAGATTTCGTAGCAAAGGAACGCTTTGCAAATGGTCGTGTATGCCCTCTTTGTGGCTGTATCCATGTGGTTCGCAATGGTCATCGTAAAGATGGCACACAGCGATATGTATGTAAGGATTGTGGCAAGTCCTTCGTGATTGCTACGAACTCCATTGTGTCTGGTACAAGAAAAGACTTGTCCGTGTGGGAGCAGTACATTGATTGTATGATGAATGGCTTATCCATTCGTAAGACTGCTGTTGCTTGTGGGATTCACAGAAACACCGCATTCCTTTGGAGACACAAGATTTTGGATGCACTTCAGAATATGGCAGACGATGTTACCCTTGACGGCATTATTGAGGCTGACGAAACTTTTTTCGCCATCTCGTACAAGGGCAATCATAGCAAGAGTAAGACATTTGCTATGCCACGCAAGGCTCATAAGCGTGGTCATTCTACACATATCAGAGGCTTGTCCCAAGAAAAGGTATGTGTTCCTTGTGCGGTTAATAGGAATGGCTTGTCTATCTCCAAGATTACGAATACTGGTAGAGTTTCTACAAGAGATTTACATCATATTTATGATGGTAGGATTAAGACCAATTCCACTCTTGTTACGGACAAGATGAACTCCTATGTGAGATTTACAAATGCCAATAGCATTGACCTTGTGCAGTTAAAGACTGGCAAAGCCAAGAAAGGCATTTATAATATCCAACATATCAATAGCTACCATAGCCAGCTAAAGAGGTTTATGCGTGGCTTTAACGGTGTTTCTACCAAGTATCTGAACAACTATCTTGTGTGGAATAACCTTGTAAATTACGCCAAAGAAAGCGACATGGAGAAAAGGAACATCTTCTTAACTTTCGTTTTGGCAACATTGAAAACTGCTAAATGCAGAGATTTATCAAACAGACCAGCAGTTCCTCTGGTCGCCTAATTAGAATTTGTGGAGATGATAAGATGGTCAATATAACAGATGTAAAACAGATTCTTCAATTTGCAATAGATGCGGAGATTAAAGTCTTTCTTGATGGTGGCTGGGGTGTAGATGCTCTTCTTGGATATCAGTCAAGAGCCCATAATGATATTGACATTTTTGTAGAAAAGAACGATTATCAGAACTTTATAGAAATAATGAAAGCTAATGGCTTTTATGAGATTAAGATGGAATATACAACATTGAACCATACTGTATGGGAAGATTTGAAAAACAGAATTATTGATTTGCATTGTTTTGAATATACGGACGAAGGTGAAATTCTTTATGATGGGGATTGTTTTCCGGTAGAAACTTTTTCGGGTAAAGGAAGAATTGAGGAAATAGAGGTTTCCTGTATTGAACCATATAGTCAAGTAATGTTCCATCTGGGATACGAGTTTGATGAAAATGATGCACATGATGTGAAGTTATTGTGTGAGACACTTCATATCGAAATTCCAAATGAGTATAGATAACTGCAAATAACAGTTTATAGGGGAGTTC
This sequence comes from Eubacteriaceae bacterium Marseille-Q4139, assembly GCA_018223415.1. Lineage (NCBI taxonomy): Bacteria > Bacillati > Bacillota > Clostridia > Eubacteriales > Eubacteriaceae > Eubacteriaceae bacterium Marseille-Q4139. The sequence goes on along the minus strand of JAGTTQ010000001.1, from coordinate 1,112,448 downwards.
TGATACTCCCCTATAAAAATGGCTATTTATCAACTGTTTGTTGTGACATAGCCAAAAAAATAAAAAAATTTTTGAATAACACTTAACAAATGAAGCGTATCAGTGCCTACCCATTGAGGGAAGAACATTCTCCCAATGTGGAGCTTGACAATTTCATAGACGGCATTTCCGGTACATAACCTATGTACGAGCGAATCAGGCACGCCGCGAAGATGGACAGCCCCAGGAGGTGATGAATAGGACTGTTCCGAGCGATCCACGTCAGCCTGATACCCGAAAGTGGCATTTCAGGGCGCGATGACTGCATAGGGGTTAAAGATACTTCCTCACGGCCTCCTAAAGACTTGGGGGGAACTCTGCGGCGCACGAGTAAAACGACGCTGTGGAGTTATGACAGCCGCGCCAGCGGAGACCGGAATGTCCCCATCGCCAGGGGTGCGTGGCAAATGTGGCGAGTAAATTTTTCAAAGTCAGATACCATGCGCTGGCAGCTTCGGTTGCCAGCGCATTCATGTGATTTTGAAAGCAACAACCACATCTTTGACAGAAAGGGGGACCACCTATGGAAAAATTGATTTCGCGGAAAGAGGCTGCCAAATTACTGGGGATTAGCATTGCCACTTTGGATGCAGCTCGAAACAGTGGGCTAATTTCCTATGTTCAGTATGTGCAAAATGGTTGCGTGTACTTTACAGATGCTGGCCTTCAGGAGTATATCGCAAAATGCACCCATCGTGCAAAGCCAGTGGAAAAAAGCGCTACATACCGCAAGCTGCGAAGTGTCCGAGCTTGAGCTGTTCCGTATCCTTGCTGGAACCTAATATGTCTGATAAAACAAAGGTACAGCGCTGGACATTATTCTTAGGAGGTGACGGAATTGGCAAAAAGAAAAAGGGCAATTCCTCAATATGGTACGGTCGTGCTTAACGGCATTGAATATTATAGAACCAGAGTCGAAGATTCGGATGGAAACAGAGTGGCGCTTTATGCAAAGACGCCCGAAAAGCTTTATGACAAGGAACTGGAGGCGTTAGAGCAGATTGACAGTACTACGTTTCGTCGAAGATCGCCTACGGTTGCTGAGTACTGTGAGAAGTGGCTGCTGATGCAGTCCGTCCATGTTCGGGCCACCACCTTGACAGATTATACCTCTAAGGTGCGGCGGCACATTATTGGAGGGCTGGGAGACAAGAGAATGGCTGATGTATCCCTGGATGACATCCAACTTGCCCTCGTACCTGTTTCCAAGAAGTCGGCTTCGGTTTATAAGTCTGTGGTGATTCTCTGCAAGTCCATTTTCCGGGCGGCCAAGGAGAGCCATGTGATTGACGAGGACCCGACCATATACCTGGATGCAAAGGGAGGAGTTCCCCAGGAAGAAAGACAGGCATTGACGGATGAACAGGTTGAGCGGCTTTTGGACACGATCCGGGATTTGCCGCCCTATGTATTTGTGATGATCGGTTTATATGCCGGTCTGCGCCGGGAAGAAATCCTGGCGCTGCAATGGGATTCTGTGTATCTGGATGCAGAGGCTCCGTACTTAACGGTACGGCGGGCATGGCACACAGAACATAACAGGCCGGTCATTCTTACCGAGCTAAAGACCAAAGCGGCACAAAGAAACATTCCTCTCCCGGTCTGTCTGGTTGAATGTCTGAAAGATGCAAAGAAAAAATCCACTTCGGATTATGTGATTGCCAATCGGGACGGTGATCCGCTATCCTATACACAGTTTAAGCGGCTGTGGCAGTATATTGTGACGCGGACTGCAAAGCCGAGAATGGCCAGAAAACTTGTGGACGGAAAGTATGTAAAATATATGCTTTACCCGAAACTTGGAGAAAAAGCCAGGAATAACGGCCATGTGGTATATAGCCTGGATTTTGAAGTGACACCGCATCAGCTGCGGCACACCTACATCACCAATCTGATTCATTCTTCGGTGGACCCCAAAACGGTACAATATTTGGCGGGCCATGAAAGCAGCAAAATCACGATGGACATTTACGCAAAGGTCAAATACAACAGGCCGGATGATCTTGTCAAAGCAATGGGCTGTGCCTTTGACTTATGGGACGCTGTGTAAGTTCCGAACAATTCAGAAAATGAAGTAAGAGCGAGACAAGGATGTCTCGCTCTTAGTTTTTCCTTGGCCGTATCTTTGATTCAATTTGAAATCTCTGATAAAAAGGAGGTGTAGATACATCACCACGCGAGAAAGGAAATTAATTATGGCAAAGAAGAAAAAAAACATACCTCAATATGGAACCGTCACACGAAAGGGTGTCCTGTATTACAGAACCCGGATTCTGGACGCAGACGGCAAGCAGGTGAGCTTGTATGGGACTACCTGCGAGGAACTGTACGATAAAGAGCAGGAGGCGAGACGCCAGGTAGCGGAGATCATCTTCCACCGGGAGCATCCTACTGTGGCCGAGTATTGTGAGAAGTGGCTGTTGATGCAATCCGCAAAAGTGTCGCCGGCTACACTGAAGGGCTACGCCTCCAATATGAAGAACTACATTATCAAGCCTTTGGGAGATATGTATATGGAGGAAGTAACAGCGGATGATATTCGTCTGGCGCTGATCCCATTGTCCAATAAGTCCGAGAGCCTGCACAATACGGTGAATATGCTCCTCAAGTGCATTTTTTACTCGGCAGAGCGGAGCCAGTTGCTGGAATACAATCCGTGTGAGGGGATTTCGGCAAAAGGAGGGAAACCGACCCAAAAGAAAGATTCGCTGACAGACCAGCAGGTGGAAGTGCTGCTGGAAACCGTCAAAGGACTTCCGCCGTATCTGTTTACCATGATCGGCTTATATGCCGGTCTGCGCCGAGAAGAAGCTCTCGCCTTGCAATGGGATTGTGTGTTCCTCGATGCACCCACTCCATATATCTCTGTGCGGCGCGCATGGCGATCAGAGCATAACAGACCGGTTATCTCTACAACGCTTAAGACGAAAGCAGCAAGAAGGGATATTCCCATTCCCAAATGCCTTGTGAATTGTCTGCGGGAAGCCAAGGCTGCCTCCAAATCGGAATATGTGATTGCCGATAGTGAGGGACAGCCCTTGTCATATTCGCAGTTCAAACGTGTCTGGCAGTACATCGTTGTTCGGTCTACCAAGGAGCGTACCTATTATAAGTATGTGAACGGACAGAGCATCAAGTACACTGTTCAGCCGAGTCTGGGAGGACATCAGAAAAACAATCCCAACATTGTGTATAGCCTGGACTTCGATGTGACACCGCACCTGCTGCGGCATACCTACATCACCAATCTTCTGTATGCAGGTGTTGACCCCAAGACGGTCCAGTACCTTGCCGGACATGAGAACAGCAAGACAACTATGGACATCTATGCAAGAGTAAAGTATAATAAACCAGAACAGCTATTCGATGTAGTAAATTCTGCATTTCATCAAGCTGTCCCCTCGTAAAAGTGGCCTGTTTTTTGGTTAAGGAATAGGACAACCGAGGGGCCGAGGCTCAAAAAAGCCCGGAATATCAAGGAAAATCATCGCTCAGACGATTGAAGTACGGTCTCAAGGCCGCGCGTCGCGCTCCGCAGTTCAGCAAGAGATAATCTGCTGGCAGGATCTGTCAAAATGGTTCAAAGACCTCGGAAAATCAAGATTTTCCGGGGTCTTTTTTTACCCCAAAAGGTTCATCTGGTTAAAGCGTGGGAGAAACTGCAAAATCGCAGCTTCTCCCACTTTACTTTTAGACTAATATTGCATTTAATATTAGTGCGAGAGGAAGTGAGATCATGGGACAAATAGGAATAGCTGGAGAGTGCAAGAAAAAATGTGGCGCGGCAGGTCAATGCCCAGCGGCTGACTATTTACTGGAATATTGGCCGTATCATTGTAGAATATGAGCAGCAAAATTAAATCCGTGCGGAATATGGAAAACAGACCTTAAAGGAACTTTCCAGAGAACTGACGCGGGAATTTGGCAAAGGCTTTTCGGTTTCAAATATCCAGTTTATGAGACGCTTTTATCAGAGCTATCCAATTCAACAGACAGCGTCTGTTAAATTGTCATGGTCGCACTACTGCGAGCTTTTGAGCCTTTCCGATGACAGCAAGCGCAGCTTTTATGAGAAGGAATCTGTCAATTCCGGCTGGTCGGTTCGGGAACTGAAACGGCAGATCGACAGCTCCCTTTATGAACGCCTGCTGCTATCCAGCGGAGATGCCAACAAGGAAAAGGTATTATCTCTGGCGCAAAAAGGGATTGAGATCAACCAGCCAGCTGACAGTATCCGTGATCCCTATGTCTTTGAGTTTTTGGTGTGCCGGAAAATAAGCCCATGCAGGAAAGCGATTTGGAAAAAGCGCTTGTCCTGCAAATTGAGAAGTTTTTGCTGGAGCTGAGACGCGGCTTTATGTTTGTCGGGACCCAGCAGCGTGTGACACTGAACAATACCCACTACTATGTGGACATGGTGTTTTACAACAAAATTCTCCGCGCCTATGTGCTGATCGAGCTGAAAACGAAAAAACTGACGCCGGAGGCTTCTGGTCAGCTCAATATGTACTTAAATTACTATGCGGCGGAGGTAAACGACCCGGACGATAACCCGCCGATTGGGATTATCCTCTGCACGGAAAAGACAGTAACGGAAATGAATGACAAAGAATTGATTGGAAAGATACATTCGTCGGTCTGCCGCCAATGCCAGCGGCGCGGTTATGCGGCCCCGGTGGATGTGCTGATGGATGTTGGCGTTCTTCCAAAACAGAAATATGAGGACTGGCGGCTCGGAAATTGAAAGATGATATGCGACCCACTTTGTAGACAGTAAGCGGATTGCGGCCTTAAAAACACAACAGAATATTGAAAATTCAGATTGACCGAATGAATAAAACAGAATCAATCAAACTGCCAAGCGCCCGGTAAGTATTACTGGGTGTTTTTCGATTTGCACAGGCCCGGCAAGCAGCATCATTCTTGCTTTGTATCCTTGTCTTACGGCTGTCATGTGGGGTTGACCAAAGCACATTGATAGATGTATAATTATTCCAATTATAAATGCGGTTTGCTGATATCGAGGGAGCAGTAAATGGACTTTTCCAGCAAGCCCAGGCGGAAGAAATGCCCTTTTTCTCAGGTGTGCAGCCCTTCCGGATAAAAATGAAAAAAGAGGAGAATAGCAATGAAAAAGCAAAAATCGAAACGAAAAATTCTGGCACTGCTTTTCTGCCTGTTGCTGGCCGTTTCCTGTACGGCCTGCGGCGGAAAAAACAAAGAAGAAGCCAAAGCTGCCTGCGATGATTTTTTCCAGGCATACAGCTCCGGCGACGGTCAGGCGCTGGCAGATTCCATGGGAGGTCTGGCGGCCCCCGTTCCCTTTACGGATATCCAGAGCGGGATGGCAAAAAATCTGCAATTTGAGACGAAAACAGTAAAAAGCGATGGCGATACGATGGTCGTATCCTCTGTCATTACGGCCGTTGATCTTCAAAAAGTGCTGGAGGGACTGCCGGAAACCATAGACAGCGTGGAATCCGCCAAAGAAGCCCTGACTGCCGCCCTGAACGCGGAGGACGTTCCCACAAAGATGTTCGAGGTGGACGTGAACCTGGTGCTGGAAGACGAAAAATGGGTGGTAGAGATGACGCCGGAGCTGGCTGACGCGCTGTTAGGCGGATACTACTCGATTTTGGAGGAAGCGGCGAAGGAGGTGGCTCCATGAAACGGATAAAACGCGCCGCGGCGTTTCTGCTTGCTACGGCAATGATGGCTTTGCAGTTCGTATCTCCTGCTTTTGCCGGGGAAACTGCTGGCGGTAAAGAGGAACCGGAAGCTCTCGTGGGGGAACTCTGCGTTTACACCGAGGATCGGGGCCAACGCAAGGTAGACGCGATGTTATATGATGAAACCATGATTCTGGTGTCGCCCCAGACGGCCGCGAACCTGGCCGGCGCAGAGCTCGTGGATGCGGGAAACGGGAAATTCGAGTTCTGGCGGGATCATTATGTTGTACAGGTGGACACGAAGACGAAGGAAATTGACATCGGCATTTACACCCAGGGGGAAACCGTCGGCAGACTCTATAAGAATGAGATATTCACTTTGCGGGAGGTTCAGACCGCACAATTTGCCAAAGGGAAAGTAACCGTGATCCCTCTGGAACAGATGCTTTACCTTTTAAATGCCCAGTGGGTCTGCGAGGAGGACTGCGTGTATGTCTATAACCCGCCGGAAACGCTCTGGAACGTGGTGGGCGATTTCTGGGAGATGGATGATGTGCTCCCCTCCCCGGCAGAAATCCTGGGGGATACGGTATTCAAAAAATGGGGCAATTCCTTTAAATATGGCCTGCTGGCTTTTGCTGATGAGGTGAAGCCGGAATATCTGATTCCCATTGTCGGGGACGACTACTGGAGCCTGGAGAAAATGAAGGAAGCCCTGCTGACGCTGGCTGTTCCCTGTGAAAATATCATGGGCGGCCTGCGGGAGGAAGCCCAGAAAGACAGCAGTAAATATATCAGCGACATCGCAGGAATGGTGGACGACATTTCTACCTTGAGTGACGGGACAGCTTCGGTGGTGGAAAAGCTCACAAAATCCGTCACGGCCTGGTCGGATGTAAAGATCCCGGACAACATTTCCCAGGCGTTCACGGCTGCCGGTTTTGCAGCAGACATGGCTAAGGCCATTGCCGCGGCCGGACGGTATGAAAACTGGGGGGAAAGCTATCGGGATCAGTTGGAATATCTGTCCAAGATGGAGAACGATCAGTATGCGGAATATTGTAAGGATCTGAATAAAGTGGCCGGTTCCCTTTTTAAGGAATACGGGGACTATACGGGGAATGTTGTGAAGGAAAGTTTGAAAGCCATTGCTTCCCTTGGGGCTGACATTTATCTGGGAAAGACCCCGGTGGGGCTGGTGTTCTCTGCCTATGATCTGGCCCACACCTTTGTGGAGGCATATATCCCGGCGGCGAAAACTGCCCAGCAGGCCGGGGATAATGTGTCTGCCGCCATGCGGTTAAGCGATCTGTCTGTTTTGATGCGGGCGCAGTATGGGGATGAAATTGTCCGTGTTGCCAAAAAAGGAACTCTTGACAGCATCGAAGACGTGGCCCAGCTGCGGTTCATCGGCTCTCTGATGGCGGAAGCCTCTGCCCACAGCTATGATTCCCTCTACTCTGCCTGGAAAAACATGTATCTCGCCGGGCATTCGGATGCGAGTGAGGAGGAAATCCGCCAGAATGCCGGGGAATCCCTTTCCATGGATGAGCTGGCCGGAAAGCTGATAAAAAACCAGACCTGTATAACACGGTTTGAGGAAACCACCCAGTACGATCCGAGCCTGCTTCTTTACGGGAACATGAGCAATTTATACAGCGATACCGCCGGGGCGCACAGGGAAGAGATCCCGCCGGAATATGTCCATCCCGTCATCGAGGCAGAAAACAATGGAGGAAATGTGGTTCGTTATCTGGGAAATCTTTATTACTGGAAATATAATGCGGAAAGCTTTTCTTCCACCGGAACCTTCGCCTACTATACGCATATGCAGGCGAACAACCAACTGATTTGCCGTCATGAAGACGGCAGTGAGGATGTCCTTTTGAGTGCCAGGGGATACGGGCCGATTTTCATTGCAGGAGAACGGATTTATCTGAAGGAAGACGGTGCAAATCTGTTTTCCGTGAACCTGGACGGAGGAGACCGGGTAGAACATGGTTTCTTTGAACCATGGGCGGCAGATGTCAAAAACGGTACGCTGATCGGCCGGAAAAGCTATGCGGAAGGGGGCGGAGTGGCCGTTCTCAAGGCAGATCATACGCTGGAAACCATAACAGATACAGGTTATAACTTCCTTGGAGCCATTGATGGGTACTGCTATTACACGGAGGCTGAGTACAAAGAGACATCGAAGTTTACGCTGTTTCGGGTCACCATAGACGGAAGCCAGGTGGAAACCCTGGACAGTGTGACAGTGGGTGCGGGAGAAGCGATGGGGCTGGAGGTCTGCCAGCTTATGAAAAAAGGAGATACGATCTATTACTCCTACGGCTTTTATGCCGGAACCGGCGGCTTTTTCCAAAAAGGCGGCATCAACAGCATTGATGTGAGTGGGACGAATCGCCAGGTATGTGTTCCATACGGAGATTTAGGAGCTGAGGAATTTTTGGTGGTGGAGAGCGGAGAGGAAACCAGCCTTTACTACATCGGAACCGAGGATGGAATGGGGTCGTATGTGGGCTTCTGGGATGATTACCCCTATAAGGTATGTCATGTCATGACCAGGAAAGACGGGGAGGACACCTGGACGACAGCACAAAGCGATGCCAGCCTCAGCAGACCTGGTTCCTTCATCTGCGTGGGCGGAGAAATCCTGCGGTATAATGAGGAACTGATGAGCTACCAGACACTCATACCAAAAAGCGCGGGATTTGGATTCCTGGATAGTCCGCAGGGATCGGAAGATAAAATTGCGCTGATTTCCGAGTTGGATATCATTGGGGATGATTTGTTCTTTACGGTGGAATGGAGTATCCGCACGGAGGAAAACTTTGGCTGGCGTCCCGTCTACCAGCGCGAGCGGTCGGCATTCTATACCATGAAGATCGGGGAATCGGAGCCGGTGGAACTGTATGGGTATTAGAAGTACATATGCTTTTTCTCATAAAGCCTTGACAAAAAAAACAAAGCCCCATATAATGAGGGCTATAACAAAATGACAGAAACAAGCGGTGAAGAGAAGAAGTAGCGGTTTTTGCCCCTGGACAGAAAGCAGCCGGACGATGAGAGGCGCGCAGGGAGATTCTTTGTGAATACATCTCGGAGCTTCGCACCGAAAGGAGATTCCCGGTAGGCTGCGACGGAAGCGGCACACGTTACCGTGCCGGGGGCCGGAAAGCCCCATAAGCCGGACGGCGGGAGCCTTCCGGGAACATTAGGTGGTACCACGAGAGCATGCCTCGTCCTTTTGATAAGGACGGGGCATTTTTATTCCATAGGAAAACCCGGCTTCACGCGCCGCCGCACCGCTTACAGGCAAAGGAGAGAATACAATGGGAGTTTATGAGGAACTTCAGGCCAGAGGGCTCATCGCCCAGGTCACAAACGAAGAAGAAATCAGAAAAATGGTAAATGAGGGGAAAGCTGTCTTCTACATCGGCTTTGACCCGACGGCAGACAGCCTTCACGTAGGGCATTTCATGGCACTCTGCCTGATGAAGCGCCTTCAGATGGCAGGCAACAAGCCCATCGCTTTAATCGGCGGCGGCACCGGCATGGTTGGAGACCCGTCCGGAAGAAGCGACATGCGCCAGATGATGACCGTGGAGACCATCCAGCATAACTGCGACTGCTTCAAAAAGCAGATGAGCCGGTTCATCGACTTCTCCGAGGGAAAAGCCCTGATGGTAAACAATGCCGAGTGGCTCTTAGACCTCAATTATGTGGAATTTCTGCGTGAGATCGGCCCCCACTTCTCCGTAAACAGGATGCTGGCAGCCGAGTGCTATAAGCAGAGAATGGAAAAAGGCTTAAGCTTTTTGGAGTTCAACTACATGCTGATGCAGAGCTATGACTTCTATGAGCTGTTCCAGAGATACGGCTGCAACATGCAGTTCGGCGGCGACGACCAGTGGAGCAACATGCTCGGCGGCACGGAGTTAATCCGCAGAAAGCTTGGGAAAGATGCCCATGCCATGACGATCACCCTGCTTTTAAATTCCGAGGGAAAGAAGATGGGAAAAACCCAGTCCGGCGCCGTATGGCTGGATCCCAACAAGACGAGCCCCTTCGAGTTCTACCAGTACTGGAGAAACGTGGACGATGCCGATGTCATCAAGTGCATGCGTCTTCTCACGTTCCTGCCGCTTGAGCAGATCGACGAAATGGCGAAGTGGGAAGGCAGCCAGTTAAACCAGGCCAAGGAGATCCTGGCATACGAGCTGACAAACCTGGTTCACGGCGAGGAAGAGGCGAAGAAGGCCCAGGAGAGCGCAAGGGCGCTGTTTGCCGGCGGAAACGCGGCAGAAATGCCGGAAGCCGTCCTTTCGGATGACGATTTTACGGACGGTTCCATTGACATTTTATCCATCCTTCAGAAATCAGGCCTTTCCGCATCCCGCTCCGAGGCGAGAAGAAACGTGGAACAGGGCGGTGTTTCCGTGGACGGCGAGCCGGTGAAGGACATCAAGGCCGCCTACACGAAAGAGCAGCTTTCGGACGGCGGAATCGTCGTAAAGCGCGGCAAGAAGAACTTCCGCCGTGTTTCCGTAAAGTAAAGGCCGTTCGGAAAGGAGAGGAAACATGGAGCCGATCAGGGAAGCGAAAAAATATTTTGACTATACAGTCTCTGCACGCCGCCGCCTTCATGAAAATCCCGAAGTGGCGGGAGAAGAGTTTGAGACGCTGAAATTTATCTGCAAAGAGCTGGATTCCATGGGAATCGAGTATGTGCAGATCCCGGACGGCGGCATCATCGGCCAGATCCACGGAGGCAAGCCGGGAAAGACCGTGCTTCTGCGGGCTGATATTGATGCACTCCCGATTCCGGAAAATCCGAAAAACCTGTGCAGGGACAAAATCTGTGTATCCAAAAACGACGGTGTGTCCCATGCCTGCGGCCATGACGCCCATACGGCCATGCTGCTTACGGAGGCGAAAATCCTGAATGAGCATAAAGACGAGTTGAACGGCAGCGTGATTCTCTGCTTCGAGCAGGGAGAGGAAGGCGGCGGCCAGGTCAGAAACCTTTTAAAATATGTGGTGGAGACAGCGAAGCTTCCGGTGGACACCTGCTTTGCGACCCATGTGAAGTGGGATGTGAAGGCAGGGCAGATTTCCGCAGAGCCGGGGGCAGTCCTCTCCGGGGCATACGGCATCAATGTCCGCCTCAGGGGGCTGACCGGCCACGGTTCCAGGCCGGATCTGGCTCACAGCGTGCTGGACTGCTTCCATGCCATCTACACAAATATGAACATGCTGCGGATGAAGTATGTGAGCCCCTATGATGTGCTGACGTTTTCCATCGGCACCGTCCAGTGCGGGACAAAGATGAACATTATCCCGGACGAGCTAGTGTTCGCCGGGAGTGTCCGCACCTTCAATGTAGAAGGGGCCGGCGCGCCGTTTATGAAGGAGTTTGTGGAGATTTTGGAGCATGAGACGAAGCTTCACCACTGTACTTACGAGATCATCCGCATGCCGAAGCCGCTGTTTGAATGCGACAACAATGCCGTGTGCAGCCAGATCGCCAAAAATGCGGTGAAGAAGTACCTTGGCGAGGATGCGCTGACGGCAGCGACGCCGTGGATGGCTTCCGAGAGCATGAACATGTACTTAAAGCTCTGGCCCGGCGTCATCACCTTTACCGGAATCCAGAATGACGAGCTCGGTTCCGGCGCGAACCACCATACGGCTGAGTTTGACTTGGACGAGCAGGGCATGATTTCCGGCGTGGCCGCGGCACTTGGCTATGTGAAAGATTTTTTGGATTATAACGGGGAAATTCCTTTTAAGAAGTATGAGAACTCTTTGCAGGATCTTGTGGAGAGGAATCTGTAAGAACAGAATATGACAGGCCGGCAGGTATGGCTCCTGCCGGCCTGTTTTTACAGCCGCCGCTAACGGTACTGTGCCTGGTGCATTTCGTAATAAAATCCCTTCTGTTTCATCAGCTCCTCATGATTTCCGCGCTCCACCACGTTTCCGTCCCGCACCACCAGGATGCAGTCGGCGTTCCGGATGGTGGAAAGCCGGTGAGCCACGACGAAGCAGGTTTTGTCAGCCATGAGGCTCCGCATGGCAGCCTGGATCTGATGTTCCGTCCTGGTGTCCACGTTGGAAGTGGCCTCGTCTAAAATCAGCATCGGCGAGTGCATGAGCAGCGCCCTTGCGATGGTGAGAAGCTGCTTCTGGCCCTTGGAAATGTTGGTGCCGTCGTCGATTAACAGCGTGTCATAGCCCTGGGGCAGGCTTTCAATATAGGTGTGGATATGGGCGGCCTTTGCGGCTGCGATGACTTCCTCGCGGGTGGCTTCCGGGCGGCCGTAGGCGATGTTTTCATAGATCGTCCCGTAGAACAGCCAGGTATCCTGGAGCACCATGGAGTAAGCCAGCCGCAGGCTTTTTCGTGTGATATCCGTGACATTTTTCCCGTCCACGCGGATTGTCCCGCTGTCAATGTCGTAAAACCGCATCAGAAGGTTGATGAAGGTGGTCTTCCCGGCGCCGGTGGGGCCGACGATGGCGATTAAGCTGCCTTTGGGCGCTTCCATGCTGAAGTCTTTTAAAATGACACGGTCTTTCTCATATCCGAAGTTCACGTGAGAGAGGCTGACGTTTCCGTCCACCCGCTCCAGATCTCTGGCCTGGGGCAGATCGGCCGGTTCCGGCGCCTCGTCTAAAATGCGGAAGACGCGCTCGGCCGCAGCCAGGGAGGACTGGAGCTCCCCGTAGATTTCTGCCAGCTCCCGGATGGGACCGGTGAACTTCCTGGAATAGAGGACGAAGGACGAAATCCCGCCGATGTCGATTTGCCGCCGCAGATACAGGATCGCGCCGAAGATGGAGATCAAAGCCAGCGCCAGGTTGTTGATGGCGTTGGTTCCGGGGCCGATGATGGTGGCATAGTAATCCGTCTCATAATAGCAGTCCACAAGCTTTTTGTTCTGGACGGCCATTTCACCGATGACCCGCTCCTCCTGGGTGTAGGCGCGGAGGGTTTTCTGGCCGGAAATCATCTCCTCCACGTAGCCGTTCAGCTCCCCGGCGGCCCTTGACCTTGCGCGGAACATGGGCTGCACCATCCGCGTCAGGTACGTGGCCAGCACGAGGGCTAACGGGATCGTGACAGCGAAAATCAGAACCAGCTTGGGACTGATGCGGATCATCATGATTAAGGAGCCGACGATGGTGACGGTACTGGAGAGCACCTGCACCACGTCGTTGGATAAAGAGGCGTTGATGGTGTCGATGTCGTAGGAGATCCTGCTCAGAATATCTCCGGTCGTATTGTTGTCAAAGTAGCTGACCGGCAGCACGGCAAGATGGTTGAACACGTCTCTTCGCAGTGTATAGACGATTTTCCGCGACAGCGTAATCATGGACACGTTGACGACGTAGCTCATTAACGAACTGGCCGCATAAAAGAACAGCATCAGCACGCAGTAGCGGAAGATTAACGGCATGTTCATATTGCCTTCGGCGCCTTCGCTTATGAGGTTGATGGCGTTGCCGGAAAGCCTCGGGCCGGCCAAAGCCAGCACGTTCGATAAGAAGGACAAAAACAGCACGAAGAAAAGCTGCTTTTTGTGGCGCATCAGATAGCCGAGAATCCGGATCATGGTTCCTTTCCGTTTCATGCCGCATCACCTCCCATCTGGATTTCGCTGATTTCTCTGTAAGCCTCGCAGGTTTTCATGAGCTCCTCGTGAGTGCCGAGCCCCAAAGGCATGCCGTCCTCCAGCACGAGGATTTTGTCACAGTGCATGATGGAGCTGATTCGTTGGGCAATGATGATTGTGGTAGTGCCGGAAAAGGTCTCTGCCAGGTCGTTTCGGAACCTGGCGTCGGTCTTATAGTCCAGGGCACTGGAGGAGTCATCGAGAATCAGGAATTCCGGGTGCCCGGCCAGGGCCCTGGCAATGAGGACTCTCTGCTTCTGGCCGCCGCTTAGGTTGGCGCCCTTTGCCGCGACGGGAAGGCCGTATCCGCCGGCTTCCGCGATGAAATCGGCGGCCTGGGCAATGCGGACGGCCTCGTCGATGTTTTCAGTTTTCAGGCTCCGTCCCATGTCAATGTTCTGGAGCAGGGTTTCCTTAAACAAAACATCGTTCTGGAAGACGACGCCGAATTTTTCCCGCAGCTCCTTTAGCGGGAAGGAACGGATGTCCCTGCCGTTTATGCGGATCTGGCCTTCGTCGATGTCGTAGAGCCTGAGAAGAAGCTGTGCCAGGGTGCTTTTCCCGGCGCCGGTGGGCCCGATGATACCGAGAGACTGGCCGGGCTTTAAAGAAAAGCTGATGTCACTCAGGTTTTTCACCCGTTTATTATAAGAAAAGCTCACATGGTCGAATTCCACATGGGGGACTTCGCCGCCGGCTGTTTCGGCCGCTTTTTCTTCGGCTGTCTCTGCCTGAATCGCCATGTCTGCCGGCGTCGTCAAAACTTCCTCGATGCGGCCGGCGCTGGCAACCGCCTTGGAATACATGGTAATCAGGCGGGAGACCGACATGACGGCGTTTAAAATGATGGTAAAATACGTAAGGAAAGCCACGATGGCACCCGGCTTCATGTGCCCGGAGGCCACTCGGAAGGCGCCGACGGCCACAACCAGGACGAGGCCTGTGTTTAAAAGCAGGTTGATGATGGGGCTCGTGACCGCCATAGTCGTGTTGGCCTTCGTCTCGTCGGCGTTTAGCTGGGAATTGACCGTCTCGAAACGGTGAATTTCATGGTCGGTGCGGCTTAAGGCCTTGATGACCCGGATGCCGGTGGCATTTTCGCGGACGACACGGATCATGTTGTCAGCAGAAAGCTGCGCCTTCGTAAACATGGGCACGCTTTTTTTGCTGACATAGACGACAACCACCGTCATAAACGGGATCAGCATGCAGAGAATCCCGGAAAGGACAGGGTCGATGACCATGGTGACGACGATGCCGCCAATTAAAAGGATCGGGGCGCGGACGCCCATGCGCTGAATCATGTTGAGCATCCGGTGGAGGTTGTAGGTGTCTGTCGTCATGCGCGTCACCAGGGACGGGATCGTAAAGGAATCCACCTGGGAGCTGGAGAGATAGGAAATCTTATGGAACAGGTCATAGCGAAGGGCTTCGATGGTGTCGCGGGAAACAGCGGCGGCCACGCGGTTGGCCCACACATTGAAAATCAGTACCAGGGCGGCGCAGAGGATCATCGCAAGCCCCCATTTCACCACGAGGAAGATGTCATTTTTCGGCGTCACCTCGTCGATGATGTAGGAAAGGATGTACGGGATCAGGAGGTCGACGATGGTACCGGAAAATTTGATGAGGAAACCGAAAACCATGGTCGGGATATGCGGTTTTACATATTGAAGAAAGTGTTTCATGCCTGGCCTTCCTCCTGTCCTTTTTTCAGTTCCCTGGCTTTTTCCACCATCTGAGCAAGAAGGCGGTCGAAAAGCGCAAGTTCATCGGCGGGAATGTCGGCCGTCAGCCGGTCAAAGAAGCTTTCGGAAAGTTCACGGCTCATGTCATGGATTTCCTTCGCGGCAGGAAGCGCAATGACATTTTTCTGGCGGGCGTCGTTTTCATCCTCTTTCCGGATTAAGTAGCCCATCCGCTCCAGCTTCTGAAGGATTCTGGAGATCATGGCCTTGTCGACGCTTAAGTCCTCGGCGAGATGGCGCTGGCTCACTTCGCCGTGAAAGCCAATATGCCGTAAGAGTTTTAACTCGGCCGGCGTCAGCTCCGGATGGCGCATCTGGGCCATGGCGTATTTCTGCGAAAGGCGGTAGAGGCGCCGGATGTTGCGGTTGATGGATATGGAAGTTTCCATGGAAGAAAAGCCCCCTTTTTTCGGATATAATCGTTGATAAGTCAATTATATCGGAGGGATGTTGATATGTCAACAAAAAGAAAAAGTGAAAGGAGAATCAGATATAGCCGCAATTCCGCCAGTTTACATCCCTCAAACTCTATGCTAAAATAAAGAAAACAAATCTTATCCAAAAGCGGCATACGGCATCCGATATCGCCGGAATGCTGCTTTTTTATGCTTGACACACGAAGAAGATGTGTTTAAAATAAAAACTAACAATGTTAGCCAAATGGAGAAGGAGTACATATGAAGGGGAAAGGACTGACAATGGAAGTGATCGTCGGCGCAGCGTCGGAGCTGGTCGAGGAGAAGGGGTACAACAATTTTTCCGTGAGGGAACTGGCGCAGCGCCTCCATGTGAAGGCGGCGTCGCTCTATAACCATGTGAGCAGCGTAGCGGATATCAACAGGGCTGTGGGCGTCCATGCATCTAACAAGCTAAACGATGCCCTGGAAAAGGCGTGTGCCGGAAAGACGCGGGACGAGGCGCTCCTTTCCCTGGCTCACGAATACCGTCGCTTTGTAAAGGAAAACTATGAGCTCTACCGGGCCATTATCGGGCTTCCGGCCATCGACCAGGATGAGAGTTTGATCCAGGTGGGCCGCGACAGCCTGGCAGTAATCGCAAAGGTGGTAAGGCGGTACGAGATTCCGGGAGAGGCATCGGTACATTTTTCCAGGTGCTTCCGGGCGGCGCTCCATGGGTATGCGACTTTTGAGATGGCCGGCTATTTTACCGGCAGCAAGCTTCGCGCCGATGACAGCTTTGATTTTATGGTAAAGGGCTATGTGGACTGGGCAAATGCACTTGCAGAGACGGACAGCGGGGAGGAAAAACATTGAAGCAGGGACTTAATGAGAGGGAAAAACGGATATTCCGGGAAATGCCGGAGCTTCAGGCCGTCCTGACCCTGGCCGTACCGACGGTCCTAAGCCAGATTATTTCCGTTATTTACAACCTGGCGGACACCTACTACATTGGCCAGACAAAGAATCCGGACATGGTAGCGGCCGCTTCCATCTGCATGACGCTCATGCTGCTTATGACCGGCATGGCGAACCTGTTCGGCATCGGCGGCTCCAGCCTGATTGCCAGGTGCCTCGGGGAGCAAAAATTTGAGAAGGCGCGGCATGTCAGTGCTTTTTCCGTCTGGGCCGGATTCCTGTTTGCCGCTTTCTATTCGGTGATTCTTCTTCTGTTCCATCCATTTATCCTGCGTCTTCTCGGCGCCGGGGACGGGACATTTTCCTACTGCCGTTCCTACATGTTCTGGACATGCGTCATCGGCGGCATTCCCACGGTCATGAACCCGCTTTTAGCCCACCTGGTGCGGTCGGAGGGCGCCTCAAAGGAGGCCAGCATCGGCGTGTCCCTGGGCGGCGTCATAAACATGATCCTGGATCCGGTTTTCATGTTCGTGCTTCTGCCGGACGGGTACGAGGTCATGGGTGCGGCCATGGCAACCATGGTTTCCAACTGCATCGCTGCGATCTATTTTATCGTCTATATCCTTCGGCACAGGGCAAGTTCCGTCCTGACATTAAGCCCGAGGGAATTTTCCGTGCAGGAAAGCATCCCTGCGGATGTTGTGAGCATTGGGCTTCCGTCGTTTCTCATGACAGCCCTTTCCAGTGCATCCAATGCAGTCGTCAACAACCTGATTTCCGAGGCCAGCTCGGCGGCCGTGGCCGGCATGGGCATTGCAAAGAAAATCAACATGCTGTCATTCCGCGTTTCCACCGGCGTGACCCAGGGAGCCCTGCCGCTCATTGCCTACAACCATTCGGCAGGGAATTATACACGCATGAAGCGCTCCATCGCCGGGGCGGCCAAAATCACCGTCGGCTTTGCCGCGTTCTGCATGTGCGTTTCCATGCTCTTCGGCGGCGGGCTCGTGAAGCTGTTCATCGACGATGCGGCCACGGTGGAATTCGGGCAGAATTTCATCCATATTATCAGCCTTGCCATGCCGTTGGCGGCAGCCACCATGACGATGATGATGTTTTTCCAGGCCAGCGCCAAAAAGGCCCAGGCCACAGCCCTGTCCATGATGCGGAAAGGGATTCTCGACATCCCGCTCATGTTTCTGTTTAACAGCGTCTGGCCAGTCTACGGTGTTGCATGTGCGACGCCGGTGGCGGAAATCATAGGATGTGCGGTGGCGCTTGTTCTGGTGTGGCGGTATATGAGGACGCTGAAGGGGGAGTAGAGGTGGTTTGAATGAGAGAGTCAGAATAGGCAGAGATATCGAAGCCTAATCTAACAGATCGACAATCTGACTCTGGCGCACGTCAAGCGAGCCAAAATATTCAGGAAATCTTTCTTTTAATTCCTTCTCACGTGCAATATTGGGATCAAGATGTGCTTCCAGCATTTTTTGCAGCTGGCTGCAGTTTCCATCTTCAATACACGTTAAAATCTGCTTATGTTCGTTTAAGGTATCTTCCATGACATCGCTGAAAACGGAAAGATCCAGCATACGATAGCGTGTCTGATGGGAACGGCAAAGTTTATCCCAGATAACAGGATAACCGGCGCAGTCAAACAGGCGTCTGTGAAATTCGCCGTCAGTCTTTAAATATTCTACAATGTTTTTATTTTGAATGGCAAGTGATAAAGCGAGCATGTTTTCTGCAAATTGTGTTTGAAGGCGTTCCTTTCTTTCACATAAACCTGATAGAATTTTTTTTTCCAAAATATGACGCATTACCGCGAGTTGACGGACATACTCCACGTCAATTTTTGAAACATATGTTCCTCTTTGGGGATATACCTGTACCAGCATTTCATTTGCAAGCAAAATAAGAGCCTCACGTACTGGCGTTCGGCTTACGTGCAGCTCTTCGATCAGAAGGGATTCTTTTATCATTTGTCCGGGATAGAATTCGAGAGTTATAATTTTCGTTTTCAGAATACCATATACATCAATACCTCTTACCGCCATGATTACCAGAATCCCTTCTTAATTTTCTTATAATCTTACAACACTGTTTCTCTCAATGTCAAGCATAAATATACTAATATATTTGACATATATGCATGATTTCTCACAGAAGACGCTGAGAAGCAGCAGGAGAAATTAGTCATTCTTTTTTAAGGTATAGACATTTTCCCTTCTGTTTTGGAGCGTGTACAGCTGATTTCTTGCTTTTTCCAAATATGCAAAATCAATCATGGCAGTTGTAACTCCCGGTTCTTCCCCGGCCATTGCAATAACACGGCCCCACGGATCAACAATCATGGAATGTCCATACATATGGGCTGTCGGTTTGTTTCCGCACTGGCCGCAGGCGATCATATAGCAGCCGTTTTCGATGGCTCGTGCACGGATCAACGGCTCCCAGTGATCCTTTCCGGTCATCATAAGGAAAGCTGCCGGCAGACATAAAATATCAGCGCCTTCCAATGCCTGGAGACGAAAGACTTCGGGGAAACGAATATCATAGCAAATGGAAAGTCCAAGTTTTCCGTAATCTCCGGCATCGCATACAACAATTTCACTGCCGGAACGCTTCCGGTCAGATTCTCTGTAAGAACCTGCGCCTTCCACATCGACATCAAAGGTATGAATTTTTCTGTATTTTGCGGCTAACTGTCCCTCGGGGCTGATGACCATCGTTGTGTTGTACGTCTTGACGGAATCGCCCGGAATTCTTTCTGTAATACTTCCACCATGAATCCAAATTCCATACTCTTTTGCCAGATCTGAGAGCATAGAAAAACATGTCCCCCCTGGAATATCCTCAGCAAAGTCAATCGGAGTTGGCCCCTGGTAGGTCCATACTTCCGGAAGAACCAGCAGCTTTGCTCCCCGCTCTGCGCCTTCCCGAATCCATTTTTCGGCCGACTGCAGATTCTCTTCATAATTATCTCTTGGATCCAACTGTACCACACCGACAATAAAATTCTTTTTCATCGTTATATACCTCCTCTTTTCATAAGTATGACATTGGAAAAGCCAGATGTCAAAAGGAATTTCCGACTCGCTTTCTGGACTTTAACAGTCAAATTCCTGCTGCATATATGAAACAATTCGTTCAACGCACTTATTTACCAACTCTTCGCCTTTCTGGGCGTTTCCTACGGTAGCATCTCCCAAAAGTGCCCGCGGAGCCGTTAGATGAAACGGAACATATGTAATAATATCAGAGTCTCTTGTGAAGCCCTCTCTGGCAGGCTCTGCCTTATCGGCCTGTTCCATTTCCACATAATCTGGGTACAGGTATAAAAGTACAGATGTGCCGCATTCGCTTGCATGCCCATGGGCCATCCATCCGGAATTTTCGAGAATCCCGATGCCTTTTGCCTGGGTAAAGCGCCACCAGTCAATCTGTGCGCATTTAATGCCGTACTGATCCTGCATGGAGCGGGCTGTGTGGCCGATCAGCGGAACATTGCCGGCATGTCCATTGATAATCATGAAATTCTTAAATCCCCATTTGACGAGAGATTCCATAATATCATGAAAAAATGCTGTCCAGGTTTCAGGCTTAATACAGATTGTTCCCGGAAAGCCACCCAATGAATAGGATTCCCCTACTTCAACGGAAGGACCGATCAGGGCATTTACCTTTTCTGCCACAAGCTCCGATATTTTTTGGGCAACTAAAATATCGGAACCCATTGGCAGATGCGGTCCATAGCCTTCCGTGGCGCCGACAGGAATGATAACGGTATCACAGCCTTTCTTTCTCTCGGCGAATTCTGAGGTGCTCATCAGTTTGATCCAATTGGTCTCCTTCATTTCTTCGTCTCCTTTCAACTTTCTTGTGCATTTTATATGAAGATTTTATAAAATTCTGCCTCTTTTTGTCATGTTTTCAAAAAAACAGTTGTCAGCTGTAAAAAAATATAGTATTATATTAATATACTAATATATTACTTGGCAGGAACAAAACTGTCAATCCCAAATTAGAAATCAAATGCAAAAACTTATGAAAGGGGCTGTACAATTATGGAATTAACAGATACTTTAAAAGAACGTTTCTTATCGGTGGATCCGGCGACAGTCGGGCATTATATCAATGGGGGATTTATGCGGCCCGAGATGAAGCCGATTCGTCGGGATGACAAGAGAATGATTGGCCCGGCCTATACGGTTCGTATTTCCGGACGCGATTCCTGTGCACTGTATTATGGGATCAAGCATGCACCAAAGGGCTCTGTCATCGTGATTGACCGCTGCGGAGATCAAACCTTTGCATGCTGCGGAGAGATGGTGGCAACCTATGCTCAGGGACAGGGAATGGCCGGAATTGTGATTGACGGCCCGGCGACGGATTCACGTGCGATTGAAAAATTGGAGATTCCTGTTTTCTGCACCGGGATATCTTCTGTTACGACAATGATTTACGGAGCTACGGGAGAAGTTCAGATCCCGATTGTATGCTGTGGCGCACATGTGAATCCAGGCGATCTTGTCTTTGGTGATGCGGATGGGGTCGTAGTTCTTCCTTCAGATGGTTATGAAGAGGCACTGAAGAAAGCAGAAGAATCTGTTGCGCGTGAAGTTTCCTTGAGAAAACGCTTTTTGGAGGGAGGTGACCCGCTTTGGAATGTGGACCGTCTGTTTTCAGTTGGCCTTACAGACACGATTGCAGACCTTAAAAAGTTATAGCATGTAAAACGTTTATGAATCAGGAGGCGTATGAAATGAAAAAAAGAAAAATAGCACGCATCTTATCGACGGCGCTTGCCATTTCCATAATTGCAGCAATGGCTGCGGGCTGCGGACAGAACAGTGACCCAGGTTCCGGAGGTACAGGAGAGAATGTTTCCGGAGGAGAAGGTTCTTATAAGGACACGATCACGATTGCACATTGGGAGGAACCGACAACTTTGGATCCGCAGGCACAGGGGAAGATGTCCTGTGGCGCCGTATCAACGCAGATATATGATACACTTGTTACCCTGGATGAGAACAGCCAGCCGGTTCCATGTCTCGCAGAAAGCTGGGAACAGATTGATGATACGACGTTTCGCTTCCATCTGCGGGATGGCGTTAAATTCCATAATGGTGATACGTTAACGGCTGAAGATGTGCGATATACTATCGAACGGGCCTGCACCAATCCGGGAAGTTCGTCTACCTTTATTACGTTTGACCCGGAAAACACCAAGGTCATCGACGATCTGACCGTTGAAATCAAGCTGAAATCTCCGGATGCATCCATTTATGATACCTTAAACGGACAGAGAGGCGCGATTGTCAGTAAACGTGCCATAGAAGAAATGGGAGAGGATGCTTTCGGACATGCCCCGGTAGGAACTGGCCCGTATAAACTGGAAGAGTGGGTAACAGGAACAGAGCTCCATTTGACAGCCAATGAGGATTACTGGGGAGAAGCGCCGAAAACTCCGAACCTTGTCTATAAAATTATTACGGAATCTGCCAATCGTGTTATTGAAATGGAGACAGGAAACGCGGATATTTGTCTGAACGTGCTGGCCAGCGAAGTGCCGAGACTTCAGGAAGCAGAGGGAATCCGCGTAGAAATGGAGCCAGGATATCAGTACACGACCATTACGTTTAATATGCAGGATCCGGTTTTATCTGATGTTCGTTTAAGACAGGCATTGGCATATGCCATTGACAGAGAAGCCATTGTCGATGCAGTTTACGGAGATACGGCAACGGTGGCTGACAGCATCATGCCTACGACGATTCTGGGAGCGAAAACCTATGATCCGAATATGTATGATGTAGATGCTGCAAAGCAGCTGATTGCAGAGGCCGGATATGCAGATGGGGTGACTCTTAACTTTGTTGTCCAGCCGCTGGAAGAGATGCAGCGTTTAACAGAAGCCGTTCAGAATATGTGGAAGCAGATTGGCGTTGAGACAAACGTAAGTACAGCCGAAGTGGCGGCTTATCTGGCACAGGGAAATACGCTTCAGGTCGGCATCCGAAACGGAAGCGCGTCTGACCCGGCAAGTACGCTGATTATTTATGATTCTGCGTTTGGTGACCGGTTGAATTCCAATAATGCAGACCTTGATAAAATGCTTGCTGACGCAAAGGCTATTTATAATACGGAAGAGCGCGCGGAAGCTTATTACGATATCTGTGACTATTTGTGGGAAGAAAAGTGGACCATTCCGCTGGCATTTAAAAATACCATCTATGCCGTATCAGACAAAGTAGAGGGATTTGAATTTGATCGAATGAATTACCTGAAAATGGAAAATATTCAAGTTCTTGAATAGACTGAATGCTCTCGAAAAGCTGCATCCGAACATAAAGTTCGGGTGCAGCACCTCATCAGAAGAAAGGGGTTGCAAATTTGCTGCGCTTTATAGGAAAACGAATTCTTATGATGATTCCTGTTCTGATTGGCGTTACCTTGATTATCTTTACCATGATGTATCTGACGCCAGGTGATGCGGCGGATATGCTGTTAGGAGACAGCGCCACCATTGAACAGAAGGAACAGCTGCGGGAAGAATTGAAACTAAACGACCCATATCTGGTTCAATATTTTAATTACATGAAAGGGGTGCTTCATGGAGATCTGGGAACCTCTTATTCTACTAAACGCCCTGTTACAGAGGAGCTTTTAGACAGGTTCCCCACGACGATTAAGTTAGCTGGGGCTGGGGTGTTGCTGTCCCTGATTTTTGGCGTCTCCATGGGAATCATTTCGGCAACAAAACAGTATTCCATTTTTGATAATCTTGCAACGACGTTTTCTCTTTTGGGTGTTTCCATACCCAACTTCTGGCTCGCGTTGATGTTAATCATTATCTTTGCTGTTAATTGGAAAATTCTTCCGCCTTCAGGGCTTTCCAGTCCCCTTCATTGGATCTTGCCGGTCATTTCACTGGGAATGAACTCTACTGCGACGATTATGAGAATGACCCGCTCCAGCATGCTGGAGGTTGTCAGGCAGGATTACATCCGAACTGCCCGGGCAAAAGGACAGAATGAGACTCTAGTGATACTGCGTCATGCACTGCCAAATGCATTGATTCCCATCATAACAGTTGCAGGACTTCAGTTTGGCCGTCTCATGGGCGGCGCTGTCATGGCGGAAACGGTTTTTTCAATCGCAGGGATTGGAAAACTGATGGTCGATGCCATTAAACTTCAGAATTTCCCCATTGTACAGGGCGGCGTTTTACTGATTGCGTTTTCTACGTCTATTGTGAATTTACTGATTGACATTCTTTATGCGTTCGTAGATCCAAGAATTCGTTCTCAGTACATTCGCCCTAAAAAGGACAAACAGGCGGCAGTGAAAGGAGGGGCTTCCAGTAATGGCTAATCAATCTGATACAAAGACCTTCGGTCAGGAGACGCAGGTTGTCTTTAAAAAGCAAAGCCAGTTCCGGGAGATCATGGGACGCTTTGCAAAGAACAGACTGGCGATAGCCAGCCTTATCATTATCTTTCTGCTGATTATCCTCGCTGTTTTTGCGGAACAGATTGCCCCGTATGGGCCGGACGATCAGGATTTGTCTCGCCGGTTTACTTATCCGTGCTCGGAGTTCCTCCTGGGCACAGACGACTATGGACGTGATATTTTAAGCCGTTTGATCTATGGAGCAAGATACTCGCTTTCTGTCGGGCTGATTTCCGTATCGTTTTCCTGCCTGTTCGGAGTGATTTTGGGGTGCATTGCAGGATTTTACGGCCAGGTGGCTGACAATATCATTATGCGGCTCGTGGATATTGTGCTGGCTATCCCGAATATTCTTCTTGCACTTTCGATAGCATCCGCGCTCGGGCCGGGCCTTGGAAACCTGATTGTAGCTGTGGGAATCGGTGCGGTTCCCGGATATGCAAGAATTGTCAGAGCATCTATTTTGTCGGTAAAACAGATGGAGTATATTGAAGCAGCGCGTTCCATAGGCGCCAGCGATTTCCGCCTTATTACGAGGCACATTCTTCCGAACTGTCTGGCTCCGATTATCGTCCAGGCAACCATGAGCATTGCGGTTGCAATTTTATCTGCGGCATCTTTAAGTTTTCTTGGACTTGGAATCACGCCTCCCACACCGGAATGGGGTTCCATGCTTTCTGCCGGTCGCGCGTATATTCGTGATTTCTGGCCGGTCGTCACCTTTCCGGGTATGATGATAATGATAACTGTATTTGCGTTTAACATTCTCGGAGACGGACTTCGTGATGCTCTTGATCCGAAACTGAAGATTTAAGGAGGGATATGAAAATGTCAGAACCTATTTTGGAAGTCAGAAATCTAACCGTTGAATATACCTCCGGAAAATCCATTGTCCAAGCCGTCAACAATCTGAGCTTTACCCTCGAAAAAGGCGAAGCTCTGGGACTGGTGGGAGAAACCGGGGCGGGAAAGACCACGACGGCACTTTCGATCATGCAGCTCATTACTTCTCCACCCGGCAGGATTAAAAGCGGAGAAATAATTTTTGAAGGAAAAGATCTGACAAAGCTGCCGCAAAGCGAGCTCAGAAAGCTGCGCGGTGAAAAAATATCCATGATTTTCCAGGATCCTATGACCGCCCTGAATCCGGTAATCACGGTGGGGGATCAAATCAGCGAGGTGATCCGGCTTCATGAAAAAACCACCAAGCTGGAAGCTGCGGCAAAGGCAAAGGAAATGCTGGAAATGGTTGGAATTCCGGGCGAGCGTTATTCGGAGTATCCGCATCAATTTTCCGGCGGCATGAAGCAGAGAGTCATTATTGCGATTGCATTGGCCCGCAGCCCTTCTCTTTTGATCGCAGATGAGCCTACAACAGCCTTGGACGTTACAATTCAGGCGCAGGTTCTTGAGATGATTGACCGCATTATCCGGGAGCTAAAGACAACGCTGATTCTCATTACGCATGACTTGGGTGTCGTGGCAGATATCTGTGACAAGGCGGCAATCATGTATGCCGGAGAAATTGTTGAATATGGTACACTGGATCATATTTATAATCACACGCTCCACCCATACAGCATTGGACTCTTTAATTCCATCCCTAATTTTGACGAGGATGTTCACCGCCTAAAACCAATCAAAGGCCTTATGCCGGACCCCACCAATCTTCCCATAGGATGCAGCTTCAGCCTGCGCTGCCCGGATTGCTGTGAGAGCTGCCGTCATAAAAAGTTTGAATTGACAGAGGTTACTCCGGGACACTTTGTCCGCTGCATCAAATACGCTGAAACTTAGAGGAGGTGCGGATTTTGGCTACTATTTTGGAAGCAAAGCATTTAAAAAAATACTTCAAAACACCGAAGGGCATGCTCCATGCCGTTGACGATGTCAGCTTTTCCATTGAAGCGGGGAAAACGCTCGGAGTCGTAGGGGAGTCGGGATGCGGAAAGTCCACTCTCGGTCGTGTCCTGATTCATCTTCTTGAGAGAACAGACGGCCAGATCATTTTTGAAGGAAAAGATATCAGCGATTTGAAGAAATCAGAGCTGAACGAAATTCGCAAAGACATGCAGATGATCTTTCAGGATCCATTTGCGTCATTAAATCCAAGACAATCGGTCAGTGAAATCATTGCGGAACCGCTTCAGATTTATCACCGGGCGCAGTCAAAGCAGGATCTTGAAAAACAGGTTTTGGAACTGATGGATACGGTCGGACTGGCCAGAAGGCTGGCAAATTCCTATCCCCATGAGCTTGATGGCGGCAGACGCCAGAGGATCGGTGTTGCACGGGCGCTTGCACTGAATCCTAAATTCATTGTATGCGATGAGCCGGTATCGGCACTTGATGTTTCCATTCAGGCACAGATCCTGAATCTGATGCAGGATTTGCAGGAGGAGAGAAATCTTACCTATCTGTTTATCACACATAATCTGTCGGTAGTAAAGCATATTTCCGATGAGATTCTTGTTATGTACCTGGGGAAAATGGTAGAGTTTGCCAGTGATAAGGATATTTTCATGAATCGTCTGCATCCCTATACCAAAGCTCTTCTGGCAGCCGTACCGCTTCCTGTGTATGGAACACAAAAGAAAAAACGGCAGCTTTTAAGCGGGGAGCTTTCTTCGCCAATCAATCCCAGGCCAGGCTGCCGCTTTGCAAAACGCTGCCCGTATGCAAAGGAGATCTGTTCTCAAAAGGAGCCGGAACTGGAAGAAATTATGCCAAGACACTTTGTGGCCTGCCATTTCGTCAGAGAGATCAACGGACTATAAGGGGGGATTCTTATGGGTAATCAGCAGGCATATCCCTATATGCCCAACAGTGCGCCGGCAAACAAGCAGCAGATGCTGGACGCCCTTGGCATCTCTGAAATAAAAGAATTATACCAGGACATCATACCGGAAGAACTGCTGCTTCATAGGCCGCTTCAACTGCCGGAACCGATTCGGGATGAGTACACATTGTCGCGCCATATGGAAAAACTGCTGGAACAAAATATTTCCTGCGGGAAAAACAGCAGTTTTCTGGGGGCTGGCTGCTATCGGCATCTGGTTCCGGCTGTCTGCGATGAGATTGCCGGACGTGCGGAATTTCTGACGGCGTACTGTGGAGACACGTATTCCGATCATGGGAAAATGCAGGCAATTTTTGAATACCAGAGCATGATGGGAGAATTGTTAAATCTCGATGTAGTCAGCTATACCACTTATGATGCCGGACAGGCTATATGCTCTGCACTCAGAATGGCCTTAAGAATTGGGGCATCACAGGGCAGGGTGGATTTGCTGCTGCCTTCTACAACGAACCCGGAGATCCTTTCCCAGGCGCGCGAATACTGTAAAAGCAGCGGAAATATCCGCCTGATAGGGTGCAATCCCAAAACAGGCCGCATGGATAAACACGAACTGAAAACCATGCTTTCGGATAAAACCGCAGCCGTGTTTCTGGAAAATCCGTCTTATCTTGGTTTTTTTGAAGAAGAAGCGGAAGAAATAGGAGAACTTGCTCATGGCTCTGGTGCTGTTTTTATCGTATGCCCGGAGATTATATCCCTTGGTATTTTAAAAAGCCCGGCTGATTACGGGGCGGATATTGTATGCGGCGATATCCAGCCTTTGGGCATCGGTATGCATTATGGAGGCGGCTGTGCCGGCTTTCTTGCCGTCCGTGATGATCCGAAATATATAAATGAAATTCCCACATATCTGTACGGGATTGCGAAGACGGAGCATGAGAACGAGTTTGGATGGGGGCGGGCTCTGAATGAACGGTGTTCCCATGGCAGCAGGGAACGTGCCAAGGAGTATTTTGGAACGGCTTCTGGCTTGTGGGCCATTGTTGCAGGCGTTTATCTTGGCTTAATGGGGCCGCAGGGAATGAAGGAATTGGGCGAGCAGATCATGAGAAAGACGGATTATGCGATCCGAATCTTATCGAGGATTCAAGGAATCAGCGTGAATCCGCTGGGCGGTCATCCGTTTCAGGAGTTTATTATCAACTATGATTCCACGGGAAAGACTGTGGAAGAGATTCATAAGTTCCTTCTGGAACATGGAGTATTTGGCGGTAAGGATCTTTCTTCTGATTTTCCCTGGTTGGGGCAAAGCGCCCTTTTTTGTATCAGCGAGCTGACAAGCAGGCAGGAGATACAGCGTCTTTATGAGCTTTTAAAACAGGCGGCAGAGGGGGGAAACGTATGAAGCAGAGAAAATTCCATGAGGCCAGATGGCAGGAACCGATTATCATGGAGATGGGAAGCCCGGGAGAGCGAGGAATACTTCTTCCAGAGATGGATGAAGAGATCGTGGAACAGTCCGAAGAAATATCGGAACTCCTTCCGAACACTTTAAAGCGGGAAGATGAACCAAAGCTTCCTGAGCTTTCACAGCCGCAGCTTTACAGGCACTATCTTCGGCTTTCTCAGGAAACCATGGGCGCTGCATTTGATATTGACATCGGTCTGGGAACATGTACGATGAAGTACAATCCGGTCATCCATGAAAAATTTGCAGGAAGCCCTCAAATCCGGGATCTTCATCCCTGCCAGCCGGAATCCACAGTACAGGGGATTCTGGAAATTATGTACCTCACGGAAACATATTTGAAAGAAATTTCCGGTATGGACGCTTTTTGCCTGTTTCCAGGGGGCGGCAGCCAGGCAATTTTTTCCAATGTTCTTGTCATGCGTGCATACCATCAGAAAGTACATCCGGGAGAGCAGAGGGACGAGGTCATTACCACGATTCTGTCCCATCCGGGCAATCCCGGAGCTGCATCTACTGCTGGGTATAAGGTTATTACCCTAATGCCTGGTAAAGACGGACTGCCGGATCTGGAGGCACTGAAAGCTGCTGTCTCTCCCAGAACCGCAGGTTTGATGATTACTAACCCGGAGGATACCGGATTATATAATCCCAATATACGTGAAATTGTGGATGCGGTACATTCTGTTGGCGGTCTGTGTATCTATGATCAGGCCAACCTGAATGGTCTGTTTGGAATTACGAGAGCCCGGGAAGCTGGATTCGATATGTGCCATTACAACCTTCACAAATCTTTCTCTTCTCCGCATGGATGCCAGGGGCCTGCCTGCGGGGCACAGGGAGTCGTCAGCAAACTTGAGCCGTTTCTTCCATCGCCGGCGATCCGCTTTGACGGAGAAAAATACTGTTTCGATTATAACCGGCCAGACAGCATCGGAAAGCTCAGAAAGTTTTTTGGGAATCCATCCGTGGTGCTGCGCGCCTATGCATATATCAGGACATTGGGGGCCGAAGGATTAAAAGATGTAGCGGAACTTTCCATTCTCAACAATAACTATCTTTTATCCAGACTTTCCGATGTGAAGGGCTTGTCCTTGCCATGGGCAGAAGGAGTCAGGCGTGTGGATCAGTCGCGCTTAAGCTGGGAAAAACTGACGGCTGATACCGGGGTGACAACGGAGGACATTGACCGCCGCGTGGTTGATTATGGGCTCCAAAGCTATTTTTCCAGTCATCATCCCCAGATTATTCCGGAGCCGTTTACGCCGGAACCATGTGAAACGTATTCAAAAGCGGATATAGATGAATTTGCAGATATTTTCCATATGATATCGGAAGAGGCGTACAGCAATCCCGAACTGGTGAAAACGGCCCCGCATCATGCAGCCCTTTCCTCACAAATACGGGAAGAATATCTCCATAATCCGCATCTTCTGGCGACTACCTGGAGAGCATATCAACGTCATGAGAAGGAGAATGCGGCTGCCACCCATACCTCCCACCTATAACAAACCATACCAACGAAGTATTTGCCCTCCCCTCCCCCTTAAGCTATACTGAAAGCAGAAAAACCCAAAAACATCCACACAGATCGGAGGGCAAATACAATGAAAATTTTAGTCTTAAACGGAAGCCCGCGTCCCAGCGGAAACACAGCATTCCTGGTTGATGCATTTAAAAAAGGCGCCGAAGAAAAAGGCCACCAGGTGACGGTCGTTCCCGTCTGTCAGAAGAAAATCGCCGGCTGTCTTGCCTGCGAATACTGCCATACGAAGGGGAACGGGAGCTGCATCCAGAAAGATGACATGAGCGAGGTCTATCCCCTTTTGGAGGAAGCCGAGATGATCGTCCTGGCGTCTCCGGTTTACTACCACAGCTTTACGGGACAGCTTCAGTGCGCCATAAACCGCATTTACGCGCTGGATAAGCCGAAGAACCTGAAAAAAGCCGCGCTGATTCTAAGCTCCGGAAGCGATGAGGTGTACGGCGGGGCCATTTACGAATACCAGAATTCCTTCCTGGATTATCTGAAGTTAGAGGACATGGGAATTGTCACTGCCTTCGGCGATCAGAACAAATCACCGGAAAAAGAACAGGAAATGTACCAGCTTGGAAAGAGCCTGTAAAAACTGGGGCTGCGCGGCGTCCAAACCGTGCAGCCCTAACGCTTAAGGAAACGTGTATTTAACCCCTCGCCGACACAGGTAACGATATCATGATGATTGAAACCAATGATCCAGCGAAACTTTTTTGAGACAAGATAATAATCGGGCCAGCCCGTATTCAGAAAAGCCGTTTGATTCAGCAGTTCAAGCACTTTTACCAATTCAGGAACATGACTTTCAAAAATCCAGAAACATTCCCCGTCATGTAAGTCCCCGCCCCTGTCAATCAAGAAATAAACCATCCCGTCCTCTGATATGATCCGAGGCAAATCATAGAACCATGTCGAATACGAAACGGAATAACACCCCAGAAAATGCTTCATGCTTTTAGGGCTATAACCATTCGTGTTGGCCCAGTGCAGGCCGTTTTTCCATGTCTTTGTTTTATCTGCATACTTCTCTGCAATCGTCTGATAAATTTTTTCCCATTGGTTCCCGCTCACTTTATGAAAACGATCCTTTGAGACAACGCATTGTTTCACGATTTCATTCTCGAACCAGAATATCCTGCATGATTTCTTCATAATTCCACCCCAAACATATTCTATCATGTCCGCTGCGCGGCCATGAGTCTCCGGCGGATTTTAGCGCCCGGCTTTTTGCGGTGAACGCAAAAACCGGCATGCGCAGATAGAATAACCGCTTTGCGCTTATTCTATCACATTCCCCGGCATTTGCCATGAAAAATCCCCAAGAAGAAAGCACCAAAAATAAGCAAAACATATCTTGACAAACTAACGATGTTAGCTATATAATCAAGCTAACATCGTTAGTTTATAAAAATCATCATCTCACACCACAGATGTATTACCAGCCGCAGCCAGAAACCGGCAGTTTTTGAAAGGAGTTGAGCGAGAATGGCAGCAGGACCGTTGAGCGGGCTTAAAGTCGTGGAATACTGTGAATTTGTTTCCGGGCCTTTTTGCACCAAGATGCTTGCCGACCTCGGAGCCGAGGTAATTAAAATTGAAAGACCGGAAGGTGACGAAGCGCGAAGAAGAGGGCCGTATCTTCACGACGACCCGAACCCCGAGCTTTCCGGACTGTTTTTGTACCACAACACCAACAAAAAAGGCGTGACCTTGAACCTGGAATCGGAAAAAGGCCGCGAAATCTTTAAAGAACTTATTAAGGAAGCCGACGTCCTGGTGGAGGACACGCGCCCCGGCACCATGGAGGGCTACGGTCTGGATTATTCCGTCTTAAAGGAATTAAACCCGTCCTTAATCATGGCTTCCATCACGCCGTTCGGGCAGACAGGCCCCTACCGCGATTATAAATCCTATTATCTGAATACATACCATGCAAGCGGCGCCGGCTACGTGCTTCCGGCGGCATCGCCCAACGCAGACAGAGAGCCCATCAAGGGCGGCGGCTATGTGGGCGAGAGCGACATCGGCGTCTATGCGGCCACGGGAATCATGGGCGCGGTTTACTGGAGAGAGTGCGGCGGCACCGGCCAGTACATCGATATTTCCAGACAGGAAGCCCTGATGTGCTTGGAGCGCATGAACATCGTCCGTTACTACATGATCGGAAAAAGCCCGTCCCGCGTCGGCGTAAACCGTGTCCGCGATACGTTGGTACAGTGTAAAGACGGCGGCTACATCATCATTGTCCTCTACCCGGAAAAGCAGTGGCAGGGCATCATGGAGGCCCTGGGTTACCCGGAGTGGAGCAAAGAGGAAATTTTCAGCACCCAGAAACTCCGTGATACCCATTTTGATGAGGTGAAAAAGCATCTGCGGGAGGAGGCCTTAAAGTACGATACCGAGGAGCTGTTCTTTAAGATCCAGAAGGCCGGGACAGCGTGCGCACCCATCTGTTCGGCCGAGCAGGTTTATAACTCCCCGCAGACGAAGGCCAGGGAATTTTTCGAGGAAATCGACCATCCGGCGGCCGGAAAGCTCATGTATCCGGGACTTCCCTATAAGCTTTCCACCATGACTCCCAAAGACAATTTCGGCGCCCCGCTCCTTGGGCAGGACAACGAAGAAATTTACGGCGCCCTCGGCTACGCGAAGGAAGACATCGTGCGGCTTAAGGAAGCCGGAGTCATCTAAGAGAAGGAGGAAGAGCAGATGTTCAAAGATGCTTTAAAGGGAATCCGAATTGCCGATTTTAGCTGGGTCTGGGCCGGCCCCTATGCCACCTCCCTCCTTTCCTACATGGGAGCCGAGGTCATAAAAATTGAAAGCCACGGAAGAATCGACCAGACGAGAAAGGGCTCCATCATGAACGGAGACAACTTCAGCGGATACGATTCCTCCCCGACCTTCAACAACGCCAATCTCAACAAGCAGGGTGTTACCGTCGACATCACAAAGCCGGAAGGCGCTGCCCTGGCAAAGAAAATCGTGGAAAAATGCGACGTGGTGGTTGCCAACATGCGCCCGGGGAAAATGGCAAAGCTTGGGCTTGGCTACGAAGATTTAAAGGCCGTAAAGCCGGATATTATCATGTTGGAGTCCTCCGGCTTCGGAGCAACCGGCCCCTATAAGGGCTTTGCCGGCTTCGCGCCGATTTTCGCCTCTTTCGGCGGCCTGGCGTACTTAACCGGCTACGAGGACGGAACGCCCAACGTCATGAGCGGCGTCCAGGACATGCGTGCAGGAACGATCTCCGCCTTCATCCTGATTGCGGCGCTGCTTCACAAAAAGAAAACAGGCGAGGGCCAGTACATCGACCTTTCCTCTTCGGAGTGTTTAAGCGTCTTAGTTGGCCCGGAGTTAATGGAATACACCATGAACGGCCGCTCCCCGTTCCGCCACGGAAACGAGGATGCCATCATGGCGCCCCACAACTGCTACCGCACAAAGGGCGACGACAAATGGGTCAGCATCGCGGTTGCCACGGACGAAGAGTGGAAGGCGCTCTGTAATGTCATGGAAAATCCTGACTGGGCCATGGACGAAAAGTACGGCGACGCGTACAGCAGATGGCAGAACCGGAAGGAACTGGACGCCCACATGTCCGAGTGGACGAAGGATTACACCCATTACGAGGTCATGAAAATGCTTCAGGAGGCAGGCGTCGCGGCCATGCCGTCCTTCAGTGCGGAAGAGATTTTAACGGATGCCCACACGAAGGACAGGGAGCTGTTTACGACGGTCAACTACCCGGCCCTCGGCGACCAGACGGTCATGAAGCCGGCGTGGAGATTTTCCGAGACACCGGCAAGAATCCGAAAGGCCGGCCC
Organism: Eubacteriaceae bacterium Marseille-Q4139; assembly: GCA_018223415.1. Taxonomy (NCBI): domain Bacteria; kingdom Bacillati; phylum Bacillota; class Clostridia; order Eubacteriales; family Eubacteriaceae; species Eubacteriaceae bacterium Marseille-Q4139. The sequence goes on along the minus strand of JAGTTQ010000001.1, from coordinate 1,078,904 downwards.
GCTTCTCGGCGAGGACAACGACGACGTGTTCGGGAACCTGCTTGGCATGCCGAAAGAGGAAATCGAACGGCTTAAGGAAGCCGAGGTTATCTGGTAAATATAGAAAAGTTTATATCACATAGAAAAAATTATACGCGAAAGGAGCTTTCAAACATGGCAGCAGTTTATGACGAGAGATATGACTGGGATCATTTATCGGACGAAGACTGGAACAAACGCCTGGACGAAAAGGTGGAAGAGTTCAACAAGGGGCGCGGGGAGGTCGTGCTCCCGCCGCCGTCCTTTGCCATCATGGACGACGAGTACGTCAGAGGCATCAACTATAAATATGTAACCGAGGATTTAATCCGCCACTTTGCCGACGCCATCGGCGATCCGAGCCCGTTCTGGAGAGATCCCACCTACATTCAGAGCACCCGCTGGGGCGGTTTCATCGCACCGCCGCTTTTCGAGACCAGCATCGCCTTCGGTTCTTCCTTCGGCGGACGCCTCCGTGTCCCGGGCATTGCCCGTCTGGCAGGCGGCAGCAAGCACATTTACAAGCAGCCGATCCGCCCCGGCGACAGTTTCACCATCTACGACAAGTACGAGGGCTTTGTAGAGAAGCAGGTAAAGGACAAACCGTACCGCATGTTTATCGAGAGCGCGCCGCGCTATTACATCAACCAGAGGGATGAGGTGGCCGCCATCGAGGTACATAGAAATATTTATATGGCGACGCCGCCGGGAAAACGCGGAAAGAAGAAAGAAGCCAAGATGTACCAGGATAAAGTAAGAAAGCCGTACAGTGACGAGATGATCGACATGATCCATGCCGCCTACGACGACCAGCTTGCGGGAAAGAACCGCCGCGGCGCCAAGATCCGTTACTGGGAGGACGTCGTGGAAGGCGAGGAAATCCCGACCGTCATCAAGGGGCCGGTGGACGTATCCGACGCCTGCGCCCGAACCATGGTGAGCTGCTATCCGTACGCATACGCCATCAAGTGGGCCGTCATGAGAAACCATCTTCAGGCGCATCCGAGAGATCCGGAGACCAATGAATATATTTTACGCCGTGACTGGCACTACACCGACCATGCGGCCCATATCTTCGGCTATCCGTATGCAAATTCCGCCGGGGCACAGAACGAGATGATGCTTGTCCATGCCGTAACCGACTGGATGGGCGACGACGGCTTCGTAAAATCCGTGGATTCCCAGGACAGAAGAATGGTATTCTTCGGTGATATGACGTATGTCAAAGGCAAAGTTGCAAAGAAATACGTGGACGAGGACGGCGACCATGTGGTTTTAATCAACGTCTGGGGCGAGAACCAGGACGGCGTCCTGCACACGAAATCCGATTATGTCGTGAAACTGGTTTCCAGAGAAGCTTACGACAAGAGACTTTAATTTAACGGAGGTTGGTTTCCATGGGAAAGCAGGCGCTAAAAGGCATCCGGATCGCGGACTTTAGCTGGATCTGGGCGGGGCCTTATGCAGGCACGCTGTTATCCTTTCTGGGGGCGGAGGTCATAAAAATTGAAAGCCGCGTCCGGATTGACCAGACGAGAAAAGGCACGATGATGGATACGGACAATTTTGACGGCCTCAATTATTCCCCCACCTTCAACAATGCAAATTTAAACAAGCTCGGTGTCTCCCTCGACATCAAAACGGCCGAGGGGGCAGAGCTTGCGAAAAAGATCGTGAGCCAGTGTGACGTGGTGATTGCCAACATGCGGCCGGGGAAGATGGAAAAGCTGGGGCTCGGCTATGAGGATTTTAAGAAGGTGAAGCCGGACATCATCATGGTGGAGTCCTCCGGCTTCGGCTCCACGGGGCCTTATAAGAGCTTTGCCGGGTTTGCGCCGATTTTCGCTTCCTTCGGCGGCCTGGCGTACTTAACCGGCTATGAGGACGGCGAGCCCAACGTCATGAGCGGCGTTCAGGATATGCGGGTCGGGACGCTGACGGCCTTTACGCTTCTTGCGGCCCTTTACCATAAGAAAAAGACGGGTGAGGGCCAGTACATTGACATTTCCTCGTCAGAGTGCATGAGCTCCCTCATCGGGCCGGAGCTCATGGATTTTACCATGAACGGCCGCTCGAAGAAGCGGTGCGGGAACGACGATGAAATCATGGCGCCACACGGCGTCTACCGCTGCAAGGGAGACGACAAATGGATCAGCATCGCCGTGAAAACCGATGCGGAGTGGGCGGCGCTTGTAAATGCCATGGGAAACCCGGCCTGGGCTCTTGATGGGGAAAAGTATGGAAATGCATATAGCCGGTGGAAAAACAGGAGAGAGCTGGACGGGCATATGGAAGCCTGGACGAAGGAGTTTTCCCACTATGAGCTGATGGAACGGCTCCAGAAGGACGGAGTCGCCGCCATGCCGTCCTTTGATGCGGAAGAAATCCTTACGGATCCCCACACAAAGGCCAGGGAGCTTTTCGTCCCGGTGGAACATCCGCGGCTTGGCGAGCAGATCGTCATGGGGCCGGCCTGGAAGTTTTCTGAGACACCGGCCGGCGTTTTTAAGGCGGGGCCCAACATCGGCGAGGACAATTTTAAGGTGTTCGGAGGACTTCTCGGGATGAAAGAGAAAGAAATCCGGCAGTTGATAGAAAAAAAGGTCATTTACTGACGGGCATATGCCCCTGTATTTGGGAGGTTTGGTTATGTTTACAGATTACGACGTGATTATTATCGGTTCCGGCTGCGCCGGGCTGGCTGCCGGCATCTACACGAGCCGCAGCGGGTTTGAGACGATGATTATTGAAAAAGGCGGAATGGGCGGCGAGATGATGAACCGCCAGCTTATCGAAAACTATCCTGGCTTCGGCGAGGGCGTCATGGGGCCGGATCTGGCGTCTGCCATGCTGGAACAGGCCGGAAACGCCGGCGCCGAGGTGGAGTCCGGAGAGGTGACGGCCATCCAGGACAAGGGAAATTATAAGATTGTAAAGACCACAGACGGTTCCTACACCTGCAAGGGCGTGATTGCAGCCTCCGGTTCCCATCCGCGGCTTTTAAATATCCCGGGCGAGGCAGAGCTTTCCGGGAAAGGCGTATTTTACTGCGAAACCTGCGACGGCCCCTTATGCGAGGGCAAGCCGGTCGTCGTGGCAGGCGCCGGGGACAGCGGCCTGACGGCGGCCCTGTACCTTGTGAAGCTTGGCTGCAAGGTGACGATTGTGGAATTCATGGAGAAACCGAAAGCGTCCCAGGTGCTTTTAGACCGCGCCGAGGAAAATCCGGACATCGAGCTGATCGTCAACACGGAGATCAAAGAGATCCTGGGCGACGGCGAGTGGGTGAACGGCGTGAAGGTCTGCGACCGGGAAAGCGGCGAGGAGCGCGTCCTTGACGTACAGGGCATCTATGTCCGCGTGGGGATGCTGCCGAACACTTCCTATTTAAAAGGCACCATCGAGCTGACGCCGGCAGGACAGATTCCGGTGGGCGCAGACATGGGAACGGAGATGCCTGGCCTTTATGCGGCCGGCGACATCCGCCAGAATTCCCCGGCACAGATGGCGACGGCCGTGGGCGACGGCGTGACGGCAGCCATGAGCCTTGGGCGGTATTTAAACACGCTGGAAGACTGATATTTTTTGAGTGAAGAAGCCGGCGGCCGGTGAGATTGCCGGCCGGCATGGCTTTTTTCCGATATGGTTCCATATGACGGTTAGTCTAAACAAACCAAAAGGAGGAGAAAGAATGAGCAGCACAAATCAGTACGATGTGGTGTGGCCAAGCGGGAAAAGCACCGTACAGGGCATGAAGCTTGCAAAGCGGTTAAAGTCCCTGGAGGGGAAAGTGGTTGCAGAGCTCTGGGACTGGGTGTTCAAGGGCGACATCATGTTCGAGGCGTTTGAAGCGGAGCTTCCGAAGCGGTTTCCGGGCATCAAGCTCATAAGCTGGAGGGAGTTCGGGGAAATCCACGGCGCCAACGAGCGTCAGGTTCTCGCGGAACTGCCGCAGAAATTAAAGGACTTCGGCGTGGACGCCGTCATCTGCGGGGTCGGCTGCTGAGGGAGCTGTATCGCCGCCGTGACGCGTGCAAGTATTCTTGTTGAAAAGCTGGGAATTCCCACCGTAACGCTCTGCTGTGATGGATTTAAGATGGCAGGCAGCTTTACGGCCAAGGGCGAGGGATATCCGAACCTGCCCTACGCGACCCATCCGGGCCACGTCAACACAACGGAGAACGAGAAGGTCTACCAGAATGCCGTCGACGTCATGCTCGATCAGGTGATTAAGGGCCTGACCGTCCAGCCGGCCGACGCAAAGAAGAAAAAAGAGCCTGGCCTGCGGGATATTATTTTCTCCGGCACCTACGAGGAAGTCAACGAATATTTCCTGGAAAAGGAATGGAGCGAGGGACTTCCGATTGTGCCGCCGACCCTGGAAAAGGTGGACGAATTCTTAAAATATACCGACCGGAAGCCGGAAGAGGTGCTCGGCATTGTAAAGCCGGAGAACCGCGAGGCTACGGTCTGGAGCGTGGCGGTAAACGGCGTCATGAGCGGGTGCCGTCCCGAGTACATGCCGGTGCTGTTAGCCGTCGCCGAGGCTCTCTGCGACCCGTATTTCGCACAGGAAAACCTGGGACATACGCCGGCCACCGAGGTCATGATTATCATAAGCGGAAAGCTTGTAAAGGATTTAAACTTTAACTGCACCCAGGGCGCCTTAAGACCGGGCTTCCAGGCCAACACCAGCATCGGCCGCTTCTGGCGCATGTATCTGCGGAACGTCTGCGGCTTCCTGCCCCATAAGACGGACAAAGGCTGCTACGGCGACAACTTCCGCATCGTCCTGGCAGAAAACGACGACTATCTGGAGTCCATCGGCTGGCAGCCGTACCGCGTCGACCGCGGCTTTGCGAAGGAGGACAGCGTGATTACCGTCATGACCTGTACCGAGAGGACGCAGGCCATCGAGGTGGGCTGGCCGACGGCAGAGGGCATCCTGACGGCCATCGAAAAGCGTATGGCAGACAACCACATGTTCATCCAGTTCTTCTTCCGCGGCCAGCACGTGATGCCGCTCGTGGTTCTGACACCGACTATCGTGGACTCTCTCATCAAAGAGGGATACACGAAGGAGATGGTAAAGGAACACTTTGCCAGAAATGCGAAGTTCCGTCTCTGGAACTTAAGCAACCGCCTTGCGGAGCGGTTCCAGACAGGCGTCATGCAGGGCAACTGGCCGGAGTTTATCGGAACCGCCGAGGAGTACGGCGACTTTAAGGTCAACGAAAACGGCGAGCTGGAATTCTACGACGAGAACGGGAACCTGACGGATAAAGGCGAGAACCGCTTCATCCAGATGGTAGCCGATCCCAATGATTTCCAGCTGATCATCAGCGGCGACCCGGCAAGGGATCATGTCATCATCGGCGCCCAGAACGGCTTCATGGGCTGGCCGACCAGCAAGAAGATCGAGCTGCCGGCAAACTGGGATGAACTCCTGGAGAACGCTAAAAAATAAGGGAAGATGTGGGGGATACAGCTTATGAATGATTCAGCAGTTTTGGTGCTTTGTCTCATTGCAATCGTGATTTCTATCGGTATCTGCTTTAAGACCGGGATCAACATGGGCCTGATCGCCATGGCCTTTGCGTTCTTAATCGGATGCCTTGGCATGGGGGCTTCGGCTTCCTCCGTGTTCGGCTACTGGCCGGACAGCCTGATTTTCTTTCTTCTGGCATCGGCCATGTTCTACGGCTTTGCCAGGGAAAACGGGACGCTTACGCTTCTCGGAAGCAAGATGCTTTATAAGTTCCGCAAAACCATCGAGGCACTGCCCTTTGCCTTCGCCTTTATTGCCTTTGTGCTCGGCCTTTTAGGCGCCGGCCCCGGTACCATCGTGCTTTTGGCGCCTCTGGGCTACGCCGTCTGCGCGCAGGTGGGCATCGACCCGCTTCTCATGGTTTTCGCCATCGACACCGGCTACAACTGCGGCACCCAGAACCCGTGGACGGGCACCGGCGTCGTCCTCTACGGCCTCGTGGAGGAGAGCGGCGTGGCCGCCGACATGGCGATTCAGACGTATCTGTTAAGCTATGCCACGTTTATTATCAATAAGATTTTATTCCTGGTGCTGTTTTACGTGGTTTATAAGCTGATCCGCGGAAAGAAAACAGCCGGAGGAACAGCGAAGAACCTGGATATCCTGGATAAAAAGCCGGAGGCCTTTTCACCGGTGCAGAAGAAGACGCTGACGTTGATTTTCGTGTCCTTCTTCCTCTTGGTGATTCCCAACGTGATCGACACGCTGGCGCCCATTGACAATCCGTTCTTTCAGAACCTGGTGAAGCTCTGCAAGCCGCAGGCCATCCTGATAATCTTCGCCCTGATTGCCAGCATCATGAACCTGGCCAGCACGAAGAAGGTTCTTCAGAAGCTTCCCATGGGAACGGTGTTTACCATTGCCGGTGTGTGCTTCTTGATGGAGCTTGCCAAAAAGGCCGGCCTTTTGGATGCCGTTGTGGCGCTGTTTGAAGGCGGAAACATCCCGACCTTCTTAATTGCACCGGTATTCTGTCTGGTGGCGGCGTTCTTAAGCATCTTTGCCAGTGGAACGAGCGTGGTGCTTCCGCTTCTGTTCCCGATGGTGCCGGCCCTTTCGGCAGCTACCGGCGTCAATGTGGTGGCCCTCTACGCAGCGGCCCAGATCGGCGCCCTTGCAACGCCGATTTCTCCGTTCTCCACGGCAGGCGCCCAGTTTGTAGGCCTTGCGCCGGATGACGAGCTGAGCCAGAAGCTGGTAAAGGAGCAGTTTATCCTTGCCATTATCATGATGATTGCCACCTCGATAGCGGCAGTGTTCGGGCTCTGCAATCTTTTTAAGATATGATTTAACAGTTCAGCCATGCAGACACATATGACAAAATGCTGCGTGGGAGCTTGCTCACAGAGCAGCATTTTGTCGTATGTGGATATAGGGCGGACGCCCGACATGAATAATTTGACGGCCAATGGCGTTCCTCACCTTCTTGAACGTCCGTTCAAGAAGTATCCCTCGCTTCGCTCGGTCAATTATGAATGGTATGGCTGAACTGTTACGCTTTTGTTTTGCGGCGATCCGGGGCGGAGAAGTCTGTCCCGGATTGCTTTCTTATGAAAGGGGAATTGTGTGTATGAATGAAACCATAAAAACCATCCTTTCCAGACGCAGTATCCGCGCCTATGAGCCGCGCCGGATAAGCGATAAGGAGCTCGAAACGCTTTTGGAATGTGCCCTCTATGCGCCCACCGGCGGCAATCTCCAGAACAGCCGCTTCCTTGTAATCCAGTCGCCTGCGCTTATGGAAGAATTAAACCAGGTGATCCGGGACGAGCTTTCCTCCCGGGAAATCGTGGAGGGCGAGATGATGGCAAAAGGCATCCGACGGGCGAGGCAGGAAGGCTACCATTTTATTTTCCATGCGCCGACGCTCATCACGGCCGTCGCGCCGAAAAACCACTCCAACAGCATGGCAAACTGCTGCATGGGGCTGGAAAACATCCTGATAGCGGCGGAGTCCCTGGGGCTTGGCGCCTGCTTCAGCAACCAGCCCCACTGGCTCACGGACGTACCGGTGGTGCGGGAGATTTTCGGGAGGCTTGGACTCAGAGAAGAGGAAGACATTTTCGGCAGTGTTTCCGTCGGGTATCCGGCCATGAGGCCCCAGAAGGCCGCGGCGAGGAAGGAGGGACGGATTTGTCTGGATCGGGACGTTTTAAAGGAGGTGCAGGAAAAGCCATGTATATAACAGAAAAATTTGCCGATTTTATTGCGGATATTAAGTATGAAGATTTGCCGGCGGACATTGTTTCGCTCACAAAGGAGCGGATTTTAGACTCCATCGGGGCGATTCTGGCTGGCGCTGGAAACTGGGCGTACAGAGAGCCGTTCCTTACAGCGTGCAGGGAAATGGGAACCGGGGACTGTGCCGCCTTTACGACGGGCGATGAGAAATTCCCCGCGGCCCGGGCGGCGATGATTGACGCCACCTTCGGCCACGCGGTAGAGCTGGACGACGGCCATAAATTCGCCGGTGCCCATGCTGGAACCGTCGTCGTGCCAGTGGCGTTCACCATCGCAAAGCAGAAGGGGCTTTCTGGGAAAGACATCATCCCTGCCGTGGTGGCCGGCTACGACATCGTCTACCGGATTGCGGCCGCCATGGCCCCGGCCCAGATCGACAAGGGCTTTCATCCCACCAGCAACGACGACACCCTGGGGGCGGCTGCGGCTGCCGGAAAGCTTTTGGGGCTTAATAAAGAACAGCTTGCCAATGCCCTGGGGCTTGCGGGGCTTTATGCGTCGGGCCTCATGGAAGCGACGGTGACAGGCCAGCTTTCCAAATGCGTCATGGTGGGAAATGCCGCGTATAACGGCATGGAAGCCGTGTACCTGGCAAAGCAGGGCATGGAGGGCACGGTCAGCGTCTTCGAGGGAAAGGACGGATTTTTTAAGGCGAAATCCGAGAACGTGGATCTTGGGGCAGTCTGTGACGGGCTTGGGGAAACATACCTGATTACCGACACATACAGCAAGATGTACCCCACCTGCCGCCATGCACAGCCGGCCATTGAGAGCGTTTTAAATCTCATGGAAGAATACCATTTTGAGCCGGAGGACGTGGATCATGTCTGGGTCGGGACACACGAGGTGGCGTGCACGCTGACAGGGAAAATCAAGGCGCCGAAGGACTCCGGCGAGGCGAAATTCAGCTCCGCCTACGGCATCGCCATTGCCCTCTATGAAAAAGGCTTCGGCGTCTGCCACCTGAATCCGGACTATACGAACAATCCGAAATACTTAAAGATGGCTGAAAAGGTGACGGTGGAGCAGGATCCGTCAGTACAGGCCGTCTATCCGAAAAAGCGCGGAGCAAAGGTAAAGGTCTATTTAAAGGACGGCCGTGTCCTCGAGACGGAGGTCTACGACCTCAAGGGCTCGCCGGGAAATCCTGTGGGCTTTGAGGAAATCAAGAATAAATTTGTTGCAAACGTGAAGAATCTGATGTCCGAAGCGGATTTGAACCGGCTGATAGAACTGGTGATGAATCTGGAAAAGCTGGAGTCGGTGGAGGAGATCATGGGGATCCTGGAAAAGGAGATTTGCTAAGGCAAATGTGAACCAGGCGGCCGGAGAGTTTTAACATCTGCGACCGCCTTTGATGTGCGGGAGAAGCTCTGTTTCCATTGCCTTTTGCCGCCGCGTCTGCTATACTTTTCTTACGGGCAGAGCCTGTTTCGCCTTCCATAATGAAAGGCGGAAATTGCGATGAGAAAAAAGTTTGAGGAGCTGGAATTTAAGGACGGGTTTCTGTTTGCGGCAGCCATGGCAGACGAAGAACTTTGCCGGATGGTACTGGAGCGGATTTTAGAGATCCCTATCCGTGCAGTGCGGGTACAGAGTGAGAATACGTTTCTGTTTAACTCGGATTACCGCGGGATCCGGCTGGACGTGTTTGCCGACGACGGGGCCGGGACGGTCTTTGATGTGGAGATGCAGACGGTGAACCGCGGGAATCTTCCGAAGCGGAGCAGGCTTTATCAGGCCCATATGGATGTAGGGGCATTAAAGCCGGGAGACAGCTTCGACGCGCTGCCGGAGAGCTTTATCATATTCCTCTGTACCTTCGATCCCTTCGGAGAGGGCCGGTTCCGCTACACGTTCCGTGCCCAGTGCTTAGAGAGCGGCGGGAGCCTGGAAGACGGCGCCTGCCGGGTGTTTTTAAACACAGCCGGAGCGAGAGAGGACGAGGTGCCGCCGGAGCTGGTGCAGTTTCTCCGCTACGTGGGAGACGGAAACGGCGCCGGGAATTTCCCGGACGACCCGCTGATTTCCAGAATCCAGGAGCGAATCGCAGGGCTTAAGAAAAGCCGCAGAATGGAGGAGCGTTATATGCTGTTTGCGGAAATGCTTGGAGAAGAGCGGAAGGAAGGGAAAAGAGAAGGGAAGATGCTGGGAGAAAAGCGCATTTTGGAGCTCTTGGAAAAGATGGAAGAAGCCGGCCTGTCCCCGGATATCTCGAGGCTTAAAAGAGAACCGGGGTATCTGGAGGAAATGTTGGAGAAATTCCATCTGTCTGACTTTGATCAGTAAGGCGGATTCCCAAAATCCAAAAGAGAATCGCAGGGTTAAGAAAAGCCGCAGAATGGAGGAGCGTTATATGCTGTTTGCGGAAATGCTTGGAGAAGAGCGGAAGGAAGGGAAAAGAGAAGGCAGAGAGGAAGGAAAAAAGCTGGGAGAAAACCGAATCCTGGAGCTCTTGGAAAAGATGGAAGAAGCCGGCCTGTCCCCGGATATTTCGAGGCTTAAAAGAGAACCGGGGTATCTGGAGAAAATGTTGGAGAAATTCCATCTGTCTGACTTCGACCAGTAAGGCGGATTCCCAAAATCCGGTCATAACAAAAGAGAAAACAGGGAGAGCCGTCCGATAGGCCTCTCCCTGTCAAAAGAATTCTGTATAATCTAAAAAACAAATCAAGCTGTTTATTCTAAAACAAATCTTGAAACAAATCAACCAAAAACCAAAACAGGAGGGCGCAGGCTGTCTGCCCGGATTTCCTGCCTGCCTTTTGACAAGAAAGATTGCATTCCACATACGGATAAATCCATTTCCATTGCCTTTTGCCGCCGCGTCTGCTATACTTTTCTTACGGGCAGAGCCTGTCCGCCTTCCATGAGGAAAGGCGGAAATTGCGATGAGAAAAAAGTTTGAGGAGCTGGAATTTAAAGACGGGTTTCTGTTTGCGGCAGCCATGGCGGACGAAGAACTTTGCCGGATGGTATTGGAGCGGATTTTAGAGATCCCTATCCGTGCAGTGCGGGTGCAGAGTGAGAATACGTTTCTGTTTAACTCGGATTACCGCGGGATCCGGCTGGACGTGTTTGCCGACGACGGGGCCGGGACGGTCTTTGATGTGGAGATGCAGACGGTGAACCGCGGGAATCTTCCGAAGCGGAGCAGACTTTATCAGGCCCATATGGATGTGGGGGCATTAAAGCCGGGAGACAGCTTTGACGCGCTGCCGGAGAGCTTTATCATATTCCTCTGTACCTTCGATCCCTTCGGAGAGGGCCGGTTCCGCTACACGTTCCGTGCCCAGTGCTTAGAGAGCGGCGGGAGCCTGGAAGACGGCGCCTGCCGGGTGTTTTTAAACACAGCTGGGGCGAGAGAGGACGAGGTGCCGCCGGAGCTGGTGCAGTTTCTCCGCTACGTGGGAGACGGAAACGGCGCCGGGAACTTCCCGGACGACCCGCTGATTTCCAGAATACAGGAGCGAATCGCAGGGCTTAAGAAGAGCCGCAGAATGGAGGAGCGTTATATGCTGTTTGCGGAAATGCTTGGAGAAGAGCGGAAGGAAGGGAAAAAGCTGGGAGAAAAGCGGATTCTGGAGCTCTTGGAAAAGATGGAAGAAGCCGGCCTGTCCCCGGATATCCCGAGGCTCAAAAGAGAACCGGAATATCTGGAGGAAATGCTGGAGAAATTCCATCTGTCTGATTTCGACCAGTAAGGCGGATTCCTAAAATCCAAAGGCGAATCGCAGGGCTTAAGAAAAGCCGCAGAATGGAGGAGCGTTATATGCTGTTTGCGGAGATGCTTGGTGAAGAGAGGAAGCTGGGAGAAAAGCGGATTCTGGAGCTCTTGGAAAAGATGGAAGAAGCCGGCTTGTCCCCGGATATTTCGAGGCTCAAAAGGGAGCCGGAATATCTGGAGAAAATGCTGGAGAAATTCCATCTGTCTGATTTCGACCAGTAAGGCGGATTCCCAAAATCCGGCCATAACAAAAGAGAAAACAGGGAGGGCCGTCCGATAGGCCTCTCCCTGTCAAAATAATTCTGTATGATCTAAAAAACAAATCAAGCTGTTTATTCTAAAACAAATCTTGAAACAAATCAACCAAAAACCAAAACAGGAGGGCGCAGGCTGTCTGCCCGGATTTCCTGCCTGTATGCCTTGCCCAAAACCAGTTGACTTTTCCCGTATCCGACGCTATACTACAAATACCAACAGAATACGAAAGCTAGGGGTGCAACAAAGCTGAGAATGGCCATGGGCCAAAACCCTCATTACTTGAACCGGGCAATACCGGCGTAAGGAAGCGACCGTCAGAATTTCGTTCTGACTTTTCAGCATGGAACCCCTCTTTTGTGCCGAACAAAGGAGGTATTTTTTATGTTCAGTTTTCTTGTAACAGAAGACGGCGGCCTGACCGGAGCCGGCTACGTGGTATTTATCCTCGCAGGAATCCTGTTTCTCATTGGGGCAGCCGTACTTGCCCGAAAGAGCGGAGAAAAGAGCCGCCGTACCATGGCGGCAAAAGAGCTGGTTTACTGCGCGGCCGCCATTGCCCTGGCGTTTTTAACGTCGTACATCCGCGTGATGAAGATGCCCTGGGGTGGCTCCGTGACGCTTTGCAGCATGCTGTTCATCTGCCTGATCGGCTACTGGTACGGCGTAAGGACCGGCGTCATGGCCGGCCTGGCTTACGGAATCCTTCAGTTTTTGCAGGAGCCCTATGTGCTGTCGGCGTTTCAGGTTTGCTGCGACTACGTGCTCGCCTTCGCGGCCCTGGGGCTTGCCGGCCTGTTTTCCAAGTCGAAAAACGGCCTTTTGAAGGGTTATCTCTTCGGCGCCTTTATGCGCGGCGTTTTCCACGCCATCGGCGGCTACCTCTACTGGATGGAATACATGCCGGACAATTTCCCGAAACAGCTTACCGCTGTATATCCGATCCTTTATAATTATGCATATGTCGGACTGGAAGCCGTTATCACGGCGGTGATCCTCTGCCTGCCGGCGGTGAAAAAGGCCATGGAGCAGGTAAAGCGCTCAGCCCTGTCTTAGGGAAAATATAATTATAATAAATAGGATACCTCCAAAGCGGGCAGAATCAATATAAAAAACGGCTGCTTTGGAGGAACCCCTGTGAGAGGGCTTCTGATAAAATCCTAACTCCGCACCAAACTAAGGTTTAATCTCCGAACTTTTTATGACATTTGGGACATTCTTTGGGAAAAGGCCGGTAGCCGGAAAGAGAATGTCCGCAGTAAGGACACCTCACCGTGACAAAATGACATACAATGCCGGAGACGATGACAAGTAAGCCTATCAACAGCCATAAATTCAGCCGATATCCCTGTGCTGTCACTGCTCCGGCCACTGCAAGGAGTGCCCCTATTCCCATTACAATCCAGGAGATTACTAAATTTTTCTTTGGATTTCTCTTTTTCATATATGTTCTCCCCATCAAATTTTAAAACCGCACCATCTCTCCCGTCACAAGCGATTTCTCAATGGCTTCCATAATCTCCAAAACGGCGGCAACATCTTCATTCGTCACAAGCGCCGTCTCCGTTCCCATTCTCACGCATTCAGCAAAATATTCCACTTCTCTTTGGTATGGATTATACTTTGGAACATCAAGAATCCGCGGGGGCATCCCTTTTTCATAAAACGTGATCTGTCCGGTATGGTTGGAATATTCCGCCGAGGCCTTCGTCCCGTTGATGCGTACCGTAGTCGTAAACGGGAAGGCGCCGGTCATATCCATAAATCCCTCGGCTGCCGCCGGCACGCCGCCTGGAAACCGAAGCAGGGTGGAGACATTGTTCCAGCAGCCGCTCGTTTCCCTAGCGCCCACGGCGCAGACCGATTCCGGCCGTCCGAATAGACTGTATAAATAGTCGATATCATGAATATGAAGGTCGAACAGGCCGCCGCCGGACTTTTCCGGATCCCTGTGCCAGACGGCCCAGTCGGGGTGGGCGGAGAGGCGGTTTAAGTACACGTGTGTCACGGCGCCGAAGGCATGTTCCCGGATCATCTCTGCGAGCACCGCATACTCCGGCCAGAACCGCACCACCTGCATGACCATGAGCCGCAGCCCAAGGCGCTCTGCCTGGCCGGACAGCCGCCTGGCCGTCTCAGCCCGGAGGGCAAAGGGCTTTTCGCACATCACATGGACACGGTGGGAAAAGGCGCGCTCCACGATTTCTTCGTGGGTAAAGGTCGGCGTGCAGACGATGACGGCGTCCAGGTTCTCTTTTTCATACATCTCATCGGAATCCGTATAATAAGGTACGCAAAAATCGCGGGCCATCTGCCGCCCTTTTTCCGTATCCCGGCCGCAAACGGCCGCCAGGACGACGGTATCCGAAAGCTTTAAGGCCCCGGCATACGTCCGTCCGATGGAGCCGGGGCCGATGATGGCTGTCCGAAACTGCTTCATAGCGAATCCTCCCATATACGGCAAGGCGGCCCCGCAAAGCGCGGAAGCCGCCTGTCACCGCCGTGATACGGCGCACATGTGCGCCGAAGCGAATACTATTTCAGATTTGCCTTTGCGTCAAAGGGGAAGTTGTCGTCCAACGGGAACAGCGGTCTCGGCACCTTCTCGTAGTGCAGAGTCTTTAAGTCTTCATTGGTGCTTCCCTTTGTGAGAACCAGGATGGCGCGCTTTGCATAAGCCTCATGCTCGTCGCCGAGATATCCCAGCTTGCAGACCACAATGGCAGCATCCTCCGGCTTCATGCCCATGGCGAGGAATACCTGCGGCCCGGCATAGCCGATGTGCTGTTCGGCAATGATGAAATCAATGTTGTGGGTGGAGAAGATGGCGGCAGCGCCCTGGTTTCTTCCATGAAGCTCCAGGTTCTCCACATAATTCTTCACAACGCCTGTGGCCGTGATCGGAGAAGAGGTCTTCGTATCATATTTGGCACCGAAGGTCAGGGTGATCTCCTGTCCAACCTTGCCCTCGCAGGCTTTGCATGCCTCCGGATCATAGAAGCCGCCGTAGAGCACCGGCTTGTCCAGGGCTGCAATGCGCGGATCTGCAATCAGCATGGAAGCGAACTCCGTCACATCGGAGGAGGAGCCTGCCGTCGGGTTGTCGCCGGAATCGGAGAAATACACCGGCATCACGCCGTTTCCGATGGATTCCATAGCGGCGTCGATGGCCTCTTTTTCATGGAGAGCCTCAGTCTGGAAGCAGAAATCATCCTTCTTGGACCAGATGAACTCAGCCAGGCGGACAGCCTCGGCGTCTGCCTGCTCCTTGCTCTCTGCGACGACATGGACGGCCACAGAGCTGTCCTCGTTGTCAGCCCAGGGGAAGCCCATAAGATAGGAAGCAGCCATGATGCCCGGCTTCTTTTCGGTTTCTCTGAGCTCCTTAATCAGGGTAATCATCGGCTCCACGGTGGTGGAGGACTGTTCGCCGGCAATGAGGATCGGCACGCGCACCCATGCGGAATGAGCCTTCACGCCGTCCTCTAAGACATGGATCGTCATCTTGGCCGCATGCTCGCCGGTCTCGTAGCAGTCGGTATGGGGGGCACATTTGTAACCGACAAAGCCGTCACAGTTGTTGTGCATCCTGTCGGTCATGGTGGTGTGCATATCTAAGGAAGCGAAGATCGGGATATTCGGGAAAAGGGCACGAAGCTCCTCTAACAGATAGCCCTCAGCCTCTCCCTGCTTTTTGATACGCATGGAGCCGTGAAGGGAGAGCGTGATGGCGTCAAAGGGCTTCTTTGCGTTCTCTCTCTTGGCGATTTCGATGATTTCGCGCTTGATGCCCTGGTAAAAATCGTAATCCACCTCGCCGTTGGGCACAGCCCGGCAGGAAACGCCGGGAACTACCTCATAACCGGCCTCCATCAGGGTTTTCACCACGCCGGTGAGGGAGTCGTTGGGGCGGAAATTATCAAAAAATTCCTGCTCGCGGATGACATTGAATTCCTTTTCCCCGGCTACGATGGGATTGAAGGAATTGGATTCATGATGCATTGCTGCAACAAAAACTCGTTTCATTTTGAACCTCTCTTTCCAAATTAAAAGATGTACTGTGTCTCCTATTCTACTACCGGAACGGACCTTTGTAAACTGCTTTTCCCGGCAGAGAGACGGAAAAAAGAAAATGTGAAAAGTGCACAAAAAACAAAAACGAATTTGTGAATAGTGACAAAAGGGAAAATGCAATTTGATAACACTTGTGCACTATTGCAAAATGAGCTATAATGTAAATACCATTTTGGTATAAAACACGGAAAATAAGTAATAGGAAAGGGAGGATTTACTAAAATGAGAAAATTCATATCTCTTGCGCTGGCCGGCGCAATGGTATTCAGCCTTACCGCATGCGGCGGCGGCAATACGGAGACGACGGCAGCGGCAGCAGCAGACACGACTGCGGCAGCGGAGACTACAACCGCAGACGCAGCGGCTGTTGAGGAATCCAAGGAGGCTAAGAAAGCCGAATCCACAGCAAAGGCTCCTGACAACGACCTTGTAGTCGCTGTACAGCAGGACACCACGTCCATGGACCCGCACGTTGGAAGCAACGGTGCATCCAACCAGGTTCTGAACGAAATGTATGAGACACTGTTAACCTTTGATGAGAACACCAACGTCATCCCGCTTCTTGCAAAAGAGTGGTCTGTTTCTGAAGACGGACGTTCCTACACCTTCATTCTGAATGAGGGCATCACCTTCCATGACGGCGAGCCCTTCAACGCAGAATCTGTAAAAGCCGTTTATGACCGCGGTATCAACGACCCGACCTTATCCCTTTACAGAAACGTAAAGGACTGGGAGAGCGTAACGGTTGACAGCGAATACCAGGCAACCATTACATTAAAAGAGCCGAACAACACCTTCATCAACAAGATTACCCAGGTTCGTATTGCTTCTCCGAAGTCCATGGAACTTGGCACGGACTGGTACACAACACATTCCGCAGGAACCGGCCCCTATGTCTTCTCCGAGCGTGTTGACGGCGGCTACACCAAGATGGTTCGCAACGAGAACTACTGGCAGGAAGGCCCGAAGGTTGATTCCTTAACCTTCCAGGTTGTTCCGGAGGATGCAGCCCGTATCGCAATGCTTCAGACAGGCGAGGCTGACGTTATCAGCCCGGTTCCGGTAACGGACGTTTCCATTATTGAAAACGACCCGTCCATCATCATCGACGTTGAGCCGGCAACTACATACAGATATGTAACCCTGAATACGGAATGGGCGCTTCCGGACGGAAGAAAGCCGTTTGCGGACAAGAGAGTCCGTCAGGCCTGCAACTATGCATTCGACAGCGAAGCATACGCAAAGGTCGTATTCAACGGCTACGCAAAGGCCCCGACCTCGATCTTCTCTGACTCCATCCTGTACTACGCAGAGCAGACTCCTTACACGGCTGACGTGGAGAAGGCAAAAGAGCTCATGAAAGAAGCAGGATTTGAGGATGGCTTCGATGTAGAGATCATCGTAGACAACACCACGATTGAGCAGAAAGGTGCTACGTTCGTACAGCAGCAGCTTTCCCAGATCGGAATCAACGTGAAGCTCCTTCCGAACGAGTCCACTGCAAACGCAGAGAAGACAAGCGCTCCGCTTGAGGATACCACCGTTCAGATGTGGTATGTAAACTGGTCTTCCGGTTCCTACGAGGCTGACGGTTCCATGAGAAACATTCTTCATGGCGAGAAGTTCCCGCCGGAGGGCTACAACACGGCATTCTGGAACAACGAAGAATTCAATCAGCTCCTTGACGATGCACTGCTGATGTCCGACCAGGATGAGATCGCGGAAACATATGCAAAGGCTCAGGCTATTGCATGGGAAGAGTGCCCGTGGATCTTCCTTGGCAACGACAACACCCTGAATGCATATAAGACCTATGTAAACGGCCTTATCTACAAACCGGGCGGAGTTATGGTATTCAGAACCATCGGCTTAGACCAGTAATATATTTAGTTCTCTAAATATTTTTAAGAAAAGGAGTAGTTTTTAACTACTCCTTTTCCAACAAGGAGGTATTAAATGGGGCGTTATATAGCTAGGCGGTTATTAGAATCCATTCCGCTGATGTTGATTATTTCCATCTTTGTGTTTATGTTTATTCATCTGCTTCCGGGCGACCCGGCAAGAACGCTCGCCGGCGTAGAGGCATCGCTTGAAGAGGTGGAGGCGATCCGGGAAGAATTCGGATTAAACGATCCGCTGCTTGTACAGTATTTTAACTATATGAAGGATCTGTTTACAGGCGATATGGGACGTTCCTTAAAGTCCAACCTGCCGGTTACGGACCTGATCTGGTCGAGATTCGTGTACACCATCCAGCTTGTGTTTGCGGGTCTTATATGGGCGCCTGTTCTGGGTATCTTCATCGGAGTTATGTGTGCGATTAAGAGGGGGAAAGTTTTCGACCTTTTCGGCATGCTGCTTGCAATCTGCGGCCTTTCCGCACCAGGCTTCTGTCTTGGCCTTGTGGGAATCCAGTTTTTCTCTGTTAAACTGGGCTGGTTCCCTTCCGCAGGCCTTGATTCCTGGAAGAGCCTGGTTCTTCCGTCCCTTGTCATGGGTACCGGTATCATGGCGACCCTCGCCAGATATTCCCGTTCATCCATGCTTGAGACACTGAGAGAAGATTATGTCCGCACGGCGAGGGCAAAAGGACAGAAAGAGTCCATCGTTATGTTCCGCCATGCGTTTAAAAACTCCCTTATTCAGGTCGTGACAATTCTCGGCTTACAGATCGGCGGACTTCTGTCCGGTTCCGTTATCACGGAGAATATTTTCTCCATCCCGGGTATGGGGCGTCTCTTGACGGACTCCATCTCGTTCCGTGATTATCCGACTATTCAGGGGCTTTTGATGATTTTCGCCCTTCAGTACGTCCTGATTAACCTGATCGTCGACGTATTATACGGCGTAATCAATCCGAAGATCCGTTTCGACTAATAGTAAGAGGAGGATATTATGCCAAATACACAGAATGAACAGGTGAACACCAATGCCTCTTTTGAGGAAAATTATATCGACGAGAACGTCGCCGTAAAAACCAATAAAACAAAAGAGTTCATTAAAAAATTCCTGAAGCGGAAAACTGCCGTCGCAGCTTTTATCGTTATGTGCTTCCTGCTCCTGATTGCGATTGTCGGGCCGCAGTTAGCGCCGTATGCGCCGAATGCGTATGATTATAACAACATCCTTGCAGGGCCAAGCGCAGCCCATCCCTTCGGTACGGATCAGTTCGGACAGGACATCTTCAGCCGTATCCTTGCAGGCGCGCCGTTAACCCTTGGCGTATCGTTATCATCCGTTATCGTGGGCGCTGCCATCGGTACCGTGCTTGGCCTTCTGGCCGGCTACTACGGCGGATGGATCGAGATGCTTGTTATGCGCGGGGCTGACGTACTGTTCAGTTTCCCGGATATCCTGCTTGCAATCGCCATCGTGGCGATCCTTGGGCCTGGCATCCTCAACGTATTTATCGCCGTTGCGGTATTTACGGTTCCGAGCTTTGCCCGTATGATGCGAAGCGCAACCCTTGCTGTAAAGGGTTCCCTTTATGTGGAGGTGGCGCAGAGCCTTGGCTGCAAGGACGGCCGGATTCTTTTCGTACATATTTTCCCGGGCACCATCCAGACCCTGATTGTAAACTTTACCATGAGAATCGGTTCTGCCATCATGGCAGCATCCAGCTTAAGCTTCCTTGGTTTCGGCGCGAACGTAACGGACCCTGAGTGGGGCGCAATGCTCTCCCAGAGCCGCAGCTACTTAAGCACCGCACCTCACATGGTTTATTTCCCGGCGCTTGTAATCTTCATTACAGTTCTGGCATTTAACCTGTTCGGTGATGGCTTAAGAGATACTCTTGATCCGAAGATCAAGTAAGATTGATGCTACATTGAAAGGAGTTTGGGTATGCCACAGGAAGCATTACTTAGCGTAAGAGACTTACGGACTGAGTTTTTTTCAAGCAAGACAAGCAGTGTGACTGCAATCCATAATATTTCCTTTGATATTTACAAAGGAGAGATCCTTGGCCTGGTGGGCGAGTCCGGCTGCGGAAAGAGCGTTACCTCTTTATCCATCATGCAGCTCTTAAAGGATACCCCCGGCAAGGTTACAAACGGTTCCGCAGTGCTGGACGGCGTTGATCTGGTAAAGGCGTCTGACCAGCAGATCCGCGATATCCGCGGCGGAAAGATGAGCATGATTTTCCAGGAGCCGATGTCGGCCTTAAACCCGTCCATGCGTATTGACAAGCAGATGATCGAGACGATCCGCCTGCACAGCGACATGACGAAGGAACAGGCCCTTGCCCATGCGGCAGATATGTTAAAGAAGGTCGGTATCCCGGATCCGCCCCGCGTGCTGAAAAACTATCCGCACCAGCTTTCCGGCGGTATGTCTCAGCGTGTCATGATCGCCATGGCCCTGAGCAACGATCCGCAGCTTCTGATTGCCGACGAGCCGACGACGGCTCTGGACGTTACGATTCAGGCGCAGATCCTGGATCTGATGAAGAAGCTCCAGAAGGAGGACAACTCCAGTATCCTTCTTATCACCCATGACCTTGGCGTCGTAGCCGAGATGTGTTCCCGCGTTATTGTTATGTACGCCGGAAAGATTGTGGAGGAAGCTCCTGTCGAGGTGCTTTTCGGCAATCCGAGCCATCCATACACCCAGGGTCTGATCGCTTCCGTTCCGAAGCTTGGTTCCGGCGTGAAGGTACTTCCGTCCATCCCCGGCAGCGTGCCGGATCTGGCGTCCATGCCGGAGGGATGCCGCTTTGCACCGCGATGCAAGTATGCAACAGACAAGTGCAGGGCGAAAGAGCCGGAATTAGTAACCATTGGCGAGAACCAGAGATGCAGATGCTGGCTGAAGCAGGAAGGATAAGGGGAAACGATTATGGAAAAGAACAAAATTCTTTCATTAAAAAATGTATCAAAGACTTTCCCTGTCGGAAAAACGCTTTTTGGTAAACCAACAAAGTTCGTTCACGCAGTGAACAACGTGTCCTTTGACGTTTACGAGGGCGAGACCTTCTCCATCGTAGGCGAGTCCGGCTGCGGCAAGTCCACCACAGGACGTCTCATCAACCACCTTTTGATCCCGGATTCCGGCGAGGTCTGGTTCCAGGGAAAGGATATTTCCAGGATTTCCCAGGATGAGATGCGCCCGATCCGCAAGGACATGCAGATGATCTTCCAGGATCCGGCAGGAAGCTTGAATCCGCGTATGAGAGTATCGGAGTTAATTGAAGAGCCGCTTCTCATCCATACGGATTTAGACCGGGAAGGAAGAATGAAAATCGTAAACGAGCTGCTCGGCATCGTAGGCTTAAGCGCCAAACATGCACAGCGGTACCCGCACGAGTTCTCCGGCGGCCAGAAGCAGCGTATCGGAATCGCCCGTGCCCTGACGGTAAATCCGAAGCTTGTCATTGCCGACGAGCCGATTTCCGCTCTGGACGTGTCCATTCAGGCGCAGGTGTTAAACCTGCTTCACAGGCTCCAGGAAAGCTACAAGCTGACGTATGTGTTCATTTCCCACGACCTGTCCGTTGTCGAGATGATTTCCGACAGGATCGCGGTTATGTACTTGGGCTTTGTGGTAGAGACGGCGCCGAAGGAGATGCTCTATAAGAACCCGATGCATCCGTACACGGAAGCCCTGCTTTCCGCCGTACCGATTCCGGATCCGACATACCATAAGGAGCGCATCATCCTGGAGGGCGATATCCCGTCCACCATCAACCTTCCGAAGGGATGTCCGTTTGCTGCAAGATGCAAGCACTGCAAACCGGAATGCATGGAGCAGAGACCGGAGACGAAAGAGGTTGAGCCGGGCCACTTTGTAGCATGCCACCTGTACTAAAAATCGGTACGGGTGGGAAAGCGAAGCCGCTTTCATAAATGACTGATGTTTGTTTAGAAGGGAGATTTTTGTCATGAATAAACCGTTAATTGAGGCCTGCGTCGATTCCTACCAGTCCTGCGTAAACGCATGGAAGGGCGGCGCTGACCGTTTTGAACTCTGTGCCCATCTGGCCATCGGCGGCTGCACGCCGTCCCATATCGTGTTCCGCCAGGTGCAGGAAGCCTGCGAGGGCATGAAAATCAACGTCCTCATCCGTCCCCGCTTTGGTGATTTCCTTTACACCGAGAAGGAAATGGAGTTAATGTGCGAGGAAATCAAAATGTTTAAGGACCTGGGCGCCAACGGCGTCGTTATCGGCGCGCTGACGCCTGACGGAGACCTGGACATGGAGAAGATGAAACGCATGATGGACTGTGCAGGCGGCATCGACGTGACTCTGCACCGCGCCTTTGACATGACCCGCGACCCGATGGCAACCTTAGAGCAGGCCATCGAGCTTGGCTGCACGACGATCCTGACCTCCGGCCAGCAGAGCGACGTTGTGGCAGGCAAAGAGCTTTTGAAGGAAGTTTACGCAAAGGCTGCCGGCCGCATCGACATCATGGCAGGCTGCGGCGTGAAGAAGTGGAACATCCAGGAAGTCCATGACTACACCGGAATCGTTGTCTTCCACACCACCGGAAGAAAAGGCGTCATCGACAGCGGCATGAAGTACAGAAAGAGCACGGTTTCCATGGGACTTCCGAGCCTTTCCGAGTATGAAATCTGGCAGACCGATGAGCAGGAATTCAGAGAGTGCGCTGAGATTGTACATGCATTTTAATCATTGACAGACGGCCCGGGCATATTTTTGCCCGGGCTTGTGACAGAAATGGAAAAGTTTATTTTACGGAATCAGGAGAACAGAAAAAATGATGTTTTCAAAACATGCTGCCAAAGCAGCAGAGGTAAAATTTGACGCGCTGCTTGAAAAAGCAGGCGAACCGAAAAAGTCAGAGATTCTCGCCTGCCTGGAGGAAGCCAAAAAGACTGAGTCCGAGGATGTGATGTTTGCGATCCGGTGGATGTATGCCAACAGCCCTCTAAGCGATATGGCGAACTATGATTTTGAAATTTTTAAATCCTGCGCGGAACACGGCGTGTTCCTCAGGGAACATTCCCCGTTTGCAAAGGATCTTCCCGAGGATATTTTCTTAAATTATGTGCTGCATATCCGTGTCAATGAGGAAGAGCTCTGCGACTGCCGGAAGTTCTTTTACGGCCTCCTGGCCGACCGGGTCAATAGCCTTTCCATGCACGACGCGATCATTGAGGCGAACTACTGGAACGCGGAGAACGTGATGTACCAGGCCACCGACGGCAGGACGATTTCCGCACTTGGCGCTTACTACTCCGCTTACGGCCGCTGCGGCGAGGAGTCTGCCTTCGGCGTCAACGTGTTCCGTTCCGTCGGCATCCCGGCGAGACAGATCTACACGCCAAGATGGGCCCACTGCGACGACAACCATGCCTGGGTCGAGGTGTACTGCGACGGCGCATGGCATTTCCTCGGGGCCTGCGAGCCGGAGGAAGTGCTCAATAAGGGCTGGTTCACCAACGCCGCAAGCCGCGCCATGCTGATCCACAGCCGGTGCTTCGGCGAAATCGAGGGCGAGGAGATCATCTCCAAGGTGGGCATGGCTTCCTTCTTAAACAACCTGAAGCTGTATGCCGTTACGAAGAATTTAAAGGTTTCCGTGAAGGACGAAGCCGGAAAGCCGGTTGCCGGCGCCACAGTGGGCTTTGCAATCCTGAATTATTCCAACCTCTTTGATGCCGCCGTCATGACGACGGACGAGAACGGCATGTGCAGCCTGACCTGCGGCCTCGGTTCCATCAACATCCATGTGAAGAAGGACGGGGTGTTCTGCGAAAAGATGGTTTATACGCCGGACGTGGATACGGTGGAGATGGTGCTGGCCCATGAGGAGCCGAAATACGGCGTCTGGGAGCAGTTCGTTTCCATTGCGCCAAAGGATCAGATTGTAAACGGCGCGAAACCTACGGAAGAGCAGAAAGAGCTCTGCATGAAGAAGACGGCTGCGGCAAACGCTAAGCGCGAGGCGCGGGTGGCCGCCATGTTCGATGCCGAAAAGGCAAAGGCGGTTGTGGAAAAATACGGTTACAGCCAGGAAATCTATGACCTGCTGTTTGAGAGCAGAAGCAATGTGACGCGGCTCCTTTCCTTCCTGGAGGATGAGACGTTCACGGCGGCTGAGAAGGAGAAAACGCTTCTGACCCTGTCCAAGAAGGACAGAAGAGACGTGGATCCGGAGGTGCTTAAAGAGGCGTTAGCCCTGTCGAAGGGGTATGAGGCGGAGAATGAGGAACTGTTCTACCAGTACATCGTCTGCCCGCGCGTATCCAACGAGCCCTTAAGGAAAAACCGCCGGTTCATCCTGGACTATTTCAGCGAGGAGCAGAAGGCGGCCTTCCGGAAGAATCCCAAGGACGTCTGGAAGTATATCGAGGAAAACATCGGCTTTAACCCGGACATCGAGTACGGTCAGATCGTGACGCGGCCGGTGGGCGCCCTGACGGTGAAGAATGCCAATGAGAAGTCCAAGAAGATCCTCTTTGTGTCCATCTGCCGTGCGCTGGGCATTGTGTCCAGGGTCAACCCCATCAACCAGCTTGCGGAGTATTATGAGAACGGCCGCTTTGTTCCGGTGGAGATCCTCGATGAGGGCGACTGCACGATTGTATTCGAGAAGGAAGACGGAGAAAACTGGCTGTATTACCCGGATTTCACGGTCGGACATCTTGTGGACGGCGGCTATGAGACGCTGGATCTGGAAGGCGAGAAGTGGGACGGCAACAGGCTTGCAATTACGGTTCCCGGCGGCGACTACCGTGTCATCACCGACAACCGACTGCCCAACGGAAATATCTTTGCAAACAAGTATCATTTCCATCTGGCGAGCGGCGAGACGGTGTCTGTGAAGCTTCAGAAATACCATGCGAACCTGGCCGACATGCTGGACAACTTCGCTCTCGACGAGTTCAAGGTACAGGATGAGGCCGGAAATACGGTTCTCGGAAGCGAGCTTACAAAGAACAAGGCCATCCTCATGTGGCTGGAGCAGGGCAAGGAGCCGACGGAGCACATTTTAAACGAGATGCTGGAGCAGGAGGCCGATTTCCAGGAGATTTCCGCCGACATCATCTTCATGGTAAAGGGAAAAGAGGCGCTGGAGAATGCCAAGCTCCGGAAAGTGTTAGATACCTTTAAGCGGATCAAGGTTTACTACGACAGCTTCGTGCCAAACGTGGAGACGCTGGCAAGGAGAATGTACGTGGATCCCGACAAACTCCCGCTCATCATCGTTACCACGAAGGAGCTCAATGCGGTTTACGCATGCAGCGGCTATAATGTGGGAAGCGGCGACATGCTGGTGAAGATCTGTAAGAACTTTTAAATAATAAGGGCGCTCTCCGTGCGGTGCGGGGGGGGCGCCCTGTGTTTTTATTGAAGGAGTACGCCTATGAAAACAAAACAGGTCAGAACATACCGCTGCAAAAAATGCAATGGATTATTGGAGGGCGAATTTCAAAAGCTGAAATACTGCCCGAGATGTCTTCCCGATGAATGGAAAAAGTTAAAGAGAAGAGTGATTGTCTCCAGCATTGCGGGGATTTTCATCGCAGCCCTTATCATATGGGGATATTATTATGCGAGGAACCACCATTTTGTATCGACGGAAACCGGGTACAAAGGAGATATCTTTGTGCCTACGTTCTGGGGGTATCTTGCCTTTAATGCGAAGACATTTGCGAGAGTCATGAACTACTCTGCGGGATTGAAAGCGTTCCTGGTGTTTTTCTTTTTCTGCACGCCCTTCAGCTCCTTTGTAAAGATCGAGTATCAGACATACCGCCATAAGGCTGAACAGGAGCTGTACCGCCTCGGTTCTCTTGAGGGAAAACTGGCAGCTGCCTCCAACCATCAGAGAATAGACGATGCAGGCATGTTCCTCATGGCGCTGTTTGTCTCGGCTGTTTCCGGCCCGTTTTTCTTCGTGTACCGGTTTTATAAACTGTTCCAGATTTCTAAATTTATGAAAACGGCAGGCGGGGCTGTTGGCTGATGGCGCCTGCGGGGGAAATCTGCTTTGTGCGCTGGCTGCTGTGGAGCAAATGATTTTTGCGGGATTGACATATTAGCAGTGTCTGCGTATAATAATAGTAACAGGCAGTCAGTTGCCTTCAAGTAGGCCGCTTCCGGTTATGCGGGATATAAATAGACCGTGAAAACGTGGTTCGCTTCCGGCCATGCGAATAAGAAATAGGCCGTGAAAAAGTTGTCAAGTCCCTTGCCGGAAATGGTAAGGGACTTAGTCTTTGTGAGGTTACGAAGCGCCCACATTATTTTGCATTTCGTGATAATGCAACGGGGCTTTACTGGTTAGTTCCTTGCAGTTCAAAGGTAGAAAAATTTGAACGTCTGGTACAAAAGAAAAAAGAGCGGCATAAACCAACAAATACAATTAAAATTATCAAAATCTTTGATCGAAAAACGGTACTTCTCTTTCAGGATATGTTTCCCGTGACAATACGATATATTGACGGGCAATATAGAAAAGGCGGTCAGGCAGTAAGAGTGGCAGATCCGAAACAGATCAGGGAATTGGAGAAAACAGCCCGCAAAACGATTGATTTATTACATAGAGGAATTCGTTTTACGCCAACGCAGCCAGATATAATTAGAATTGAAAAAATGATGATGGAAGAATTAGAAAAGGAATGAAAAAGAGGGACGCGGAAAGCAGAAAAAGCTGACCGCGTCCTTTATCTTACTTAATTATTTTAATTTCGGCAGACTGGCAACGGCCATGGACTGTCCGACACGGCGGAAATACTCATCCGGAAGCTTAAGCTGGAACTTGTCTGCAATGTCCGGATACTCGTCCTTTAATACCTTTTCGCAGGTTTCGATCAGAATATCGCCGCCTTTTCCGCTCATAACGCGGCCGAGAAGCAGTACATAGCGGAAGCCGTAGGTCTGGTAGTAGTAGGGCAGTGTATGTCCAAGGTAGCAGCCGATGGACTCGTACACTTTTTTCGCTCTCGGGTCGTCCTCGGCCATCAATGCCTGGACGGCTTTTAATTTTTCTGCCGGGGAAGCGGACTCGTCAAGCTCGATGCCTGCGCGTGGAGCCAGCTTAATCACGCCGTCCTGGGAGAAATATTTGACGCCGCAGCCGATGTCGCCGGCCCACTCGTCGATCATGGCGTTGGGGCTTGCGTCCACCGGAACGAAAGCCAGCTCGTTGAGCCAGCCGGTGATGCGGCCTTCCTCGTCGATGTATCCGACAGCCTCGCTGGTTCCCATGGCGATGCCCAGGACGTTGTTGTCCTTTAAGCTCATGGTTCCGGCCAGGGCCGATACGTCACCGTCGTTGGCAACGGCATAGGGAATGTCGCCGAAGGTGTCCTTGACGGCGCGGATGTAGATATCTTTTACCTTCTCCTCGTAGAGATCCTTCGGAACCTTTAAGAACAGGGACGCGCTCATGGTGCGGTTGTTGATGAAGATACCGGCGGAGGAAATGCCGACGGCATCTACCCGCGGCATATGTGCGGCAGCCGATTTGAAGGCAGCCACGATCCCGTCGTAGTGGTACTGCGGGTCTTCCGTCGTCTTCGGGAACCAGACGACTTCCTCGGAGAATACGGTCTCGCCGTCGATGACAGCGGAAACCTTGCGGTCGGAGCCGCCGGCGTCAAAGCCGATACGGCAGCCCTCTAAGTGGCCGCCGATGGCCTCCGGGGCGTCCTTGGCCTCCGGAACCTTGTCCGTCAGGATCACTTCAAATTCATGCTCATAGATGTTGGACATGAAATCCCAGTCAAATTCTCTTGCGCCGCCCTTGCAGTAGACGCTCTTTAAGTAATCGTAAATGTCTTTGTCATCCACATAGACGCGGAAGCCGCCCTGGAGCCAGATCATCGTCTTCACCAGCCTGTCCATGTAGTAGTGGTTTGCTTCGGTCATCTCCGGCTCCTCGTGAAGCTTCGTATGGCAGGCAGCCATCTGGCCGTCGGCCCGCTCCACCGCAACAGAAACCGGTTTCGTGGCATGCTCAAGAAAGGCGCGGTTAAACTGTAAAAGGGGAGTGAACTCCGGGTCCAGCTCCGGTATATTTTTCAGGTTTACGGAAACGCCATAACAATTCATAATGTAACCCCTCCTATGGTTATTGAATGGTATGTCCAGGGAGTGATGGCCCTGGTGATTTTTCTTCTAAATTATACCATATCCGCGGCCGGTTGTCATTGATTTTCGCAGGTATTATACATCATAAGGGTATTCCGAAATCTCGCCAAGGATGCCGATATCAAAGGCAATGGTTAATTGAGTTATTTTATGTGCGGAGATATAATCATTTGTCACATGATAGGACAGGAGATATTCTTCTAAGTCATGGCTCAGAGCTTCCAGTTCCGCCATGCTTTTTTCCATGTTGCGGTAGTCAAAGGCGTCATCGCGGATGCGGTATTCCACGTACAGCTCGTTTGTTTCCGGGATTATGCCGAATTTTTGCAGGCTGTAAGGGGAATTGGAAGCGAAATAGAGAAAGGCTGCGGTCTGGACGGCGTATTCGTCTCCGGGCTGGAGAGCAAATATGGTTTCATCGCCAATGATATAGGTGGTACTCTGATCATAAACCGGAGTGTGATGATGATCAAAAATGTTGACGCACAGTTCCTTGACCTTCATGTTATAGTAACTGTACTGATGAAAAAAATCACCAATCTGCGCTGCGACATCCTCAGCCAAAACGCCATGATTAAAGTTGTTTAGGGTGTCCATTAAAATATTAACTTCCATCTCCAGATTTTCAAGAGATTTACTGTTTCTGCCTGTAACGACAGACAGGTGATCCTGCTTTAGAACGACGCTGTCCACTTCCGTATCTTCATACTGATTCAAAAATTCTGCAAGTTCATCCGAAAAATATTTTTCACAGGTATCTAAGGGAATTTGATCAAGCTGGAGCTCTAAATTCAGAATATCGCCATCGTCCCATTGTTTCAGTTCTTCGGCCATAGGGACATCGTGTATGGCAAGCTCCAGGGGTTTATTTTCTGTCTTTCTTTCATTTACAGCTTCGTTTTGCGGGCTGCAGGATGCCAGCAATAAAGATGTCAGGAAAAGAAAACAAAAAGTCTTTTTCATAGGCATGTACCTCCTTCTCCCAATATTATACTAAAAAGAGACAAGTCAGTAAATGAAAGTCAGATAATTGTAAGAATAAGTAATAAAATACAGTCATTGAGTTGAACAAGATTCTTAAAAATCCCAGTGAGAATTTTGCAAATATCTGATGACCGCAAAAGAGAAATATGCTATACTAAAAGCAGTGACATTTTTTTGACAGAAAGGGGTTAAAAGGGATGAGAATTTATCGTGAAAAGGATTATGCGGCAATGAGCCGCCGGGCAGCAAACCTGATTTCGGCTGAGGTGATCCGCCGCCCGGACTGCGTACTGGGGCTGGCAACGGGTTCCACGCCCATTGGGACGTACAAGCAGTTAATCGAGTGGAACAAAAAGGGGGATCTGAGCTTCAAAGAGGTTCACACGGTGAACCTGGACGAGTACAAGGGGCTTTCGGCCGACCATGACCAGAGCTACCGCTACTTCATGCAGCACAACCTGTTCGACCACATCGACATTGTTCCGGAGAACACCTACGTGCCCAACGGCCTGGCTGAGGACGCTGAGGCGGAGTGCAGAAATTATGACGAGCTGGTTCGCTCCTTCGGCTATGCGGATTTACAGCTTTTGGGCCTTGGCCGCAACGGCCATATCGGCTTTAACGAGCCGGGCGACGGCTTTGTAAAGGAGACCCATGTGGTAGACTTAACCGAGAGCACCATCGAAGCCAACGCCAGATTTTTTGCAAGCGCCGACGAAGTGCCGAAGCAGGCGCTCACCATGGGCATCGGCTGCATCATGCAGGCACGCCGCGTGCTTTTAATTGCAAGCGGCGCCGACAAGGCAGAGGCCATTTACCAGGCAGTCTGCGGCCCGATCACGCCCCAGTGCCCGGCTTCCATTTTACAGCTTCACTCGGATGTGGTTATCGTGGGTGATGAGGCAGCCCTCTCCAAGTTAGAGGGAACGGGGGTAGAAATATGCGGATAATCGGAGGTTCGGTATTCGATTTAAAAGAGGGGTTCGTGGACAGAACCCTGTGTACAGACGGTGCGGTGATTGCAGGCGAGAGCGGGGATGATAAGACCATAGACGCCTCCGGCTGCTACGTGATCCCTGGCCTTGTGGATGTTCATTTCCACGGTTGCGTCGGCGAGGATTTCAGCGACGCGACGGCTGAGGGACTGAAAAAAATGGCCGATTATGAGCTGTCTGAGGGCGTTTGCTATATCTGTCCGGCCGGAATGACCCTGGGTGAGGACGTGCTCACGGAGGTCTGCAAGACGGCGGCGGCCCACAAAAAGACGGCCGGATCCGGCGCAGAGTTAGTCGGCGTCCATCTGGAGGGGCCGTTCCTTTCCAGTGCGAAAAAGGGAGCGCAGAACAGCGATTTCCTTCATGATCCGGACATCCCGATGTTAAGACGGCTCCAGGCGGCCGCGGAAGGCCTTGTGAAGCTTGTGACGGTTGCGCCGGAACAGCCGAACGCCATGGAATTCATCGAGACGGCCACGAAAGAGGGCATCCATGTTTCCGTGGGCCATACGGTAGCCGATTATGACACGGCTTCGGAGGCGTTTGCAAAGGGCGCAGACCATGCGACCCATCTTTACAACGGCATGCCGTCCCTGCACCACAGAAATCCCGGCGTCATCGGCGCAGCCTTTGACAACGGCCATGTGATGCCGGAAATTATCTGCGACGGCATCCATATCCACGGAAGTGTGATCCGCGCGACGTTTGCCATGTTCGGCGCAGAGCGGATGATTTTGATTTCCGATTCCTTAAGAGCCACCGGCATGCCGGACGGGGAGTATCCCTTCGGCGGCCAGATGATCGAGGTTCACGGGAACCGCGCCACGCTTTTGGGCCAGCCGGATACGCTGGCCGGCTCCGTCACCAGCCTCATGGGCTGCATGCGGCAGGCCGTGAAGTTCGGGATCCCGCTTGCGGATGCAGTCCGCGCGGCTTCCTATAACCCGGCAAAATCCATCGGCATGGAAGGCCGGATCGGCAGCCTGGAAGAGGGAAAGGATGCCACGGCTGTGCTTTTGGACAAGGAGAGCCTGGAAGTAAAGGGAATTGTGTTCCGCGGTGAGATTGTAAAATAATATGTGAGCATTTCCATGTCCCGGCGGGCGGCGCTGCTGTCTGGCCGGGACATGTTTTTGCCGCAGGCGTTTTGCTATATTGGAAGTAGCATTTACGGGAGGCAGCAGTCTATGCGAAATCATTTTATATCATACAAAAAAGCAGCAATTCTTCTGCTTTTTCTGACACTTTTCGTTTCCGGATGTTCCGGCAGGAATGAAAACCGGGCCGATGAAAGTCCGGCGGAAAAACTGGAATCCGTAAGTGAACGTGTAATCATATTGGAAACGGTACCGCCGGAACCGGATACGAAGGAAGCGGTAGTTACAGAAGAAAACTGGGAACATTATTTTGACGGAATCAATGGAGCCGCTGTGATTTATGACCCGGCTGAGAGCAGTTATCATATATATAATCAGGAAATGGCGCTTACACAGCGTTCTCCCTGCTCTACATTTAAAATTATTTCTTCCCTGATTGCATTGGAAAACGGGATGATTGTTCCCGGCGATTCCGTCAGGGAATGGAACGGTGAAATTTTCTGGAATGAGGACTGGAACAGGGACATTGGCTTTGAGGACGCGTTCCGCACCTCCTGTGTGTGGTATTACAGGAAAGTGATTGATGAGATTGGGAAAGAAACCATGCAGGAAGAACTGAACAGGCTCCATTACGGAAATTGTGATATTTCGGACTGGGAAGGCAAGCTGAATACAAATAATCATAACAGGGCGCTGACGGGTTTCTGGATTGAGTCCTCCTTAAAAATATCGCCGAAGGAGCAGGCGGAGGTAATGGAACGCATTTTTGGAGACGGTTCCGTTTATTCACAGGAAACGCAGGACAGCCTGAAGCAGGTGATGCTTTTGACGGAAGTAAGCAGTACCGAAACGATGATTTATGGGAAAACCGGCATGGGAAAAGCCAATGGGGTTACCGTGGACGCATGGTTTACAGGCTTTGCAGACATGGATGACAAAAGGGTATATTTTTGCATCTATCTGGGCGAAACAGAGGGAAAAGACGTGTCCGGCACAAAGGCGAAGGAAATCGCCGTGGAAATGATTGCTGACCTGGAAAGAACCCGGTAAAAACCATGGATTTTCATGGGATTTCGTGACAGAACCTGCTGAAACCGCCCAAAATCAGTTGACATGGGCATGGCGATATTGTAGAATCGAAAGGAGTACCACAAAACCCATGCAGCCGTGCGGGCCGGGCTCCACCATGTCCCAGGTGCCGGGCGGCGGCAAATATTTTAAAGAAATAGGAGTTGATTTTTTTGGATTCAGGGCAAGCCCTGCAAATTTTGATTGTAATTGGGCTATTGGCATTGTCCGCATTTTTCTCTTCTTCAGAGACTGCGATGGTTACGGTGAACAAGATCCGTGTGAGGAATCTTGCTGACGCAGGCTTAAGCAGTGCGGTCGTTTTATCAAAGATACTTGACAACCAGCCGAAAATGTTAAGTGCGATCCTGATCGGCAACAATATCGTGAACTTGTCGGCTTCGTCTCTCATGACGGTGATCGTGACGAAGGCATTCGGCGACCGGTTCGTGGGAATTGCCACTGGCGTGCTGACGCTTCTCGTGCTCCTTTTTGGCGAGATTACGCCGAAGACCACGGCCACCCTCTATGCGGAGACCATCGCGCTGCGGTTTGCGAAACCGATTTATGCGCTGATGCAGGTGCTGACGCCGGTGATTTTTATCGTCAACAAGATGTCCCTGGCAGTTCTCATGGTGCTTCATATTGATCCAAACAAGAAGCAGGACGCCATTACGGAGGATGAGCTTCGTACCATCGTGGAGGTGAGCCACGAGGAGGGCGTCATCGAATCGGACGAAAAGAAGATGATCTACAATGTGTTCGATTTCGGTGATTCCGTGGCGAAGGACATCATGGTGCCGCGGATTGACATGACGTTTGTGGATGTAGGCGCCACGTATGAGGAGGTCATCTCGGTGTTCCGCGAGGAGAAATACACCAGATATCCGGTTTTCGAGGAGACCACGGACAACGTGATCGGCATCATCAACATCAAGGATCTGCTGCTTGCGGAGCCGGGCCAGAATTTCTGCCTGCGGGATTATCTGCGCGAGCCGCTTTATACCTATGAATTCAAGAAAACCACGGAGCTTATGGTGGAGCTTCGCAAGACTCAGAATAATATTGCCATCGTGCTCGACGAGTACGGCGCGACGGCCGGCCTGATCACTCTGGAGGATATGCTGGAGGAGATCGTCGGCGAGATCCGCGACGAGTACGACGAGGACGAGGAAGACCTGGTTCGCCGGGTGGCCCCGGGCGAATATCTCGTGGAGGCGTCTACGAAGCTAGACGATCTCAACGATCAGCTTGGCCTGGAACTGGAGTCGGAGGACTATGATTCCATCGGCGGCTTTGTCATCGGCCTTCTCGACCATCTGCCGGAGGCCGGCGAGGAGGTCACATACCAGAATCTCCGCTTCGTTGTGGAGAAGATGGACAGGAACCGGATCGACGAGATCCATCTGTACATCCAGAGTAAAGAAGACGCTAAAGATGAGGAAATTTAATCTCATCTCTTGACAATTTTTCAGGAAGCGTTTATATTTTTTCTAGCAACCAAAAAGGGAGTAGTTGAAATGTACCGTCAACAATCGCGGCAAATCGCCTGGCGGTGCATACCAGAACTGGTAACGAGACTTTTTGCAGATACGGCTGTTATCTGCAAGAAGTCTTTTTCTTTTGCCGGAAAGATATGCCGGCAGAAAGCCGTCTGGTGCGCCGGCTTCAGCCTGCTCCGAACGATTACAAGGAGGAAATCAGTATGGAATTTCTTTGGAGCGGTCTTTTGTCTATCACATGGCAGCAGATCGTAATGTACGTGGTGGGAATCATTCTCATCTACCTGGCGATTGAAAAAGATTATGAGCCGTCCCTGCTCCTTCCGATGGGCTTCGGCGCAATCCTGGTGAATATCCCGGCCAGCGGTGCTTTAAATCAGTTCATGGAAGGCGTTGGAGAAACCCACGGTATTGTGCAGTGGCTGTTTGAAACAGGAATCGAGGCGTCGGAAGCGTTCCCGCTTCTTCTGTTTATCGGAATCGGCGCCATGATCGACTTCGGCCCCCTGCTTTCCAACCCGAAAATGTTCTTATTCGGCGCAGCAGCACAGTTTGGTATTTTCTTTACGATTGTCCTGGCGTCCATTCTTGGCTTTGATATCAAGGATGCGGCATCCATCGGAATCATCGGCGCGGCCGACGGCCCGACCTCGATTCTCGTGTCCCAGGTATTAAAGTCCAATTACATCGGCGCAATCGCCGTGGCGGCCTATTCTTACATGGCATTGGTGCCGATTATCCAGCCGGCCGTTATCAAGGCTGTTACGACGAAGAAAGAGCGTATGATCCAGATGCCGTATCAGCCCGGCAATGTAAGCCGTTTTACGAGAATTGCATTCCCGATTTTCGTTACGTTTATCGCCGGCCTCGTTGCCCCGGCTTCCGTATCCCTCGTAGGCTTTTTGATGTTCGGAAACCTGATCCGCGAGTGCGGCGCTCTCACGAGCCTTTCTGAGACGGCGCAGAACTCCCTGGCGAACCTGATCACGCTGCTCCTTGGAATCACGATTTCTTTCTCCATGAGGGCAGAGCAGTTCGTTACGCTTCAGACAGTTATGATTATGGCACTTGGCCTGTTTGCTTTCGTGTTCGATACGGTGGGCGGTGTCCTGTTTGCAAAGGTCCTGAACATTTTCTCCAAGAAGAAGATCAACCCGATGATCGGTGCAGCCGGAATCTCCGCATTCCCGATGTCTGCCCGTGTTGTTGAGAAGCTCGGCGTATCGGAGGACCGCACCAACCATCTTCTGATGCATGCCATCGGCGCCAATGTTTCCGGTCAGGTCGCTTCCGCAGTTGCAGGCGGCATTGTCCTGGGATTCTTTATGTAGGAGGTAGCGGATATGAATGCGAATGTTTTGTTTGCTCTTGAAATGATGTGGCAGGGGATGATCGGAATCTTCGTTGTCATCGGAATCCTGGCCCTGGCCGTGTACCTGCTTTCCAAGGCAGGGAACGGGAAGAACTAAAGCTGCTTAGAAAATGAAAAGGAGAATTTCCCTGCTGGTATGGACGGGCGGGGGGATTCTCCTTTTTTGCTATCAAAAAACGCCGCAGCTCTCATCCCCGGGGCTGCGGCGTTTTTTGGACATGGAAACCCTCGTCCATGCCATCTCAGCTCATCATTCCGCCTGCCATCCCGCTCAAAGCGCACATGGCGAGGACGGTCAAGGTATGTACGGTATCGCCGGAAACGCCGCCGTTTTGGAGAAAGGACATGAAGAACAGGGCCGCGAAGTAGAGAAGGCCGGTGAGAAAGCCCCAGACGAACCGCCTCGTTTTCATGGCCTTGCCGGAGAGGAAGCCGCCGGCCAGGCAGGAAATGATGTAGACGGCGTTGATGCCCATGTCCACCTGGCTTTCCGGCAGGCGGAATTTCCAGAGCGCCAGTGCCAAAAGCACCATCAAAAGGCCGGAAATCACGTAGGTGATGATGAGCGTCCGAACCATGAGCCACGGCTTGGATTTTGCCATAGGGACTCCTTTCTGATGTGTGACTGTCGTTTTGTTTAATATATTCGCGGAGGCGGAGGATTATCCCAGGCAGCAGTTGTATTTCGGAAAACGGGATGGTAAAATTAAGACAGGAAGGAGGGATGCACGATGTCAGAAGAGAATCTTTGGAATCTGATTTTAAAGCTGATAGGCGGCCTCATAGTGGGCTTTCAGATTTTTCTTGTGATTTTTATGCTCTTATTTTCTAAGGAACCTGCGCCGGCCGACCTGTCGGTCATACCGATGGACTATGAGACATGGGGAGAGTATCTGAGAAATCCCGTGCCTTTCAATGAAACACTCTTTCAGACTACCTGTTTTATTGTCCTGTTTTCCCAGGTCTTATGCCTGTTTTCTTTCCTGTACCTGCTTTCTGAAAGAGGACGCAGATTTTTTCTGCCGCTTTGGAAAATCGGCCTGGCGGTTGCTCTGGCGTTTGCCGTCCGCGGGTTCTGTATTTTTTTAATACGGCAAAATTTTACTTCCTATTATATGTTCATGGAATATCTGGAGCCGGAGATTATCATGCTGTTACTGGGATATTTTTTGAGAGAGGCGGTAAGAGGCGGAAAACGGCACCGTAAAAGCCGGGAAACCTGCGGAGACTTTGCCCGGCAATAAATCACTGCCGCAGCTATCGATTTGGAGCAGATAGGGGATGCCGCTTTTTCTGTTTCAACAAATCGGTTGCCGTCGGCTATCGATTTCCCGTTAGGTGCATTTACGGAAATCAGTTTCATGTATCACGATGAATATTT
Organism: Eubacteriaceae bacterium Marseille-Q4139; assembly: GCA_018223415.1. Lineage (NCBI taxonomy): Bacteria > Bacillati > Bacillota > Clostridia > Eubacteriales > Eubacteriaceae > Eubacteriaceae bacterium Marseille-Q4139. The sequence continues at coordinate 1,042,578 of JAGTTQ010000001.1, read as the reverse complement.
GCTGGATTTTATCAATACCGAAGAGTTAAATTTGAATGCCCCACAGGATTTGAATGAACAGGAACGGAAAAACGGGGAAAATCCGTCTATTGGAATTTTGTTATGTAAGGAGGCAAATTTTTAGCATGTTTTCGGTATGACGTACGCGCTCCGGTAAATGTCCTGTACGCCGCCTATTTTTTCCTTTTAAAGAAGAGAGGTAAGGGTATGGAAGCTTTATCGGGCGAAACGCCGAAACATATTGCATAATGAAGTTTCCTATGGTATAATCGGGTCACGAGTTTGAAAAAAGCAGGTGAATTATGCCCTGCGGCAGGAAGAACCTGCGGGAATAGAAAGAACAGGAGGATTTAAGGAAATGAAACACGTTAAGACATTAAGCTCCAATACGTTAAAGAACAGCATGAAGAAGGGCGGCTGCGGCGAGTGCCAGACATCCTGCCAGTCCGCATGCAAGACATCCTGTACAGTAGGAAACCAGAGCTGTGAGAACAGCAGCCGCTAGTGTAAACTGCGGAAAGAAAAGAGCCATTTAGACAGACCCCTACGGTCGTATGATTGTAGGGGCTGTTGTCGATAAAATGGCTTTTGTCTCAAGTGCCGGCGCGCATGACGTTCCGGCAGCCGTGCTTTGGCGTGGGAGTCCGGCGAGCCGGGCTTTTTTCTTTGCCAGGGCATCATGCGCTTCCAGCGCGGGGATATGGATAATAGATAGGAGAATGGATTTGATACACCAGTATATCAACAATGGCTACTACATCGTTTTAGACGTCAACAGCGGTTCTGTCCATGCGGCGGATGCTTTGCTTTACGATGTGATTCAGGTTCTTTCCGAGCGGGTGGAGGACATGGAGAAGCCGAGGGCGCTTTCCGACGAAGAGAGGCAGGCAGTCCGCGATGCCCTTTCTTCCCGGTATTCCAAGGAAGAGCTTTCCGAGGCACTGGCCGATGTCCAGGAGCTCATCGACGCGGAGGAACTTTTCACCGCGGATATTTACAAAAACTATGTGGTAGACTTTAAAAAACGCCAGACAGTCGTGAAGGCGCTCTGCCTTCATATTGCCCATGACTGCAACCTGGCCTGCAAATACTGTTTTGCGGAAGAGGGCGAGTATCACGGGCGCCGTGCGCTCATGAGCTTTGAGGTCGGGAAAAAGGCTCTGGATTTCCTGATTGCAAATTCCGGGAACCGCAGGAACCTGGAGGTAGATTTCTTCGGCGGCGAGCCGCTCATGAACTGGAATGTTGTAAAACAGCTCGTGGAATACGGCCGTTCCCAGGAGGAAAAATTTAATAAGAAGTTCCGCTTTACCCTGACGACAAACGGAGTCCTTTTGAATGACGAAATCATGGAATTCTGCAACAAGGAAATGAGCAACGTCGTTTTAAGCCTGGACGGACGGAAGGATGTCAACGACAACATGCGCCCGTTTCGGAACGGCAGCGGCAGCTATGACCTGATTGTGCCGAAGTTCCAGAAGTTTGCCGCTTCCCGCGGGGATAAGGATTATTTTGTGAGGGGCACCTTCACGAGACATAATCTGGATTTCGGCGAGGATGTGCTTCATTTTGCGGATTTGGGCTTTGAAAAGCTCTCCGTTGAGCCTGTCGTGGCGCCGCCGGAGGCAGATTACTCCATCAGGGAGGAAGACCTGCCGGCAATTCTTGAGGAATATGACCGCCTGGCAAAGGAATTTGTGAAGCGGACGAAGGAAGGCCATGGATTTAAGTTCTTCCACTTTATGATTGACTTGAACCAGGGGCCGTGCGTGGCAAAGCGCCTTTCCGGCTGCGGTTCGGGAACCGAGTACCTGGCCGTGACGCCATGGGGCGACTTTTATCCGTGCCACCAGTTTGTAGGCATGGAGGACTTCCTTCTCGGAAACGTGGACGAGGGGATCACCAACACGAAGGTGCGCGATGAATTCAAGCTCTGCAACGTCTATGCAAAGGAAAAGTGTAAGGACTGCTTTGCAAGGTTTTATTGCAGCGGCGGATGCGCGGCCAATTCCTACAACTTCCACGGCTCCATTACCGATGCCTATGACATCGGCTGTGCGATGCAGAAGAAGCGCATCGAATGTGCGATCATGATTAAGGCAGCCCTGGCCGACGACGGCGAAGAGGCTTCCGAAGAATAATATTATACAAAAATCAAGGAGACAAAAGTCATGAAGAGCAGCAAAGGAAAGGGGCTTTTAGGCCTCTTAGTCCTCCTGATTGTTATCGGCATCTTCGGATATTTCGGATATGATACGCTCGTAAAGAGCAAGCTCATTACCGATGAGAACGGTGTCACCTCCCAGGAGGGCGGAATCAAGCTTGGACTGGATCTTGCAGGCGGTGTCAGCATCACTTACCAGGCCAAAGAGGAAAACCCGAGCGCAGAGGACATGGCGGATACCCGCTATAAGCTTCAGCAGAGGGTACAGAATTACAGCACCGAGGCAGAGGTTTATCAGGAAGGCGGAGACCGCATCAACATTGATATCCCCGGCGTATCGGATGCCAACGCGATTTTAGAGGAGCTTGGAAAGCCCGGCTCCCTTCAGTTCCTGGATGAGGAGCAGAATGTGGTGTTGGAGGGCACCGATGTGGCGACGGCTACGCCGATGATCTATAAGGATCAGCAGACAGGCGAGCAGAAGTATGAGGTAGGCCTTACGTTCACCGACGAGGGCGGAAAGAAGTTCGCTGACGTGACGGCGGCCAACATCGGAAAGCGCATCGCCATCGTCTACGACGGCCAGGTATATTCCAACCCGGTTGTCCAGGCGGCTATCACAGGCGGACAGGCCTCCATTACAGGAATGGCCTCTTACGAGCAGGCAGATCAGCTTGCGTCCACCATCCGCATCGGCTCCCTTTCCCTGGAGCTTGAGGAGATCCGTTCCAATGTGGTCGGCGCGAAGCTTGGCCAGGAAGCCATCTCCACGAGCCTTCTGGCAGGCGCCATCGGCTTCGGCATCGTGTGCGTGTTCATGATTGCCGTTTATCTGGTGCCGGGTCTTGCAGCGTCCATCGCGCTCTGCCTGTATGTTGCACTGATTATCATCCTGCTTGCCGCCTTTGAGGTGACGCTTACGCTTCCGGGCATCGCAGGTATTATCCTGTCCATCGGTATGGCCGTGGACGCCAACGTCATTATCTTTACGCGTATTAAGGAAGAAATCGGCCATGGAAAGACCGTGAAGTCTGCCATCAAGACCGGCTTTTCCAAGGCGCTTTCCGCCATCATTGACGGAAACGTCACGACGCTGATTGCAGCAGCCGTCCTTTACTGGAGAGGTTCCGGCACGGTTAAGGGCTTTGCGACGACCCTTGCCATCGGTATCATCCTTTCCATGTTTACGGCGCTGTTCATCACGAAGTTTATCATGAACTGCCTGTTCAATCTGGGACTCCAGAGCGCAAAGCTTTACGGGACGAAGAAGGACAGAAAGGCTGTCAATTTCCTTGGGAAGAAGGCCATCTGCTTTGCCATTTCCGGCGTTGTCATCGTGGCCGGCTTCGTGGGCATGGGACTCAACAAAGGTTCCATCGGAGGCGCCTTCAACTACGGCCTCGACTTTAAGGGCGGTACGTCCACCAGCGTGACCTTCAACGAGGACATGTCCCTGGAGCGGATTTCCAGTGAAGTTGTTCCGGTTGTTGAGTCGATCACGAAGGATGCCGATGTCCAGACCCAGAAGGTAGCAGGAACCACCGAGGTAATCGTGAAGACGAGAACCTTAAGCGTGGAAGAGCGCCAGGCTCTTGACGCGGCCCTTGTGGAGAATTTCGGAGTCGACGAGACGAAGATCACGGCAGAGAGCATCTCCGGTGCTGTCAGCGCAGAGATGAAGAACGACGCCATCGTGGCGACAGTCATCGCAACGATCTTCATGCTCCTTTATATCTGGGTACGCTTTAAGAATATCCGTTTTGCGGCCAGTGCCGTATTGGCGCTTGTCCATGACGTTCTGGTTGTGCTGGCATGCTATGCGCTGGCAAAATGGTCGGTGGGCTCTACGGCTATCGCCTGCCTCCTTACCATCGTCGGATATTCCATCAACGCGACGATTGTTATCTTCGACCGTGTCCGCGAGAACCTGAAAGCTCAGGGGCCGAGAGCGGATCTGGCCGCTGTGATCAACGAAAGTATCACGCAGACGTTTACGAGAAGTATCAACACGTCCCTTACGACCTTTATCATGGTCTTCGTGCTGTTTGTGATGGGCGTTTCCTCCATCCGGGAGTTTTCGCTTCCGCTCATGGCGGGCATCATCTGCGGCACTTACTCCTCCGTATGCCTGACAGGCGCCATGTTCTATGTCATGAGCAAACGCCATGCGGCGCGCCAGGCGGAAAAGGCGAAAGAGGAGAAGGCAGAGAAACGGTCTGGCAGGGCGAAGGAAGAATAGGAGAACCATGGAATATCAGATTCTGGCGAAAGACGGCCGCGCAAAGCGGGCCAGGATGCAGACCGTCCACGGTGTGATTGAGACGCCGGTTTTCATGAATGTGGGCACGGCGGCGGCCATCAAGGGCGCCGTCTCCACCGATGATCTTCGGGGCATCGGGACACAGGTGGAGCTTTCCAACACTTACCATCTCCATGTGAGAACCGGAGATAAGACTATCAAGGAGCTGGGCGGCCTTCATAAATTCATGAACTGGGACAGGCCGATCCTGACGGATTCCGGCGGCTTCCAGGTATTTTCCCTAGCTGGCTTAAGAAAAATCAAGGAAGAGGGCGTGTATTTCAACTCCCATATCGACGGCCGGAAGATTTTCATGGGGCCGGAGGAGAGCATGCAGATCCAGTCCAACCTGGGTTCCACCATTGCCATGGCCTTTGATGAATGTGCGCCGCATCCATGTACGAGGGAGTACATGGAAAATTCCGTGAACAGGACGACCCGCTGGCTGGCACGCTGCAAGGCGGAGATGGCAAGGCTCAATGCCCTGCCGGACACGGTGAACAGGGAACAGCTTTTATTCGGCATCAACCAGGGCGGTACCTTTGAGGACATCCGCATTGCCCATGCTGACACGATTTCAGCCATGGACATGGACGGATACGCCGTTGGCGGTCTGGCTGTCGGGGAGAGCCACGAGGAGATGTACCGGATCCTTGATGTGACGGTGCCCCACCTTCCGGAAAACAAGCCGACGTATTTAATGGGTGTCGGCACGCCGGCCAATATTTTAGAGGCTGTCGACCGCGGCGTGGACTTTTTCGACTGTGTTTACCCGACGAGAAACGGGCGCCACGGTCATGTGTACACGAACCATGGGAAGCTCAACCTGTTCAATGCAAAGTATGAAAAGGATATGAGGCCTATCGAAGAGGGCTGCGGGTGCCCGGCCTGCCGTTCTTACAGCCGCGCTTATATCCGTCATCTGTTAAAGGCAAAGGAAATGTTAGGCATGCGGCTCTGCGTGCTGCACAACCTTTACTTCTACAATACGATGATGACAGAAATCCGGGACGCCATTGAGAACCACCGATACGCCGAGTACAAGAAGGAAAAGCTTGCCGGCGTGTTGGGACAACATAAAGAATAACAGCAAAAAGAAAGAGAGGTGTAACTATGAACAGCCCCGCATTCTGGATTGGTTATATTCTTTTAATTGTTGCGTTCATGTATTTCATCGCAATCAGACCGCAGCAGAAGGAAAAGAAAAAAATGCAGGAATTGATGGCAAGCATCGCCGTAGGCGACAGCGTTTTGACTTCCAGCGGCTTTTACGGTGTGATTATTGATATGACAGATGATACCGTGATTGTAGAGTTTGGAAGCAACAAGAACTGCCGGATTCCGATGCAGAAACAGGCGATTATCCAGGTTGAAAAGCCGGAAGCGTAGCCATGAAAATACCCCGCCGGGTTATGGAAATTCCATGATCCGTGCGGGGCTTTTTCATGTAATTTAGTTGGAGCCGTTTAAGTAGGCGTCGATTCTCGTCTGGACGTTCTCCTGAAGATTGCGGTAGAAGAACTGATAGTCATAGAGATGATAGATTCCGTCAGTGAAAATGGACAGGCCGGCCGGATAGTCCTCCGGGGTTACGTCCGTCACCTTTAAGGCACCGCGGGTCTCGTCGATGTAGGCGCCTGTGAGTTCCGGAATTTCAGAGGAGATTTCTCCGCTGTATTTCGTGAAGCATGCGCCTTTGTTGAGGCTCTTGTCTGCCGGTGTGGAATCGGTTTTCCAGTTTAGGGGGTTGATGGCGTAGGTTTTCATGCCCTCCGGAATCATCAGGGAATCGGTGACATCCTCGGCCTCGCTGTTGAAGCAGACGATGACGCCGGTGTCGTCTTCGCCCTGGGCCATCTTAAGCTGCGGGAATTCGTTTACTTCGTCCTCGGTGACTCTCCAGCCGATAGCGTAGCAGGCAACGAGCTGGTCTGCCAGGGCCTCGTCGCCGAAGCAGTCCTTCATGAGGCGGATGCACATGTCAGCGCCCTGGGAGAAGCCGGCGAGGATGATCGGGCGGTCATTGTTGTAGTTTTCCAGGTAGTAATCGAAGGCATCCCTTACATCGCGGTAGGCGATTTCCAGGTACGGCTCGCGGTCTTCGATGGGCATTTCATAGACGTTTAAGCCGATCTGCTGGTAGTAGGGGGCAAAGAAGCGGGCGTTTGCATCGTAGATGCCCTTTTCCATGTTGATGGCGCCGGAAAAGCTGTACTTTACGTCCTCGTCGGAAAGAGGCATGTTGCAGGCGTCATCGGAACCGCCGTAGACAGACGGACAGATAAAGAAGATGTCTGCGTCGCCTTCCTTGTCAAGCTCCAGGTAAGCCCAGTTGGCTTCGTCGGAATAGTCCGGCTCGATGATTTCCTGGGCGGCAGCTTCGGTCTCAGCTTCTGATTCGGCTTCGGTTTCTTCCGCCGTTGTCTCCTGGGCGCTGGTGGCCTCTTCGGTTGTCGCGGCCGCTGTCGTCTCCTGGGCGGCTGTGGTAGTCTCAGCCGGCGCTGCGTTCTGGCCGCAGCCTACAACCAGCGAGAGGACAAGCAGAAGGGAAAGAAGCAGCGCCGGGACGCGTCTCTTTGTTTTCATAAAGATTCTCCTTTCGTGGAAATATGTTTCGGGTATATTTTAGTGGATGGGGGTGGGAAAGTCAAGAGAGAGGGGCTGTAAAGGGGTGTAAAGCAAAAGGGGCAATCATCCGAATGGATCATTGCCCTAAAACATAACAAACTGCAAAACATAACATAAAACAAACTTATCAAACAATGAATGATTTCATTGTAAACGTATCTGAATTGGAAAGATTGAAAAGCGACGTTATCGAAAACATATAGACATCACAGAAGCGAAACGTCCCTGCACTCCGGGAAAAACCCAAGGTGCAGGGGCGTTTTAAATTGCGTTACTGAATCCACGCACCGTTGGAATCCAGTGCATAGCCGTCAACGGTCGTGTCTGCGAGCATCATGCCCTTGAAGCCGTTTCCGATGGTGTTGAAGTAGTACCAGGTACCATCGATCTCTTTCCAGCCGGTAACCATAGCGCCGGTTGCGGGATCAAGATAGAAGTAGTTTCCATTGTCCTTGAGCCATCCCGTTGCCATGATTCCATCGGTTCCGAAGTAGTACCAGACAGAGTTGATTTCCAGCCATACGTTCTTGGCAGGTGTGCCGTCACTGTAATAGTAGAAATACTTGCCGTCCGTAAGCTTCCAGGAACCGCCGGCCGGGGACTTCGGAAGGTCGCTCTCTTTCACGATTCCGGAGCGGGCGCGGCCGCTGGAAGAGGAGGAAGAGGAGCTGGAGGACTGGCCTACAACACGTACTGTTCCAAGATTCCTTGTAAGGAAGGTGATGATTCCGTCTTTGTAGTCAATAGGGGCAGACCCGAATCCGGTGCCGGAGATCTTATCGGTTGATTTATAAACCTCATCATAGAAATCCGGAGCGGCGATGCGGAAGATCAGGGGCGTATCAAGCGACATACTTATATGTTTGGTTCTTCCGTCCTTTTCGATCCAGTCTGCATTTAACCGGAATTTTAATTTTGTTGTTGCATTGCTGCTGGTTGCGAGATGGCTGTGGTAGAGATGGATGCCTGCTATGTCGTTGTCATCCTCGACATAGGCCAGCAGGGAAGCGCCGATAACACTTTCAATCAGGTCGCTGTCGATCTCTACGTTGATGGAGAATTCATTGTCGCCGTCAGCCAGAGCCATAACAATGGCATCCAGCTTTTCTACCATCTCTTCATCCATATTGTTTGCACGAACAACATGCTTTTGGATTGCCTCGCGGACTTTTGCCATATTACCGGCAACCATCTCGTAATCCTGAATGTCGTCTGCTTCCGGGAGAGAATCTACGAGATTCTTAAACTCGGTCGCGTTGGACGGCGTTGCCACAAGTTCGAGGTCAGCGCCTTTTTCTGCCAGGACAAAGGTGCTGAAGCTGGTTACGGTGAAGGTGGCCGTCATGTTAGCCTTGTCGACCGTAAGTTCCGGTGGCATGATGGCTTCATAGCTTCCGTCAGAATGATAGTGAAGAATCTGGAAGAAATCCGGGTTGATGCTGTCCGGGATCGGAAGCGTGATCTGAACCGGAACCTTTAATGTCTTCACTGCACCAGACAGGGAGAAGTCCACCTGGATGGTATTGCGGTAAGCCGTATGATCGATAACAACTTCCTTTTTGGGTTTGGACACGTTAAAGGATACGGTGCTGTTGGCTTCCGCAGCGTTGAGGCCGACACCGACAATCTGAATGTCGTCGCCGCTTATTTCTGCGTCGTCAGAGGTAGTTGTTTCAACCGTGACGTTGTTCTGTTCCTTGTAAGCGGCCTCTAACTCAGAGATTTTTCCGGCGATCTCCGGGTCAGACTGCATAGCAACCTGAACCTTGGAAATGTTTTCTGCGAGTGTGTCAGGGGCTTTGTTCACTGCCGTTTCGTCCTGGGAATTCAGGATGGAATCCAGGGTGTCGGAGACAGTGGCATTTTCGCCAGGAGTGTCATAGGTTCCGTCAGAGAAAACTTCCTCGCTGTGGAAAATTTCGGAAGGAGTGTGGCTCATGACCCGGACAGAGAAGGAGTATTTCGCGTCGGGATCCTTCATGTCCTCTGCCCAGTCATGTTCTGTACTGGGGACGGAATGGGAGATAAGAATATTTTTACCGTTTTCGTAAAGAGCGACATCGTATCCGTCGAAACAATCGCCGTATTCCTCAATTAGGGAATCTGCCGGGGCGTCCCAGACGGCCGTTGTCCCGTTCCATCTCAGATTGGAAACCGTACCGAATTTAATATCCGGCATGGAAAATGCCCAATCTTCGGAAAAATCAGACCAATCGCTGTTTTCTGTTTCTTTTCCGTCGCCTAAAGCCATGACGCGGAATTTGTAAGTACCGCTTTCCTCAAGCCTGGAGCGGAAGCTACCGCTGGAAAGCACATCGAGTTGGGTGTTGGCCGCCCAGGTGTGCTTGGAGCTGTACATCTCCTGGCCGTCCTGATAGAACTCGACGTTATACTTCCCGCCGGCACCATCCACGCTGGCCCACTCCGGCCGGGCTTCTTCATCGGAACTCCAACGAACGAATTCAGGCGCCTCCAGTTTCGTTGCGGCAAAGGCGGAGAAGACCATATTCATGGACAAGACCGCCGCCGCTGCCGCTGCAAAGACTTTTTTCATACAAAACCTCCTTTAAAAATTGATGGTACAGATTTGGATAATTTGTACAAAGTTAATTATAATACGGTCATAAAAGTTAGTCAATATATGCGGGGGGGGGGTATTTCCGGTTTTTTGGATTTTCCTTTTCGCGAAAAGTACACTATGGAAGCGGAAATGATGTTGTGCAATTTGACAATATTCTGCCAATTCTGTCTTGACAAAATGGGCAGTTTCCTCTATGATGACGTTAAGGTTCTGTTAAATGGGAAAAAGATAAAACAGCACGGCTTTGTTCCGTGTTTTCATTTTTACACGTTAGTTAATCGAGTAACTTTTGGCGGGGAGGGGACTGTTTCCGAGAGCCGGCCGCACAGAAGAAAGGCCCCCGGCCGAAGCCAGGGGCGTTATGCAGGTGTTCCTTATTCAAACCTTGTGGTGTCGCCATGGAGCAGAAGGCACTCGAAGTCTTTTTCCTCCACCGGAAACTCCCTTACAAGAGAGATCATCAGCTCCGCCGCGTAGTAGCCCATGTCAAAGAGCGGGATGTGCAGGCATGAAATCTGCGGATATACGTTGAGCAGGAACGGCGATGAGGCCAGGCAGATATGCTTGATGGTCTGCGGAATCCGGAAATCCTTTTGGAGCAGGCATTTCTGCATCAGGAGACCGAAACGCTGGTTGGGTGTCAGGGCGATGTCAAAGGTATGTGCCTCCAGGTAGCGGTTCATGGGCTCTGTGATTTCCGAATCGGGGCCGTCGGTTGTTGTATCGCAGACAATGCGCTCGAAATCGCAGTCAGGATACAGCTCGTCAATGGCCTTGACGATCAGGTCATATTTATTGTGGGGCGCCCTGCCGTTGATGGTGCGGGTGAAGTAGCGGATTTTTCTCAGCTCATGGTCATGGCAGAAGCGGATGCAGTCATAGATGACGTGCTCGAAGGCCTTTTTCTGCGCCATGCCTGGGCAGACAACCCCGTTCTCACTGATGACAACGTAGGGAATATTGTTTTCCTCGAGAACCGCCGTGTCGATGGCCTGGTTGTCAAAGGCAATGAAAATGACGCCGCAGATGATGTTGGAATAATAGTAGCGGAGAATTTCCGCATTTTCCGGATCGCGGTTGTCGCTTAACAGTGTCAGTGTGAATCCTTTTTCATCGAAATATTTTTTGATTCCCTTTAACGCCGTTCCAAAGCCGGCATTGCCGTAGTTGTTTCCAGGCATGAGGCCGATGGCGGTACAGTGCTGCTGGCGGATGCTGCGGGCAGAGGCGTTGGGGAAATATTTCATGCGCCTGGCTGTTTCCAGAATTTCCTGGCGCTTGGCTTCGCTGATCCGCTTTCCCGGCGTGTTGTTGATGACGTAGGAGATGGTTGCCTGGGAAACATGGCAGGCCTCAGCGATATCTTTTGCAGTAATTGAGCGTCTTTTTTCCATAAGAACAGTCCTTTTCTGGAGATAAACTCATTGTTGACGAAATATTCAGCACCAGAAGGGGCCTGGTACCATATTCGCGTGTATATCGACATTATTGTAGCAGATAATTGTTAAAATAGCAATGGTTAATCGAATAATTAAAATATAGGAATATTTTTCCAGTATTTTAAGATCGGGGAACCGCTGCAATTTATAAAAAGGAGAGGTTAAATATGAAGAAGAGAATCTTAGCAGCAGCCATGGCAGCCGTCATGGGACTGACCCTTGCCGGGTGCGGCGGGGGCGGAGGAACAGAGGCAGGCGCACCTGCCTCAGCAAGCGAAGACGACGGAATCGAAAGAAAAGAGTACACAGTCGTCTATTCGGCCGAGCTGGCCCACATCAACTATTTAAAGTCTTCCTTATCCACCAATACCAGGTTTGCGGAGAACTTCGTGGACGCCCTTGTGGACTTTGACAAGTACGGCGTGACGATTCCCTCCCTGGCGACGGACTGGGAGATTTCCGACGATGGACTGACCTACACCTTCCATATCCGCGAGGGTGTAAACTGGTACACCTGTGATGGAGAGGAGTATGCGCCGGTGACGGCAAACGATTTTGTGGACGCGGCAAAATGGCTTTTAAACCCGGACAACGCCTCGACCACCTCCAACATCTTCTACAACGTGGTAAAGAACGCCGAGGAATACTATAACGGCGAGATCACGGATTTTGGCGAGGTTGGTATCCGGGCGGTGGACGACTACACCCTGGAGTACACGCTGTATCGGCCGACGCCGTATTTCCTCACCATGACGGCGTACTGCTGCTTCCTGCCGGCCAACGGCCAGTTTTTGGAGGAGTGCGGCGATGCCTTCGGAACAAGCGCGGAGACAATGCTTTCCTGCGGCGCCTATGTGCTGACGACCTTTGAACCGGAGAGCCGGAGAGTCCTGGAGATGAACGAGAACTACTGGGATAAGGAAAATATTTTTATTTCCCGGATCAATTACAACTACAACAAGGAGGCCAAGACGCTGGCGCCTGAGCTGTTCCTTCGCGGCGAGGTCACGGAGGCCGACATCCCGGCAGAGATTCTCGACGAGTGGATGGAGGACGAAGAGCGCCGGAACATGATGATTATGAAGCCGGCCAGCACCAGCAGCAACTTCTTAGGCTTTAATTTTGAGCCTCTTTACGATGAGGAATACGGCCCGGACAACTGGTTAAAGGCCGTGAACAATGAGAATTTCAGAAAGTCCATCTATTACGCCCTTGACCGGGAGGCGGCCGTCATGACGAGCTACCCCTACGAGTATAAGGAGCAGATGTTAAATACGATCACGGTGAAAAATTTCGTCAACGTGGACGGCGTGGATTATACGGAGCTGGAGCCATTAAAGGACATCACGAACACAGAGCAGTTCCAGCCGGATCTGGCTCTGGAATATAAGGAAAAGGCCATGGCGGAGCTTTCCGGCACCGTGGAGTTCCCCGTGATCGTCGTCATGCCGTACAGCACCGGGAACCTGGGGCTTACAAACCGCGTGCAGGTGGAAAAACAGCAGCTGGAAAATTTGCTCGGAAACGATTACATTACCGTGGAGCTGGTGCCGTATCCTCCCACCAACTATTTGAAGGAGTCGAGAAGCAGCGGCCAGTTCTCCTTAATGGAAATGGGCTGGGGCCCGGACTATACGGATCCGGCCGGCTACGTGGAGGTCATGACCCACGATACGTCCATCGGGACGAAGTACAGCCGTCCGTATCTGGCAGAGGATTTGAAGGATGAAAACGGAAACAGCATTTACGAAAACATGGTGAATGAGGCGAGAAACGAGACCGGGGACACGAACCGCCGCTATGAGCTGTTTGCAGAGGCGGAGGAGTATCTGATTGAGCATGCCCTGGTGATCCCGCTTTATGCGTCCGGCGGCGGCTACCGCGCGACGTATTTGGATCCGTTCTCCGGACACTGCACCCAGTTTGGGCGGAACCTGGACAAGTATAAAGGAGCGAAGGTGCTCGATAAGCCTATGACCCAGGAGGAGTATGCGGCGGCTGAAGCGCAGTATGCGGCAGAACGGGAAGAGGCCTTAAAGGCTGCGGCAGGGCAGTAGAGCGCAGAGAGGAGGCATACATTTATGAAAAAACATATGACAGCGATCCTGGCGGCAATGGCGGCCGCGGCAGTGCTTGCCGGATGTTCCGGCGGGACGGAGACGGTATCGGGAAACGGCGGCGAACCGATGACAGAGTATTCGACGGTCTACACGGCGGAGATTGATACGCTCAACTATTTGAAAACCAGCAACAGCGACAGCATCGCTCTTTTTTACAGTATCCTCGACGGCCTTGTGGAGTTCGACCAGTACGGCGAGATGATTCCGTGCATCGCTTCGGACTGGGAGGTTTCTGATGATGAGCTGACTTATACGTTCCATCTCCGTGACGATGTGAAGTGGTACGATTGGAAGGGGAACGAGATTCGGAACGTGAAGGCCCAGGATTTCGTGGACGGCATCCGCTGGATTTTAAACCCGGACAACGCGTCCAGCAACAGCAAGACGGTCTATGACGTCATAAACAACGCGGAAAGCTATTATAACGGCGAAATTACGGATTTTAACGAGGTTGGTGTCCGCGCCGTCGACGATCAGACGGTGGAGTACACGGTAAAACAGCCGACGCCGTATTTCCTAAAACAGCTTTCGTTCCCGTGCTTTTTCCCGGTGAACGGGGAATTTTTGGAAGAGCAGGGCGAAATGTTCGGCATCGACAAGGAGAGCGCGCTGTACTGCGGCGCTTACCTGCTGACCAGCTACGAGCCTCAGAGTGAGCGGGTCATGGAGGCGAACCCTAACTACTGGAATAAGGACATTATCTCCATCGGCCGCTTAAGCTATAAGTACAACGCCGAGTCCAACTCCATCGGCGCCGAGCTGTTCCTGCGCGGCGAAATCAACGATTTTGCCCTTCCAGGCAGCATCCTCGATGAGTGGATGAATGATCCGGAGAAAAAAGAGATGATGCGGCCAAACAACCTGACGAACATGTCCTATTTCATCGGCTTTAACTTCGATCCCAATTATGATGAGCAGTATAAGCCGGAGGACTGGAAGACGGCCGTCAATAACGAAAGCTTCCGAAAGTCCCTGTTCCATGCCCTCGACCGGGAGGCGGCCATCATGACCGTCGAGCCCTATGACCCGGAAAGCAAGCTCCTCAACACATTTACGAGACGGGAGCTTGTGCAGGCGGACGGCGTGGACTATACGATGATGGGCGGGCTTGCCGCCTACACGGAGGGCGAGTCCTTTGATGAGGCGAAAGCCCTGGAATATAAGGAAAAGGCCATGGAAGAGCTTTCAGGAAAGGTGACGTTCCCGATTCAGATCCTGCTTCCGTTCAGTACCTCCAAGGTGGACACGGCAAACAGGATGCAGGTCATCGAACAGCAGATGGAAGGCCTCCTGGGAACAGACTACATCGACATTATCCTGGAATCCCACCCGTCCACCGGCTTTTCCGCCCAGGTCAGACGGCCCGGCGCCTACTCTATGATGGAGATGGGATGGGGGCCTGACTTTGCGGATCCCCTCGGCATGATGAACCCGGTTCACACCGATTCCTTAGATGGCAGCTACATGCGCGTCAGCATGGCAGAAGACCTTCTGGACGAAAACGGGAACAGCCTGTTTGAGGCGGCCCTGGACACGGCCGACGCGGAAACAAAGGATCTGGCGAAACGCTACGAGCTTTTTGCCGAGGCTGAGTGCATGCTTCTTGACAAGGCGATCCTGATCCCGTTTTATACCTCCGGCGGCGGCTACAAGGCATCTTACCTTGACCCGTTCTCCGGCTACACCAGCCAGATGGGAAGAAACGGGGCCATCAAGTTAAAGGGCGCTGTGATTTTAGACGAGCCCATGGGCATGTCCGAGTATCCGGCAGCACTTGAACAGTACGAGAAAGACAGGGCAGAAAGGATGAAACAGTAAATGCTTAAATACTCGTTAAGACGAATTCTTCAGTCCATGGCAACGCTCGTCGTCGTGGCGACGGTTGTCTTTCTGCTTCTGCGGCTGATGCCGGAGGAAGGCTATTTCGCAGAGGGCTATGATAAGATGGACGAGGCGCAGATTGAAGCGGCCCTGACCGACATGGGACTGCGGGATCCGCTTCCTGTTCAGCTTAAAAACTTTTTCGTTGGAATCCTCCACGGCGATCTCGGTGAGTCCATCGTGTTCCGGCCGAAGGTGCCGATTACGAAGATTATCGGGCCTAAAATCCCGTATTCCCTCTATTTCGGGCTTGCGTCCATCGTGATTTCCCTGTGCCTCGGGCTCCCTCTGGGAGTCCTGATGGCCAGGTTTAAGGGGAAATTCATGGACAATCTTGGCTCAGCCTATGTGGTGCTCATAAAGGCGGTGCCGGCGGCCGTGTACTACTTATTCCTTCAGCTTTATGTTTCAAACGCGTTAAAAATTCCGATGCTGTTTGACGAGAGGAAACCGGTGAGCTGGATTCTTCCGGCCATCTGCATGTCCCTGGGCGGCATTGCCACCTACGCCATGTGGATGCGGCGGTACATGGTAGACGAGCTCAACAAGGACTACATCAAGCTCGCCCGCGCAAAGGGCCTGAAAAATTCCGTGATTATGACGCGGCACATTGTAAGGAACGCGTTTGTGCCCATGGCACAGCAGCTTCCCGGACAGATTCTCATGACGATTTCCGGCTCCATCTATGTGGAATCCCTGTTTTCGATTCCGGGAATGGGCGGCCTTTTGGTTTCCGCGATCCAGAGGCAGGACAATACCCTCGTCCAGGCGCTTGTGCTGATCTATTCCTGCATCGGCATCCTGGGGCTGTTCCTCGGCGATCTGATGATGGCACTCTGCGATCCGAGAATCAAGCTCAATAAGAAAGGCGGTGGAAGATAATGGGAGCAGGAAAGAAAATTCAGGACATTGAAGACAGCATGACGAAAATCACGAAGGACATGTTTGAATTTGCGGAATACGACGAAGGCGCGGCAGAACGCACGGGCTATTCCAACTACTCCTACTGGGCGTCCACCTGGCGGGTGTTTACGAAAAACAGAGTTGCCATGTTTTTCCTGACGCTTCTGATTGCATTGGTGCTTTTTACCTTTATCCAGCCGTATCTTCCGGGACAGAAGGATCCTGTTGAGGTTTACATAAATTCAGAGACGGGAAAGCAGGACAGGAACCAGGCGCCGGGAAGCGAATACTGGTTCGGCACCAACTCCATCGGACAGGATCTCTGGGCGCGAATCTGGAGCGGTACCAGGACGTCCCTGTTCATCGGGCTGGCCGTGGGACTCTGGGACGCCTTCATGGGGATTGTCATCGGCTCCCTCTGGGGCTATGTGCGGAAAATGGACGCGGTTTTCACGGAGATCTATAACGTCATCCACAACATCCCAAGCTCCATTATCCTGATTCTGGCGTCTTACCTTCTAAAGCCCAGCGTCACCACGATCATTTTTGCCATGTGTCTGACCGGCTGGCTTCCGACGGCGCGCTACATCAGAAACCAGATTGTCATCATCCGTGACCGGGAGTTCAACCTGGCCTCCCGCTGTCTCGGAACGCCGACGGGACGTGTTATCACGAAAAACTTGCTTCCGCAGGTAGTTTCGGTTATTATGATGCGTGTAGCCCTTGCAATTCCGCTTGCCATCGGCCAGGAGGTTTTCTTAACCTACATCGGTCTCGGCCTGCCCATCAGTGTCCCGTCCCTCGGGAACCTGATCAACGAGGGCCGGATTGTCATGATGAGCCCGTCTCTGCGATACCAGCTCATCTTTCCGTCCATCATCCTGTCCTTAATCACGATTTCCTTCTATGTGATGGGGAACTCGTTTGCTGACGCGGCAGACCCGCGCAACCATGTCTAGGAGGTGGCCGAAGATGTTTGATTACAGGAATGCAGAAAAAATACTGGAAGCGAAGGACGTGGTTGTAAAATTTCATCTGCGCGGCAGGACGCTCACGGCAATCCGCGGGATTTCCATGGAGCTTTACCGGGGCGAAAGCCTGGCGATTGTGGGCGAGTCCGGTTCCGGAAAGTCGGTGTTTACGAAGACGTTCATGGGACTTCTCGACCAGAACGGCTGGGTGGATTCCGGCTCCATCGTTTACAGCGGCAGGTCTTATGCCGGTCAGGGGATTGATCTGGTGTCTCTTAAAAAAGAAAAGGACTGGCTGAAAATCCGCGGGAAAGAGATTGCCATGGTGTTCCAGGATCCCATGACAAGCTTAAACCCTTTAAAGTCCATTGGAAAGCAGATCCAGGAAACCGTGGAGCTCCATCAAGGCTTAAAGGGCGAGGCGGCTAAGAAAAAGACATTAGAAATCCTGGAGGACGTGGGCATCAGCGAGCCGGAGCGGCGGTATAGGTAGTATCCCCATGAATTTTCCGGCGGCATGCGCCAGCGCGTCGTCATCGCCATCGCCGTGGCATGCAATCCGGAAATCCTGATCTGCGACGAGCCGACGACGGCCCTGGATGTGACGATCCAGGCGCAGATTTTAAAGCTCCTTCACAACCTTCAGGAAAAATACAGCCTGACGATTATCTACATCACTCATGACCTGGGCGTTGTGGCGAACGTGGCCGACCGGATTGCCGTCATGTATGCCGGCGATATCGTCGAGGTGGGACTCTGCGAGGAGATCTTCTACAATGCCAAACATCCATATAGCTGGGCGCTTCTTTCGTCCTTACCGCAGCTTGGGGTAAAGGGAGAGCCGCTCTACTCCATCAAGGGCACGCCGCCGAATCTGTTCAATGAGATTAAGGGTGACGCTTTTGCACCGAGAAACCCGCGGGCTTTAAAGATTGACTTTGAGATCCGTCCGCCGTATTTCGAGGTGAGCCCGACCCATAAGGCGAGGACATGGCTCCTTGACCCGAGGGCGCCGAAGGTGGAGCCGCCGGCGCTAATTGCCAGGATGTTTGAAAAATGGAAGGAGGTGTCCGCAGATGCCTGAGAAGGAGAAGAGAAACAAGCTTCTGGAGGTAAAAAACCTGGAGGTAGTCTTCGGCTCCGGAAAGAAGACGTTTAAGGCCATAGACGGTGTGAGCTTTGATATCTACGAGGGGGAAACCTTCGGCCTCGTAGGAGAATCCGGCTCGGGAAAGACGACCATCGGGCGGGCCATCATCCGCATCAACGAGGCGGCAGGCGGTGAGATCCTCTATAAAGGAGAGAGGATCAGCGGAAAGATTTCCAAGGAGATGGACAGGAAGGTTGTGGAGAATATCCAGATGATTTTCCAGGATCCCATGGCGTCTTTAAATGAGCGCGCAAAGGTGGATTACATCGTGTCTGAGGGGCTTTACAACCTGCACAAATTTAAGAATGAGGCCGACAGAAAGCAGATTGTGGAGCAGGCGCTTTTAGATGTGGGCCTTCTCCCGGAATTTGCCAGCCGTTTCCCTCACGAGTTTTCCGGCGGGCAGCGGCAGAGGATCGGCATCGCCAGGGCTCTCGTCATGGAGCCGAAGCTTGTCATCGCCGATGAGCCGATTTCGGCCCTGGATGTCTCCATCCGCGCGCAGGTTTTAAACCTGCTTTCCGAGCTTCAGAAGAAAAAGGGCTTCACGTACCTGTTTATTGCCCATGACCTTTCCATTGTCCGGTTCATTTCCGACCGGGTGGCCGTTATCCATAAAGGGAAAATCGTGGAACTGGCCGAGACGGAGAAGCTTTACAGCCATCCGCTCCATCCCTACACGAAGGCGCTTCTTTCCGCCATCCCGCAGCCGGATCCGCTTACCGAACGGAAAAAGGTGGTGGAGGTTTATGATCCGTCCTGCCATCATTATGAGACAGACAAGCCGGAGTGGACAGAGATTGAGGAAGGGCATTTTGTTCTCGCAAACAAAGAGGAGCAGCAAAACTATAAGGAGGTATTAAAAAGAGGATGAAAGTATCAGTAAAAAAAGAACTGGGGGCAGAGTTTGACGCACTCATCGTCCCGCTCTCAGAAGAAAGCGTATCGGGACAGGCCGCTTTGGCGCTTCCCGGGCTGCCGGAAATGATGAAGGAGGCGGTTCTTTCGGCCGTTAAGGCAGGAAAACCGGGAAAGGAATGCGGCGCTGTGTATGCGGCGGAACTCTATGAGAAAGAGACAGAGAAGTTCCGGAAGCTGGTTTTAGTCCAGCTTGGAGACGGAACGGCCACGAACCGGGAGGTATTTTTAGCTCTTGCAAAGGCGTTTAAGTGCTGCAAGGAATCGAAGCCGGCCGTGACAGCCGTCTTCATGGACGCGGCGGGAGAACTCCTTTCGAGCCATGAGCGGATCCAGAAGCTTTTTGAGCTTCCATATCTCGTATCGTACCAGTTCAACGCCTATAAGTCCGTGCCTGTGGAAAATGGCATGAAAGAGGCCGTGATGGTGACGGAAAAAGAGGGGATGGAAGACATTGCCAGGGAGGCAAAGCATGTGGCGGAAAGCACCATGCTGGCAAGAGATCTGGTGAACCACCCGTCCATGTACATGACGCCGGAGAAGCTGGCCGAAGAGGCGGCGGCTGTGGCCAAGGAGACCGGACTTGAGATTCAGGTTTATGACAAAAAAGAGATGGAAGACATGAAGATGGGCGCGTTCCTCTCCGTGGCACAGGGAGCCGTTGACGAGCCGAGGCTCATCGTGCTCCGCTATCACGGCGGAAAGGAAGGCGAGGCGCCGGTGGCCCTTGTCGGCAAAGGCATCATGTTCGACAGCGGCGGATACAGCTTAAAGTCCAAAATGGATACCATGCATGATGACATGGGCGGCGCGGCAGCCGTTATCGGCGCCATCCGTGCCATTGCCTTGGAAAAGCTTCCGGTCAACGTCATTGCCGTCGCGGCAGCCTGCGAGAACATGATTTCCGGCGACGCCTATGTTCCCGGCGACATCTTGTTCTCCATGAACGGAAAGACCATTGAAATGTTAAATGCGGATGCCGAGGGACGTCTGACCCTGGCTGACGCCATCACCTACGCGATCCGGAAGGAAGGCGCAGGGGCGATCATCGACATTGCAACCCTGACCGGCGCGGCAAAAGGCGCTGTCGGCGGAAAGAGCGCGGCAGTCCTGGCAAACGACGACGAGCTTTACGCCGAGGTGGAAGCTGCTTCGGAGGCTTCCTGCGAGAAAATCTGGCGGCTTCCGGCAGACAAGGAGCTGTTTGCGGCCATCCGCTCCGACGTGGCGGACATCAAGAACAGCAGCCCCGGGAACCCCATGGGCGGCGGCAGCATCGTGGCCGGCCTGTTTATCCAGGAGTTCGTGGAAGAAAAGCCATGGGTTCACGTGGACATGGCCCCGGTCAACTGGCTGCCGGAGGGTAACTCCTACTGCATTCACGGTGCAAGCGGGTATGGAGTGAGCCTGCTGTATGAGACGGTGAAGGTTTTAGGAAAGTAAAATGAAGGAAGGCCGGTCACGCGAAATGTGGCCGGCCTTTTGATAGTTTATGAAAAGATGGGTGATGGAGAGAAAGAGGATTCTGCGGGAGGTTTTTGTGCTGACGCTTTCAAAAAAGCCCCATCACCGCAAACGCGATCCAGGCCATTTCCTGCGCCCGAAGTCCCCAAAGCATCGTTTCAGATACGTTCCCCGTCTCCTGAAGCCGTCCCACGACGTATCTTCCGGAGGGGGTCAGCTCGTCTAACGTCCAGCCGGATACCCCTGTCTCTTCATGCCCAATCAGGGAATATCCCTCGTCTTTGTTGCAGAGCGACCAGTTCACCCAACTGAGGTTCTGCGCGTCCAGAAAATCCAGGAATACATCCGTCTCTTCCCATGCGCCGTTCTCCTGGACATGGCTGTCGATGCCCCACTCGCTGATGAAGACAGGCAGGCCGTTTTCCAGGCCGCGCAGGATTTCCTCGACGGCAAATTCACAGTCCGATACGCCGGCATAGTAGTGGTAGGTGTACATGAGGTTCTCATACGGAAGGGGGGAGCGTATGGCCTCGGAAAGAGAGGTGCAGTACCCCGGCGTGCCAACGAGAATCACGGCGTTCGGCGCGTATTTCCGAATGACGGGAATTACCTGGCCTGCATATTCTGCGATGTCTTCATAGGTGGTATCGCCGTTTGGCTCGTTGCAGATTTCGTAGAGAATCCCAGGCTCATCACCGTAATGCTTTGCTGTTTCCTCAAAGACGGCGAGAGCCTCATCAAGATGCCTGTTGGGATTCTCGTCCTGAAGCACATGCCAGTCAATGATGGTGTAGAGCCCGGCTGCGAGGGAATTTTCGACGGCCTGGTATAAAAGCTTCTGATTCAGCTCCGGTTCCTCCAGATATCCGTCGTTTTGATCCGGATAAAGGGCAATTCGGAAAACATTGGCGCCATAGCCCTTTATGGTTTTTAAAGCGCGGTAGTTGGTGTATTCCGGATACCATGCGAGGCCGTGGCTGCTGATGCCCTTTAACCTTACGGGGGTTCCGTCCGGGCCGAGAAGCTCGGTGCCCTCTACGGATAAGCGGCCCAGCTTTTTTTTGCGGCGGAGGGCGTCGATTTCGGCTTCCATGGCAGACTCCTGTTCCTGGAGCCTGCGGTTTTCTGCCATCAGGGCATCCACGGATCCGGATAAAGCGCCCTGCCGTCTGACCAGAAAAAGGACTGCGGCAGCCAGAACCAGGACAGCGGCAAACATCAGAAGGGAAAATGGACTGCGGTTATACGCTCTGTAATGCTTCCTCACGCGGCAGCTCTCCCATCATTTTTTTCAGTGCAGCTTTTATCTCACGGGAGGCAGATACCTGTTCCCAGTTTGTCACCTCATAGAGATTTTTCCTTGACGCATTCGTCTGATCGGCTTTTTTCAAAAGAAGCGTTTTTCCGCCGAAATCCAGGTGAAGCTTCGAGTCGGAAAGAGGCTCTTCAGTTGTTACGTAACGGTAGTTGTAGTCAATGACTTTTACCTTGCTGCCGTCTTCAGCAGTCACCTCGCAGTTTAACAGGATGCGCGGATATTTCCGGTGGGACTGCATGGGCGCGGCTATTTTCCGTTTGAACAGGATTACCAGATCCTTTACGGCCGTGGTCCTGATTTCCGAGGCAAGCGTCGGGAATCTGTCAAAAACAATCTGATTGTAATCCTGCTTTTCCTGCAAGGACAGCGGCTCCAGCTTGACGCAGTATTTCCATTTGTCACGGTCTCTGGAAACATGGACAATCTGTCCTTTTACGGAGGCCTGCCATTTTTTGTCCCGGATTGTAAAGCTGCATACGCCGTCCAAAAACTCCGGGAAGTCCAGTCGGAAGGCGAAACCATGCTCGGAGATGTCGCAGGTCATTCCCTGGACTTCTTCATCCCCACTCTGGAAACTGATGGGAATTTCCGCATAAAACCGCTCGGATTTCCGGTAGTTGATTCTTCCCAGCATGAAAAGCACGGCCATGATGAGGAAATACGCGTTCATGCACAGCCAGAACAGAACAACAATCCCAAGAAAGCTCCGATACAGCATGATGGAAGTCACGCTGAAATAGATTCCGGCCGCCGTTGCCGCAAGCAGGATCATGTGCGGGACGGCGTAAAGGATTTTTGTGCCTCTCGATGCAGTCTTTTCCTTGGAGGTCACAACAAATTTTTTCATCCGGATCCCCAGGGTCTCTGCCAGAATCGGAAGAATCATGTAGGGGCAGAGAATGGTATCGACGATATTGCTCCACTTCTGATCGCGGATTTTCCCCGACAGGAGGCGGAGAGAATGGTTATAAATCAAATAAGACGGAAGCCAGATGCACAGGATGCCGAACAAATCCGTCCTGACGACCAGGACGCCAAATACAGAGAATAGAATGGGGGATAAAATATACACAATTCTCCGCAAAAATGTCCACCAGTACAGCAAACATGCAAAGTAGCTTAACTTGGACAAAATGGGGAGGCTGCCGAACCAAAATTTGAGGCTGCGTACTGTCTGCACGCATCCACGTCCCCATCTCTGGCGTTGTCTGAGCAGTGTCGGAAAGTCGTTGGGTGCCAGGCCGGAAGCCAGAACTTTTTTCGTGCCGATGCAGGTATAGCCCTTTGCCTGAATGTCGATGCCGGTTGCAAAGTCTTCCGTAATGGTGCCGGTGTGGATTCCGCCGACCTCATCCAGGGCCTCCCTGGAAATCACGGTATTGGAGCCGGCATAAATCACGGAATTGCTGCCGTTTCGCCCGACGTTTACTTCTTTAAAGAAATAATCCTGTTCATTTGGAATGTTTCTTTCGGCAAAGAAATTAAACTGGAACAGATCGGGGTTATAAAAGCTCTGCGGAGTCTGGACGAAGCCGATCTTATAATCCGGGTCGATTTCTTCCTCTGTTCTTTTTCTCCAGACACCATCTTCCTTAATCATTTTGGGCAGGAAGAAATATGGGACGGTCTCCATGAGGAAATTGCTCCTCGGAATCATGTCAGCATCGAAGGTTACAACAAGCGGCGAATCTGTATGGGACAGCGCGTTGTTTAAGTTTCCAGCTTTCGCCAGTTTATTGTCTGTCAGCGGAAGATAGCCGATGCCCATATCCTCAGCAAGCTGTGCAGCTTCCGGCCGGTTCCCGTCGTCACAGAGATAGATATGTACCTTGGATTTATCTGGATACTCCATGTGCTTGCAGCCGTTTACGGTTTTAAAGAGAAGCTCTGTCTCCTCGCTGTGGGTTGCGATCAGGACATCCACATGGGGGAAGTCCTCTGCGGGGACGGACGGCAGATCCGGCTCCTTATCGCGGCTCATGCAGATATAGTGGATGACTGCCTCCAGCATGCTGATAAGCTCCGCCGCAAACAGAGCGATACCGGCAATCAGTGCGACGATGCCGTTTTCTAAAGGAAGGGTGAAGAAAAATCTCCAGCCAATGTAGATGACAGAGGTGACTGTCATCAGCCAAAACCATAGTTTTCGTTTGCTCATAATGCCCTCATTTCTTATGATTCATTGTCGTATTTGATGACCAGGATCACGGAAATCTGAAAAACTGCGATGAAGAGAACGGCCAGCGCGGGGCTGTAATTAACAGACTGGCCTGCGAGCTGTGCCTTTGCCTCTTCCAGAGTTATTTTTTTGAACTGGTACAGGCTGTCCAGCCGTTCGTCCATCCATGCGCCGTGCTGGGAAAGTACGCTCAATATTTTTTCTGTTTCTTCCCGGTGTGTCTGCGTGTTGCGGTTGGAGCCGTCCGGCATTCTGGTACTCAGGTAATTGCCGTCTGTGTAGTAGTATCCCCACCGCGCCCAGTCCCGGTCGATGGCCGGACCGAGGTATTCGATGACTGATTCGGTAAAGGCCCGGATGGATGCATCGGAAAGGATGGACGATCTCAGTTCGGCATACCGCTCGATAATCATTTCCGTGAAAATGGGATCCTGAAGAAGTCTGTCAAACCATGGCGCCGAGTGGAAAGCCGTCGTCTGGAGATTGGCAATTTCTGTGGCATTGTTGTCCATGGCCTGATCGAAATCCCATACCGGCCCCATATACAGCTTACCGCTGTAATCCATGTAAATATAGGTGGAATTGTATCCGGCATCGTAGTTCAGGAAAAATTCGTTTACAATAAAATAGTCAACAAAAGAATCCATGTCGATATATGCCCGGTACTGAACAAAGTCCTTCCAGTTTTCAGAATACAGCGCACGTTCAAATCGGCTGACCTGTTCCGTGACGTTTTGAATGCCCTTTTTGGTAATGACATCTTTCTTTGGATATTCGATGTCCAGGTATCCGGAAGTGAGCTGCCGCTCGGTCGCATAGTTTTCCAGCATAATTCCATTGACATTGTACCGATCCCGGCGAAGAAGCGCAGGAGTCACGGTTCCGTTGTCAGAATACGCCGGCAGGTCAACACGGTGCTTTCCCTCCTTGATGCTTTCTAACATCAGATATACGCCTTCATACCGATACTGCGTCCCGTCTTTCCATAAAACCTCGCAGTATTTTGCATCCGGGGTAAACGGCATAAATTCACCGGCGGTCGTATAGGCCAGATAGTTCCTCAGCAGGGATTTATCAATGAAGGAGACATTTAAAATCCATTCATTGTCCCCGCCCATCTCAAGAATGTTCCGGCTTTCCGGTTTTCCATCTTCGTCAATGAGCTTTAAAAGATACTGCTTTTTATCATAGTTTCCCGATGAATTTCCGCGTATCTTCAGCTTACACAGAGAATGGACGGATGCAGAGTCTTTGGGGGAATTGGTTCCCTCCGGATTGTCAATGACGAAAATTTCCCCGTAGGCATAAGGGTCTTCGCCGGTGGAGACATAGTAATCTTTTTCTCCGTCCCACACAACGCCTCTTTTTGGCTCCTGATCTCCGGTGTCAATCACCACCAATGGGAGATTACTGGAAAACGTCTCGTCAACAAGGATTTTTTTGTCACGGAAGTTTGTCCAGCCGGTTGCAGACGGCCGGATATTGGGATCAAAGGACTCATCCGCTGCAATGGCTTTTTCGCTGAGATCTGCCGTTTCCCCGGAAACCGGCTCCGGCATCTGAGGAAAGGTGTAAACCTCTTTCTGAAACCGGCTCCAAAGAAAGCCGCAGAAAAACAGAAAGGCGATGACGGCGGCGGAGATTTCCCTCTCTCTCCGGCGCATTATCTGCTCATCTCCTCATTCTGGCACACAAGATTGACGCGCTGGACTCCCGCGATCCTGCGAAGCATGGTGATGGGACTCGTCTCATTCTGACCGCTTTCTGCAATGACCCTGGACGTGAGCTCGTAAATATACTCCGCCTGTCCTTTTGAGATATTTGCGACCCGTAAGACGGCTTTCCCCTTGTACTGCACAAGAACCGTTTCTTCGATTTCCCGGGAAAATTCCTCTCCGTCGGCATCAATAATCAGCAGGTACCTGTCATTTGATTTTACGCTTCCCATGACGAGCATGACTAAGAAAATCATACCGGTTCCGATGGCTGCCAGCGCATAGTAAGACACGCCGCAGCAGATTCCTACGGCAATGCACCAGAAAATATACGCCGTATCGCGGGAATCCTTAATGGCGGTGCGGAAGCGGACGATGGAGAGAGCGCCGACCATGCCAAGGGACAGGGCAATGTTGTTGCCGATGACGTTCATAATCATGGTGGTAATCAGGGTCATCATTAACAGCGACACATTGAATCTTGCGCTGTATATGGCCCCGGAGTGGGAAAAACGATAGGAAAGGTAAATGACAAGCCCCACGGCCAGTGCAACGGCCATGTTTAAAATAATCTGCTGGACTGACAGCTCCTGTACGACATCCTGCGAATACTGCATAATAAAGTTCTTCATTTCAGATCCTCCCATGTACTTTAAAATCTATAAAAACAGGTTCCTGGACATGGCGTACTTGCTGACGGAGGTCTCGGAAGAATCCGCCAGATCCAGGATCTGCTTGATGTTACTTAAGAGAAAACCATTGTATTTTACCTCCAAAACCGGTTCATTAAGAAGCGGGAGCATAGACAAATCCGGTCGAAAAAATCCGCCGCAGGAGGCGGAAGCCCGGATATCGGAATCAAATGTAATGCGGATGTCGTTGCTCCGTTCCGTAAAGGCAGCCCGATGGTACTCGATGATGCATTTCGGGCGATAGGCGCCAAGTTCCAGGATGGAATAGATTTCATCAGATAACGCCTCGCCCAGTCCGGACAGGCCGCCGTACTCCCCGCAGAGCATGTCCTCCGCCAGGCTTCTCGGGATCCACATGGTTTTTTTCCTCTGGGCGGCGCCCCATTTCTGCTTCAGCTCCAGCTTGACGCTTTCCTGGTCAGGCCGATAGATCCGCAGCCGTATTTTTTTGCGGATTTCCACTCCGTTTACCTTGTCAAAGTAGTCGTTGTCGTAGATGCTGTCGAAATATACGGAACGCACCAGATACCCACCCTGGGTACCATTCCCGTCAAGTTCCATGACCTGTGACAGACGATGGAACAGCAGGCTTTTTTGTACCGGCGTAAGACAGTATTTTTTTTCCATGCGGTCCACGGAAAATGTATGGTTCAAAACCTTCACCTCCTTTTTCTGCAACATAAGAACCATTCTGTTGCAGAAAAAACGGCGGAACGTATCTGATTTAGAAAAATGCAGGCGGTTCTGCCAAAAAAAGGCATAAAAATCAGACCGGATAAAAAGAGATTTTTCCCCGGCCTGGTTTTTATGCTTTTTTTCCGAATGTACAGGGCTTTTTTTCGGCAAAGGTATTGAAAAAAAGGAGCTATATGTAGTAATATTACGAAGATGGGGATTGCACACAAGCTGCTTCTTACAACAGAATGGTTCTTATGTGGTAAGGATCAAACCCATCTGATTCAAAAGCCTTACGTGTGCCGTTCCGCTTTCCATGGTATAAATTCTCGTAGTTGAAATGTTGGTGTGGCCAAGAATGTCGGCCAGCCGGGATAAATCCTTTTCTATGGAATAGAAGGTGCGGGCGAACAGATGGCGCAGATTGTGGGGGAAGACCTTTTTGGGGCTTACGCCTGCGTTGCCGCACAAGGCTTTCATATCTCTCCAGATATTTGAACGATCTAACGGCCTGCCGCTTTTTGTCACGAACACAGGCCCGGTCGTTCTTTTTTGTTTTTTCAGATAGCGTTTTAACGGCTTTCTAAGTTTTTCCGGCAGAAAAACGGTGCGCCGCTTTCCCTTGCAGGCCACTTCCGTCCGCCCTGAGCGGACAGCTTCGGCTGTAATGAAACGAAGCTCCGATACACGGATTCCAGTGCTGCAAATAGTCTGGAGAACCAGAGATATGCGTTCATTGCCGCGGGTTTTGGCGGCTCCGACCAGACGCAGGTATTCACTTCGGCTTAATTCCCGCTCGGCGTCGCAGAAAAGCTGCCTCTGTATTTTCAATGGCTTGATTTTCAGATCGTGCCAGTGAAAAAAGGCCAGAAAACCATTGACAGCCGCAAGGGCGGCGTTGACGCTGGAAGAAGAATGGGTTTGAATCAGGGATTCCTTCCATGCGATCAGACGCTCCCGCGTAATTTCGCATCCGGAAAGGGAGACAGCGCAGGAAGTCAGGTCATGAGCATATTTCTGAATCGTCTTTTCGGAGCGCTCCTGCTGGCGAAGATAGGTGAGATAACTTGCGATTCTCTCGGAAGACAGGAGTTTGGGATGAGAGTGGGTATTCATTTATGTTTTCCTCCTAAAACAGTTTTAGGAGTATTGTACCAAAGGTCTGCGGTTTTATCCGCAAGGACGCATCTGTGCTTTTTCTAAGCATAACCCACCCCCAAACGGAGAATCCTACCATCAGAATATCAATCAGACAGGAGATTTTGGTATGGATATAAAAAATCCGGAACTTTGGAAAGAAGACATCAAAACATTCCGGGAAAGAACCGCGGCGTTTTACTCCGGTGAAATAGACAAAATGGAATACAAAAGCATTTCCGGCTACTACGGAAGCTATGCCCAGAGGGGCGGGGCAAAAAACATGCTGCGGCTTCGGATGCCGGCCGGGCAGGTCACGAAGGAAACGCTTCTCTTTCTCGCCGGGATTATCGAAAAGTACCGAATTGAACGGCTTCATTTCACCACCTGCCAGACAATCCAGCTTCATGACCTGGACGGCCAGACGGCTGCCGACATCATGGAGGAGGCGCTGGAACATGGGATTGTCACTATGGGCGGCGGCGGGGATTACCCGAGAAACGTGATGTGTTCGCCCTTATCCGGCGTGGAACCTGGCGAATATTTTGACGTCCAGCCCTGGGCGAAGGCGGCCGGGGAGTATATGATGCAGTTTCTAAAGGCGGAAAAGCTCCCGAGGAAGCTAAAAATCGGCTTTTCCAATTCCCCGGAAAACCTGACCCACGCCACATACCGCGACCTGGGCTTTGCAGCCAGGCCGGACGGGACGTTCGACGTGTACAGTGCCGGCGGTCTGGGCGGCATGCCGAAGTTCGGAATCCGGACGGCAGAGGGCGTGAAGCCGGAACACGTTCTTTATTATGTGCATGCCATGTGGGAGCTGTTTCATGCATACGGGAATTACGAAAACCGGGCGAAGGCCAGGACACGCTTCCTTCCGGAGGCCCTGGGCGGCCCGGACGCTTACAGGAAGGTATTTGAGGCGGAGCTTTCAAAGGTCTTTTCTTTGGGCGGGGAGCTTGCGGTTTCCCTTGTGCCGCCGGTGATTGCAAAGGTCGGGGCCGGAGACCCGCCGCCCGGCCCCCGGATTCTTCCCCAAAAGCAGGCAGGCCTTTACACAGCTGTCTGGCATCCCATCGGCGGCATGCCGGACAGGGAGATTTTCTGCCGGCTGTGCCGCGCCGTACAGGACATGGAAGCCGTGGAGATGCGCCTTTCCCCGGATCAGACGGCTTACCTCATCAACCTGACGGGAGCGGAGGCAGAAACCGTCCTGTCCATCACAACGGACAGCGCGGAAAGCATATTTGAAATGTCCGTGAGCTGCATTGGCGGAAGTACCTGCCAGACAGGGCCAAGGGATTCCCAGGCGCTCCTTTTATCCTGCATGAAGGCAGTGCGGGAAGCCGGGCTTTCGTATGATGCCCTGCCAAAGATTCACATTTCTGGCTGCCCGTCCTCCTGCGGCACCCACCAGACCGGCGTCATGGGATTTCGCGGCGCCAGAAAGCTGGCGGACGGAAAGCCTCAGCC
The DNA here is from genome assembly GCA_018223415.1 of Eubacteriaceae bacterium Marseille-Q4139. NCBI lineage: Bacteria > Bacillati > Bacillota > Clostridia > Eubacteriales > Eubacteriaceae > Eubacteriaceae bacterium Marseille-Q4139. The sequence continues at coordinate 1,012,871 of JAGTTQ010000001.1, read as the reverse complement.
GGCGTTCACGCTGTATCTGGGAGGCAACGAGCGCCAGGGCTTCGAGACCATGGGAAAGGAAATCGGGACAATTCTCCAGTCGGAAATCTCGGCCTTTCTCGTGGAACTGGGGAAAATGGCAGAAGAAAGCGGCCTTGGCTTTGACGCCTGGAGGAAGGAAAATCCTGGCGCCATCGAAGCCCTCGCGGAAAAATATATATAAAAACTCCTTGACTCTATACTTACTATATCCTTTATGATAAGATTGTCATGACAATTTCAGACGTCATATCATAAAGAAAAAAGGAGTTGTTATTCATGAAAATGCTGCAAAAAGCAGAGATTCGGCGGGCGGCAGCCCGGTACGGCCTTCTCCTGCTTGGAACAGCCATCCTGTCGTTCGGCCTTTATAATGTACACAGCCAGAGCCAGATTACCGAGGGCGGCGTCTTCGGGCTCCAGCTTCTCTTTCAGCACTGGTTTCATATTTCGCCGAGCATCACCGGGCCGGTGATGGACATCGCCTGCTATCTGGCGGCCTGGAAGCTTTTAGGCGGCGGATTCATAAAAAATGCCGTGATTGCAAGTCTGGGGTATTCCTTTTTTTATTCGCTTCACGAACGGACAGGGCACCTTCTGCCTTACATGGGCGACAAACCGCTTCTGGCGGCAGTCCTCGGCGGCCTGTTTGTCGGTGTCGGTGTCGGCCTCATCGTCCGGTCAGGCGGTGCTTCCGGAGGAGACGATGCGCTGGCGCTGATTTTAAACAAACTGACGAAGGTGAAGCTGGAAAAATGCTACCTCGCTACGGACGTTGTAGTGCTGATGCTTTCCTTAAGCTACATTTCTCCGATGAACATCGCCTGTTCCCTCGTCACGGTGAGCATTTCCTCTTTCCTGATCGGAAAGCTGTACGGCGACAGGGAGGAAGAGGAGACTCCGGAACAAAAGAAAAGAAAGGCCGCGGTCGGCATGGCCGGTGCAGTGCCGGAAAAATAGAGCCGGGCCTGCCGGCAGATGGATATAAATAGAGAAAGAAGCGCAGAGCGCCTGCTTTGATCCCGCAGAAATGCCGGATGAAGGCAGGCGCTTTATAATATATCCATACCTTCGGGGAAAATGGCGGAAGACCTGGAGGCTCAACAAAAGAAACGACAAAAAACGACAGGAGTTGATACCACGGGAATGATTTACGGCTACATCCGCGTCAGTACGCGGGAACAGAACGAGGACAGGCAGCTCATCGCCTTGCGGGAGATGGGAGTGCCGGAGTGCAATATTTTCATGGACAAGCAGTCGGGAAAGGATTTCAACCGTCCGGCGTACCGGAATTTGCTGCGGAAATTAAAAAAAGACGACCTGCTCTGCATCAAGAGCATCGACCGTCTTGGAAGGAACTATGAAGAAATTCAGGTGCAGTGGCGGATCCTGACAAAGGACAAGGGCGTGGACATCTGCGTCCTCGACATGCGCCTTCTGGACACCCGCAGGGGGAAAGACCTGGTGGGCACGTTTCTCAGCGATATCGTGCTGCAAGTGCTGTCCTTTGTGGCGGAAAACGAGCGTGTGAACATCCGGCAGAGGCAGGCAGAAGGCATCGCGGCGGCTAAAGCCAGAGGCGTGAGGTTCGGGAAACCGCCTAGGCCGCTTCCGCCCAATTTTAAAGAGGTTTACGGGAAGTGGAAATCCGGCGCCATCACCTGCACGGCGGCGGCAAAGGAATGCGGGCTTCCGCTGTCCACCTTCCGGGACAAAGCGCGGGCCTGCGAAAATACCGCCATTTCGCAGGAAAAGTGATTCTGCGGTTAAGTGTACTTTTCCGCAAACGCGGCGTACATCTTTTCTTACATAACTATACAACAAATTTGTCCGGATTGCCATACCAATTCGGCGATTTTTTTATTCTGGGATGAGGCAAAAAGAAGGCGGATTCTCGCTGCGGAAAGGTACACCTTTGCAGAAATTATGTTCCGGAAAAGGAGGATATGCAGTATGAAACGCTTATGGAAGCGGAAAATAGGCAGGACAATGGCAGCCGCTCTGTCACTTACGGTGCTTTTGGGACTGACCGCCTGCGGGAGCGGGACGGAAAAGAGCGCGGGGGATGACGGAGCCGGAGCTGTCTCCGCCGTAGAAGAACAGACGGAAGCCGCAGCGGAGGCAGGAGAAGGGGAAGAAGCCGCAGCACCGGCGGCGGATGCCGGAAAAAACGTCTCCGAGATCGTATTCGGAAACAGCGCCAAAAATCTCATCCGCGATTCGTACAGCCCATGCTTTGGGGACGGAAGAATCTATTATATCAATCAGGAGGATATGCTTTGCAGCTTTGCCCTGGACGGGAGCGATCCGCAGACCCACACGGGTTCTCTCATGGAAGAGGCCCGGTATGATCATGAACGGCCGGCCTATTTAAACTATTACCAGGGAAAGGTGTATTATATTGCAACCATCGAGGGAAAGGCAGGCAAGGAGCTCGACCGCCATGCGGAAATCTTCTGTGTGGATCCCGCTTCCGGCGCGGTGGAGTCGGTCGCGTCTTTTGAAGATGAAGGCGGGAACCTGTGGGCAAAGGGCATGCTGATTATGGACGATGAGCTGTTTTATTCTGTCAATGCCGTACAGAAGAGCTCTTTTGTCGGAGTCATCAATCTTGCGACCGGGGAGACGAACGAATTTTTCAAAATGTCTGCCAAAGAGGGCGATCCGATCAATACGTTTGATACGGATGGAACCTACCTTTACATGTTTAACAGCACCTCAAGGTCAAATATACGCAGAGTTCTCTTAGCGGATGTGTACGAGGCGGAGCCGCAATGCGACACGCTGGTGGAATATCATTATACCCTGATTCCGGCGGACGGCGGATTTTATACTCTGCATGAGGACGTCAATACCCACGACAGCATGTTCCTCTTTTACTCATATGCCGGCGCTTCGGACTCCTGGCAGGGAGAAGAACGGTTTCCGGCTGAAAACGGCGAACTCACCGATGATGTCGAAAAATTGCCGGGCATCCTTCCGCATCACGCCGATATGTACGCGGTCGGGGACGGCATGGCTTCTCTGGTACGCGGGCTGCGCCAGCTTTACTATGCGTCGACGGACGATTACCGGGAGTCTGTCCTGGCGGCAGAGCTTACCTACACGGTTTCGGCGACCGTCCCGTACTATCATGTTCTCCATGCCGGCGTCTATGGGGATACGCTGTATCTTGTGACAGAAAATGAAAACGGAGCCGAGTTCCATGCCCTGATGGCGGACGGCACGTTTCAGTAGAGAAAAGAAAAGGTTTGAAAAAGGAGATCATAGAGCATGAAGAAGAAAAACATATGGTTTGCCGTGCTGGCAGCCGGACTGATGATGTCCATGACGGCCTGCGGCGGAAAAAGTGAACCCGCAGACGCAGGCAAAGACGATAAGGTCAGCGATGTCGAGTATTTTGCCGATCAGATGTCAAAAGCAATGAATGAGAATGCCGAAAAAAAGGCGGCAGAAAGGGAAAGCGCCAGGAGTGAGGGCGACGGAGATCAGATTGTGATCCGGTCCGTAGACGATTTCATCAAATTCCGTGATCGGGTAAACGGTGGCGAGCCGGCTGTGGATGCCGTTTTGGAGGCCGATCTGGATCTTTCCTCTGTCTGCGGAGAGGGGATTGGAAACTGGGAGCCTATCGTGAAATTCAACGGCACCTTTGAAGGAAACGGCCATGTGATCCGCAATCTGTATTACAGCAGTGCCAGTGAGGAAGACTTTGGCCTGTTTTCATCCACGGATGTGGATGCGGTGATCCAGAACCTTTCCATGGAGGACGTGAACATTGTGGGCGCAGGCCATACGGGAGCTATTGCAGGAAGGTCAAGCGGAAGTATCATAAACTGCCAGAGCAGCGGCTTCCTTGAAGGAAGCGGCGAAGCAGTCGGCGGAATTGTCGGAAGGATAAGCGGAGATGGAGAGAGAAATGTGCTTTCCGACTGCACCAATTATGCGGAGATTTCTGCTGCGGGAACCGTGAAATCCAACGTCGGCGGAGTGGTCGGCAGGGTGGACGGTGTCGATATCACCAACTGCCGGAACGAAGGGAAGGTGAGCGGCACCGCCTCCAGTATCGGCGGCGTCATCGGAACTCTGGAGGGGCATTCGGCCGATAAGCCGGCCATCCTTACGGACTGCATCAATGTGGCAGACATCGACGGCCAAATCTACGTGGGCGGCTTCGGCGGGGACATCGAACGCTGCATCATGAACCGCTGCAAAAACACCGGGGCAGTGACGGGATATATCAGCGTAGGCGGCCTCTGCGGTTATTTCGGCGGAGAGGACTCGAAGAACCATGACTTTGTGTCCCTGATGGAAAACTGCGCCAATGAAGGAGACGTTTCCCTGAAACATATGGGCAAGGATGAATATCTGAAGCCCGGGAAGACGGTTTACGATTCCCAGCGCATTGGCGGACTGGCCGGCATGATGGAAACGTCCGTCGTGATGAACAGCAGGAATGCAGGAGATTTAATTTGCAGTACCGGCAAGAACTATTTATATTGCGGCGCCGGCCATCTGGCCTGCGGCAAGTACCAGGGCAATAAAAACATGCTTTTTAACTGCATCAGCACAGGAACCATAACGCCGCCGGAAGACAGCGAGCATTTTGAAAACAGCCGCACGGCCACGGGCCGGTTTGACGGGGCAGAGTATTCCGCGCTGATCTTCTATCTCGGGGAACCGGCGCTTGAGGAGATTGCGCCCACAGAAGAGAGCGCGTTTACCGACGGAACCGTTTTGGCGGCATTAAACGGCTTCCCGGAGGGCGTATCCGAGGATTTGATGGAAGATCTTACCGAAACCGGATTTTCCTATGAGCTGGCCCAGTGGAAGGCCGGAGCAGACGGATACCCGGTTATGGAATGGGAGTAGAACCGGAAGGGAGGAACGGAAAAATGAAAAAAGCAAAGAGGATTGCGGCGGCTCTTCTGGCCTGCGCCCTTTTATCCGGCTGCGGCGGCGGAAACACGGCTGAGGCCGGAAAAACAGAGGCGGGCAAAGAGACGGCGGCTGTTTCTGAAAAGGAGGCGACGACGGCCGCTTCCGAAACCGAAGAGACGGCGGCCCCTTCCCAGCCTGTCGTGTCAGATAACGAGTTCATCAGAGAGGTGGAGGAGCTTCTGGCGGCCATCACGCCCCTGGAGCCCTACGTCTCCATCCGGCCGGAGGAAGTACCGGAAAACGCGGAGTCGGATTTTGAGTTTCATGTCTCGGATCCATACACGTTTATCACGGGATACAAAGGCAGCTCGACCCAGGTAAAAATCCCGGCGAACCTCGGCGGCGGGAAAGTGCTTTCCATCGACAAGGATGCGTTCAGAAAGAATGAAGCGATCACCTGGCTTTATCTGCCGGACACGGTGAAGTCCATCGACAAATCCAGCTTCAGCAAGTGCACGGCGCTCCAGGAGGTCTACATTGCGGGCGTGGACTCCATCGACGCCAAGGCCTTTGAAGACTGCACGGCGCTCAGGCGGGTGGAAATCGGCGGCTGCAAGGAGATTAACGCCCGAACCACCGATCCGTCGGGGGCAGGCGCTTTCTGCGGCTGTACGTCCCTGGAGGAAGTGGTATTCCCGGCGGATCTGGAAAGCATGGGCGTCGGAGCCTTTGAAGAGTGTATCCGCTTAAAGGAAGCCGACTTATCGGGTACAAAACTTCCGTATCTGAGCCAGAATGCGTTTCTTCGCTGTTACAGCCTGGAAAGCATCTCCCTGCCGGAGACCATGGCTTATATCAATGGGAACGCCTGCCTCGAGGCCTACTCTCTTAAGAATCTTCAGTTTGCCGAGGGCAGCACGTTCTTTATCGAAGATTCCATGGTTTACGGGTACCAGGACGGCAATGGGCCGAATCCGGATAACCTGGAGTGCGTCATGTGCCTGATGGGGGCGAGGGCCAGCGAAATCCATATCAAGGACGGCACAAAGACCTTGTCCTTTAAGGGAATCGCACAGAATCCCTTCGTCAAGGTCATCACGGTTCCCGACAGCGTGACGCGGCTGGAGGGGCATGCATTTTTCGACGTTGACAACCTGGAACGGCTGGAGCTGGGGAGCGGGCTCACCTACATGGATCAATATGCGCTCTTCTCCCGCAATAAGAAGTATCTTACGGTCACGCACCAGGGAGAAACCTATGAAGGGTTTGACACCTTTTACGAGGCATTCAATCAGTAATTCAGGAAAACAGGAGGAACAGAACAATGAAGAAATGGATTTGCCTGGCGCTTGCAGCCTGCCTGGCTGCGGGGCTTACGGCCTGCGGCGGCGCCAAAGAGACGGCAGACGATACGAAGGCGGAACAGACGGAAACGGCTGCTGAGGAAAAGAAAGAGGAAGAAACGGGCGTGTCAGATATTTCCCAGAATGCGGACGGCTTTATTGAAATCCATTCCGCGGAGGATTTTGTGAGGTTTGCCGAGCTTTTTAAGGAAGAAGCCATAAACAGCGGCGACCGGCGCGTAAATCTGAATGCGGTTTTGATGGCGGATATTGACTTGTCCGATGCGATCCCGGCAGACAGCACCCTGCTTCCTTTAGGCGGAGAGTATTCCGTGGAAAAGGACGGGAAAGAGAGTACGGTATGGGCCAGCTTCGCCGGCGAATTTGACGGAAACGGCCATACGATTTCCGGGATTCACCTGGATGTGACGGATCGGGGGCGTTCGGCCGGCCTGTTCCATACGGTGTACACCTGGGAAGATCAGGCGGTTTCCATTCACGATCTTACCATTGCCGACAGCTCGTTTTCCGGCAATGCCAACTACATGGGCGCCTTTGCGGGGAGTGCTTCGACGAATACCTTATTTGAAAACTGCACGGTGGCAGAAACCGTGACGGTGGAGTCGTCCGGGGAAAGCAGCAGGACAGGTGGAATTGCAGGCTACGCCGAGGAAGGCGGGAACCTGTTTTATCACTGCACGAATTATGGTACGGTAACAGGCTCCGATCCCGGCGGAATCCTCGGCGGGGCAGGATCGGATACCTGTCTTGTCCAGTGCGACAATTACGGTTCCGTTACAGGAGAGCGGAGCGCCGCCGGAATCATCAACCGCCATGACGGAAGCAGCGGTTATGCCGGGATTGTGATTGGCTGCGTCAATTACGGGGAAGTCCAGTCAGCGGGAACAGCCTGCGGGATCGTCTGCACGAACGGATCGACACTCCGCTACTGTGTGAACGCCGGCCGTGTGGAAGGCAAAGACGCCTTTGCCATCGGCGAGAAGGACGGCTCCATCTATGCCTGCGGCAATATCGGTACGGTTTCCGCAGCAGATCCCTATATTTACCGCTTCGGATACAGCTGGGATCTGGGAACATACGAGGGGTTCTCGGAGGAGGAAGTCTCTGAAAACCGCGGTTATACCGGAGAAGCGCTGATGGGAAAGGACATTGAAGTCATCCCCATGGATCCGTCCGCGGCTGCCGACGGAAGCCTGACGGCGATACTTCAGGAGATGGAAGACTATGGCTGCTGGACGCAGGGCGACGGCTTCCCGGTGTGGGACGGAACCGGCGGAGTTGAGAAATACGAACGGATCTGCGAGGTACTGGGGATCCGGTAAACGAAGAATAACAAAGGTTAAGAAAGGCGGACTGTAAAGATGGGTGCAATTATGTTTTTGCTGCTTATAGGCTTGCTGGGACTTGGAACGATCAATGATATCAAGGCAAAGGAGGCACAGGAACTGTGCCTTAGAAACGGAATCCGAAACGGCGTGCCGCAGTATAACCTGCTCGTGGTGCTGGCGGCCGGCCTGGCGATGATCATCGCTCTGATTTCGTTTATGATCAATTGCTTCTTTGTTGGAATTCTCTGCATCCTCGTCTCGGTTCTTGTCTGCTTCGGCTACATAAAGCAGGCGGTCGGAATGATTGCGGAGATGAAAAAGGCAGGCTGGGGCAGCGGCGGCATGCTGACCTTCCAGCCCTATTGGGTCTGGGCGCGGATCGTCCTTCTCGGCATGGGAAAATGGATGCACATTGTGATGTGCTGTACGCTGGTGGGAATTCCCCTTTACAACATGATGAAGACCGTAACCGTCAACGTGGAGGCGCTCCAGGAGCAGATCGAGCTTCGGCAGGAGTATGAAAGGATCCATGGAAGGCAGTAGGCGTTTCATGAGAAAACGGAAAGGGGATGAAATAACGGCATGAGCACGCGGTCGAAAAAAGAAGAAATGCGGGAACTGGCGGAAGAATTAGCTTACGTGGAAGATTCCATTCGCCTGATGGAGAAGTATTCCAGAAGAAACCCGCTCAGCGATGTCTCAAAGGGAATTGTCAATCACGGAAAGAAAGCGCCAGTCAACGGGATGAAAAAGTGGCTCATCATTTCCGGCGTCGGGGTTGTGATTTTCCCGCCGCTTACGATCTACGGGCTTTACCGGGCGTATTCCGAAAACAAGAGATATCAGGAGCAGTTGAAAGAGTGGAACAAAGAGTGCGGCGACCTGGAGGCGCTGACGGCCCATGTGACGGATTTGGAAGCAAAGCGGGACGGTCTGATTGAAAAGCTGGAGGCCATCTGCAAGGCGGAGCCCTCTCTGGACGGAAATTACTGGTGGAAGGCGGGGCTTAACCCGGCATTTGATTTTAATCTGCTTCCCGGCAGGCAGCTAAACTGGCAGTTTGTGCTTTTAAATCATCACTGGCTTTCGGAAAAAGCGGGAGGGCTCTATCTGGAGGACATGCAGACCTTCTCTATTTCCATCCCGTTTGAGGACGGAAAGAAGCTGGTGGATTCCGGGGACTATGCTATCGTGTACAAAAACGACGATCTGATGCGGAAGAACGAGAAGGGCTTCGTTTACACCCATCTTTACGCATATTATCTGGAGGAAGTCCAGGAAGTGACAAAGAGCACGACGCGGACGGCCATTGATAAAGAGCTGGAGCGGCAGGCCTACCGGCAGAGGCTGGATCAGCAGGAGATTCTGTTAAACGCAGTCAGCCGCAAGGCGCTCATGACAAACGAAGAGTTGAACATGACGGGCAGAAGCTCTGCGGAAGAATATATGCAGGATTCTCTCGTTCGCGGGATGCTGGAGGCGGACGCGGAGGCGAAGCTTTCGGCCCGCGGCGACTATGAAGAGCACACCACGTACAGCAAGGGCTTCCATGGCTTATACAAGGTGACTCTTTATAACTGCGCCGACGTCCTTGTCAGCAGGAAGGACAATGACGAGCCTATCTGTGCGGCCATCTTAGTCCCGAGAGAGAGCCAGAAGATCGTCCAGATGTATGTGCGTGCTGCAAAGCGGGATAATCCGCTCTGCGGAAGAATCGAGCCCTACGGCAGGGAGCCGGGGTATCAGGAACTGGAGCCCGAGGGAGAAAAGATCGGGCCTTCGATCCAGATGGCCGTGGATCACCTGTTGGATGCGGCCGACGCGAAGATTCTGGATATTAAAAACCGCGACGTGCTGGCAGAACAGCCGAAGGATCTGGATAAATATGAGTTCGCCTATCTGATCTGGAAAGACAATCCCAGAAGCCGCAAGGCGAATGCTTAGAGGAATAACGCCAAAACGGTCAAAAAGGGAGTGTCGCAAAATCATCAAAATAGATGATTGAGCGGCACTTCCGCTCGTTACAGCAAAAAATCCGGCGCTCCCTCTGGTTTCAGAGCAGATCGCCGGATTTTTGCCGTACTTTAATAAAACCTTTCGGTTTTATGATTTTTCTATGCAGTTTTTACTTCAAACAGGTGGCTTCCTGTCCGGCCATTTTGGATCTTAGCATGCAATTTATTCAGATTATACCCCAGGCACAGCAGAAGGATCTCCAGTTTTACCTTCGTTTTCCCTCTCAGCAGAAATCTCTGGAATTCATAATCGTTTTTCAACACCCCAAAGGCTCCTTCTACTTGAATCGAACGGTTTGTCCGATACTGGATCCCTTTTTCGCTTATGATGTTCTCATAAGATTCCCGACGCTTTTTCAAAAAGTTTTTGGAAAGATACAGCCTCTTATTTCCCTTTGCCCTCGTACATTTTTCCTTATACGGACATCCGCCGCAATCCTCACATTCATATACTGTTACCTCGGACTGATAGCCGCTTTTGCTTTTCTGCTTCTTTTTAAACACTTCTCTCAGTGTTTTTCCTGCATGACAGGTGTAGGTGTCTGTCTCTTCCTTATACGCCATATTTTCCCGTTTGCTGATGTCTTTCTTAAAACTTCTCTTTTTCCATTTTTCGTAGGTCTGCGGTTTGATGTAAGGGATCTGACCCTGGCTTTTCAGATATTCATAAGCCTCTTCGCTTTCATACCCCGAATCCGCAGTCACACTGGGATATCGAAATCCCAGGTTCACTTCCATGTTTTTCAGAAACGGCACCAGTGTCCATACATCATTCCGATCCTGAAAAATCCCAGCTGCCACAATGTATTCGCTGTCCACTGCGATCTGGACGTTATATCCAGGTTTCAGCTGGGCATTCCTCATATGATCATCCTTCATGTGCATAAAAGTGGCATCCGGATCCGTCTTGCAGTAGTTATTCCGGCCCTGGAAACTAGCTGTATGCCAGTCATAGATTGTCTGGCGTTCCAGAAACCGGCGGAACAGTTCCAGATATTTTTGATTCCGGCTTTTGCGTTTTCCTCTTCCATGTACCAAAACCGTCCCATCCAGACGGCATCGTTCTTCCAGAAACCGGCAGATTTCCTGAAGGTCCTGGGTACGGCTTTCCTCTCCCACATAGAACCCGCAGATATAATCCTGGTTCAGAAGACAAACTGCCTCCTGAATCCGTTCGTACATCTTTGCTTCCCATTTCCCCACCGATTTCTTCCAGACGAAGGTATATTTATTGGCACAGGCTTCCAGTTTTGTCCCATCAATAAATACGGTTTCTTTTGATAATTCTCTGCTTGCTTCCAGGCGGCAGACCATCTGGTAGAACAGATTTTCACAGGCATCTGCCAGAAAACCGGTTCGGAAACGGGCAATGGTGCTGTGATCCGGTGCTTTTTGTCCGGCAAGCAGCCACATAAAGTTGATGTCGCGTCTGCATGCGGTTTCAATTTTTCTGGATGAATAGATGTTCTGGGAATAGGCATAAGTCAGGATCTTGAACATGGTCTTTGGGTCCACTGCCGGATTTCTGCCTTTGGCAGAGTAAGCCTGATACAGCAAGCTGTAATCTAAATCCTCCAATTCGTGGCTCAGCAGTCGAACAGAATCATCATCAGGAACCAAACCTTCCAAATTTAATGGCAAAACCAGTTGATAAGGCTCACCGAATTCGGTATAATTTTTATGGTATTTTAATTTACTGGTCATATCTTATTATACCATGGATTACGGGCTCTTCAGGGTCCGTTTTCTGTTTTCAGGGCATAAAAAAGGAGCCGCTGCTCCATAGATGATTACTCATCTATTTTGCAACGGCTCCTTTTTGCGTTTTTATATACTTAAAATTTTGTAAAAGCCCCTAAAGCTTATTCTCCTCAAGATACTCCCGAAGTTCCCGAAGGGCCCTTGCGAATTTCGCCGAAGCGGCCGTCGGGTTCCCGCGAAGCAGAGATTTTAACGGCGCAGCGTGGGCGGAGCGCACCGAAGACATCCGGTTTTCCAGCTCTGCGCGGATTTCGGAAAGCTGTTCCTCGGTCTTTCCTTTTAAGGCATCGAGATGGAGCTCCGCCAGATCCTTTAAATCGGCCAGGTCTTCAAGGCGGAGCCGAAGTCCGGCCTTTTCACGAAGCTCTTCGAGACTGAAGCCTGTCAGCTCCTCGAAGCGTCCGGCCTGCTCGGCCTGCCATTCCTTCTGCTTTTCCTTTAATTCTGCGGCCGTGGAAATGAGCCGTTCCTTTGTCTCCATCTTCAAAAGGGCTGCCTGCACCTGCACGCCCTCCAGCTCGCCGCGAAGCTTCGTGAGCGCCTCCAGGGATTTCCCGAGGGCAAAGGCACGGCGTGCGCTGTAATTGAGATCGTAGAGGAAGACCACTGTGACAGCGAACACGAGAACAATCGTGAGCATGGGCGGCCACGCCGTAATAAAATCGGCCACCGGGCGGTGGACAACCTCGGTCATCAGGATCGTGAGAAAGCCCCAGGCGATAGACGAGCTGAGACAGATATAGCCGTTTAAGTTCCACTTCTGGCTGCTGTAATCCCAGTAGCGCACCTTAAAGAGCAGTTCCATCACATACCCGGTCACATATTCCAGCACCGTGGCGCCAGCCACGCCGGAGAGATAGGTGAGAACCAGGCTGTCCCGAAATGGGAGAGAGACCCATAACATCATCACCGCGCCGCTCCCGTAAAGGGGAAGGAGCGGGAGGCGCAAAAACCCCCGGTTGACGAGGTGCTTTGTCTTTATGGAAACATAGGTGGATTCAAAGACCCACCCGAAAAAGCAGTAAAAATAGAAAAATGCCATCCATTGATACCAGGCATATGTCGGCATAAAAATACCTCCGGTTTATAAATTCAGTAAAATTCAGAACAGTTCCATGATACCCCATAAACGAAAACCATGCAAGGGCTGAAATCCGAGAACGGCCTCCCGCACACCGCGTCCCCTGCCGTCTGTGCCAGCAAAAGAGGGTGTCCCAAAAGTCATGAAGTGACTTGAGGGGATACCCTCTTTTTCTGAAAAAATAGAGAACGGTTACCACGCCGTTCTCCATTTCCCCTTATTATGTGATATAATAAGGTATGCTCACATTTAAAGATTATACTACGGATCAATTACAATTACCACTATCTTTTGAAGATTTTATACCGGAAAATCATCTGGTGCGGGTCGTAAATACCATCGTGGACAGTTTGGACCTGTCTTCACTCTACGGCAGATACAAAGAGGGCGGATGCCCTGCTTATCACCCACGGATGATGCTGAAGGTTATGATCTATTCTTATTCTCAGAAAGTTTATTCCTCCCGCATGATCGCAAAAGCTCTTCGTGAAGATGTTAATTTCATGTGGATCGCTGGTGGAAATCAACCGGATTTTCGTACCGTCAATCGCTTTCGCCTTCACATGAAAGACATCATCGAGGATGTGTTCTTTGAAGTGGTCAAACTCCTGATCGAGAAAAACTATATCAAGCTTCAGAATTACTTTTTGGATGGCACAAAGATCGAGGCTAACGCCAATAAGTATTCTTTCGTATGGAACAAGTCCGTCCGTAATTATGACCGGAAACTAGATGAAAAGATCAAGAACCATCTCCGGGAGATCGACCGGATTGTGGCGGAAGAAAATCAGATTTATCTGGAAGAAGACCTGGAGGAAAAGGGGGAGCATACCCAGATCACCGCAGAACAGGTGGCAGCTGTTGTGGAGAGCATCGACAAAAAGTTGGAACAAGAGCCAGGAAATAAACAGCTGAAGAAAAAATCCAAAGAATTTAAAAAGGATATCCTTCCCAGGAAACAGAAATACGAAAAATCCCTGGAAACCTTTCGTGGAAGGAACAGCTATTCAAAAACAGACCAGGGTGCCACTTTTATGAGGATGAAAGAAGATGCCATGTTAAACGGCCAGCTAAAACCTGGCTATAACATCCAGATCGGGACAGAGAACCGATATATCGTGGGCTTTACCATACATCCCAACCCAACCGATACGAAAACAATGATCCCGCACCTAAGGCACCTGGAAGAAAAACTGGGGTGTTTACCGGAAAACGTGATCGCGGATGCAGGATATGGGAGCGAAGAGAATTATGAATATTTAGAAGAAAAGAAGGTAGGCTGTTATGTAAAATACAACAAATTTCACTGGGAGAAGAAAAAGAAAAACCGGGAGAACCCTTATCTGGCGGAGAATCTGCCCTATCTGCCGGAATCAGACAGCTTTGTCTGCAGAAATGGGAAACGGCTGGTGCATGTGGGAAACCGAAAATATGTAACAGAAGCCGGCTATGAAACTAGGCGGGATTATTACCGGTGTGAAGACTGCAGCGGCTGCCACTATGCATCAGAATGTAAGCATACGGAAAAGAACCGCACGGTCCGGGTATCCCACCGGTTGAATGAACTGAAAAGAAAAGCAAACGAGAACCTTTGTTCCGAAAAAGGACTGGTACTGCGTTCACAAAGGGTTGTGGAAGTGGAACAGGTCTTTGGGAGGATCAAAGGCTGTTGGTCGTTCCGTCGTTTTCACTTGCGCGGAGCGGATAAGGTAAAAATAGAGTGGGGACTGTTAGCAATCGCCCATAACATCACAAAGATGGCGCTGGAGAGATGAACATCCAGTGCTGTTTTTCATGTAAAAGCCCTTTTCAGCAATATAAGAAGAGGATGCCCCTCTCTATGATTTTTAATCAATCATAGTTTTGGGACACCCTCTTTGCTGGTTGTTAGGAAATGTTGGTATATATGTTTTCGACCCACGCTCCCTTTTCGGGAGTCCTGAAAGCATTGCCTTGCTGTCGTTCAAGGCAGTTATGAAAAAATCAGTCGGTCATCTGGGGGGAGGATATCAGTCAGATTAACGATTGATTGTCTCCCTGACTGATGATGTTATTATGCCATGAAGTTTTGTCAAAAGTGTGGACATTCCATAAAATAACCCTAAAAAATATTAGGAAATCCTTATGGAATTTTGAATATTCACGTATCAGGTGAACTCTTTCACGACACGGATATAGGCCTGCATATAGGAAGACATGTAAACGCCTTTCCGGAAGGCGGCCACGAAGCTTGTGGTGGTACAGGGGGAGCCGACGGAGAAAACGGCAGGCGAACAGGGAATATGCTTTAAATGGGTCTCTCCGACGAAAGTGACGCCGTAGCCTCTGGCGGCAAGCTGGACGGAGGCCTGGATATTCCGGATTTCCAGGATATTTTCCGGAGAAATCCCCGCATTCTTAAAAAGCTGGTCGGCGGTTTTCCTCGTCCGCTGGTCACTTTTTTGAAGAATGAACCGCTCGCCTGCGGCCGTTTTCAGGTCGATCCAGGGATAGCGGCAGCCGTCCCGTTTGACGCCGGTTTTCGCTAACGGATGATCGGAGGACATGGCAAGCACCACTTCCTCCCGGCTGATTTCCACGTAATCCAGCTCCGGGCTCTGGAGCGGGAGCGTGAAAAATGCCAGGTCGATGGAGCCGTCTAAAAGAAGCGATTCCAGCTGGCCGGAATCGGCCTCATGGACATAGAGGCGGACGCGGGGATAGAGCTTCTCAAAGATCGGAAGCGTACACGGCAGCATGTAAACCCCGCGGGTGGAGGGGAAGGCGATCCGCAGCTCGCCGATGTCGTATTTCATGATGTCGGAAAGCTCATTGTCCAGCTCTTTCTTGGCATTCAGGATGTTTTTTGCATATTCCACATACCGCTCTCCTGCATAGGTGAGGACAAATTTTTTCCCGAGCCGTTTAAAAAGCGGCTGTCCCAGTTCTTTTTCCAGATTCTGAACAAATTTGGAAAGCGTCGGCTGTGAGACATAGAGCTCGTTGGCGGCTTTGCTGACGCTCTGGTGCCTGGCGATGGCGATCACATAAGTCATTTCCCGAAAGTCCATAAAATTCCCCTTCCAAAATCATTCCTTAAAACTATAATTTTTATGATAAAAATGAATTTGATTCATGATATGTTTCATCATATAATGAAGACAACAAAAAGTCAAGGGAGAAGAGGAGGAGAAACATGTACCAGAAAGAAATACCATGCACCATCATGCGGGGCGGCACCAGCAAGGCTGTCTTTTTCCTGGAAAAAGATCTTCCCGCCGACGAAAAGGAAAGGGATGCCGTGATTTTAAAGATCGTGGGAAGCCCGGACAAACGGCAGATCGACGGACTGGGCGGCGCAGTCAGCGTGACGACCAAAGCGGCCGTCATCGGCCCGCCAAGCGTCCCTGGCGCCGACGTGGATTATCTGTTTCTCCAGCCGTCCATCACGGAGGCCTTCGTCTCCTCGGCCGGAAACTGCGGGAACATTTCCTCGGCTGTCGGCCCCTTTGCCATCGAGATGGGGCTTGTGAAGGCAGAAGACCCGGAGACCGTCGTCCGCGTGTATAACCGGAACACGAAAAAAATCATCCGCGAGACCGTGCAGACGCCGGGCGGACGCGTTACATACAGCGGAAGCACCTCCATCGCAGGCGTACCCGGGACGGCGGCGCCGGTGAAGTTGGAATTTCCGGAGCCGGCCGGGAGCATGTTCGGACGTCTGCTCCCGACGGGAAAAACCGCGGAAATGCTGGAATACGAGAGCGGAAAAGCCGTGGAGGTGTCCATCGTGGACGCGACAAACCCGCTGATTTTTGTGAATGCAGCGTCGGTCGGCATGGACGGGACAGAGCTTCCGCCGGAAATCGACGGAAATCCGGAGCTTCTGGTGCGGCTGGAAGCCATCCGCGGGGCCGCAGCCGTGCTTCTGGGTGTCTGCAAAAAGCCGGAGGAGGCAAGGCATGTATCGCCCGGCATCCCGAAAATCGCCGTCATCGGGCCGGCAAAGCCATATGAGACCTCCGAGGGAGAAAAAATTGGCGGAGACGATTATGACCTTTCCATCCGCATGATGAGCATGCAGAAAGCCCATCCGGCCTGCGCCATGACGGGCGCCATGTGTACGGCCGCCGCAGCCGTCTGTCCCGGCACGCTGGTTTGGAAGGCATGTCAGAGGGAAGAGGAACCTGTCAAAACAACCATCAGGCTGGGCCACGCCGGAGGGCTTTTGGAAGCCGGGGCGAAGGCGGAGCCAGGTACGGACGGCTGCCCGCATATCTGCTCCGTCTCCGGCATCCGGACAGCACGGCGCCTCATGAGCGGTACGGCCTTTTATGAACCATTGGGGGAATAGGTATGATAAAGACAAACTGGAATCCGATTTATCTCGTAAACGGCCAGGAGCTTGTGCCGGCGGAAAATGAGCCGCTTCTGCGTGCCCAGTTCGGCGAAAGGGCCGTGGATGAGGCAGACTGCGGGACGATGGCATGGAAGATTTTTAAGTCTCACGACAAAAGTGCCGGAAAGCCGGGCGGCCGCCTGGCCCTGACCTTCGATTCCCTGGCGTCCCACGACCTGACGTATGTGGGCGTCATCCAGACGGCAAAGGCCAGCGGCTTAAAGGAATTCCCGCTTCCCTATGTGATGACCTGCTGCCACAACAGCCTCTGCGCCGTGGGCGGCACCTTAAACGAGGACGACCACCGGTTCGGGCTGTCGGCGGCGAAAAAGTACGGCGGGATCTTCGTGCCGGCCCATGTGTCGGTGATCCATTCGTACATGCGGGAAGAATATGCCGGCTGCGGCCGGATGATTTTAGGCTCCGACAGCCATACGCGATACGGCGCACTCGGCACCATGGGCGTCGGTGAGGGCGGCGGCGAGCTTGTAAAGCAGCTTCTTGGAAAAACCTACGACATCGCGTATCCGGAAATCATCTGCGTAAAACTCACAGGAAAGCCGAAGCCAGGCGTCGGGCCCCAGGACGTGGCCCTGGCGCTGATCCGGGAACTGTTCCCGGACGGCCTTGTGAAAAACAAAGTCCTGGAATTTGTCGGCGACGGAATCGGCCAGCTTTCCGCCGATTACCGGTGCGGGATCGACGTGATGACAACGGAGATGGCCTGCCTGTCAAGCATCTGGATGACAGACGATGTGATCCGCGAATATTATAAGACCCACGGGCGGCCGGAGGACTTTTCCTATATGGCCCCGGAGACGTTAGCCCGCTACGACGGCTCCGTGACGGTGGAGCTGGATAAAATTGAGCCGATGATTGCCTTTCCGTTCCATCCGTCCCATGCATTCTCCATCCGGGAGTTTTACGAAACGCCCGAGGACATCCTCCGGGAGACGGAGCGGATGGCATGCGAACGGATCGGGGAAACCGGAAAAAATTTACGGCTGGTGGGAAAAATGGAAAACGGGCGGCTCCGGGTGGATCAGGGCGTCGTTGCCGGCTGTGCCGGCGGAACCTTTGAAAACATCGCCTCGGTTTCGGCGGCGCTCCGGGGCCATACGGCAGGAAACGGCGGCTTTTCCCTGTCCGTCTATCCGGCCTCGCAGCCGGTCTATCTGGAGGTGGTTCGCCAGGGCCTCATGACAGAGCTTATGAAAAGCGGTGTCATCGTCCGCTCCAGCTTCTGCGGCCCCTGCTTCGGCGCCGGAGAAGTGCCGGCAAACGGAGGCCTTTCGGTTCGCCATGTGACGCGGAATTTCCCGAACCGAGAGGGCTCCAAGCCAGGCCAGGGACAGGCGGCCGCGGTGGCCCTGATGGATGCCAGAAGCATTGCGGCCACGGCGAAAAACGGCGGGCTCTTAACGGCCGCCGGAGAGGAAACGCCCATCGCCGGAACCATCTACTATTTCGACAGGAGCCCCTACGACGCCAGGGTTTACAACGGCTTCCGGAAGGCAGAGAAGGAGGCGGCTCTCCAGTACGGGCCGAATATCACCGACTGGCCGGAGATGAAAGAAATGCCGAAGCACCTGCTTTTGGGAACGGCCTCGGTCATCACGGATCCGGTGACGACGACAGATGAACTGATCCCGTCCGGCGATGCCTCAACGTACCGTTCCAACCCGCGGGCCATGGCGGAGTTTACCTTAAGCCGCAAGGATCCGGCTTACGTGGGCCGCGCCAAAGAGTGGCAGAGGGCAGAAGAAAGCCGCGCCGCAGGGAAGACGGAAGAAATTCCGGAAGGCATAAAAGCTGCCATGGAAACGGCGGGAGCCATCTGCGGCGGTGAGATAGAAGCCATCGGGCTCGGCTCCCTGATCTGCGCCGTAAGCCCGGGAGACGGTTCCGCGAGGGAGCAGGCGGCAAGCTGCCAGCGCGTCCTCGGCGGATGTGCCAACATCGCCGCCGGGTATGCGACGAAGCGGTACCGCTCCAACCTGATTAACTGGGGGATGCTGCCTCTGCGGGAGACAGAAGCCGGGGCAATTTCCGTCGGGGATGCCATTTTCCTCCCGGATATCCGGACGGCGGTGGCAGAACATGCGCGGGAGATTCATGGATACATGATACAAAACGGGACAGCACGGGAAATTTCCTTCCTATTGGATCCCATGACAGAGGAAGAAACCGGGATTTTGCTGGCCGGAGGACTCATCAACTACTATCACGGAGGTATGCAATGAAAGAAAAGGTACAAAGGCTTATGGAGGCACAGCAGGTAAAGGCGGTCATGGCACAGCTTGACCGGGACGAGAAGCGCATGGTGGATGACCAGATCGAGCTCTGCGCCATCAATTCCCCCTCGAACCAGGAGGAGAAACGCGCGAAACGCTACGAGGAAATGTTTAGAGAGCTGCCCTTCGACAAGGTCTGGATGGACGAAGTCTGGAACGTCTACGGCCTTTTAAAAGGCACCGGCGGCGGCCCGAAGATTGTGATTTCCGCCCACATGGACACGGTGTTCGACGCGGATACGGACGTGACGCCCAGGATTGACGAAAACGGCGTCATCCACGCGCCCGGAATCACCGACGACACGAGAGGAATGGCCGAGGTTTTAGGCATTGCCCGCGCCATGATGGAAACCGGCGTCCGCGCCATGGGCGACATCCTTTTCTGCGGAACCGTCGGCGAGGAGGTACTTGGAAACCTGAGAGGAACCCGCCACATGTTTGAAACCATGGACGACATCGACGGCTTTATCTCCATCGACGGCCCGATGCCGGAAAAAATCACCCTGCATGCCATCGCCAGCATGGTGTACCATGTCACCTACCGCGGAGTCGGCGGCCACGCCCTCGGCATGTTCGGAATCCCCAACGCCAACAACGCCATGGGACGCGCCATTGCAAAGATCAGCGACCTCCAGGTGCCGAAGAAGCCGGTCACCGTCTTTAACGTGGGCATCGCCCGCGGCGGTACCTCCACCAACGGCATACCGACAAAGAGCGAGCTGATGATCGACATGCGCTCCATGCAGGACGCGGAGCTGGACCGCCTGGCAGACCGGATTGCAGCGTGCTGCCGCGAGGCCTGCGAGGAGGAGAACGCCAGATGGAACCATCCGACGGAGACCGTGACAGTGGAAATCGAGGCCTCTGGAAGACGGCCGGGAGGCGAGCAGGACATGGACGCGCCCCACATCCAGGCGGCCCTTGCGGCATACAGGGCCTTCGGCATGGAGCCGGTGATCCCGGAGGGCGGCAGCACGGATTCTAACATTCCGATCAGCAAAGGAATCCCGTCCTGTACCATCGGAAGAGGCGGAAAAATGGGCCTCAGCCACACAGTAAACGAATACTTTGACCCCACAGGAAGCGCCGAGGGGCCGAAGAGGGATCTGGTGCTGCTTCTGGCATTCGCCGGCCTGGAAGGTGTCTGTGAGCCGGTTGTGCAGAAAAAGAACCGCGGATAAAAGCAGGGGGGGAACCATGGAAAAAACAGCCGAAACCAAGAAAAAGGCACTGAAAATGCCGCACAGCTATGTAATTATTTTTCTGATTCTGATTTTTGTATCCATCCTGACGTACCTGATTCCGGCCGGTGAATATCTCCGGGAAACCGATGCATCCGGTCAGGAAGTCGTCGTCGCCGATTCGTTCCATTACATAGACCAGACGCCGGTTCCGTTCTGGCATATTCCGAACTATGTCATGGACGCCCTTTCCGACCAGGCAGACATCATATTCGGTCTTTTGATTGTCGGCGCCGGGCTGGAAGTCCTTTTGTCCACCGGAATGTTCCACGCCTTCTGCGGCCGGCTCTCCAAGGCCTGCTCGGGAAAAGAAAAGTTCTTTATCCCGCTGTTCCTTCTGCTGTTTGCCAGCATCGGAATCACTCAGGCTACCAACAAATTCATCGGCTTTGCCCCCATCGGTGTCATGCTGGCGGCCACTCTCGGCTATGATGCGGTCATGGGTGTGTCCATCGTCATGCTCGGCATCGGAATCGGGTTTTCTTCCGGCATCTTCGCCTCCCAGACGGCGGTGGCCCAGGGCCTTGTGGGGCTTCCGGCCTACTCCGGCGTCTCCATGCGGATCGTGGCCTTTGTGATGCTGTACCTGATTACGGCCGCCTATTTAATCCGCTACGGCGAGCAGTGCAGGAAAGACCCGGCAAAAAGCGTCATCTACGGCGTGACGGAAATCAAGCATTTTGATGTCAACGAGATTGACGTCCAGGTGGAGAAGCGCCATTACCTTGTCCTCACCATCTTCCTGGCGTCGTTTGCAGTCCTGATTTACGGCTGTTTAAACTTTGGCTGGCAGCTTCGGGAAAATGCCATCGTATTCATGTGGATGGGAATCTTAAGCGGCTTTGCATACGGCTACGGGCCAAGCCGGATCGCCTCCGAGTTCGTAAAGGGAGCCAAAGGAATGGTTTCTGCGGCCCTGATTGTCGGCCTTGGCTCGGCATGCACCCTGATCATGGACGAAGCCAACATCCTGGACACGGTTGTCATGGGAATGGCCTCCAGCATGGATTACCTTCCGGAACTTTTGAAGGGGCCGGTGCTCTTAATTATCAACATGATTGCCAGCGTATTTGTTACCTCCGGCATCGGCCAGGCCTCTGTCGTCATGCCGATTCTGGCTCCGGTGGCCGATATCTCCGGCATCAGCCGCCAGATCCTTGTCCTGGCTTACCGCCTGGGCGACGGAATCTGCGGATATGTCCAGCCCCATGGCGGCTCCCTGATGCCGTTCATTGCGGCGGCGGGAATTCCTTATGACAAGTGGATGAAATTCTTCGGAAAGCTCTGGGGAATGTGGATTCTGGCAGCCTGTCTCCTGATGGTGTTCTGCCAGATCACAGGATATCATTGAGCCATACGAAAAAGGCTGCTGTGCCGGTGGATGCACAGCAGCCTTTGCGGCTTTTATGTTTACATGTTCTCGGGATTTCCGGCTTCTTCCTGCGTTTACGCCTCCGGCACAGCCCCCGCATTCACAATCACATCCGGCGCCCCGGTCAGGTTCACGTTCCGTGTCACCTTCGCGTCGTAGGTGTCGGCCTTCATGATTTCGGCCAGATCCACGCCGGTGGCCTCCTTCATGGATTCAAACAGCTTTGCCATGACGACGGGCACGTTCCCGGCCACGGAGCCGACGCCGTTCTCGCCGTCGCTTCCGCCGCCGATGATGGTGATTTTGTCGATCTGGGACAGCGGCTCTGCGATCTTTCCGGCGATCTCCGGCAGGGCCTTTATCATCATTTCAGCCATGGCGGCCTGATTATATTTCTGGTAGGCCTCGGCCTTCTTTTCCATACCCTGTGCCTCCGCCAGCGCCTTTGCCTGGATCGCGGCAGCCTCAGCCTCGCCGCGGGCCCTGATACCTTCGGCCTGCTGGAGCATCGCATATTTTTCTGCATCAGCCTGGGCCTTTCTGGCCTCGGCTTCCTTTTCCTGTTCGTACTGCTTGGCTTCGGCCTCCCTCTGGCGCCTCGTCAGTTCTGCGGCGGCCGCCTGCTCGATGGCGTAGCGGTCGGCGTCGGCCTTTTTGTTGATTTCAGCCTCCAATTCCTGCTGCTGAACCGTAACTTCCTGGCGCCTTAATTCGGCTTCCCTTTCGGCCTTTGCGATCTGGGCGTTGACGGTGGCCGTCTGGATAGTCTTTTCCTGCTCCTGTTTCTGGATTTCGTAAGCGGCGTCGGCCTCGGCCTTCTTCGTATCGGAGGCCTTCTGGAGTTCGGCCTTCGTGATGGAAAGTTCATTGTTCTTCTGGGCGATTTCCGTCTCAGCCAGGACGCGGGCGTCGTTGGCCGCCTTGTCTGCGGCCGCCTGGGCAATGGCGATATCCCGCTCCGCCTCGGCCTTTGCGATGGAAGCGTCCTTCCGGATCTTCGCGGTATTGTCCATACCGAGATCCTGAATGAGCCCGTGCTCATCCGTCACGTTCTGGATGTTGCAGGACAGGATGTCGATGCCGAGCTTTTCCATGTCCTTCGACGCCTTCGCCATCACCTGATCGGAGAAGGAATCCCGGTCGGTGTTGATGGCCCGCAGCGTCAGCGTACCGATAATCTCACGCATGTTTCCCTGAAGGGAATCCTGGAGGTCGGCGGCGATTTTGGCCGGCTCCTTGTTTAAGAAGTTCCGCATGGCGAGCTTCATCTGGGCGGGATCGTCGGCCACGCGGATTTTCGCCACGGCGTCCACCATGACGTTGATGAAGTCGTTGGTGGGGATGTACTCGTCGGTTTTGATGTCGACGGTGATCTGTCCTAGGTACAGCTTGTCGAGCTGTTCAAAGAACGGGATCTTGAAACCGGCGCGGCCGATGAGGACGCGCGGCTCCTTCCGGAGACCGGAAATAATGTAGGCGTGATCCGGCGGCGCTTTTACATATCCCTGAGTAATTATAATAAGGAAGAGAATCAGGATAATCACAGCCGGAATCGCGGCGATCAGTAAATTAAGTAAACCAGGTGCCATAAAAACTCCTTTCTCTGCAAACCATAGGGATCGTTTTATTGTATGTTTATCTTATCATATGGGAATAAATTGGAAAAGACATTTAAGGAAAACGTCATAAATTGACAGAAAAAAGAAAAAGAAGACAGGACATGGCACGACGTCCGCAGGTGAGCCGCCAGGACATGCGCCGGGAGAGCCGCCGAATACAAAAAACGCCCCGCCAAAAGCGGAGCGAAAATTTCAAGGGGGACCGGGCGGTTGCCCGCCCGGCATGAGTATGAAAAAGCTTTGTGTGTTCAAGTGAATCACTTGAAACAAAGGCAGGTTATCCTTTCGGATAACGTAATTGTATTATAGGGAAGAAATGTGTCCAAAGTGTGTAGGCGCGATTAAAAAAAAATGGCTCTGTCACAACAAATGGTTGATTTTTGACGAGAAATAGCGTATAATAATAGTAAGAAACAGTACCACCGAAGGAGGTAATTGGATATGCCTACTATCAAAGACGCATTAGATATTATCGGTAAGTTGACTGTCGCAGAGCAGGAAAGCCTTAAAACAATGCTTTTAAGTCCTGCCTTTGTAAAGTCTTTGAATATTGAAGATTTCGTAGCAAAGGAACGCTTTGCAAATGGTCGTGTATGCCCTCTTTGTGGCTGTATCCATGTGGTTCGCAATGGTCATCGTAAAGATGGCACACAGCGATATGTATGTAAGGATTGTGGCAAGTCCTTCGTGATTGCTACGAACTCCATTGTGTCTGGTACAAGAAAAGACTTGTCCGTGTGGGAGCAGTACATTGATTGTATGATGAATGGCTTATCCATTCGTAAGACTGCTGTTGCTTGTGGGATTCACAGAAACACCGCATTCCTTTGGAGACACAAGATTTTGGATGCACTTCAGAATATGGCAGACGATGTTACCCTTGACGGCATTATTGAGGCTGACGAAACTTTTTTCGCCATCTCGTACAAGGGCAATCATAGCAAGAGTAAGACATTTGCTATGCCACGCAAGGCTCATAAGCGTGGTCATTCTACACATATCAGAGGCTTGTCCCAAGAAAAGGTATGTGTTCCTTGTGCGGTTAATAGGAATGGCTTGTCTATCTCCAAGATTACGAATACTGGTAGAGTTTCTACAAGAGATTTACATCATATTTATGATGGTAGGATTAAGACCAATTCCACTCTTGTTACGGACAAGATGAACTCCTATGTGAGATTTACAAATGCCAATAGCATTGACCTTGTGCAGTTAAAGACTGGCAAAGCCAAGAAAGGCATTTATAATATCCAACATATCAATAGCTACCATAGCCAGCTAAAGAGGTTTATGCGTGGCTTTAACGGTGTTTCTACCAAGTATCTGAACAACTATCTTGTGTGGAATAACCTTGTAAATTACGCCAAAGAAAGCGACATGGAGAAAAGGAACATCTTCTTAACTTTCGTTTTGGCAACATTGAAAACTGCTAAATGCAGAGATTTATCAAACAGACCAGCAGTTCCTCTGGTCGCCTAATTAGAATTTGTGGAGATGATAAGATGGTCAATATAACAGATGTAAAACAGATTCTTCAATTTGCAATAGATGCGGAGATTAAAGTCTTTCTTGATGGTGGCTGGGGTGTAGATGCTCTTCTTGGATATCAGTCAAGAGCCCATAATGATATTGACATTTTTGTAGAAAAGAACGATTATCAGAACTTTATAGAAATAATGAAAGCTAATGGCTTTTATGAGATTAAGATGGAATATACAACATTGAACCATACTGTATGGGAAGATTTGAAAAACAGAATTATTGATTTGCATTGTTTTGAATATACGGACGAAGGTGAAATTCTTTATGATGGGGATTGTTTTCCGGTAGAAACTTTTTCGGGTAAAGGAAGAATTGAGGAAATAGAGGTTTCCTGTATTGAACCATATAGTCAAGTAATGTTCCATCTGGGATACGAGTTTGATGAAAATGATGCACATGATGTGAAGTTATTGTGTGAGACACTTCATATCGAAATTCCAAATGAGTATAGATAACTGCAAATAACAGTTTATAGGGGAGTTCTGATACTCCCCTATAAAAATGGCTATTTATCAACTGTTTGTTGTGACATAGCCAAAAAAATAAACTTGCTAAAGCCGCAATGAAAAATAAAAAAAACTCTTTAAAAACCAAAGGGTTTTGTATATAATAAGATTGATATTTTGGGCCCTGCATGGGACATAATGAACATTATAACATAGAAAAGCAAATGGAATGACAGGAAAATTTGAGATTTTTCGGAAGAAACAGGAGGAAAACGCCAATGATGATGTCAAACGACATTGGAATTGATTTAGGTACAGCCAGCATTCTGGTTTACATTAAGGGAAAAGGCGTCGTATTGAAGGAGCCGTCCGTGGTGGCCCTGGATCGGGACACAAACAAGATTATCACCTTCGGAGAGGAAGCGCGCCTGATGATCGGCCGTACCCCGGGCAACATCGTGGCCGTCAGGCCCCTGAGAAAGGGCGTGATCTCCGATTATACGGTAACGGAGAAAATGTTAAAATATTTCATCGACAAGGCTGTGGGAAAGCGTACCTTAAGAAAGCCGCGGATCGCGGTCTGCATCCCCAGCGGCGCCACAGAGGTGGAAAAGAAGGCCGTTGAGGACGCCACCTACAACGCAGGCGCCAGAGAGGTCTGCATCATCGAGGAGCCGGTTGCGGCAGCCATCGGCGCCGGAATCGATATCTCCAAGGCCTGCGGAAACATGATCGTCGATATCGGAGGCGGTACGGCGGATATCGCCGTGATTTCCCTGGGAGGCACCGTTGTCAGCACGTCCATTAAAGTGGCTGGAGACGACTTCGACGAGGCCCTCGTCCGTTATATGAGGAAAAAACACAATCTTTTAATCGGTGAGAGGACGGCCGAGGAAATCAAGATCAACATCGGCGCGGCATACCGCCGCCCGGAGCTTGTGACCATGGAAGTACGCGGAAGGAACCTGGTGACGGGCCTCCCGAAGACCATCATCGTGACATCCGACGAGACCCTGGAGGCATTAAAAGAACCGGCGCTCCAGATCGTTGACGCCGTACACAGCGTCTTAGAGCGGACTCCGCCGGAGCTGGCGGCCGACATTTTTGACCGCGGCATCGTCCTTACGGGCGGCGGTTCCCTGCTTTCCGGCCTGGATGCCTTAATCGAGGAGAAGACGGGAATCAATACGATGATTGCCGAGGAGCCGCTTACGGCCGTGGCAATCGGAACAGGAAAATTCATTGAATTCGCCCATGGCGGCGGAAAGGGCGCAGACGACTAAAGCGCCTTTCACAGAGTGGGTATGGCGACAGTAAAAGGTTATGTTGAGAGAATTAAATACCGCAATGAGGATAACGGCTATTCGGTTTTAAGCGTCACCGATGGGAAAGAGGAGTACATCCTTGTGGGAACCTTCCATTATATAAGCGAAGGCGAGCTCATCGAGGCGACCGGCCGCATGGTGGAACATTCGATTTACGGCGAACAGCTTGCGGTGGAGAGCTATGAAATCAAGGCTCCCGAGGACACCCTTGCAATGGAACGGTATCTTGGCTCCGGTGCGATCAAAGGCATCGGAGCTTCCTTAGCTTCCAGGATCGTGAAAAAATTCGGCATGGACACCTTCCGGATCATCGAGGAGGAGCCGGAGCGGCTTGCGGAAATCAAGGGAATTTCCGAGCGCATGGCCATGGAGATCGGCAGCCAGGCCGCCGAGAAGCGGGACATGCGCCAGGCCATGATTTTCCTCCAGCAGTACGGGATTTCCATGAATCTGGCCGTGAAAATCTACCAGCAGTACGGGCCGTCCATGTACTCGGTGATTCAGGAGAACCCCTACCGGCTGGCCGATGACATCCGCGGCATCGGCTTTAAAATCGCAGATGAGATTGCGGCCAAAGTGGGGATTTTCACCGACTCCGACTACCGGATCAAGAGCGGCCTTTTTTACACGCTCCTTTCGGCCGTCGGAAACGGTCACACTTACCTGCCGGAGACGGAGCTCTGCAAAAATGCGTCGGAGCTTCTTAGCGTCGAGCCGGAGCACATGGAAAAGCACCTGATGGATCTCCAGATGGAGCGAAAGCTCATCGTGAAGGAAAAGGACGGCAGGCGGATCGTCTATCCGGCTCAGTTTTACTACATGGAGCTCAACACGGCGCGGATGCTCCATGACTTAAACGAAAAGGATTATGTTCCGGCGGAGCAGGTGAAAAAGCGGCTTTTGGAGCTTTCGGAGACCGGCGGCCCGGAGCTCGACGAACATCAGGAGGAGGCCGTGATCCAGGCCGTGAACAGCGGCCTTTTAATCATCACCGGCGGCCCGGGAACGGGAAAGACGACGACCATCAACATGATTATTCGCTATTTTGAAAAGGAAGGCCTGGAAATTTTGCTGGCGGCTCCCACGGGGCGGGCTGCAAAGCGGATGTCCGAGGCCACGGGACATGAAGCGAAGACGATCCACCGGCTTCTGGAGCTTACGGGAATGCCGGGGGCGCCGGGCTTCGGCGGAAAGAGTGATGCTTCGGGAAACGGGCAGGCGGCCGGGACGGCGTCTTTCGGAAGCTCAGAGAGCCGTCTGGAGGGCATGCATTTTGAGCGGAACGAGACGAATCCCCTGGACGGCGACGTCATCATCATCGACGAGATGTCCATGGTGGACATCAGCCTGATCCATTCGCTTTTAAAGGCTGTGACCGTGGGCACGCGGCTCATCCTGGTGGGCGATGTGAACCAGCTTCCCAGCGTCGGGCCGGGAAATGTCCTGCGGGACATCATCGAATCCGGGAAGTTCCCGGTGGTGAAGCTTACGAAGATTTTCCGGCAGGCGGCCCAGAGCGACATCGTCGTAAACGCCCATAAAATCAACGCCGGCGAGCAGGTGCCTCTAAACAAGCGGAGCCGGGATTTCCTGTTTATCCGGCGGGAGAATCCGGCCGATATCATAAAGGACATGATGGTGCTTGTGAAAGACAAGCTCCCCAATTACGTGAATGCCGAGATGTCGGAGATCCAGATTATGACGCCCATGCGAAAGGGCGCCCTGGGCGTGGAACAGCTTAACAAGGTGCTCCAGGAGAGCTTCAACCCGCCGTCGCTGGGTAAAGAGGAAAAAGAGTCCGGCGGCACCGTCTTCCGGGTCGGCGACAAGGTCATGCAGATTAAAAACAACTACCAGATCGAGTGGGAAATCCGGAACCGCTATGGGATCCCTGTGGAAAAGGGAGAGGGGATTTTTAACGGCGACACGGGTACTGTCCGCGAGATCAACGGCTTTGCGGAGACGATGACCGTGGAATTCGACGAGGGGCGCATGGTGGAATACGGCTTCAAACAGCTCGAGGAGCTGGAGCTGGCCTATGCAATCACCATACATAAGTCCCAGGGAAGCGAGTATCCGGCCGTGGTAATCCCGGTGCATAACGGCCCCAGGATGCTGATGACGCGGAACCTGATTTACACGGCCGTCACCAGGGCGAAAAAATGCGTCTGCCTGGTGGGGCTTCCCGAGGTGTTTCAGGCCATGGTGGACAATGAGACGGAACAGAAGCGGTATTCAGGGTTAAAAGACAGGATCCTGGAAATCGAGTTCTAGTTTAAGAGGAAGTAAATTGAATCGAGATACATTTCTGAATGTTCTTTTTCCCCGCCGCTGCCCGGTGTGCGGGGAAATCACGGAGCCGGCCGGCAGTCTCATCTGCCGTGCCTGCTATCCGAGGCTTTCGCCTGTCAAATCGCCTGTGTGCAAAATCTGCGGAAGAGAGGTTTTATCGTCTGCCGAAGAGCTTTGCCGGGACTGCGCGCGTCGCAGGCCCTCGTTTTCCTATGGCATGGCGCTTTTCAATTACAACGAAACGGCAAAGCGTTCCATGGCGAAAATCAAATACGGGAATAAGCGGGAGTACCTGGATTTTTACGGGGCTGCCATGGCGGCGCGGTTCGGGAAGGCGGTCTGCCGCATGAGGGCCGATGTCCTTGTGCCGGTACCCATCCATCCGTCCAGACGCCGGGCGCGGGGCTTTAACCAGGCGGAGGTGCTGGCCGATGAGATCGGAAGGCGCTTAGGCGTCCCGGTGTACCCGAACCTTCTTGTGCGGACAAAAAAGACGGCGCCCCAGAAGGAGCTTTCTGCCGCAGAGAGGCTTAAAAACCTTTCAGGCGCCTTTGCCTTCGGGCGTCCCGGGGAGCGGTGGGAGCGAGCAGGGCTTCACCTGCTCATGGAAGGACATCTCTCAGACAGGAAAAAGCCGCCTGTCGTGCCGGAAACGGTGATCCTGGTGGATGACATTTACACGACCGGAAGTACCATGGAGGCGTGTGCCCGGGTTCTGTTAGAAAACGGTGTGAAAAACGTTTATTTTCTGGCCGTCTGCATCACGGGAGGACGGTAGATGCTGCCATTCTTTAAATGGCGGAAAATTCTTAAAAATACGCATGAAATGAAGGATTGTGCAGATAAAAACACTTGTCATTTCGCCTGCTATGACATATAATTGATGTATGACAGTGTGTTTCAGCGACTGACGGATGGGGTGCAGAAAAAGAAGCGCCTCTTTTTTTGGAAAAGGGTTGACAGCGTATGTACGGAGAGGGACAGGTCTGCGCTTTTTCATTTGTGACAGCTATCAACAGACGGGTTCTGTCTGCGGATTTGCCGCAGAGGGGAGTCGTTTGTTTCCGCTTATGGTGAGAACGGTTGGAGACCGCCGGGAAAATTGCAGGGCAGTGTACCTGACGGACGGGGATGTGCAGAACGGGTGATATGGTATGGAAAAGCAGTTTGAGTTTGCCGAAACAATCAACAAGCGCATAAAGAATATGCGGGACGGAGAGATGGCCGCCCTTTTTCTGGTGTCTGTGGAAACGGGAGATGGATGGGACGCAGAAAACGGCGGAATTCCCAATGCCGGCCAGGTAAAGAAGACACTGGCACGCTTTTTCAGGGAGACGGATATCATTGAACACCTGGAAGGGGAGAAGTTTCTTGTCTTTCTTCAGGGAAAAATATCGGAGAGTGTCGTGCGCGGGAAGTTAGACATGCTGTGCGATGCTCTCCGGTATGCGGAAGAGGAATTTTCCAACGTGAAGCTGACGGACAGGATCGGAATTTATCTTTTCCGGGATTCCTCGAAAAACTTTCCTGTGGTACTGGAAATGGCGGAGTATGCGGCGGAGCTTGCGAAAACAGAGACTTCTGATAAATATTATGTGTACAGTGACCCGGAGGCCGACCGTGTCAGGTTCCTGGGGGATGAGGCGTCAGCAGCGCAGAATCCGGAAGCCTGCCCGGAGGAGACGGTACGCATCCTTGAAGCGGGGGATGAGATCCGGATCCTTTATTCCGGGCCTGCCCGCTCCGCTTCATACAGGATAGATCCGGCAGACCTGGTACTCTATGAGGATGTAGTGAGGGAGGCCGCGAGAAAAGGCGAGGCAGATTGCAGGTGCCGCGTCTCAGAAGACGGGCTCCAGTGGACGTCCTGCCGGCTCCGGTTCCTGTGCATCCGCCCTGCGGGAGAAAAGCCGCCGGTTGTCCTGGAACTGATCCGGAATCCTTTTGAACTGAAGCGGATGAACTGGCGGCAGAACCTGTACCGGGAGTGGCTTGGCTTTACCCTGAAGCATTCGGATTTCCTTTTGTGGGATGTGGATGTCCGGACGCGGCAGTTCCGCATGTTTTATACGGATAGACGCGAAGCCGGCCCTTACGACGTGTACGAGAATTTCCCGGAATCGCTGATTGAAAACGGCCGGGTTCATGAGGATTCCGCCAGGGACTTCCGGAAATTTGCCGGGGATATGTTAAACGGAAATCCCGGCGACAGCGGAAATTTTATCCTGCGTCACAGAAGGACGAATGTTTACAGTTGGTGTTCCATGTCCTATAAGATGATGTATGATGAAAAAGGAAGGCCGTTCCGCGTCCTGGGAATCAGAGAAAATATATCGGATTTTTCGGAGGGGCAGACAGGTTCCCTATATCGGAGGTCAATACCGGAATGCATCTATCCCCACCTGTTCTGTTATCTCCAGGTAAACCTGACAGAGGATTTTGTGGAAAAACTCCAGGTGGAGGGCAGTGACCGTGCAAGCCTGGATGGGTACAGGAAATACACCTCCTTTTTAAAGAACGGGATCGGCACTCTTTTCACCAGAGAGGAAGAAGACAGCATCCAGAGAAAATTCGGCAGAAAGAGGCTCCTGGCAGATCTGGATCAGGGGCGCAGATGGATTGTGGAACGCCTCCGGTTCGTGGATGCCCAGGGGCGGATCCGCTGCGGGCTGATCGGCGCCAATCTGGCACGGGATGAAAATACCGGCGATGCTTTCCTGTACTCGTATTTGTGTACCATGGACGAGAAATGGAAGTGGGAAACCGGCATGCTTTTTTCTGTCTCGAGAGATCAGGAAACAGGGCTCTGGTCGAAGGAATCGGTTCGTGCCGCGGCCAAATATATGATGGGCATGCCGGAGACCGTCCAGGGTACCGTCTGCCTGATCCGGATTGAGGGGCTTAAGGATCTTTCTGAGGGAAGAAGAGCGAAACGGGAAAAAGCAAATCTGGGAGCGGCGTTCAGCGTCTTTCTGGGAACCGAGTGCCTGGCGGGCTGGCAGAGTGAGGACAGCATTGTAGTCTTCCTTCCGGGAGAACAGAACCGGCGGAGTATTTCCAGGTGGCTCCAGAGTGCCCTTGTTTTTGTGCGGGTTTCTTTAAAAGAGGTGCCGGAAATCCAGCAGCTCCGGTTTGCTGCCGGAGTTGTTTTTGGGGAGAAATGCTCGAAGGATTACGACAAGATGCTGGAAGCGGCTGAAATGCTCTGCTTAAGCCACAGCACGGATGCGGTGGACGCCGTTGTGTTTCAGGAGGGCGATAAGGTGCCGGTCCAGAGCGGGATGAGGCCGAACGGCATCATTCCGGAAGGCGTTTCGATGGAAGCAACAGAAATGCACAGCGAGCTGACAGATCAGGAAAAGGACGTGGCCCTGGAGTGCATGAGCATTCTTTTAAAGGCAGATGCTTACACGGATCCAATGGAAAAGGTCTTTGAAAATCTGGGCAGCTATTATGGCGCAGACAGGCTTTATATCCTGGCATTTTCAAAAAAAGATAAAAGCGCGGCCATTCTTCAGGAGTGGTGCCGGGAAGGGAAAATTGTCCTCCGTGATTCGGTCTATGGAAAGCACCTGGAAGATTTCCCTGTTCTTGCGCGCTGCCTTGCAGGCGGAGAGCCGCTGTTTTTGTCTAAGCCGATGGAAAAGAGCGGGAAAGAGACAGAAGACAGAGGGAATGGGGTGTGGAAATTCTTCGTCTCCCCGATGAAAGATCAGTCGGATATGTCGCTGCTTTTCTGTATGGAAAACCCGGTCAAGGGCGATCAGAAGATGGCTCTTGTCGGGAAAATACTGGAGTATTCGGAGGCCTGGTTCGTGCAGGAGAAACAGCAGGCGGAACGAAGATGGGAGTCCCCGCACTTTTTGTTTCCTGGCCTTCGCTCTTATATGGATGCGATTTATTCGCTGGATTCCAGCATGTACAGCGCCATGGGAGTCCTGGCGGTGGACGCTATCCCGCATCCGAAGCCTGCCGGCGATGAGGAGAGGGACGGCACCAGCCGGTTCGAGCTGCGCGCTTCGGAGATTTTGACGGATGTTTTCGGCAGCAGCCTTCTTTTCCATACCCAGAAGGCGGAGTATGTGGTGCTATGCACCAACACGACATATGATGGCTTTGTAAGCCGGTGCGGCCGCGTCAGGGCTCTTCTCGACAAACAGTTTTCCGGGCAGTTCCGGATGGGGCACACCTGGTCGGACGGTATATTTAATGCCAGGGATCTGGTGGACAAAGCCAGGAACCTGATGTACTGCGACATTTCTTACGAAAACAGGCCGTCGGAGTGGTCGCTGATCGAAAAAAGGAATGGGAGCTGTCAGGAAAAGGAAATCAAGAGAAAACAGGAGACAGGGAAATTTACGATTTACCTTCAGCCGAAAATCGACATCCGGACAGGGATGCTGGTTGGGGCGGAGGCCCTTGTCCGCGTCATGGATTCCGACGGCAGCCTGCTTCCCCACGGAAAGATCATCGATCAGATGGAGAAGGAAGGGACAATTCAGGAGCTGGATTACTTTGTCTTCGATCAGGCCTTGTCGGTTTTAAGCCAGTGGAAACAAAAAAATTTCCAGCCATATTCGATTTCAACGAATTTTTCGCGGAAAACCCTGCTGAATCCCACGGCACTGGCGTCGCTTCTGGCGATTCTCAGCCAGTATCCGGAGGTTCCCCTGGATCAGGTGGAGATGGAGATCACAGAGACGGCAGGAGATTTTGAAAACAACACATTCTCGGCGATGATCGACCAGTTCCAGGAATACGGGTTCCAGTTTTCCCTGGATGATTTCGGCTCCCGCTATTCCAACCTGTCCATGCTGTCGGATATCCGCTTCCATTCGGTGAAGCTTGACCGAAGCATGGTTCGGGGAATTACCGGAAACCAGATCAGTCAGATGATGGTGAAAAATATTGTAAAAATCTGCCGCAGGACAGGAATGATCTGTATTGCGGAAGGGGTGGAAACCCCGGAACAGGCGTCGGCCCTTTTGAAGGTAGGCTGCATTTACGCCCAGGGCTATTATTACGGACGGCCGATGCCGGTGCAGGAATTTGAGGAAGCTTACCTGAATCATCAAGGCCCGGCCGCGGAAGCCGGTTTATACCAAAGCAAGCAGTAGGAGGTTTCGATATGGAACAGAAGCGTACAAAGAAAGAAGAGAAGGGACACGGCCTTGCAAACCAGGTTCCCGTGGTGGGAATCGGTGCATCGGCCGGCGGCCTGGAGGCACTTCAGCAGTTCTTTTATCATATGTCGGCGAACAGCGGCCTGGGGTTTGTGGTGATCCAGCACCTGTCGCCGGATTATAAGAGCCTTATGGCGGATATTCTGGGAAAATACACGCCCATGGCAGTAATCCAGGCGGAGAACAATATGGCGGTGGAGGCCAATAAGGTGTATGTGATTCCGCCAAAATGCAACATCTCCTTCCGCGGCGGCAGGCTTTATTTAAGCGAGTACGACCACGGCGCCTTAAACCACCCCATTGATATTTTCTTTACCTCCCTGGCCGAGGAGAAAAAGGAGTCGTCGGTGGCGATTGTGCTTTCGGGAACTGGTTCCGACGGAACCAACGGCATTAAAGCTGTCAAGGAGCGCGGCGGCCTTGTTATCGTCCAGGATCCGGAGAACGCCAAGTTTGACGGAATGCCGAGAAGCGCCATTGGGACGAACCTGGTGGATTATGTGCTGCCGGCCAGCGAGATTGCCGACGAGCTGATCCATTTCTTCCAGCACCATGTGAGCATTGAGCCGGAGGAAGAGGGCTTTTTCACCGACGAAGAGAGCTTTTCCCATATCTATGCCGTCATGAAAAAGGAGAGAGGCATCGACTTTACTTATTATAAGAGGACGACCCTGTTTCGGCGGATCGAGCGCCGGATGATGGTAACGCACAGCAGCAGTCTTGCGGAGTATGCGAAATATCTGGACAGCAACCAGGATGAGATCGACGTGCTGGTGAAGGAAATCTTAATCGGCGTCACGAACTTTTTCCGTGATCCTGCCTTTTTTGAAAAGCTAAAGACGCGGGCCATCTACCCCATCATCCAGGGAACCCAGGAGCATGAATCCATCCGTGTATGGAGTGCCGGCTGTTCCACCGGTGAGGAGGCCTATTCCATCGCCATCCTGTTTAAAGAGGTTATGGAGGAACTGGGGATTCGCAGGGATGTGAAGATTTTTGCCACGGATATCGACGTAAAGGCCATCGAGCAGGCCGGGCGCGGCGTCTTTTCCGACAGCATCATCGACGACGTTTCCACGGAGCGTCTTTCCAAATACTTTACGAAGCGCGGCGACCAGTACCATATCAGCAAGGACATCCGCCGCATGATCGTTTTCGCGCCCCACAACATGCTGTCGGATCCGCCCTTCGGGAAGCTGGATCTCATAAGCTGCCGGAACGTGATGATTTATTTCCAGCCGATTCTCCAGAGGGGGCTTTTTGCAATCTTCCACTCTGCCCTGAAAAACGGCGGCTACCTGTTTTTAGGAAAGAGCGAGACGGCCAACGAGTATTCCAACGTGTTTAAGCTGGCATGCAGTGCGGAAAAAATCTACATCCACGACGGTTCCGGGCGGAGCGACAATCTCTCCACGCCGACGTTCAACATCCCGAATATTCAGACCGTGGTGCCGAAAACCACAGGTGCGGCCGGGCGTGATCTCCCGGAATCCGGCATGGAGACGGTGTACACCCAGTTTTTAGAGAAATATATGCCGGCGTCCATCGTGTTAAACGGCTCCAACGACGTGATCCATTTCTTCGGAAATTATCTGGATTATGTTTCCATTGCGCCGGGGAAGGCCTCCTTCAACCTGTTTCACATCATCCATAAGGATTTAAGCCTGGCGGCTTCCACGGCACTCAGCCGGTGCCGTTCGGAACATACGCCTGTTACATATTCGGGGATTGTCGTAAACACCGTTGCAGGGAGAAAGGTGATCGACCTGAGCGTGAGCCCGATTCTCCTGCCAGGCGGAAAAGAGAGCGGGCTTACGGCCATGCTGTTTTTGGACGGCGCGGAAAAGGAAGCGGAGCCGGACGGCGTTACGGAGAAGTATGATATCGACAGGACGGCGGCCCGCCGCATCGTGGATCTGGAGCAGGAGCTTCAGGAATCCCAGAATGACTTGACGAAGACCATTGCGGAGCTGGAGACCGTGAATGAGGAGCTCCAGGCGGCAAATGAAGAGCTTCTGACGGCCAACGAGGAGCTTCAGAGTTCCAACGAAGAGCTCCAGTCGGTCAATGAGGAGTTATACACAGTCAACACCGAGTTCCAGCAGAAGGTGGACGAGCTGATGACCATGACAAACGACTTGTCCAACTTCCTTTCGTCGACGATGATCGGTATCCTGTTCGTGGACGGGAACCTGAACATCCGCAAATTCACGGAATATATCGGACGGGAATTTCAGCTCATGGATCAGGATGTGGGACGCTCGATCCAGATTTTTGCCCACAGC
The DNA here is from genome assembly GCA_018223415.1 of Eubacteriaceae bacterium Marseille-Q4139. Classification (NCBI taxonomy): domain Bacteria; kingdom Bacillati; phylum Bacillota; class Clostridia; order Eubacteriales; family Eubacteriaceae; species Eubacteriaceae bacterium Marseille-Q4139. The sequence continues at coordinate 976,446 of JAGTTQ010000001.1, read as the reverse complement.
TTCCCCTATGAAAAGATCGTGGAGGACGCGGAGAATGTGTTAAAGAACCTGACGCCCATCGACCGGGAGGTGGTTGCCACAAACGGCCAGTTCTATACCCTGAGGATCGCGCCCTACCGGACGACGGAAAACAGCATCAAAGGTCTGGTTATCACGATTATCGACAGCCTTGGGACGAAAGAGACAAAGACGGAAAAGACAGAAGAGAAAAAGGAAAACTGATCGCCGCACTTCTTGCATTCGCCGGCCGGATGGAATATAATGGCTCAAAGCTTTTATGACGGCAGTCGGAGAGGAGACGGGACATGATTGAAATTCGGGCGGCGAAAGAGCAGGATATGGAGGCGGTTCTTTCCATATATAACTATGAGGTGATGCATGGGACGGCAACCTTTGACGTGGTGCCGCGGACGATGGAAGAACAGATGGACTGGTTCCGCCGCCATGACGGCGGCCGGCATCCGGTTCTCGTGGCGGTCGAAGACGGCCGGGTGGTGGGCTTTGCAAGCCTTTCGGCTTACCGCGACCGGGCGGCCTACGATGCCACGGCGGAGCTTTCCATGTATGTGGACGCAGCGTACAGACGGCGCGGCATTGCCAGGGCGCTTTTGCAGGCACTGTTTGCCGGAGCCAGGGAGCGCGGGCATATCCGCACGGTGATTTCCGTCATCGGCGGGGAAAACACGGCGAGTCTGGCGCTTCACAGGGAATTCGGGTTCCGCGAGGTTGGGACGTTTCACGAGGTCGGAGAAAAATTCGGCCAGCTTCTTGATACGCACCTGATGCAGCTCATGCTTTAAAGGCGGAGCAGGTTTTCCTAAAGGAAAAACCGATGGAAGAGGGCAGTGCCATGAAAAATCCAATGGGTAAAGGGCCATGGAAGCTCTTGCGCCCATGGGCATACCGATGTAGAATATAAGATGTCCGCTGTGCGGCCATGGCAGCCTCCGGCGGAACCAGGCGCCCGGTGTTTTCCGGCAGACGGAAAAGCGGTACGCGCCGCGAAAAAGCCCGGGGACGGGCGCAGAATACGATAGAATCGGAAAATGGAGGTTATGCCAATGGAAAAGATTGTGGATGCCAAGGGGTTTGCGTGCCCGCAGCCGGTTTTGATGGCAAAAGATGCATTAAAGGGAATGACAGAGGGAGAACTCAAGGTTCTTGTGGACAATGAGATCTCCGTACAGAACCTGACAAAGCTCGGAAAGAGCTGCGGTCTTGAGGTGACGTCCGGCAAGAAGGCCGAGGCAGAGTTTGAGGTTGTGTTCCATGTGACGGAGAGCGCAGCCGCGGCCATGGCTTCGAACGATGAGATCGCATGCAACCCGGATGAGAGAAAGAAAGGCCTTGTAGTCGTTATTTCCTCGGATCAGATGGGAAACGGAAACGAGGAGCTTGGAAAGATTTTAATGAAGGGCTTCATCTTTGCCCTGACGAAGCTTGATGCACTGCCGGAGACGGTTCTCCTTTACAACGGCGGCGCGAAGCTTTCCGTAGAGGGTTCCGAGTCTCTCGACGATCTGAAGATGCTGGAGGCTCTGGGTGTGGAGATCTTAACCTGCGGTACCTGCTTAAACTACTACGGGCTGTCCGAGAAGTTAGCAGTCGGAAATGTCTCGAACATGTACGAGATCGCAGAGAAGATGACTCTGGCCGGGTCGGTTGTACGGCCATAAAGGATATTCATGTGCGAGGAGCGGGCAGGGAAATTCTTCCCTGCCCGATTGTTATATTTCTTCATGATCTTCCACTTCGCTGCTGTCGTACTCCAGCAAATCTTCCATGCGGCAGCCGAGCGCTTTAGAGAGAGCGAGAAGCGTGACTGCGGCAGCCTTGTTTATGTCTTTGGCACGGATTTCGTACTGCTGTAAAGTACGCAGATTGACGCCGACCTTTCCGGCAAGCTCCCTCTGTGAATAGCCGCAGATTTTACGCTGTGATTGCAGGCGTGTCGGCAGGTTCTTTTTTCGTATCATACGGTTCACAGTATCCACAAATTTCTTTTCAGAAGCTTCGTGCAGAGTGGGATAGAGCTTTTCAATTTCCTGCATGGTGATATGCTTCTGAATTTCCCTGAAGCTGCGCCCGGTGTACCACTGGTAATAGGCGAGGATCCAGCCGCACCAATACTGCGGCGAATAGTCATAGTCAGTCTGGGCCTGCGGGAAGTCTGTTTCTGCTCCTGACTTTGTGAGAACGTCCATCACAAGCTCCGTACCAGATACGCCGGAAACGTATTTGGGAGCACCGGCGGCAAAAGGTTCGGCATAGCCTGTGCCGATAAACAGATTAAGAAATTCATCCATTGTTATGTGACAGCTGTTTGCGGCGTAGTCCATCGCTTCGCCCAGGCACCTCATGGCATCATCCAGATACTGATTATCGTAAGCGCGGATCATCTGGTTTCACCTCCTCGCGGATGATATCCCGCATATACAGGCCGTCGATATCATCCCGCTCAAGCTCTGCCCGGAAAGAAGCTCTTGCTTCATCATCCCGAGCCTTTCTTTTTGCATAATACTCCGTATTATCCGCAATTTCATAAGAAACGAACCGAATTTTTTCAAAAGCGGCAGGGCTTTTCAAAACGAACTGTTCGCCGAGCCTGCCAAGGCGCATGGCATAGGAGAGCTGTGCCAGTGAAATTTCGTTATTCACGAACGATCTTGCAAAAGAAAAATAGGAATCGTCCGCACGATATCCAACAACCACATCATAAGATGTCAGATCAATGAGGAAATGCTCTCTCAGCCAATCGGCCCCGCGCTTCATGACAGGAGTGGAAATACGGAATCTTCGGTACTTCATCAGCAGAGCCAGCCAATGCAGAATCGTGTATTCATCGGCGGAGAGATTCAGAATCGCAAGACCATCCGTGTCCATTTCATATTTGTTTGCATAGCCGTCTATGTTTTCCGTACAGGCCCATTCTTTTGCAAGCTCCGGATGTTCCGTGCAGTAAAAGCCCTGTCCGTAGTCATTATAGGGTTTGCCCTTTCCCAGCACAGGCGTTTGAATAATATCAGGGGAACCGTGATATAGGATTCGTCTGCTCATTTTATCCCTCCATACTTCCAAAGAGTTATATTACTTATATTATACTTCCAAAGAAGTATGAAGTCAATGCACCGAAAGAAAAATCCCGCAAAAATCCATGGAAACTCAGGGAGAAATACCTTGACGTCCCATTATTTCTATGATACAATGGTCGGGCGAATGGAAGAACATAGGTCTTTTTTTTATGCTCAAAATTACGATAGCAAAGCAGGGAAAAAGGCCGCCTTACTAAGAATTAAACGGAGGTGGAAGTTGTGCGTACAAAAATTACACTGGCATGCACAGAATGCAAGCAGCGCAATTACAACATGACGAAGGATAAGAAGACTCATCCGGACCGCATGGAAACAAAGAAATACTGCAGATTCTGCAAGAGACACACGATGCACAAAGAAACTAAGTAATCCGGTTTTCAAAAGGACGTGAATTATGGCAGAAAAAGTAAGTAATGAGAAGGCCCCTAAAAAGGACTTCATCAAAGGCTTAAAATCCGAGTTCAGGAAAATTATCTGGCCGAACAAGGAAGACCTGACGAAAAACACGATTGCCGTCGTTTCTGTGACTGTTGCATTGGGCGTGCTGATTGCAGTCCTTGACCTGATTATCAAATTTGGTCTGAATCTGTTGATTGGTTAAGGATGAGGTGAGCATATGTCGGAAGCACAATGGTATGTTGTACACACTTATTCCGGATACGAGAATAAGGTAAAGGTTGACATCGAAAAGACAATCGAGAACAGGGGTCTTCAGGAGCAGATCTTAGAGGTTTCCGTCCCGATGGAAGAAGTTGTGGAGCTGAAAAACGGTACTCAGAAGCAGGTGGAGCGCAAGATGTTCCCGGGCTACGTGCTGATCCATATGATCATGAACGATGATACATGGTATGTAGTCAGGAATACCCGCGGCGTGACCGGATTCGTGGGACCGGGTTCCAAGCCTGTGCCTCTGACTGAGGAGGAGATGCAGAACCTCGGCTTTAAGACACCCGGAGTCGTCGTTGAGTTTGCCGTCGGAGATACCGTGGTCGTCACGGCCGGCGCATGGAAGGATACGGTCGGTGTCGTAAGAACCGTCAACGAATCCAAACAGTCCCTTACGATCAACGTCGAAATGTTTGGCCGGGAAACGCCGGTTGAACTGAATTTTTCAGAAGTTAAGAAGATGTAGCCGGATCCATGCCGGAGACATCGTGACAGCGTGGGAGGGAAATCCCCGACATTACCACATAATTTAGGAGGTGCCGAATTATGGCAAAGAAAGTAACTGGTTATATTAAACTGCAGATTCCGGCTGGAAAGGCTACGCCGGCTCCGCCAGTTGGTCCGGCTCTTGGACAGCACGGTGTAAATATCGTACAGTTCACGAAGGAGTTCAACGCCAGGACGGCTGATCAGGGCGATATGATTATCCCGGTCGTTATCACCGTATATGCGGACAGAAGCTTCAGCTTCATCACCAAGACTCCGCCGGCTGCCGTATTGTTAAAGAAGGCCGCTAAGATCAAATCCGGTTCTGCTACCCCCAACAAGACGAAGGTAGCTACCCTGTCCAGAGCAGAGGTTCAGAAGATCGCCGAGCTGAAAATGCCGGATCTCAATGCTGCAAGCATCGAAGCTGCTACCAGCATGATCGCAGGAACCGCAAGAAGCATGGGTATCAAGGTAGAGGACTAATCCGGCTGGCGCCGATACACGGCGCAGACAATCCGGCAACATGAACGTGGGAGGGAAATCCCCGTCAACACCACAGGAGGTTATTTAGAATGAAAAGAGGAAAAAGATACGTAGAAGCGGCAAAAGCTATCGACCGCGCTACTCTTTATGATACGGCAGAGGCCATCGCACTTGTAAAGAAGGCCGCTGTTGCAAAGTTCGACGAGACGATTGAGGTTCATTTAAGAACAGGCTGCGACGGACGTCATGCTGACCAGCAGATCCGCGGCGCTGTTGTTCTGCCCCACGGAACCGGCAAGACGGTCAGAATCCTTGTATTCGCAAAGGGACCGAAGGCCGACGAGGCAGCCGCAGCAGGCGCAGATTACGTTGGAGCTGAGGAGCTGATCCCGAAGATCCAGAACGAAGGCTGGCTGGATTTCGACGTTGTCGTTGCTACCCCGGACATGATGGGCGTTGTTGGTCGTCTCGGCCGTGTACTTGGACCGAAGGGCTTAATGCCGAACCCGAAGGCTGGTACCGTTACGATGGATGTTACCAAGGCCATCAACGATATCAAGGCTGGTAAGATCGAGTACAGACTTGACAAGACAAACATTATCCATGTGCCAGTAGGTAAGGCTTCTTTCACAGAAGAACAGTTGGCGGACAACTTCCAGACGCTTATGGATGCAATCATCAAGGCAAAACCGAGCACCGTTAAGGGCGCTTACTTAAAGAGCGTAACCATGACTTCCACCATGGGCCCGGGCATCAAGTTAAACGTGGCAAAATTAGTGAACTAATTTCCCGTTTTAACAGGAAAAGTGATTGACATTCCGAATATATCATGATACAATACGCGAGTATTGAATGCCGAAGACAGCAGGTGCCGCAAGGCGTAAGGTAGAAACACCTGCCGAGGAACATACAAAACTCACACCGGAATTTTGTAGGCTTCTTCGTCTTTGGGCGGAGAAGCCTTTTTCCATAAAAATGGTTTTGAGTGCTGTGACGGCTTTACAATACTGACGGGCCGCATCCTGCGGCTGTCCCAAAATAAAACAGGAGGTAAACCATTCATGGCAAAAGTTGAATTAAAACAGCCAATCGTAGCTGAGATTGCTGAGCTTTTCAACGGAGCGAAATCCGCTGTTGTCGTTGACTACCGCGGACTGACTGTTGAGCAGGATACAATCCTTCGTAAGCAGTTAAGAGAAGCCGGCGTTACTTATAAAGTATATAAGAACACCATGATCCGCTTCGCTGCAAAGGGAACAGAGTTCGAGGCTCTTGAGGCTAATCTTGAAGGACCGACAGCATTGGCAGTATCCAAGGAAGATGCTACCGCTCCGGCAAGAATTTTAGCTCAGTTCGCTAAGACGGCTGACAAGCTCGAATTAAAGGGCGGCGTCGTTGAGGGAACATACTATGACCAGAAGGGCATCCAGGTGATCGCTACCATCCCGTCCAGAGAAGAACTTCTCGGAAAGCTGCTTGGAAGCATCCAGTCCCCGATTGCAAACCTGGCACGCGTCCTCAATCAGATCGCAGAGGCACAGAACGGCGGTTCTGCCGAGTCTGCGGAGGCATAAAAAAGGTTCCGGATCCGGGAACATACGGTGTCCCGGCCGTTCGGTCTGCGGCATAGCGTCCGAAAGGAGACAGGCCGCATAAAAGTTTCGTGGAAACAAAATCGTGTATAGAAAATATTTATGGAGGTAAATCATAATGGCAAAGTTAACTACCGCTGAATTTATCGAAGCTATCAAGGAATTATCCGTATTAGAATTAAACGAGTTAGTAAAGGCTTGTGAGGAAGAGTTTGGTGTATCCGCAGCAGCAGGCGTTGTTGTAGCAGCAGCAGGCGCTGGCGCAGGTGCAGCAGAGGAAGAGAAGACCGAGTTCGACGTAGAGCTTACTGAGGTTGGTCCGAACAAGGTTAAAGTTATCAAGGTTGTTCGTGAAGTTACCGGCCTTGGCCTTAAGGAAGCAAAAGACGTTGTTGACGGTGCTCCGAAGGTTCTTAAGCAGGGCGCTTCCAAGGAAGAGGCTAACGACATCAAGGCTAAGCTTGAGGCTGAGGGCGCTAAGATTACTCTTAAGTAATTCTGGGCGGAATTTCATACGATTTAAAACAGGGCTTTCCGGAGAAATCCGGGAGGCCTTTTTTTATTTCACGGGAACCTGGGTTTCCCATGAAGCAAAAGGCGCATCTCTCACCGATACACTTTTTCAATCCAACAAAAAAATCTATACATTTTTCCGATTGGACGCTGGAAAACGAATCCACTATAATGTAGCTGTTATGTAAAAAAAGGAGAAGCAGTATGTTGAGTCTTGGCATTGATTCCGGCTCCACGATGACGAAGGGCGTCCTGTTTGACGGGACGAGCGTCACATCGTACCGGATGGAATCCACGGCCATGAATCCCGGAAAGGTTTTAAGAGAGCTTTATGCGAAGATGCATTCCGACGAAACGGGCATCGTCGTCACCACGGGATACGGCCGGGAGCTTTTAAAGGAAGCAGATAAAAAAATAACGGAAATCACCTGCCACGGCGCAGGCGCGGCCTACCTCTGTCCCGGCTGCGAGGCGGTCATCGACATCGGCGGCCAGGACTGCAAGGTGATCCTTTTGGACGGTCACGGGCAGATTACGGATTTCCTCATGAACGATAAATGTGCGGCGGGAACCGGCCGTTTTATGGAAATGATCATGGCGCGGATCGGAAGCGACATCAGCCATCTCGATGAGTTTGTAGCCGGCTGTACGCCGGTGCCCATCAACAGCATGTGCGCCGTGTTCGCAGAGAGCGAAATCGTAGGGCTTCTGGCGCAGGAGAAAAATCCCGGCGATATCGTCCTGGGCTGTGTCCACTCCATCTGCCGGCGGACGGCTGTGTTCGCCCAGAAACTGGCTCACGAAAATTCCAGGATTTTCTTTTCCGGCGGTCTGGCCCAGTCGGAGATCATGCGGGAAACCCTTGGGTATTATATGAAGGCAAAGAATATGTACACGGATCCGCTGGCCCAGTACACAGGCGCCATCGGAGCTGCCGTTTTAGGCTATCGCCGCATGGCGCGGTAGGACATACAAGAAAAAGGAGAGAAGAGCAGCATGGAACTTAGAAAAGACCTGCCGGAAATTTTTGAAGAGTTTGCGGACGCGAGAAAGCAGTCGTTTTTGACGATTAAGGAACTGAAGGATCAGGGAATGCCGGTTGTAGGCGTATTCTGCACGTATCTGCCGCGGGAGATTCCTCAGGCCATGGGGGCTGCCGTCGTGGGCTTATGTTCTGTCTCCGACGAGACAATCCCGGAAGCGGAAAAGGATCTGCCGAGAAACCTCTGTCCGCTCATCAAGTCCAGCTACGGCTTTGCAAAAACAGATAAATGCCCGTACTTCTATTTCTCGGATCTGGTGGTAGGCGAGACTACCTGCGACGGGAAGAAGAAAATGTATGAGATGTTAGCGGAGTTCAAGCCGGTTCATGTCATCGAGCTTCCCAACAAGCAGACGGAGGCAGGCATTGAGCTTTATAAGAATGAGCTGATTAAATTCAAAGAGCTTCTGGAGGAAAAATTCGAGACGACTATCACAGAAGAAGCCATCCGGGCACAGATTCATGAAAGAAACGAGATCCAGGCCGCCCTTCACCGGCTTCAGTATGTGATGACGCTTGATCCGGCGCCGGTTACGGGACTGGACATTGTCAATACGGTTTATGGCTCCGGCTTCCGGATGAAAACAGGAGAGCTGGCCGCAGAGCTGAATGCCGTCACAGATAAAATCGAGGCCGAATACGCGGCCGGAAAGAATATTGGAAAGAAGAAACGCATCCTCTTAACCGGTTCCCCGTCCGGCGGCGCCGCGCTTAAGGTGGTGCGCGCCATCGAGGCCAACGGCGGTGTTGTTGTCTGCTTCGAGAACTGCTCCGGCATGAAGCCTCTGGATCCGGTGGACGAAGAGAATCCGGATGTTTACGATGCCCTGGCACGGAAATATTTAAACATCGGCTGCTCCTGCATGTCGCCGAATCCCAACCGCATGGCGCTTCTTGAGAAGTTAATCGACGATTTCAAGGTAGACGGCGTTGTGGATCTGGTGCTCCAGGCATGCCATACCTACAACGTGGAGACGGCGATGGTACGCCAGCTTGTGAAGGATAAGAAGGGAATCCCCTATACGGTGGTGGAGACCGACTATTCCCAGGCGGACATCGGACAGATCAACACAAGAATGGCTGCATTTATCGAGCTTTTGTAGGAGGAAAGAAATTTGGAACCGCAAATGACAAAGGAACAGCTCCGGGAGATGGAGGAAAAGGAAAAAACCTGGCTGGAAAAGCGGCTTGACGTGGTATTTCTCCTGTTTCCCCTGGCCTGCGGCCTGTTTGCGATATGGGAATACTGGGAGATCCCCAATCTCAGGAAGAATAAGGATCCGATGACATACGTGTATTTCCTGCTGTTTTTCATGGTGCTGTACGCGGTCTTTCTCGTGTACGGTGTTCTGGGAAAGAAGAAGCGGCTGGTGGACAAGCTCCGCTACATGGCACCGTTATACGGCGTGCTGTTTCTGGTGCTGTCGCTTTACGATTACATGACGTTAAAGACAGGGGCTTTGAGGTACCCGTTCTTCCCGTGGTTCAACGATATTTTCAATATCATGATTGAAGACCGGGCATATCTTCTGGAATGCGCCGCCCACACGCTGCGGCTGCTTTTTACAGGCTACTTCTGCGGCGCCATCCTGGGGCTCATCACCGGCATCACCTGCGGATACAGCAGGCGGGTGCGGTACTGGGTGGATCCGATTTTAAAGGTTCTGGGGCCGATCCCCACGTCCACATGGATCCCGCTTATGATGGTAATCGCGTCGTCCTTATTCATGGGCGCCGTCATCGTCATCGGCCTCGGCGTCTGGTTCTCCGTAACCATGGCTTCGATGACCGGCATCTCCAACGTGGATGTGTCGTATTTTGAGGCTGCCAGGACACTTGGGACAAAGGAGCATCAGATGGTGTTCCGCGTGGCGATTCCCCATGCGCTCCCGAACATTTTCCAGGGGCTGACCCAGGGGATGAGCATCGCCTGCACCGCCCTCATGATTGCCGAGATGATCGGCGTGGAAGCCGGACTCGGCTGGTACATCAACTGGGCGAAGGCATGGGCCCAGTACAATAAAATGTATGCGTCCATCATCATCATCTGCCTGATCTTCACGGCAGTCACGAAGCTCTTGGGGCTCATAAAGAGCAGGGCGCTCAGATGGCAGGAAGGAATGGTGAAGTAATGGCAGAGGAGATTGTACTGAAGTTAGACCATGTGTCCAAAAGCTTTGCCAGGGTGGACGGCGACGATATCACCCACGCCCTCGGGGACATTAACACGGTCATGAGGGACGGCGAGTTTGTCAGCATCGTCGGCACATCCGGCTGCGGGAAGTCCACAATTTTAAGGCTGATTGCCGGCCTTACGGTACCGACGACAGGGCATCTTTCCGTCAACGGAAAGGAGATTACAGGGCCGGACCCGAGCCGCGGCATGGTATTTCAGAAACCGACGCTGTTCCCGTGGCTGACGGTGGAGAAGAACATCTCCTTCAGCCTGCGGATGCAGAATACATATAAAGGAAATGAAGAGAAGGTCGAGCGGATGTTAAAGCTCATCGGCCTGGAGGATTTCCGGAACGACTATCCGGCACAGCTTTCCGGCGGTATGGCACAGCGCGTTGCCCTCGTCCGTTCCCTGATTAACGAGCCGGACATCCTTTTGATGGATGAGCCTCTCGGAGCCCTGGACGCGTTTACACGGATGAATATCCAGGACGAGATCCTTCACATGTGGCAGAAGGGGAAACAGCTTATCGTCATGGTGACCCACGACATCGACGAGGCCATTTACATGGGAAGCCGCGTCCTCGTGATGGAGGCCAAGCCTGGCAGGATTAAAAAGGACATTAAGATCGACCTGCCGTATCCGAGAAAGCGGAGCGGCCCAAAATTTGTGGAATACAGGAATCAGATCCTGGAGCTTTTGGATTACGGCTCCGGCGAAAAGACTGCCTGATGATTTCAAATATATATGTTTTATAACGGAGGAGAACGATTATGAGAAAAAGACACTATCTGATCGCAGGCGCGCTCTGTGCTGCCATGGCTTTAAGCCTTACGGCCTGCGGCGAGCAGGGGGCTGCAAAGGAGACGACAGCAGCAGAGACGACAGCGGCAGAAACGACAACGGCAGCAGAGACGACGGCCGAGGCGGCAACGGAAGCTGCGTCTGAGGAAGCAAGTGACGAGGAGACAGAAGCAGCCGAGGCGGCAGCAGAAGTCGATGAAGAGGCATGGAAGGCTGAGCCGGCTTACGGCAAGCCCGTCACTTACTACTATACAGGCGGAAACTGTACCTCCGCACCGTGGTTTGCCGATGTCCTTGGCTACTATGAGGAAGAAGGCATTGAGGTTGAGATGGTAGCAGGAAGCTCCTATACGGAGGCACTTGGAACGGGCGCTGCCGACCTGGCAGTAGGCCACATTTCCACGATGTTAGTGCCGGCTACCAACGGCGTAGACCTGGAATTCGTTGCAGGCGCCCATACAGGCTGCCGTTCCTTATATGCTCTGGCAGACAGCGGCATCACGACGACGGCTGACCTGGTTGGAAAGAATGTTTCCACACCGGATCCCATCGGTTCCAGCGGCTATAACATTACCTGCCGTTTCTTTGACGTGGACGGCATCAACCCGCTCACCGACATCAAGATCATGCAGGTAGAAAACGACGCTGCCATCAACGCAATGGAAAGCGGAGAAATCAGCGCATCCCTGTTTACCGATATTTATGCATATCCTTTCGTTCAGGATGGAACGCTTGTATGCGTCCGTTCCCTGCTTGACGACGACTTCGCCGGAGAGCCCTGCTGCGTACTTGCCATGAGCAAGACGTTCGTAGAGGAGAACCCGATTACGGCGAAGAAGATCACGGACTGCGTCCGCAAGGCAAGCAAATGGATGGAAGAGAATGGAGCTGAGGCTGTCCAGATGCTTTTAGACAACAATATGATTTCCGGAGACTACGACATGAACCTTGAAATGTTTGAGGTTCTGGATTTCGATATCGACAAGGATTTCAGCGAAGCCGGACTTGAGCAGATCGTGGCAGACTACATCCGTCTTGATCTGATTACGGCATACGAGGAAGGCCAGGAAGAAGAGGTCATGGATCTCGTATGGAATCCGCTTGAGAGCTAGACAACTCCCCCTTAATTGGACGGTGCAGGCCAAAACCGGTCATTTTGGCCCGCACCAATAGATTTCGCCCCTCCACCGGTCATGGAGGGGCGTTTTTTCGTCCGAAACACGAAAACCTTATGGAAAGACGGGATGATATATGATAGAATAGTCGCGTAAGCGGCTATTCTATCATTGCGGATGCCGGTTTTTGCGTACACCGCAAAAATCCGGGCGCTGGAATCCGCCGGAGGCCCATATCCGTGAACGGATATGGAGAATAGTCGCGTAAGCGGCTATTCTATCATTGTGCACAAAAACAGGACAGGAGACATGGACATGCAGGAAAAGATAAAAGAAATACTGGACGGACTGGTTCTTCGCTATCCAGCGCTGGAAGCGGTAAAGGGGGAAATCCGGAAGGCGTATGAGATTCTCGAGGCCTGCTACGCAGGCGGCGGAAAGCTCTTAATTGCGGGAAACGGCGGGAGTGCCGCCGATTCGGAGCATATTGTGGGAGAATTGATGAAGGGCTTTGTAAAACGCCGCCCGGTGGGCGAAGAGATGGCAAGAGCTTTGTCGGAGGCAGACCACGTGCGCGGCGCCGAGCTTTCCGAAAAGCTCCAGGGCGGGCTTATGGCCATCGCCCTCTCGGGCCATGCGGCGCTGTCCTCGGCCTTTGCAAACGACGTGGACGGCACGCTTTCCTATGCACAGCAGGTCAACGGCTACGGCCGGCCGGGCGATGTGTTCCTGGGGATCAGCACGTCCGGAAATGCGGAGAATGTCATGTACGCAGCCGTGACGGCGCGGGCGAAGGGCATGAAGGTTCTCTGCCTTTCGGGAAAAGACGGCGGGAAGCTGGCGGCCTTTGCGGATGCGGCCATCGTCGTTCCGGGGACGGAAACGTATAAGATCCAGGAGCTCCATCTTCCGGTGTATCACGCCCTGTGCCTGATGTTGGAGGAGCGGTTTTTTGTTTCATAGAAAATTGCGTCCTATGAAACAAAAACGCTCCGCAAGGATGCGCACTTCGCGCAGAGGAATATGGCTGCTGACGCAGCCGCGCTCCGGCGCGAGTGTGCGCCGCAGCGCACACTTTTTTATCGCATAGGACATACGCGGGGGTGACATGAAGAAAAAGGAATGGGCCTGCCTCATCTTTCTGGCAATGGTGACGGCGGCGGCCCTGTTAATCGGGATCGGCCAGATTTATGTCATAGGTGTCGACGGAGAACGGCTCTGGGAGCCGGAGAGTGTGGGGCTGCTTTTGGAAACGGCAGTCCTCTTCGGCGTGTTCTTTCTCATTTTAAAAAGGTGCCGGGTGCCGGTCGTCCGGTGGTGCCTTCTGTTTCTGGCAGGCGCAGTCTTTTCGTGGCTGCACCGGGCGTTCTTCCCGCTTCTCGTGTCAGGGCTTTACGTCCTTCTTTTGATCCGGCTCGGGAGCACGCTCCGCCGCCAGATAGCAGGCGGGGCAGCAAAAAAAGGCGAAAACGGCTTCCTGGAATTCCATGAGATTACGGCTATGGCAGATTTCGTCCTGGGAAGCGGCCTTATGATTTTAGCCTTCTGCCTCCTGTCCCTTGCGGGAATCGGAAGCATCGCCCATACCAGGATCCTGACGGCGCTCCTTGCGGCCGTTTATCTGGTGCCTGCGGCGTCCCGCATGGCGGCAAGGCTTTCTGTGAATTCGTCCTGGCGGAAACGGTTTCTTGTGAAAAAGCGGCCCATGAGCTTTACGGCGGCGGTTATGGTTTCCGTGATGCTTGCGATCCTTTTTATGCAGGCGGGCCGGATGAACATCTGCCTGGATTACGATTCCCTTCACTATGGCCTCCGGTCGGAATATGTGTTAAACAATGGGAACGGGATTTATGAGAACCTGGGGAGCGTCAATGTGGTCTACACCTACCCGAAGGGCCTTGAGATCCTGCTTCTGCCGCTTTCCGGCCTGCCGTCCTACGGATTTTTTCTGGCATTCCAGGTGTGGGCGGCCGCCGGCGTCCTGTTTTCCTGCGGGAAAATTGCGGAGTTATTTGTGAGCCGCCGTTACAGTCTTCTCTGCGCGGCGATGGTTTCCTGCATCCCCGGCGTCATGAACATGGCCATATCGGCAAAGACAGACATGGTGACGGTACTGTACCAGCTTATCATGATCTGCTTTCTGCTCCTGTACCTGAAAAAACGGCGGGACTCCTATCTGGTGATCGCGCTTGATGCCTATTTCCTGACGCTTGTGATGAAGCCGACGGCGCTTGTGTTTTCCACAGCCGTTTTTGGGACGGCCATCCTTTACATGCTGATTACGAAAAACCTCCGGTTCCGGTTTAGGGAAAGCCTCTGGCAGACCGTGATTCCGACGGCGGCCATGTGGATTCTTGTGTGGCTCCGGACGTTTCATCTGACTGGCGTCCCGATCACATCGGTTTTTTATGAGATCTGGGAAAAGCTTGGATTTTATGCGAAATATCCGTTCTGGTTTGCCGCGCTCCCCTCAAACGGCGGCTCCCCGTTTTCAAAGGAAGGGGTCTGGCATTTTGTCAGGCGGCTTTACGGCGTCCTTTTAGCGCCGGTGAGCGAAGACATGGCCCATGTGCGGATTGCATGGGGTTCGCCGTTTCTTGTGATGATTCTGGCGCTTTTTCTGGTTCCGGCCATTGTGCGGATGAAAAAAGGGAAAAAACGGGAGAAGGCGCCGCTTTCCTGCCTGCTTTTTCTATTCCTTTCGGTTGGCGCGGCAAGCCTTGCGGCCCTTTACCTTTTATGGCAGGTGGACGGAAACTATTTCATGCTTTTGTACTGTCTGTTCGCAGTGCTTGCAGTCATTGTCATCGGGAAGATGGAGAATGCCGTCCTGGCCCATCTGACGGTGGAACTTTTCGTCCCGGCGGCGCTTTTCAACATGACAATCATGGCGGTCAGCAACTGGGCCGGCGTTTTGGGGCTTACGCCGGTGAGCGTTTTCCATGCCGGCTATTACGATCATGCGGCGGAAAACGAGGCGATGCTAAAGGCGGACGGGAATCGGGAAATCTGGGACATTCTGGCGGCCGATGAGGAGACACGAGCCCTTGTGATCGGGAGCCAGCCGGAAATGCTGCTGTTCCCGTGCAATGCACAGAGCTATACGGACATCGAGGGGAGCGACGGGAATCTTTATCTGGCCGCCAGCCCGGAGGCCCTGGTCTGTTACTTAAATTACGCAGGAACCGACTATATTTACCTGGGAAGCGGCTACTTAAAGCCGGGGACAGACGGCTGGAACAACGTCGTTGTCATGTTGAAAAAGGGATACATGACGGACATGCTTTACGAAAACGGGAACGCTCTCGGGCGCTTTGATGCGGAACCGGCGCCGCCGGAGGATGCGGACGCCGTCTTAAAAGAATTTTCTACGAAATACTGGGCTGGAGAACAGCAATAAGGGGAACGAATGATGGACTTGAAAAACAGAATGGCAGAAGAATTTGAGAAAAGGAAGGACGGGCTTTTAGTCTTTGCCCTGCTTTTAGGACTTGGCTTTTTTGTAAACCGCGGCGTTACGATCAAGGGGCTTTATATGGATGATCTGTACCTCTGGTCCTGCTACGGCGAGCAGAGTTTCCTGGAGTACGTGTTTCCCATGGGCAGCACCCGCTTTCGTTTCCTGTACTACCTGATTTCCTGGCTGGAGCTTGCGTTTGTTGGAAATCATGTCACATGGATTGTGCCGATCAACATCGTCTTAAACGCGGCCATCGCCTTTACCATTTACCGGATTGCCTTTCGGATCGGCGGGAGACGGTTTGTGAGCATCGCCCTTTCCGTGGCTTACCTCCT
This sequence comes from Eubacteriaceae bacterium Marseille-Q4139, assembly GCA_018223415.1. NCBI lineage: Bacteria > Bacillati > Bacillota > Clostridia > Eubacteriales > Eubacteriaceae > Eubacteriaceae bacterium Marseille-Q4139. The sequence goes on along the minus strand of JAGTTQ010000001.1, from coordinate 960,679 downwards.
TTCCCGCATGGCCTACTACCAGATCGGCCAGCTCTACGGCACCATGGAGAGCATGGGGCTGTGGGCAGCCATCGGCATCCTGTACTTCCTTTACCGGTATGTCAACGAGCGGGACGGAAAGTCCTATCTTCTTGCAAACGTCCTCTATTTCTGTGCCAGCTTCATCCATGAGCGGTACATGGCGTTAATCCCGGTGCTTCTTCTGGCGCTTCTTTTGGGGCAGGGGGAGAAGGCGCAGAAATCAGACGGTGACATGGAGGCGGCCTACGGAAAGAGCAGAAGAAGGCGGACGGAGGAAGAATACCGCACGCCGAAATGGCAGTTTTTTCTTTTAAGCATCGGGATTTTCGGCCTTATCATGCTGATCCGCCTTTTTACCATCGGGACGCTGTCGCCGGCCGGCACAGGCGGTACCGACGTGGCCGATACGTTTGATACGGCTGAGGCGGTGGCCCATGCGTGGGAACAGGTGGGCTTTGTCTTCGGTGTCGGGACGGGGCCGGATTACCTCTGCGGCATGACTTTCGCAGATTCCCCGGACAATATCAAAAACATGATCCATGCCTGCTGGGGGATCCTCGGCGTCCTTGTGGCGGTTTTTGCCGTGCGTTGGGCGCTCGATAGCGGACGGCGGCTTTCCCATTTAAAAAATGTCCTGTTATTCCTGGCCTTTATCGCGCTCTGCATCGGCTCCTCCAGCGTGACAATCCGCGTGGAGATGCGCTGGGTCTATGTGGTTTATGCGGCGGCGCTCTTATTCCTCTCCTATCTTTCGGCCTTCGTGGGGAAGGCGGGGATTCTCGTGTTTGCCTATATGGCGCTTCTCTTTCCGGTGGAGGGCTTCTATCGGGATACCTGGGACGTGCTCCATCTCTGGCCGAACCAGCTTCGGTACAACTCCCTGGCCGAGGAGACCGTGGGGAAATACGGAGAGGACTTTTTTGACAAGGAACTGTATATTATTGGAAATACGTATGAGATGAGCGATTTTACGGCGGAGACCTTCTTTAAGGTGTACGCGCCGGATCCGGACACGGAATTCCCCGTGCATTTCATCGACAGCGATTTTGACTTAAAAGAGATTACGGATGACATGGTGATCCTCAGGGAAGACCCGGAAAACAACGCTTACCAGGATGTGACCTCGTACATTAAGGACGAGCGGTACCGGCTGGCCTACGGAAGCTATGAGGACGGCTGGATCGACGAACACGCAAAAATTGTGTTCTTAAACGGGAACCGGGACAAGATGGTCTTATCCTTCTATTATCCGGGAAAGATCACGGGAAACGAGGTCTGCGAGATCAAAATGAATGGAAAGCGGCTTCCCGACCTGGTGTTCACGGAAAATTCCATGTCCATGGAGCTTGACGTGGCGCCATACCAGCGGATTTCTTTGGAATTTTCCTGCAATTTCTATGTGAAGAATGCCAAGGAGAAGCGGGGCGAGGAGAACCTTGCCATGATTGTGCACATCAAAGATAAAGAATAAATGAAAGGAGAGTGGAAATGGATGGACAAGCGGGATGGATCCTTGGGCTCCTGGCCCTTATGACGGGCGGCGGGCTTCTTGCGGCCTTATGGAGAAAGACAAACCACGGTGCGTTTTTAGGAGAGGTCAGAAGGGAACTGAAAAAGGAGAGAAGCTGGCTCCGCCGCGGCGAGTATAACGCGGCCATGGTAAAGGGACGGCAGAATCTGGAGCTGCTTTTAAAATCCGTGGCAGACGAAATCGGGATTGAGATCGACAATACGGCCCCGTCCCCGGCCGGACAGAAGGGGGATGGCGGCGCCTCGAAAAACAGAAAACAGAGCGGACGCCGCAGGCGGAAAAAGCCGTCCAACCAGCCGATGACGAACCAGCAGTTCTGCCGCTGGCTCGGTGAAAAGGGGTATCTCGACCGGGTATCCAAATGGGAGCTGAACGAAATCCGCATCATCGGCAATAAGGCGGTTCATGAGAATTTTGATTCCAAGGACGAGGCATGGAACCAGTATAATTATCTGGTGGATCTTGTAAAGATTTTCTCCGCGCAGAACTGGCACCATGCGGAGCGCGGAAAGAAGGCGGGGAGAGCCTGACATACTTACAGCCTGGAGGGCAGCGATGAAGCAGCTTAGAAAATGCGTGTACTGGGGGCTTCCGGTCATTGGAGTCCTGTTTTATCTTTTATATCTGCACCGGTCGGCCATCGACATGGTTTATTCGGACTACATCCGGCTCATCAATTCCTACCTGCCGGACGTCTGGAACCCGGAGAAATTCTTCGTGCCGGATCTTTTGACGCGGATTCCGGTGAATTACTTCGAGCGTGGGCTCAACGTCTCGCTTTTTGGATACAGCGTGACCTTTGACCGGGTGATGGGCGTTTTAAGCTTCGGGCTTTCGGCCATGATTCTGGCATCTTACGGGAAAAAATACAGGATCGGCCTTGGCTGGTACGCGGCCATGATGGTTTTCATGTTCAGCCTTAACAAATGGGAGATGCTTTATAACGGGACAGGCTGGGCGCATTTTCTGGCGTTTGCGTTCTTTTTCTGGAATTATACGGTTCTTGATGCGGTTTACGGCCGGCACGGGGGGCGGCATGACAAAGTCCTGCTTTTCGTGCTGCCGGCCGTGACGACGGTTTTTGTGGCCGGGCCATACTGCGCCATTTATATCATGACGCTGCTTCTTACCTACGGCTTCCTTTTTGTAAAAGACAGGCTGATTCTCCGGGATGACAGGAAGAAAGCCGAGGCGCAGGCGCCTGCCGGTTCGGCGTCCATCGGTTTTATTGACAGGCGGCTCGGCCTGCTTTCAGGTAAGACGCTTCTCGGGCTTTCGATTGCTGCGGTGCTTCCGCTTTTTCTCTACCTCTGGAGCAATTCCATGGCGGTTTACGAGTACAGCGGCGCCGTGGACGAGCCGCTTTTATCGGCTTTCCTGCGGGAACCGAAATTTTTCCTTACATTTTTCTTGAAATCCTTTTCTTCCATGATTTTTGGGGTAGAATGGATGTCAAGGCACATGAGCTGGCTTCCCGGCGAGGCGCTCTGCCTTTTGGGGCTTTTCGTGATCGGCGTTTACTTCCTGGCGGTGTGGATGAACTTTTACTACGGGCTTTATAAGAAGACGCTGTTCCCCCTGATGCTTTTGGCAGGCGGCGGGATGAACCACCTTCTTGTTTTGGCAAGCCGCTGGATTTTCATGCCCAACGACCTTTACGGCATGAGCTCCCGCTATGCGCTCCAGTACGAGATCGGGATCCTCGGGATTTTTTTGACCTTCGGGCTGGTTTCCAGACGGAAATTTAAACGGCGCGGGAAAGCGTCCGTAAACCCGCAGGTCATGCGGGCCATCGCCGTTTTCACAGCGGCCGTGTTCCTTCTCGGGAACGTGGTGACGACGGCGGAGGAGTTTTCCCACGGCGTCAACCGGCGGATTTACAACGAGGGGAACCGGGAAGTTCTTCTGGATTTTGAAAACAGGAGCGAGGACGAGTTAAAAACCGTCCTGGAATACCACAAGGACGGGGTGAAGGAAGCCCTGACGATTTTAAAGGACAATCACTGGAACATATTTAAAGATACGGATGAGCAGGAGGAGATACGATGAAGGTAGTCATCCTGGCAGGCGGGTTCGGGACAAGAATCAGCGAGGAAAGCCATTTAAAGCCAAAGCCCATGATCGAGATCGGGGAGAAGCCGATCCTCTGGCATATCATGAAATATTATTCTCAGTTCGGGTACAATGAATTTATCATCTGTCTCGGCTATAAGCAGTATGTGGTGAAGGAGTTTTTTGCCGATTACTTCCTGCACACATCGGACGTGACCTTTGACCTGGCAAACAACAGCATGAAGGTTCACAACAACTATTCGGAGCCATGGAAGGTGACGCTCATCGACACCGGCTTAAACACCATGACCGGCGGCAGGATTAAGCGCATCCGCGAGTATGTGGGCGATGAGCCGTTCATGCTCACCTACGGCGACGGCCTGGCGGATATCGACTTAAAGGCGTTAGAGAGATTCCACAAAGGCCACGGGAAAATCGCCACGATTACGGCCGTCAACATCGGCCAGCGGTTCGGCGTTTTAGATCTCGATGAGAAGAGCCAGATCCACGCCTTCCGGGAGAAAAACGACGACGACGGAAGCCTCATAAACGGCGGCTTCATGGTGATGAATGCAGGCGTCTTTGATTACTTGGAGGGCGATGAGACGGTGTTCGAGCAGGCGCCGTTACGGAACCTGGCGGCCGACGGGGAGCTCATGGCCTTCCGCCACGAGGGCTTCTGGAAGTGCATGGACACCCAGAGGGAGAAAAACCAGCTGGAAGAGCTGTGGACGTCGGGAAAAGCGCCCTGGAAGATCTGGGAATAGAGGAAGAGATACATGGATTTTAAAGAGGTTTTTACATTTTATAAAGATAAGCGTGTCCTTATCACCGGCCACACTGGCTTTAAGGGCGCCTGGCTTTCCAGAATCCTCACAAACGCCGGCGCAAAGGTGACGGGCTATGCCCTAAACCCGCCGACAGAGCCGTCCCTTTTTGACGCGGCCGGCGTAAAGGAGAAGATGCATTCGGTCATCGGCGATATCCGCGACCTGAAGCACCTAAAGCAGGTGTTTGACGAGGCAGAGCCGGAGATTGTCCTTCATCTGGCGGCGCAGCCCATTGTGCGGGATTCCTATAAGGAGCCGGTCTACACGTATGAGACGAACGTGATGGGGACGGTGAACGTCTTAGAGTGCGTGCGCCTTACGCCCTCGGTGCGTTCGTTTGTCAACGTCACCACCGATAAGGTTTACGAGAACATGGAGTGGGAGTACGGCTACCGGGAGACCGACCGCCTCGACGGCTATGACCCCTATTCCAACAGCAAGTCCTGTTCGGAGCTTGTGACCCACAGCTACCAGAAGTCATTTTTTTCCGACGGGCGCTGTGCCATTTCCACCTGCCGGGCCGGAAACGTCATCGGCGGCGGAGATTTTGCCAATGACAGGATTGTGCCGGACTGCATCCGCGCGGCCATGAAAAAGCAGGACATTATCGTCAGGAACCCCAATTCCACCAGGCCCTACCAGCATGTTTTGGAGCCGCTGCTTTTATATCTCGCTGTGGCGAAGGCCCAGTATGAGGACATCCGCTTTGCGGGGCATTACAACGTGGGCCCGGACGACTGTGACTGCGTGACAACGGGCGAGCTTGTCACCATGTTCTGTGAAGTCTGGGGAGACGGGCTTTCCTGGGTGAATCAAAGCGACGGCGGCCCCCACGAGGCCAATTTCTTAAAGCTGGACTGCTCGAAGATTAAAAGCGTCTTTGGCTGGCGGCCGCGGTTCCATGTGAGGGAGGCCATCGGCCTTACGGCGGAGTGGTTTAAGGCCTGGGAGGCGGGGGACGACGTGACCGCAGTCATGGATAAACAGATTGAGACAATGATTTCCGTACATTAAGCACTTGGAGGAAGATTGCAGCATGTTTGAAAACAAGACAGAAGCCCAGGCGAGAGAGGAAATCCTCGCCATGGTGGCGGAATATGCAGAAAAATTTCATAATCAGAAAAAGGAATTTCACGAGGGAGACAGGATTCCCTACGCCTCCCGCGTTTATGATAAGGAAGAAATGGTGAATCTGGTGGACAGTTCCCTGGAGTTCTGGCTCACGTCCGGCCGCTACACCGACCAGTTTGAGGCGAAGCTTGCCAAGTATTTGAAGGTTCGCTACTGTTCCCTCGTAAATTCCGGCTCGTCGGCCAATTTAATTGCCTTTATGGCGCTGACTTCGCCGCTTCTTGGAGACAGGCAGGTAAAGCGCGGCGACGAGATCATCACCGTGGCCGCCGGTTTCCCGACGACGGTGACGCCGGCCATCCAGTACGGCGCCGTGCCGGTGTTCGTGGACATCACGATTCCACAGTACAACATCGACGTTTCCATGCTGGAGGCGGCGCTCTCGGAAAAGACAAAGGCCGTGATGCTCGCGCATACCCTGGGAAATCCCTTTGATCTTACGGCGGTGAAGGCGTTCTGTGAAAAGCACAACCTGTGGCTCGTCGAGGACAACTGCGACGCCCTGGGCTCCAAATACACCATAAACGGCGAAGAAAAATTCACCGGCACCGTCGGCGACATCGGCACGTCCAGCTTTTACCCGCCCCATCATATGACCATGGGCGAGGGCGGCGCCGTCTACACCGACAACCCGCTGCTTCATAAGATCATCCGCTCCTTCCGCGACTGGGGACGCGACTGTGTCTGCCCGCCGGGCCGCGACAACCTCTGCGGCCACCGGTTTGACAGGCAGTACGGCGAGCTGCCGCTTGGGTATGACCACAAATACGTCTATTCGCATTTCGGATACAATTTAAAGGCCACGGATATGCAGGCGGCCATCGGCTGCGCCCAGCTTGAGAAGTTCCCGTCCTTCGTGGAAAAGAGGCGCCATAATTTTGACCGGCTGCGGGCGGCCCTTTCGGAGGCAGAGGACAAGCTGATCCTTCCGGAGGCGGCCGAGCATTCCACGCCAAGCTGGTTCGGCTTTTTAATCACCTGCCGGGAAGGCGTGGACAGAAACCGTCTCGTGCAGTACGTGGAAGATCACGGCGTCCAGACCAGGATGCTGTTTGCGGGGAATTTAATCAAGCATCCGTGCTTTGATGCCATGCGGGCAGAAAAGACAGGCTACCGCGTCGTCGGAAGCCTTGAAAATTCCGACCGGATTATGGCCGATACCTTCTGGGTCGGCGTCTACCCCGGCATGACAGACGAAAAAATCGACTACATGGCAAAGGTAATTAAAGAAGGGCTTAAATCGTGAGCGAAGAGAGAACATTTGACCTGACGAGGGTTCATGAGGCAAATTTAAAGATGTTAAAGGAGATCGACCGCATCTGCCGCAAGTATAAGATCAAGTATGCGTTAGATGCCGGGACGATGCTCGGCGCCGTCCGCCATCAGGGGTTCATCCCCTGGGACGACGACGCGGATGTGGTGTTTACGCGGAAAAACTATGAGATGTTTGCGAAGGTGGTGCGCCGAGAGCTTCCCGAGGGCATGACCTTTGTGGAGCCGAACGAGTACCACGGCGGAACGGCGTTTTACGATTTCGTGCCCAGGATCCTCTATGACAAAAGCCAGAAATTCGAGGGTTCCGGGAAGATGGCGTTTTACGACGATAAGATCAGCCGCCTCTGCATTGACTTATTCATCGTGGACGCCCTGCCGGAGGGAAAGGCCGTCAAAACCGTAACGAAGCTCTCCCAGTGCATCGTCTACGGGTTTGCCCTGGGGCACCGGTACCGGATTGACTATTCCGACTATAAAGGCATCATGAAGCTTTTCGTGGCCGTGCTTTCAGGTATCGGGAAGCTGATCCCGTTTCCGGTCACGTACCGGCTCTGGCGGGCCGTTTCCATGAAGGATGCGAAGAAAAGGACGAACCTTTATTACTATTCCAACTATGCCCCGGATTACCTCTATGTGGAGTTGGAAAAAAAGTGGATGGACGAGGCGGAGGAGGTGCCGTTTGAGGACTGCCGGTTTTTCATCCCGGCCGGGTGGGATCCGTATTTAAAGCAGGTTTACGGCGATTACCGGAAGCTTCCGCCGAAAGAAAAGCAGATTCCGGAGCATTCGGACATGGAGATAAAAATATATGGGTAAGCTGCTTTCAGTGGTTGTCTCCGTCTATAACGAGGAGGCGGCCCTTCGGGAATTTTATGCCGAGACGAAGGCCGTCCTTTTGGGGCTTTCCCCGGCCTGGGAATACGAGCTTTTGTTTGTGAACGACGGGAGCGCCGACGGCTCTTACGGGATTTTAAAGGAGCTTGCGGCTCTTGATAAGAACGTGCGGGTCGTGAATTTTTCCAGGAATTTCGGCCATGAGGCCGCTATGATTGCCGGTATCGACTTCGCTTCGGGCGACGCCGTCATCTGCATGGACGCCGACCTCCAGCACCCGCCGGAGTGCATCCCGAAGATTTTAAAGAAAATGGAAGAGGGCTATGAGGTCATCAACATGGTGCGGACGAGGAATACGTCGGCCGGCCTTATAAAAAATGTGACTTCCTCGGCTTTCTATAAACTGATTAACCGTATGTCGGATGTGAAGTTTGAGGCTAACGCCTCGGATTTCTTCGCGGTGAACGCCCAGGCGGCGCAGGTGCTTAAGGAAAACTACCGGGAGAAAATCCGGTTCTTAAGAGGCTATGTCCAGAGCATCGGCTTTCAAAAGACGACCATCGAATACGAGGCCAGGGCACGGTTTGCAGGCGAGAGCAAGTACAGCTTAAAGAGCCTGTTCCGGTTTTCCGTCAACACGATCCTCTGCTTTTCCGACCTGCCGTTAAAGCTGGGGATTTATACGGGCTGCATCGTGGCGCTTTTCGGCCTGGCCGTCATGGTGTACACGATTTATACCTGGGCAAAATACGGGGCGCCAAGCGGCTATGCCACCATTGTGGTGCTTTTGTCGTTCATGTTTGCGGTGCTCTTTATTCTGGTGGGCATCATCGGGGAATACATTGCGATCCTGTTTGCGGAATTAAAGGACAGGCCCATGTATATTGTCCGCGATACGGAAAATTTTGATGGGCAGGAAAGAGAAGTTAAGAATTCCTGAAGAATTTGTGATTTTTTGTGAAAAGGACTACAAAAACGGGAAACAATCGTATATAATACCTTGGTACTTTTAATTACAGGGGAGTGGCGCGGGGTTCCTGCCCGTTCTGCCTGTTTGGAAGGAAAGTCAGGAGGAAAGAACATGAAATTATGGAAAATTGCTGCCTTGCTCTGTGTCTGTGTGCTCGGGGTGAGCGGCTGTACACAGAGCAGTATTTCTCAGAGCGCGCCGGCAGACGGCGGACTTGGGATGTTCATGGACGATGATGAGGATGAGACGCTTCCGAGAGATCAGAATATTCTGATCGAAGAGGAGACGGAAGAGCAGTCCATGTATGACTGGGAGCAGGTAAAGGACGAAACGGACGGCCTGTTTATGGATGCGAACCGGTACCCGCAGGGCGAGACCATGACCTTTGAGGCGGACGAAGATGCCCTGACGATCAAGTTAAGCTGGATTGTCAAGGACGGCACGACGGAAGAACAGGCCATGCAGTATGCGGTGGAGATGGTGAAGCTGTTCAACGACATTGTCGCCGTCCAGAGCGAGGAGCTGACGATTTCCTCGGCGGATTCCTTTGGAAACCTGTGGGATACGTTCTCCCTGACGGTTCAGGTGGGAACGGCCGACGGCACATGGCTCGTGGATAAGACGTATGCGGCCGGCGAGGCCATTGACCTGGTGGCAGTCGAAGAAGAGTACGGCGACGGCCCGGAGCCGGAGGAATACAACGGGCCGGTGAAGGACGATACAAAGAAGTAAAAAAGGATAAGGATTTTGAAAGCGGCGGAAGCGGAATGGATTGGCTTCCGCCGCTTTTGCATGCCCCAAAACACATTTTTTTAAGATTTGCTTTCCTTATTCTGCCGTTTATGTTAAGATAAACGGTATCGTATTCATACGGTGCTGCCGCCTGCGCGGCAGGTTTCAGGAGGGGCAGTTCCTGTTGACACATCATTTTCACACCAGAGGAGGAATGAGGAACATGAATGAGTTTTGCGAAAAGGTGTTTCACCTGAAGGAAAACAAGACAAATGCCAGGACGGAGATCCTGGCGGGCATCACGACGTTTATGACGATGGCCTATATTCTCGCGGTCAACCCGGGAATTCTCGCGGAGGCGGGAATGGACTCCGGCGCGGTTTTCACGGCCACAGCCGTTGCGTCAGCGCTGGGCACGCTTCTCATGGCGGCCTTTGCAAATTATCCCTTTGTACTGGCGCCCGGCATGGGGCTCAACGCCTTTTTTGCCTACACGGTGGTAATCCGCATGGGCTACACCTGGCAGGTGGCGCTGGCAGCCGTCTTTGTAGAGGGAATTTTATTTATCCTGCTTTCCCTGACAAATGTCAGGCAGGCCATTTTTAACTGTATCCCGCAGTCATTAAAGCTCGGCGTTACCTGCGGAATCGGTCTTTTCATTGCGTTTATCGGGCTTCAGAATGCGAAGCTGGTGGTAGATTCTTCCACGCTCGTGACGATCTATCCGTTTAAGGATTCCCTGGCGGACGGAAGCTTTTTCTCCACAGGCATCGGCGCGGCCCTGGCTCTTGCGGGAACCATTTTTACGGCTGTCCTCCTGACGAGGAAGGTGCCGGGCGCAATTTTGTTCGGCATCCTGGGAACCTGGGTGGCCGGAATCCTTTTGGAAATCTGCGGCGTTTATGTCCCCAACGCGGAGCTTGGAATGGCATCGGTGATTCCGGATTTCTCTGCCGGTTTTTCTGTTCCGTCCATTGCGCCGACGCTTATGAAGATGGATTTCTCCGGCCTCTTAAGCTTTAATTTCATCACGATCATGCTGTCGTTCCTGTTTGTCGACCTGTTTGACACCCTTGGAACCCTGATCGGCGTCGCCTCCAAGGCAGATATGCTGGATAAAGAGGGCCGCCTTCCGAAGATCAAGGGCGCGCTTCTCGCCGACGCTGTGGCAACGACCGCAGGCGCCGTCCTGGGAACGTCCACGGTAACGACCTTCGTGGAGAGCTCTTCCGGCGTCATGGCAGGCGGGCGCACGGGACTTACGGCCGTTACGGCAGCCGTGCTGTTCCTGCTTTCCCTGTTCCTTTCGCCGATTTTCCTGGCGATCCCGTCCTTTGCGACGGCTCCGGCGCTAATTATCGTCGGCTTCATGATGATGGGCGCCGTCGTCCGCATCAACTTTGACGATATCGGAGAGGCAGTTCCGGCATTCATCGCTATTTTTGCGATGCCGTTCATGTACTCCATCTCCGAGGGAATCGCCCTTGGCGTCATCGCTTTCGTGTTAATCAACCTGTTTTCAGGAAAGAAGGAGAGGATCAGCCCGATTCTGTATGTCCTGGCTGTCCTGTTCCTGTTAAAATATCTGTTTGTGTAATGAAAACCGCCCCGCGGGAAGCAAGTGAAACTTCCGGCGGGGCGGGATTTTTCTGTACAGGAGGACGCGCCTTCAGCAGGCGGTTATCCTTCTATTTGCACTGATTTACGAAATACTCAAACATCGGGATGGAGTCCACACAGTTTTCCGGGTTCGTGACCGGGCCGGTCATGCGCTCCGGGTGCCACTGGACGGCCCATACAGGAAGAGAATCATGCTCAACGGCTTCCACGATCTCATGGCCGTTGGAGTCGGACCATGCCGTCGCCGTAAGGCCGTCGCCGAGCTTGTCGAGAGCCTGATGGTGGTAGCTGTTGATGACGAGAGACTCGCCGAACATGTTTCCGAGGATGGAATCCTTTTTAATTTTTAACGGATGGTTGACGCCTTTGGAGTGTTCTCCGCCAAGCTGATCCGGGATGTCCTGATATAAGGTTCCGCCGAAGTACACATTTAAGACCTGAACGCCGCGGCAGATTCCGAAAATCGGTTTTTTCCGCTTTACAAATTCTTTAATCAGAGCCATTTCCTGCTCGTCACGCTTCTCGTCCATGATGACGAAATCATATTTCAGATCCTGTCCGTAGAGTTTGGGATCCACGTCTTTGCCGCCGGTCAGAAGAAGGCCGTCAGCCAGATCGGCATATTCTTCCGCACAGCAGTTGTCAACAGCGAGAATCGGAAGTCCGCCGACACGCCGGATGTTTTCTGCGTAGTTGCAGTTTACGTTGTAAGTCGGGGTTCCGTTGGCAGCAGCGCCTGTGCCGCCTGTCAGTAAAATCAGTGGTTTCATAGTAACCTCTCCTTTTTAACATTTCATTTATGAAGCAGCCGGGAGAGACAGGGCTCTCCGTCAAAGGCCGCGGTGACAGCGGAGGACACAAAAACTGTGCCGCCCGCGTGTTCTCATCGGTAATGGAGCTGCCCTACGTCAAGGCCGCTGTGGTAGGAATAGTTTCCAAGCTCGTTTAAAAACGGATCCCAGTCCCGCTCTCTCAAAGGCCGTTCGCCGCTCATCAGCTCGTTTAACAGGTAGTAGACCATGTGGCATTTGTTTAAGGTCTTATGGTACAGATCCAGGAACGAATCCGATGATGCCATCTGCTTGTTCCAGGGATTGCACCATGTTTCATGTTCCAGGTTCAGGGTTTTCCTGACGCCGACGGGATTTTCATCTGTTACTAACTTCCGCGATGCCACGGGATGCTTTAAAAATATGGTCTCAAAAAACTCAATTTTATTTTTCTTGCGCCCTTCCGGATCCGAGAGGAGCCGCCCGCCGAAGCGGATCGCATGGATGGAGCGGCGCACCATGCCTTCCGTGACCTGGAAATTGTTCCGCTCGCTGATCTGGTAATAGGTGGCGTTGATGGCGCGGCATAAAAACCTGGAAATAAACTGGATTTCCTGGCCGTTTAAGCAGATCGTGGCCGCCTGGTTGAATTCCGACGGCTTTTTCTTCTTGAATTTCCGAAGCAGGATCGCGTCGATGTCGTTTTCCAGGGCCGCATGGCGCCCGTGGAAGTGGGAGCTTTTCACATCAGTCTCATACTGGATCCGCCCGTAAATGAACGGATGGCAGATGGAGTCCCCGACATAGTGGCAGAGATAGCCGGCGAAATAGGACAGGGCCTGCTCCTTCTGCTGGCGGGAATGGATTTCCGAAATTTCCGTCAGGCAGCTCTGGAAAAAGTCATTCACATGAAAGTCATGCATATAGGAGCCCACATTGCGGTAATCTCTGTGGCGCAGGATCGGAATATTGTAAAAGAAAATATCCGGGCCCTGGAGGCCGAGCTGATAGAGCCAGCGGTATTTGGATATCACATGCTTTAAATAATTGTTCGGAAGGTCATTGTAGGCCTTGACACCGAAGAGATAATGGGTCGTAAATCCCGGCAATGCACTCATCTCCTTTTTGCTGAAACATGTTCTGTTTCGTTTCTTTCAGTATAGCATAAGTGGGGCAAAAATGGAATAAAACATAGAGAGAAAAATATGGGAGAACTGCATGATACATATTCTTCACGAGGCAATCTGGGGATCTGGAATGCTGGCTCTTTTCCTTGGTGTCGGGCTCCTTTACAGTCTGCGCCTTGGCCTGTTCCCGCTTCTTAAGTTCCCGCGGTGGTGGCGGGCGACGGCGGGGAGCCTGCTTCAAAAGAAGGAGACGGGAGTGGACGGCGGAATCACCCAGTTCCAGTCGGCCTGCACTGCCCTTGCAGCTACCATCGGGACGGGGAACATCGCCGGTGTTGCCACGGCGCTTCTGGCCGGCGGGCCGGGGGCAATTTTCTGGATGTGGGTGTCGGCGTTCATCGGCATGGCGACGGCCTACGGCGAGACAGAGCTGGGAATCCGCTACCGGGAGAAGGGCGCAGACGGAAGCTGGATGGCGGGGCCGATGCTTTATCTGGAAAAGGGCGTGAAAAGCCGGGCAGCGGCCATGCTGTATGCCTTTCTCTGCATGACGGCGTCCTTCGGCATGGGCAGCATGGTACAGGCCAACGCGATCTCAGAGACTCTGGAGTTCAATTTTTCTCTCCCTCCGCTCATCGCAGCCGCCGTATTGACGGTGGTCTGCGGCTTCATCATCGGCGGCGGTGCAAAGCGGATCGCCGGGACGGCGGAACGGCTGGTTCCAGTTTCTGCGGCCATCTATATGGCGGCCTGTGTGTTTGTGATCGTGCTGTTCCGTGAAAAGCTTCCGGCGGCCTTCGGGCAGATTTTTTCCGAAGCGTTTTCCTTCCGTCAGGCGGCGGCAGGAGTATCCGGCTACGGCGTGCTCCAGTGTGTCCGCTACGGCGTCGCCCGCGGCGTGTTTTCCAATGAGGCAGGACTCGGCAGCATGGCAGTCTTAAACGGGAGCGCCGAGCAGGCGCCGCCGGGGGTGCAGGGGCAGTGGGCGATTTTTGAGGTGTTTTTTGACACGATTGTGAGCTGCACCATGACGGCGCTGGTGATTCTCTGCACCATGGGGAACGGGCTGGCGGACTTTCTCGGAAATGGGGCAGCCCTGACCGGAAGCTGCTTTTCCATGGGCCTTGGGAACCTGGGCGGCTATACCGTGTCCATGTGCGTGGCCCTGTTTGCGTTTGCGACGATCATTGCATGGTATTATATGGGAAAACAGGCGGCATCGTACCTGGGGAGTAAGCTTGGAAGAAACCTGGCAGGCGTGTATTTTTTCGGGTACCTGGGGGCCGTGTTCCTCGGGGGCATGGGGCCCATGGAGGCGGTCTGGGAGGTTTCCGATATTTTTAATGGGCTGATGGCCGTGCCGAACCTTCTGGCACTGGTGATTCTTGTGCGGGAGGTGCGGGCGCCTGGAAGCGGGGAGTAGAAAGGACAAAGGTGCGCCTGGCGTGCGCCCACACCGGAGATTATCACCGCATGAAAAAAGCACCCCGCCGGGTGCTTTTCTCACAAAATGATTATTTGAAAAAGGGAGGAGAGCTGATAGCTGTTATATCAGCTCGAGTATTATGAAAAAAATCTTATAAGCAGCATCTCTATTAGATGTTATCTGTTTATGGTTATACTATATATGGTAATCATGAAGAAAACATGTGTATTGTGTAAAAAGATTTTGAAGAGTTTTTGAACGAAATATGAACGGAAAAGGAAGCAGGCTATTTCAGGAACTCCGGTACAGCCGCGGCAGGCCCGGCTCCATAAAAAGCCCGCCCTGCCGTCTTTCCTGGCAGGGCGGGCGATATGTCTATGGAAGGAATCCTATTCCTGGTCGTTTGTCAGATGGAGCCTGTCGAAGGCATAGAAGATCAGGCTTAAGATCATGCCGGTGACGCAGGCCAGAACCATGCCGGTGAGCTGGACGTTGCCGAAGCTTACGCTGATGCCGGAAAGGCCGGTTACGAAGATTACGGCGGTCAGGGCCTGGTTCCTGTTCTTGGAATAGTCGACCTTGGAATCCACGAGGATCCGCAGGCCGGAGGTACCGATCATTCCGTAAAGAAGGAAGGAGATTCCGCCGATGACGGGGCCGGGGATGGTCTGGATTAACATGGACAGCTTTCCGATGAAGGAGCAGATGATGGAAAGCACGGCTGCGCCGGCGATGACCTGGACGCTGTAAACCCTCGTGACGGCCATGACACCGATGTTTTCGCCGTATGTGGTGGTCGGCACGGAACCGATTAAACCGGAGAGCATGGTGGAGAAGTTATCTCCAAACAGGCTGCGGTGAAGTCCCGGATCCTTTAAGAGATCGCGGCCGACGATTTTGCTGGTGACGACCTGATGGCCGATGTGCTCCGAGGTGATGACTAAGAGAACCGGGAGAATGATTAAAATGGCCTCCAGGCTGAATTTCGGAGTGGAAAAGTTAGGGATTGCAAAAATCGGGGCGGCTGCAACGGCACTGAAGTCCACGAGGCCGCAGGCGATGGCGGAAATATATCCGGCAATGACGGCAATCAGGATCGGGATGATCGAGAGGAAGCCGCGGAACAGCACGGAACCAAACACGGCAAAACCGAGCGTCACGAAGAATACGATGGCGTTTGCCGGATTGATGGTTTCCGCTAAAAGTCCGGCATTGTCAGCGGCGTTGGCGGAGAGCTCAAGCCCGATCAGGGCAACAACGGGGCCCATGGCTGCCGGCGGAAGTACGATATCGATCCATTTGTATCCGACTTTGTAAATAATAAATGCGAGAATACAGCCGCAGAAGCCGACTGCTGCGAAACCACCTAAGGCGTATTCATATCCGAATTGGGAAATGACAATGCCTGCCGGTGCGAGAAATGCGAAACTGGAACCAAGATAGGCGGGAGCTTTGCCCTTGGTAACAAAAATGAAAAGTAAGGTGCCGATGCCGTTCATGAATAAAACAACGGCCGGATTGATGCCGAACAGGAACGGAACCACGACAGATGCGCCGAACATGGCGAACATGTGCTGGATGCTCAGGGGGACGAGAAGGTTAAAGGGAACCTTTTCCTCTACCTGGATAATTCTTCTGTTTTCCATACTTGCCTCCTTGTAAGCTGGTATTTTTTATTCTTTCGTCAGGTTATCCCGAACATTATAACATATGATTGGATTTTGTCCAGCGAAATTTTTTTAAAGAATTGGGGAAAGAAGGGAGTGTCGCAAAATCATCAAAATAGATGATTGAGCGGCACTTCTGCTTGTTACAGCAAAAAATCCGGCGCTCCCTATGGTTTCAGAGCAGATCGCCGGATTTTTGCCGTACTTTAATAAAACCTTTCGGTTTTATGATTTTTCTATGCAGTTTTTACTTCAAACAGATGGCTTCCTGTCCGGCCATTTTGGATCTTAGCATGCAATTTATTCAGATTATACCCCAGGCACAGCAG